>CAVFVI010000038.1:0-30353 GCA_963626055.1 Acutalibacteraceae bacterium
TCTTCCTTCCCTACTGTTACCTATGTTGCGCTTGACACAATGTGCGCCCCTACGGCCCCTACCAAAAAAGCCTCGTTGTTACGTATTATCTGCATGCTTTTTTCAAAACGCTTTCAATTTCACCCCGGCTGCCTGCAGGG
This sequence comes from Acutalibacteraceae bacterium, assembly GCA_963626055.1. Lineage (GTDB taxonomy): Bacteria > Bacillota > Clostridia > Oscillospirales > Ruminococcaceae > Gemmiger. Next base: position 141 of record CAVFVI010000038.1, read on the forward strand.
CCGCACCGATCTTTTCCACAAAGGCCAGGGCCTTGGGGCCATCGCCGTGTACACAGACGGAATCCGCCTGGATGGCAATGTCCGTGCCATCGTTGGCGGTCACTTTGCCCTCGGTCACCATGCGGATCACACGGGCAATGGCTTCGTCCTCATCCTCGATCATTGCGCCGGGGGTGCCGCGGGGCACAAGGCTGCCGTCCGGGCGGTAGCCGCGGTCGGCAAACACCTCGTTGGCAACCGGCAGGCCGATGGCCTGGGCCGCCTTGACCATCTCGCTGCCAGAAAGCGCCAGCAGCACCGCGCCGGGGGCGCTCTCCTTCACTGCGGCGCAGATGGCATCCGCCAGCGCGCGGTCCTTGCCCGCCATATTGTACAAAGCGCCGTGGGGCTTTACATGGTGCAGCGGCACACCGGCGGCATCGCAAAACGCTTTCAGCGCGCCGATCTGGTACTGCACACAGGCTTTTGCTTCCGCCGGGGTCAGCTTCATCTGGCGGCGGCCAAAGCCCTGCAGATCAGGGAAACCGGGGTGCGCCCCCACCGCCGCGCCGCTCTGTTTGCACAGCGCCACGGTGCGCTGCATCACCAGCGGGTCGCCCGCATGGAAACCGCAGGCCACATTGGCCGATGTGATGAACGGGATAACTTTTTCATCCATTCCGATGGTATACGCGCCAAAGCTTTCGCCCAGGTCACAGTTCAAATCAATATGCGGCATGGCTCAATCCTCCACTTTCAGGCATAAGGCAATGCTTCTGCCCCGCAGGGGCGCACAATGTGCGCCCCTGCGGTTTTTGCTATCTGCTCTTAATATTTCAGTTCCACATTTTTTACGTCGGTCACAAACATGTGCCCCGGCGCGTGGGTGATGCAGAACTCCGGTTTGGAGTGCATCACAACATTCTGCGGGGTCACGCCGCAGGGCCAGAACACCGGTGTTTCGCCGGGGTTGATGGTCACGGCATCACCGTAATCCGGGTGGGCTAGGTCATGGATGCCGATGGCTTCCGGCTCGCCGATCTGCACCGGCATACCGTGCACGCGGGGCATGCTCGCCGTAATGGCGGCAGCCGCCGGTACCTGGCGGTACGGGATGGGCCGCATGCTGACCACCATATTGCCGCTGAACACCCCCGCCGGGGTACAGGGAATGTTGGTGTTGTACATCGGCACATTCACGCCCTCTTCGATCTGGCGCACCGGAATGCCCGCTTCCAGCAGTTCTGATTCAAAAGAAAAGCTACACCCGATCAAAAAGCTGACCAGGTCGTTCCGCTCTTCAAAGAATTTGCTCACATCGGTGTATTCCCCGGTCAGTTCGCCGTATTCGTACACCCGGTAGCGCGGGATATCGGTGGCGATATCACTGCCTTTGCCAAACTGGGCAAAGGTGCGTTCGCCTGCATCCGCCACTTCCAGCAGCGGGCAGGCTTTGGGGTTGCGCTGACAGAACAGCAAAAAGTCCCACGCCAGCGCCTTGGGCAGCACCACAAGGTTGCCCTGGGCATAGCCGTTGCACATGCCGGTGGTCGGGCCGGTCAGTTCGCCCTTGCGGATCAGCCCGCGCAGGTCGGCCGGTTTCATGGCTGCAAAGTCCATTATTTCATCCGCTCCCTGATTTTGTCAAGCACTGCCGCCTGCGCCCTGGCTGCCGCAACAGCCTGCGCCGCGGTCACATATTGGAACGCCAGCTTTTCGCCGGGGCGCAGCTGCGCCATGGCCGAAAGGTCAGCGCTGATGACGGTTGCAATTTTGGCATACCCGCCGGTGGTCTGGTGGTCGGCCAGCATCACAATGGGCTGCCCGTTGGCCGATACCTGCACCGAACCGGCCACAATGCCATCCGATACAATGTCCGACCCGTTCACGGTCTCGATCTTCGGCCCCTGCAATTTGCAGGCCATGCGGTCACAGTCTGCCGTCAGGGCGTATACCCCGTGTACAAACGCGGCCTGCCCCGCTGCGGTAAACGCATCGGTCTGGGGGCCGGGCACCGCGCGGAACAGCGGCAGTTTCTGCCCGCCCAAAAAGCGCCACGGCCTTGCGGGGGTGCGCGCCGTGCCCAGCGGGCGGGTTGCCCCTTTGGTGCAGATCTGCTGCCAGCGCTGTTCCACCATGGCGGGTGCCGCCCCAATGGGCAGCACATCTCCGGCTTTCAGCGCGCGGCCATCCAGCCCGCCCATCCGGCATTTCAGGTCGGTAGAACGGCTGCCCAGCACGGGCGGGGTATCCACGCCGCCAAACACGGCCAGGTAGCCGCGCAGCCCGCTGCGGGCCGCACCAATGGTCAGCACCTGCCCTGCGCGGGCCAGCAGCGGTGTATAGGCGGGCACCGGGCGGCCATCCAGCGCGGCGGGCATATCGGCCCCCGCCAGGGCAAAAATGGCATCGCCGTCAAACTGGTATTTGCCGCCCTGCAGCGTCATTTCCAGCACGGCAGCACCCGTTGCCTGTGGGTTGCCCGCCAGCAGGTTGGCGGCCCGCATGGCGTAACCATCCGCGGCCCCGCAGGTGCGGAACCCCCGCGCGGCATAGCCGGTGCGGCCTGCATCCTGCACGGTGGTCAGCGGGCCGGGGCTTATCACATGCAAGTTCACAGTGCCGCCCCCTGTTCTTTCTGAATTTTTTCAAATTCTTCCGGGCTGATGGGCACAAACCGGATGTGGTCCCCCGCCGCGTAAGGCAGCTTTCCGCCGCCCGCGGGGTCAAACAGCCGCAGCGGCGTGCGGCCGATCAGCTGCCACCCGCCGGGGGAAGCCAGCGGGTAGATGCCCGTCTGCTTGCCGCCAATGCCCACTGCCCCCGCGGGGATCTTGGTGCGCGGGGTTTGCAGCCGGGGGCAGGCAATGCGTTCATCCATGCCGCCTAGGTACGGGAACCCCGGCAGAAAGCCCAGCATAAAAATGCGGTAGTCCCGCCCGCAGTGGAGTTCGATCACCTGTTGTTCGCTCAGCCCGGCGTGCTGCGCCACAAAGGGCAGGTCGGGGCCGTAATCCCCGCCGTAACACACCGGAACTTCCACCAGCCGCCCGGCCACGGTGCTGCTGACCGGGGGCAAAGTGTCCCACAGGCGGCGCAGCGCGGGGATCAGGGTATCGGCATCGGTCTGCAGTGGGTCCAGCGTGACCAGCAGCGCCGCATAGGTGGGCACTGTTTCCACCACACCGGGCAGCTGCGCCGCCTGCACGGCGGCATCCAGCGCCATGACCTGCGCGTTCACCTGTTCACTGATCTCACTGCCGCAGACGGCCAGCACGCCGCTGTCCCCCACGGGGGTAAACTGGATCATAACAAAAATCCCCTTTGCATCCGGTATTGCTCAGCCGGTCAAGAAGTGTGTTGTGCCTTTTAGGTTAGCGGGCGCACGATGTGCGCCCCTACGGTCTCTATAAGGCAAATGTATCGTTTTGTATATGCCGCCACCCCAGCCCCATTTGTAGGGGACGATGCTTGCATCGTCCCGCATGTCGGGCCTTTGCCTTTGCATCTTGCAAGAGCAATCAAGGCCCACCTGCGGATGTTTGGACCGCGAGACAATTCAAAGGTTGGCAGGCGCACAATATGCGCCCCTGCGGATATTCTTCCATCCCTGTGCATCGTTTCACATATTGAGCCGATACGTTTTCGTAGGGGCGAGCATTGCTCGCCCGCAGACGCTTGAGCTGGTTGCACACAAAATTCTGACCAAAGCCAACGTGCCTATTATAGCACAGCCCGCTTTATGCCTGCTCAAAAAATTTCTTTGCCAGCACCGGGCCGAACCAGTGGTCCGAATTGTGGGAATACCGCACCGCATACGCCGTGCACTGCCGCATCATGCTGACAATGCCAACGTTCATGCGGGTATCAAACCCATCCACGCCCGGCAGCAGCGAGCCGGTCATATCGATCATACCGTTGCGGGAAAGCACCCGCATGACCTCGCTTTCCATCTCTTCCCGGTGCAGGATGTCCATATCCTTTTTCAGGTAGGCCAGCGCCGCCATCAGCGCGTAACAGCCCCAGTCGGAGCAGGTTGCCGTGATGATGTTATCGGTACTGCTTGCGGCCAGAATACCGCCGCAGCAGCCGTCCTGGCATTCGCCGGGGGCAGTAAAGGGCACATATTTTTTAATGTGCTCCCCAATGGTGCCCATGCCGATCTCATTGCCCAGGTCGCCGATGGCCACATTGGGCACGCCGCGGGCGCGCAGTTCGTTCCACAGCACATCGCTCTTGGCTTCCAGCGCGGTCACATCCTTGCCCACCGCGTTGTGGTAAACGCCTTTGGCGTTGCCGCCGCAGGCTTCCACAGAAATAACCGCTGCGGGCAAAATCTTATCCGCCAGCGCTTTTGCCTGGGCGGGGGCTTCGGCCTTATCTTTGGTAAAGGCCACAACGCCAAGGCTCAACGGCAGCTCCATGGCGGTGTCCAGGTCCTCGTACACATGCAGGCCCACCACACTGCCGCATTTCTTAAAGGCTTCCACGCTGTCCTGCGGGCATACGATGATCGGCTTTGCCCCAAAGGCCAATACCAGAGACCGTGCCAGCAGGATTGCGCTGACAGAACCATCCATCTCCGGAACCTTGTGGGGCAGCAATACAAACCCGACCAGGATATACACCGGGTCGCCGGGGTGGATGGCCCTGCACAGCGCTTCGGCTGCATGCATGGCGGTCGGCTCCCCGGTATACGCCCGGCTGCCCGCGTACAAAATGCGGCACACCCCGTAACCGCGGGGGTCCAGGCACATGATGGCATCCAGGTTTTCGCCTACATTGCGTTTTTCCAGTTCGTCACGGGTCATGGTGTCCTTCCCCCTTTTTAGCCCCACAGGCTTTCGCAGCCGGTATAGTCATAGAACTCTTTCAGCACTTCGTCCTGGATGGCTTTCAGGGTGGCGGGGTCCTTGCCGCCGGCGGGCTTGCCCTCAAACTCGCAGGCATGCAGGCAGAAGTTGGAGGAGGAGGTCACGATGATCTCATCCGCATCGCGCAGGAAATCCACCGTGAACGGCTTTTCCATCACCGTAATGCCCAGGCGGTAGCAGGCCTGCAGCATATGGGTCTTGGCAATGCCGCGCAGAATCAGCTCATCGTTCGGGTGGGAGTAGAAAATCCCGTTTTTCAGCACCGAAACGTTGGAGTGCGCGCACTCCGTTACAATATCCCCGCGGTGGAACACCGTTTCGCTCATACCGGCCAGCTTGGCGCGCTGGGCAGTCATAACGCTGGGCAGCAGGTTCAACGTTTTGATGTTGCAGTGGTAAAAGCGGGTGTCCTCCTCGGAGTTCAGGCGGATGGGCTTATCGGGGTCGTTCAGGGTGTTGGGGCGGATGGAAACCCACAGTTTGCCCGGCACGCCCGGCGCATACACATGGTTGCGGGGCTCCACGCCGCGGGTGACCTGCCAGTACACAAAGTTGATCTTGCTGTCCACCTTGGCCAGCAGGTCGGTCAGCAGCTTGCCCAGTTCCACCTTGCTCATCGGAATATTGATATCCAGTGCCTTGGCGCTGGTAAAAAAGCGGTCCAGGTGGTCCTGCAACAGGTACACCTTGCCGTTTGCGCCAACGGTAGCATCGTAACAGCCGTCGCCAAAGAAATGAACACGATCGTTGAACGGCACCATCAGTTCTTCCGGTGCGCCGATTTTCCCGTCATAATATGCAATGGATTCCATTTTCCCTTACTCCTCTCATATTGGTTGCTTTTATGTTCAGCCGTTTATTTGGCTTTCACATCAAATTTCAGTTCGATCACTTTTTTGATCAGCTCCACACAGTTATCCAGCCCAATGGCGGCGGAATCCAGGCAGAGGTCATAATTTTCTACCCGCTTCCACTGGCGGCCGGTGTGGTACTTGTAATAGCTTTCGCGGTAGCGGTCCAGCTTGTCAATATAGTGCTTGGCCTGGCTGCTGCCAATGCCCTGGCGCTTCATCTCGCGCTCCACACGCCAGTCATAGGGGGCATCCACATACACCGTCAGCACATTGGGCTTATCCCGCAGAACAAAGTCCGCTGCGCGGCCAACGCAGATATAGCTTTCCTCGTTCAGCAGCTCCCGCAGCACCTTGGCCTGATAGTTGAACAGGTTTTCATCGCTGATAAAGTTGCCGCTTTCCGGCGGGATGGTGCTGCCGTCATACACCCGTTCCGAAACACGGTACAGCATGGTTTTGCGGGTGTTCTCATCGGCGCGGGCAAAAATTTCTTCGCTGATGCCGCTGTCCTCTGAGGCAAGGCGCAACAGCTTGCGGTCATACAGGTCGATGTCAAATGCCTTTGCCAGCTGCTTGCCAATGTAGCTGCCGCCGCCCGAACCGCAGGTGCGGGTAATGGCGACTGCAAAATACGGATAATTGGGATACATCTTTCCACCCCTCCTTACTGGCCCAGATAGGCTTTTTTCACGCGCGGGTCGTTCAGCAGATCCGCGGCGTTGCCCTCAATGCTGATATTGCCGGTTTCCAGCACATAGGCGCGGTCCGAGATGGCCAGCGCCATCTTTGCGTTTTGTTCCACCAGCAGGATCGTGATGCCCTGTTTGTTCACTTCCTGAATGATGGCAAAGATCTCTTTGACCAGCAGGGGCGAAAGGCCCATCGAAGGTTCATCCATCAGGATCATTTTGGGCTTTGCCATCAGGGCGCGGCCAACGGCCAGCATCTGCTGCTCGCCGCCGGAAAGGGTGCCCGCCAGCTGGCGGCGGCGCTCATCCAACCGGGGGAAGCGCTTGTATACATCCTTCATGGTTTCTTCCATCCCGGCCGGGTCGGCGTAAGCACCCATTTCCAGGTTTTCTTCCACCGTCATCTGGGGGAAGATATGCCGCCCCTCCGGCACATGGGCCAGCTTGTAGGTAATGATCTTGCTGGGTTCCGCTTTGCGCAGGTCGTGCCCGTCAAACGTCACGCTGCCGGATGCGGCTTTTTCCAGCCCGGTAATGGTGCGCAGGGTGGTGGTTTTGCCCGCACCGTTAGCACCGATCAGTGATACGATCTCGCCGTCATCCACATGCAGCGATATGCCGTTCAGCGCGTGTACCGCGCCGTAATTTACATGAAGGTCTTTTACTTCAAGCATCCGCTTCGACCTCCTCCTCTTTGTCTTTGCCCAGGTAGGCTTCAATTACATGGGGGTCATTGGCGATCTCCGCAGGTGTGCCGGAAGCGATCGTGGTGCCAAAGTCCAGCACCTGAATGCGCTCGCAGATCTTCATGACCAGGCTCATATCATGCTCAATCAGCAGCACCGAAACTTTGAATTCGCGGCGGATATAATCAATGATCTCCAGCAGTTCTTCGGTCTCGGTGGGGTTCATGCCGGCAGCCGGTTCGTCCAACAGCAGCAGCTTCATGTTGGTGGCCAGCGCGCGGGCAATTTCCAGGCGGCGCTGTTCGCCATAGGGCAGGTTGTCAGCCTCCAGGTCCTCCTTGCCGGAAAGGTGCACCACCCGCAGCAGCTCTTTGGCGCGCTCGGTGGCGGCAGCTTCCTGCTGCCAGTATGCTTTGGTGCGGAAGATGGCCTGCGGCATATTGTAGGGCAGCTCTTCCAGCATGGCGGCTTTGACATTTTCAATGACCGTCATTTTTTTGAACAGGCGGATATTCTGGAAAGTTCTTGCAATGCCCGCCTGCACGATCTGGTGAGTCTTTTTGCCGTTCATCCGCTCGCCGTTCAGGTAAAGGGAACCTTCGGTCGGTTTATACACGCCGGTGATCAGGTTGAACACGGTGGTTTTGCCTGCGCCGTTGGGGCCGATCAGCCCCACCAGCTCGGATTCGCCGATTTCCATGTTAAAGTCATCCACGGCTTTCAGGCCGCCAAACTGGATGCCAAGGTGCTGGCATTTCAAAACGGGTTGTGCCATGGTTCAGGCCCCCTTTTCTGCTTTTGCTTTTACCGTGCCGCGGCCGGTCAGTTTTCCCAGCGCGCGGGTCAGGCTGAACTCCCACCGGCCAAAGATGCCGCCGGGACGGAACAGCATAACCAGCACCAGAACCACCGAGTAAGCCAGCATGCGGTAGGTAGAAAATTCACGCATCAGTTCCGGCAAAGCGCTCAGGAACGCCGCGCCGATGATGGAACCGGTCAGCGAACCGGTGCCGCCGATGATCACTTCGCTCAAAAGCTCTGCGGAATAGTTAAAGTTGAAGTTGGTGGGGATCATTGCCGTCATGTAATGGGCATAAATGCCGCCGCCGATGCCGGCAAAGAACGCGCTGATGGCAAAGGTCATGACCTTGTAATAGGTCACATTGATGCCGGAAGCCGAAGCGGCGATATAATCCTCACGGATGGCCTGCACGGTGCGGCCATATTTGCTGCGGACAAACAGGTACATGATGGTAACGCAGACCACCATGATCCAGAACACCCGCGGGAAGGTGGAAAGCTTGAGGATGCCGCTCATCGTTTTACCGCCGCCGGTGATGGCAAAGTTGCAGAAGCAGACACGGATGATTTCGGCAAACGCCATGGTGACAATGGCGAGATAGTCGCCACGCAGGCGCAGCGCCGGGATGCCGACCAACACGCCCATGATGCCCGCGGCCAGGCCGCCGACCAGAAGCGCGATCAAAAACAGCCCCAGGTCCGAAAGCCCCTTGCCTGCCAGCGCGCCGGATACAATGGCGGAAACATACGCGCCGACCGAAACGAAACCGGCATGGCCCAGGGAAAACTCACCCATAAAGCCAACCACCAGGTTCAGCGATGTGACCATGATGATGGTGTAGCAGGCGGTGGTGCAGATGCCCTGAATATAGGTGGTGGAAGTGCCGAACGCATTGATGGCAAACAGCCCTGTCAGCAGTGCAAACACCAGCGCCACGCCCACGGCGTTCAAAAGATAGGAGCCTTTTATTTTTTTACTCATTGCTTTGCTCCCTCCCTTACACTTTTTCGCCGGTGTTCTTGCCCAGGATACCGGCGGGCTTGACCAGCAGAATCACGATCAATGTGCCGTAAGTAACGGCTTCGTACCAGCCGGGGGCAAACAGCTTGACAAAAATTTCAATCAGGCCAACCAGGATGCCGCCGATCATGGCGCCGGGGATAATTCCGATGCCACCCAGAACCGCGGCGATAAAGGCTTTCATGCCCATCATGGAGCCCATATCGGTGGTAACGCGGGGGTAGGTGGAGCAGTACATCAGCGCCGCCACTGCAGCCAGGCCGGAACCAATGGCAAAGGTCAGGGTGATGATTTTGTTCACGTTGATGCCCACCAGGGTGGAAGCATCTTTATCCTGCGGAACGGCGCGCATCGCTTTGCCCAGTTTGGTCTTTTTTACAAACAGCTGCATGCAAAGCATCATGGCAACGCCAATGCCGATGGTCAGCAGCACGTTCAGCGGCAGCGATACCCCGCCGACCGTGATGGTGGGCAGGCTGAAGATGGCCTGCACGTTATGTGGCTTGGCGCCAAACAGCACCATGGCCAGGTTTTCCAAAAAGATACTCATGGCCAGCGCGGTAATCAGGGCGGACATGGGGCCGGCCTTGCGCACCGGGCGGTAAGCCAGGATCTCAACCAGCACGCCAACCAGCGCGCACACCGCAACGGCCACAATAACGGCCAGCCACGCGGGCATGCCCGCATCGACCATCAGCGGGATGGTGTAAAACAATGTGTAAGCACCGATCATGATAAAATCGCCGTGGGCAAAGTTGATCATGCGGATGATACCGTAAACCATGGTGTAGCCCAACGCGATCAGCGCGTAAATAGCGCCCTGGTTCAGGCCGTTGATCAGGCCCTGAACAAATAATGATGCAGTCATGGTCCATTCACCTTTCCTATCATTTTTTGTGAATGTTTGATTTTGGGGAAATCAAAAAAAATAAAAAAGTGCGCGCGGCTGCTTGCATTGCCGCGCGCACCATTGCGCCTTTGCTCTGGGGGGATTTTCGGGGGAATCTAAAAAACGTTACTCAGCGGAGGAAACCAGGTTACCGTCGGAATCCAGCGTTTCGGACCACTTGACCTTGCCATCAACAAAGGTGTTGAACGCAATGCTCTTGATGGCGTCGCCGCTTTCATCCAGCTTGATCTTGCCGCCAACGCCGGTGAACTCCATACCGGTCATGCCTTTTACCAGGCTTGCGGTATCGGTGCCGCCGCCATTTTCGGCAGCTTCCAGCAGCATGTAGATCGCGTCATAGTACAAAGCCGCGCAGGCGTTCAGGCTTTCGGTGCCGTACTTTTCGGTGTACTTCTGCACAAAGTTCTGAACGGCGGGGGCAGTATCCTCGCTGGAGTAGTGGTTGGTAAAGTAGCAGTCGTCAAACTTGTCTTCCAGGCCGGTGGTATCCGCACCATCCCAGGCATCGCCGCCCATGATGGTACCGGTAAAGCCCGCATTGCGCGCCGCGCCTACAAACAGCGGCACCGTATCCAGGAAGCAGGGATAATACAAAAACTCTGCGCCGGAAGCCACGGCCTGTGCCGCCTGGGAGGAGAAGTCGGTATCGGTACTCATGCACTCGCCGGTATAGGTAATTTCAATGCCGTTGGCCTCGCAGTTTTCTACAAAAGCGTCCTTCAGGCCGTTGGAATAGTCATCGTCCTTGGCATAAATCACGGCTACCTTGCTGAATCCCTTGCTCTTAACGAACAGGGCGGCCATCTTGCCCTGATACGGGTCAATGAAGCAGTTACGGAAGATCGTGGAGCCTTTCTGGGTCACATCCACGTTGGTAGCGCCGGTTGCCAGCAACAGCATTCCGTCATTGGCAGCCTGGGTCGCCATAGGCAGTGTAACGGAAGAGAAGAAGCTGCCCACAATAGCAGCTGGGGAATCTGCCATGACCTTGTTGTAAGCGTTCATGGCCTGCTTGGCGTCCTTGGCATCGTCAGCCACCTTGCCGCCGTTGACGATCTCGACCGTGTAGCCGGAATCACCGGCGTTGATCTCCTCCACAGCCATATCCACCGCGTTCTGGGCGCCCTCGCCGTAAATGGCGGAGCCGCCGGTCATGGAGCAGACCACACCAACGCGGATCACATTGCCGCTGTCCGCGCTGGATGCTGTGGTGGAAGCGGCACTGGAAGTATCTGCCGTGCTGGCTGTGCCGCCCTGTGCGCTGGAAGAACAGCCGCCCAAAACGCCTGCCGCCATCGCCGCCGCCATGGTAAGAGAAAGAACCCGTGTTGCCTTTTTCATCGTAAGCCCCTCTTTCTGTAATGTTCAATCTACTTTCTTCCCTCGGATATCGGTGTTCAGGTACACCGGCCAAACAAAAAGCGTGCAGCCCCGCCGCCAAGCGGGTGCCGCACGCCTTTGTGCAAAAGCAAAATCCCTTTTGTTCTTTATCTATGCTTTTGGCTCCGGAATCAGAATGAGGTCCGCAGCTTTTGCACTGCGGACCCCGTTGTCCCTGCTCCGTGTTTGGATTGTCTGGATTATAGCATACTGCCAAAATTTTGCAAGCATTTTTTGTCGGCATCCGGGGGATTTCTGCTGCCGTCCGCCTTGTTTTATTAAGCCGTATCTTTGATTTTTCACCTTATGCCCCGTTCCCGCTTTCTATTCTTTCGTTAAACTGTCCGCCAGGCTCAAAAACCTCAAAATTACGGCTTTCCCGCCGCACCGCCGGGCCATGCCGGGCAGCGGGCAGCCCCGTCCGGCAGCCTTTTCCCACTGCGACCGCTCTATTCCAGCGCTGTCACAGCCTTGTTTATCGCAAAGTTCATCTGCCAATTTATTATGTCGTGCAAAATTCAGCATTGTTTCTTGCTTTATCTTGCCACAATTTTATATCGAGCAATCGTTCTATTTTCATGTCGGTTTTTTCGCCGCATTCTAATATTATATATTTTGTGAACAATCATTGCATAGGTTGTAAACATTAGCACTCTGCTATTGACAGTGCTAATTTTGGAATTATAATAAAGGCGTACCTTGAAAGAGGGGGGGTGCGGAACGCAAGAGCGTTCCGGGGACCACCGCCAAGGAGCCGCAAGGCTCAGGAAGGGTCAGACTTCCCGGATAGGCACCAAATAAAATTTCAGATTTTTACAAAGTGAGGTTATGACTTATGTTGCCGACTGTTTTTGGTGAAAATCTTTTTGATGATTTCTTTGATGATTCCTTTGGTATGATAAATGCACGCAGCCCGCTGTACGGCAAGCATGCACGCAACCTGATGAAGACCGATATCCGCGAGACCGATACCAACTATGAGCTGGCCATTGATCTGCCGGGCTTCAAGAAGGACGAGATCCATATTGAGCTGAAAAACGGCTACCTGACCATCAGCGCCGCCAAGGGCCTGGATAAGGACGAAAAGACCCCCGAAGGCAAGTATATCCGCCAGGAGCGTTACACCGGCGCCTGCAGCCGCAGCTTCTATGTTGGCACCGACCTGCAGCCCAAGGATGTCAGCGCCAAGTTCACCGATGGTATCCTGGAACTGAGCTTCCCGAAGGAAGCCCCCAAGAAGGAACCCGATGTGACCCGCGTCGAGATCGGCGAATAAAATCTGCCTACCCCGCAATAACAGCATAGTTTAAGCGGTGCCCCGCCTTTGACCCCAACCGGTCAGGGCGGGGCACCGCTTTTTTGTTTTCTCCGCGCCCCTGTGGTATAATATTTTTATCTTTTATCACGATCCAACCAACAGGGGACTGCCATTTCTATGATCGATCATATCGAGATCCGCGGTGCGCGGGTACACAACTTAAAAAATATTGATGTCGATGTGCCGCTGAACAAGATCGTCGGCATTGCGGGGGTATCCGGTTCCGGCAAATCCTCCTTAGCGCTGGGTGTGCTGTATGCCGAAGGTTCGCGCCGGTACCTGGACGCCCTTTCCACCTACACGCGCCGCCGCATGACCCAGGCCCCCAAAGCCGATGTGGACGAGGTGCTGTATGTTCCCGCCGCGCTGGCGCTGCACCAGCGGCCGGGGGTGCCGGGCATCCGCAGCACCTTTGGCACCGGCACCGAGCTGCTGAACAGCCTGCGGCTGATGTATTCCCGCCTGGCCAGCCACCGCTGCCCCAACGGGCATTACCTGCCGCCCACCCTGGCCGTGGCCGCCGGGCAGGAGCTGACCTGCCCCGAATGCGGGGCCCGCTTTTACGCCCCTTCGGCGGAAGAGCTTGCCTTTAACAGCCAGGGTGCCTGCCGCACATGCGGCGGCACCGGCACCGTACAGACCGTTGACCGCGCCACCCTTGTGCCGGACGAAAGCCTGACCATTGACGAGGGCGCTGTGGCCCCCTGGAACTCTTTGATGTGGTCACTGATGACCGATGTCTGCCGCGCCATGGGGGTGCGCACCGATGTGCCGTTCCGCGAACTGACCGATGCAGAGAAAGAGATCGTCTACAACGGCCCGGCTGAGAAAAAGCATATTTTCTACCGCTCCAAAAACAGCGAGCAGGCCGGGGAGCTGGATTTTACCTATTACAGCGCCGTGCGCACGGTGGAAAACGCGCTCTCCAAAGTCAAGGACGAAAAAGGCATGAAGCGGGTGGAAAAGTTTTTGCGGCAGGATGTCTGCCCGGACTGCGGCGGTTCCCGGCTGTGCGCCGCCGCCCGCGCACCCAGGCTGCGGGGCATCCCGCTGGATGAAGCCTGCCGCATGACCCTTTCCGACCTGGTTGCCTGGGTAAACGGGGTTCCCGCCGCCCTGCCGGAAGAAATGCGCCCCATGGCGCAGAGCATCTGCGAATCGTTCCAGACCGTTGCCAAGCGGCTGATGGACCTTGGGCTGGGGTATCTGGCGCTGGACCGCGCTGCGGCTACCCTTTCCACCGGCGAGCGCCAGCGCATGCAGCTGGCCCGCGCGGTGCGCAACCGCACCACCGGCGTTTTGTATGTGCTGGATGAACCCTCTATCGGGCTGCACCCTGCCAACATCACCGGCCTGACCGGCGTGATGCAGGACCTGATCCATGACGGCAACTCAGTCATTCTGGTGGACCACGATACCCAGATCCTATCCGAAGCCGACTGGCTGATTGAGATGGGGCCGCAGGCCGGTGCGGGCGGCGGCCAGGTGATTGCCCAAGGGCCCATCCCGGCCATTGAGGCAAACACCGCTTCCCGCATTGGACCGTTCCTGGCGGGCAAAGCGCAGTGCCTGCGCCCCCAGGCACCGCAAAGCGAGTTGTTCACGCTGGGGCGCATTCAGCTTTCCACCAGCGCCATCCACACCGTAAAGCCGCTGGACATCGAGATTCCCAAAGGGCGGCTGACCGTTGTGACCGGGGTTTCCGGTTCCGGCAAAACCACCCTGGTGCTGGAAAGCCTGGTGCCCGGCCTGAACGCTGCCATCCACGGCCAAAAGCTGCCGGAGCATGTGCGCTCTATTGTGCCGGACGGCATCACCCAAGTCAAGCTGATCGATGCCGCGCCCATCGGCATCAACGTGCGCTCCACCGTGGCCACCTATGCCAATGTGCATGATGAGCTGCGCAAAAAGTTTGCCGCCACCCCGGACGCCAAACAGGCCGGATACAAGGCGGGCGATTTTTCCTACAACACAGGCAAGCTGCGCTGCCCCGTGTGCGATGGCACCGGCAGCATCAGCCTGGATGTACAGTTTTTGCCGGATGTGGAGATTCCCTGCCCCGAATGCCGCGGTTCCCGCTATGCCAAGGATGCCGGGCAGATTTTTTACACCAGCAAAGCCGGGGCAAAATACACCCTGCCGCAGCTGATGGATATGGATGTGAACACCGCGCTGACCGCCTGTGCCGACTGGCCGGTGGTGCGTCAGCGGCTGACCGTTTTGCAGGAACTCGGCCTTGGCTACCTGACCCTTGGCGAAGAAACGCCGGGGCTTTCCGGCGGCGAAGCCCAGCGCCTGAAGCTGGCCAGCGAGATGGGCAAAGCGCAGTCGGATTCTCTGTTCGTTTTTGATGAACCCACCATCGGCCTGCACCCCGCCGATGTGCAGGTTCTGCTCGGCGTGTTCCAGACCCTGATCGAACATGGCGCAACCGTCATTGTCATTGAGCATGATTTGGATGTGATCCGCAACGCGGACTACATCATTGATATGGGCCCCGGCGGCGGTGCCCAGGGCGGC
The DNA here is from genome assembly GCA_963626055.1 of Acutalibacteraceae bacterium. GTDB lineage: Bacteria > Bacillota > Clostridia > Oscillospirales > Ruminococcaceae > Gemmiger. Next base: position 15,173 of record CAVFVI010000038.1, read on the forward strand.
ACGGTGGTGGCCGCCGGCACGCCGGATACCATCCGCCACACCCCCGCCAGCCAGACCGGCCGCTTTATCTGATTTCATCACAATATATAACAGCACATCCCCCGGCAGCGCCGTTTTTTGCGGCCCGCCGGGGGATGTGTTTGTTTTTATTCGGTTGTATCCGGTTCCTGGTTCTGCTTTTCTTTTAGCTCTTTCTGCAGCTCCGCTTCCACACGGTCAAACCGCTCCAAAAAGCTGTGTTCCTGGCCTTCGGTCTTGTAGCCGGGCATGGTATCCAGTGCAACGCCATGGATGCTGCGGAAGATGCTGTTCTCGATATTGGGGTTATCCCGCTTTAAGCGGCGCAGCAGCACCTTGACTTCCTGCCGCTTGGAACCACCGCCGCCATTATCGCAGGTGGTGCAGTTCTCGGTAAAGCGGCAGGCACACTGGATAAATTCCAGGTCGTTATAGCGTTTCCAGGCGATGATGTCCTCTTCCCGCACGCAGTACAGCGGGCGGATCAGCGTCATGCCGGGGAAGTTGGTGCTGTGCAGCTTGGGCGGCATGGCCTGCAGCTGGGAGCCATAGAACATGCTCATCACGGTGGTTTCGATCACATCATTAAAATGGTGGCCCAGCGCAATTTTGTTGCAGCCCAGCTCCTGGGCTTTCTTGTACAGGTAGCCGCGGCGCATGCGGGCGCACAGGTAACAGGGGGATTTATCGCTGTTGTTGGCCACTGCAAACACATCGGTCTCAAACACCGTGATGGGAATGTTCAGCAGCGCGGCGTTGCTTTCAATTTTCTGGCGGTTGATCTCATTATAGCCGGGGTCCATCACCAAAAACACCAGCTCAAAGGGCACATCACTGTGGCGCTGCAGCTCCTGCATCAGTTTGGCCATCAGCATGCTGTCCTTGCCGCCGGAAATGCACACGGCAATTTTATCCCCCACCTGCACCAGTTCATAGCGCTTGACCGCCACAATAAAGGGGGTCCACAGCTCTTTGCGGTATTTTTTGATAATGCTGCGTTCAATCAGCTGGCAGGGTTCCATCTGGCGTTCCAATGGTCATTTCTCCTTTTGCAGTTCTTTCAAGCAGCAGTCAAAAGCTGCCAAAAATCCGTTCAGTTCTTCTTCGGTGGTCAGGTGGCTCAGGCTGATGCGCCATGAGCTGAGCGCGTTCTTGCGGTCCCGGCTGACGGCGAACACCGCCTTGGACGGCGTGCCATCGGTGGAGCAGGCCGATTTGACGGACACGCATACCCCCTGCCCGCTCAACGCCTGCTGGAACATCCCGGCCTTGATGCCTGCCACGCTCACATTTACAATATGCGGCACCGCGCCCGCCGGGCTGTTGATGCGAACCCCCGGCCGCTTTTGCAGCTCCGCGCACAGGGTATCGTGCAGCGCCTGCACATGGGCGCAGCGCTGGGGCTGCTCATCCAGTGCAAGGGCCAGCGCTGCCTGCAAAGCTGCGGCAAGGCCCAGGGTGGGGGTGCCGCTGCGGTAAATGGTGGTACTGGCCCCGCCGTTCATCTGGGGTTCGATCACCAGCCCCTTGCGCTTGTACAGCACACCAATGCCGTTGGGGCCGTAAAACTTGTGGGCGGTAAAGCTCATGGTATCCACGCAGTCCAGCCAGAGGGCTGTTTTACCCACGGCCTGGGTGGCATCCACATGCAGGCGGCAGTTGGGGTAACGGTGTACCAGCGCGGCGATTTCCCGCACTGGCTGCACGGTGCCCAGCTCACTGTCCACCCCGCAGATGGAAACCAGCACGGTATCCTTGCGCAGCAGCTCTTCCAGCTGTTCCAAATCAATTTTGCCATCCCGGCCAATATTCAGCAGGTCGATCTCATACCCCTGCTGCTGCAAAGCCGTCAGGGTGGCCCCCACGCTGGAATGTTCCAGCGGGGTGGAGATGATATGCCGCCCCACATGCCGGGCCGCGCGGGCCATGCCTTTCAGGGCCAGATTGTTGGCTTCCGTTGCGCCGGATGTATAAATGATCTCCTCCGGCAGCACCCCCAGCTGTGCGGCAATCAGCCCGGTCACGCGGTCCATCTCCTGCCGGGCGGCCTGCCCGGCGCAGTGGGTGGAATTGGGGTTGCCGATAAAGTTCTGCTCGGTGCGGCAGTATACTTCCAGCACGCGGGGGTCCACCGGCGTGTTGGCCGAATAATCCAGATATATCATGCATGATCCCCCTGCCCTAACTCATAATTAGCCTAAAATTTAATTATACCACCATTTCCTACCGCGTCAATGGGTTGCAGCCTGCCGCCCTCCTGCCCGCCGGGCATTATTCTTCCATAAACGCAATGATATCCCTTGCCATCACATCCGGGTGGCCGATGATATCGCCGTGACCGTACCCGGCAAAGGGGTGATTCTGCGCGTTGGGGTAGGCGCGCTTCAATTTCTGCATCGCCTTTTTCATGTTCGGCTCATTGGAACCGTACCAGATGGCCACTTTGGCTTCTGGTTCGGGGGCAAAGGTGTCGATCGTGGGGTACAGGCGCAAAGCTTCGCTGGTGGCGTTCTGCAAGGTGGCAAGCGAGATATTCTTTGCCACATACTGGAACTGGTTCAGCAGCTTTTGGTCATCCCCGCGGGTATACAGCCGCAGCATCCAGGGCAGCTTATCCACAGACTGGATCTTTTTGGTCAGGTTATACTGGCTGCGCGGCACAATGGCGGTCAGCACCCAGCTGAAAATGCCAAGGTTCATGTACTGCGGGCCGCTCAAAATCATTGCGCCCACCTTTACGTTCTTCCGGTGGAACAGCATACCCGCCGTTGCACCGCCCATGGATTCGCCAAACACCAGGTCGATGGCCCCATCCAGCTGCTCTTTGATATACTGTTCCAGCTTTTCGGCCATCGCTTCCGCTGTGGTAAAGGTAGTTTTTCCGGTATCGTCATAGCCGTCCGTGCTGACAGCGATCACATGGTACTGTTTTTCCAGCAGCGGAATGACTGCTTCAAACTGACGCCAGCACATCATGTTGCCGGGCAGCAGCACAATTTTGCGGCGGTTCTGTCTGCCAAATTCCTGTACTTCCATGGGGCTTCCTCCTTATAATAATTCTATCTTATCATTTCTTGCAACGGTCAGCGCTTCCGGCACTCTTTCCGCTGCATTATGTGGGGCGTTTTGCACTTTATTCTTCTTCAAAGCAGAACACATTGGGCACGGCGGCCTTGCCAAAGGTCTTTACAGCCATCCGGTACATCGCTTTTGCGTGGATTCTGTCGTGCCAGATGAACCTCCGCAGCACTTTCCGCAGGGACCATTCTTCCCCATAGCTCCCGCGGTAAACCGTGTTGTTCAAATAGTCCGGCTGGTGTTCCAGCTGTTCAAAGCCGCGTTGTCTGCACGCTGCAATGGTTCCGTCATGGTCCACCGGGACGCCGATTTCCCCAAAGTAATAGTCGTTCACATTCTTGGTGTGGTCATACATTTCCTGCGCCGTGCGGGGCACCTGACCATAAAAGGTTGCCCGGAGCGGCAGGCAGCTTTTGTTTTTGTCCGGCACTGCCTGGTACAAGGTCAAAAAGTCCTGGGCCGATTTCAGCGCCAGTGCCTTTAACGCCTGGTATTCCGCCATCGTCAACGGCCCCTTTTCCGCCGCAAAAAGCACATCGGAATCCGCATCCGAAATTTGCAGTTCCGATTCCTTTTCCTGTACGACTACCGGTTCCAGCTGCCCTGCCATTCCTGGGGCACTGTCCCCTTTCCAGCGCAGATACGCCGCTGTTTCCGCAGGCATTTTTTGCATTGCTTCTTCCAGGCTGCGGCCCCTTGCAAACGCACCAACAAAATTGGCGGCATAAACAATGCTGTCATTCCCGTTGTGCTCCCACACGCACTGTATTTTCATCGGCACACCTCGTTTTCTCTCGTCCTGCTGCCCGTCTGTCCTTCGCAAATTCAGTTCAAACAATTTGTATTCCCCCCATCTCTTTTGTTTTCATCATACCAGAACCCACCCCAAAAATCCACAAAAAAGAACCTGGGAAGTCAGCTCTTCCCAGGTTCTTTCTCACATTATTTCTCGCGGTCCCAGTCTTTGTCGCGGTCGCGGCGGTCCGGCTTTTTGGGTTCCGGCTCCGGCGGGCGGCGCACCAGGCGCACTTCCTGCACGCGGCGGTTGGTGGCGCGGGTCACGGTGCCGTCAAAGCTGCCCCACACAAAATGGTCGCCCACTTTGGGCAGGCGGCTGAGCTTTTCCTGCACCAGGCCGCCGATGGCCACCGCGTCGATTTCTTCTTTATCGCGGATGTCCAGTTCCTCGGCCACGTCGTCCACGCTGGCGCCGCCGGCAACCAGCCAGCTGCCGTCGCTCTGCTGGCGGATATCCTCCACCACTTCGTCGTGTTCATCCCAGATCTCGCCAACCAGCTCTTCCAGGATGTCTTCCAGCGTGATAATGCCCGCGGTGCCGCCGTATTCATCCACCACAACTGCCATATGGTGTTTGCTTTCGCGCAAAGTGCGCAGCAAAGCGGAGATGGGGGTCACGCTGGTGGTGTACAGCGTGGGGCCGATCAGGTTTTCCAGCTTGACGTTTTCATCGCCCTTGCGCATGGCGGCAAAGCAGTCTTTTTCATGTACCACGCCAATGATGTTATCAATGGTTTCGTGGTACACCGGCAGGCGGGAATAGCCGCTGTCGGCAAAAGTTTCGGTCACTTCGTCCATGGGGGTATCGTCCGCCACGGCGATCACGTCCACGCGGGGGGTCAGAACGTCCTGGGCTTCCACATCGTCAAATTCAATGGCGCTGCGGATCAGCTCGCTTTCGCGGTTGGTCAGCTCGCCGTCTTTTTCGGCTTCGCTCACCATGGTTACCAGCTCACCTTCGGTGATGGTATCCTTTTCATCGGTATAAAAGCGGCTGGCCAAAAAGTTCTTCCATTTGCCAAAAATAAAGTTCAGCGGCCCAAATACCGCCACAAGGGCACCAAGCGCCGGCGCAAAGGCCATTGCAATGGATTCCGGCATTTCCTTCGCCATGCTTTTGGGGGTGATTTCGCCAAACGTCAAAACCAGCAGGGTCATGACGATGGTGGAAGCCGTGGGGCCGTAAGCGTTGCCCAACAACCGGCTGAACAGCACCGTTGCAAGCGAAGACGCACCGATGTTTACAATGTTGTTGCCGATCAGGATGGTGCTCAGCAGGCTGTCATACCGTTCGGCCAGGGCCAGAACCTTGGCGGCCTGCTTATCGCCATCCTCCGCGCGGCTTTTTAAGCGGATCATGTTCAGCGAGGAATACGCTGTTTCCGATGCCGAAAAAAAGCCCGACAACATGATCAAAACAATCAGTGCGGCGATCATAAATATACTACTGCCATCGTCCATTGGAGAACCATCAACTCTTTCTTTTGTTTTTTGGCTGCCTGTGCGGCAGCTTTATCAGCATTGTATGCAGGGTATACTACACACATTATAGGTCATTATAGCATACTGCCCCCCAAAGCGCAAACGCTGCAAAGGCATTTTGTACAAAACAGTCGTTTCAGCCAAAATATGCGCCCATTTGGCCGCCCGCTTTGCCATACCTGCATACAAAAGCAAAAGGCCCCCTGCCTTTACAGCAGAGGGCTTTTGCGCACAATAGCGGAAATTATTCCTGTACTTTTTTGGCTTCCCCTTCCGGGAAGATGATCTTGTTGACAAAGAAGAAGATTACCATCGAAATGCCGCCGTTGAGCACCGTGGTGCCGATGTTATAGATAAAGTCCGGCACCAGCAGGCCCGCAACCGCCACCCACACGCAGTTGATGGAGTTGACGATGCAGGTGATCAAACAGAACGCCACCACATACCAGGCGATCTGTTTGGCCAGGTTGCCCTTGCTGCGGAACACAAAGTTGCGCTGGATGGGGAAGTTGATGCACTCCCCCGCCACCATGGCAACCATGTAGGCGCAAAAGTACGGCAGGCCGCCGTGGGCGGAATCATAACCCAGGATGTTCCACTGGAAGGTTTCGCCAAACAGCGTGACCGGGATGCCCGGCCAGCCAAAATCCACCACCGGCAGGCTGCTGAACGCCGCCGGCAAAAATTGAAGCAGCAGGTATTTGAACACCGTGACCAGGTTGGATACGATCACAAACAGGCCGCCTTCCCGCACCCACTTGGCTGCGGCGGGGTGTTTTGCTGCAAAATTATTCCATAGCTGCATAAATAGCCCCTCTCTTTCCTCAGCTGTTGCGCAGGCGCTGTTCCAGCTGTGCGTTCAGCACCAGGTTTTTCACAGCTTCCACGATCACCCGCACAAGGCCGATGATCCAGAACCCCTGCAGTTCCATCACAATGCCGTCCACCATGCCCATGCTGATGGCACCGCTGGTCATTTTGGCCAGCGCGCGCAGCGGCATGTTGTATTGGAACAGCACGTTCAGGTCCGGCTTGCCGCGCTTGTAGCTGGCGTTCAGCAGGGCGGTCAGCACCAGCCAGATCAGCCAGCCCAGCGGGCTGCGGCTGTGGTTCAGCTCGCCCAGGGTCATGTTGCGGTCAATTTTAACCTTGCCCTGCTGCACCGGGCGGCCCAGCAGGGTGGTCCATTCGTCATCCGGCACGCTCTGCACCTTGCCGCTGGTATAGTGCGGCAGATGTTTGCCCGCATAGGGGTTGGGTGCGCCGGTACCGGCCACTTCCACCACAGCGGTCAGGCGGATGTCCGCGCTGGACGCGCCGACCCGCAGCTCATAGCTGCCGCCTTCCACTTCCCAGCTGTCGGTCTTGGTGTTCCAGTAGCGGAACGCCTTATCGTCCAGCGGGATGGTCACGGTCTTGCTTTCGCCGGGCTGCAGCTGCACCTTGGCAAAGCCTTTCAGCTCCTGTGCGGGGCGGAACACCTCCGCCCCCGGTTTTGCCACATACAGCTGCACGATCTCGGCCCCGGCGCACTTGCCGGTGTTGGTCACGGTCAGGGTCACGCCATTGGGCGCGGCCTGCAAATTGCTGTAGGCAAAGCTGGTATAGCTCAACCCATAGCCAAAGGGGAACGCCACCGGCACACCGGCGGTCTGGTAATAGCGGTAGCCGACATACAGCCCTTCGCGGTACTGCACCATGCGGCCCGGCCCGGCAAAGTTATCTTTGGCGGGGGTATCCGCATAGGCATTGGCCCAGGTTTCGGCCAGCTTGCCGCTGGGGTTCACCTTGCCGGTCAGCACGTCCAGCATGGCACCGGCACCCGCCTGGCCGCCCAGCGCGCCGTACACCAAAGTACGGCAGTGTTTGAGCCACGGGGTTTCCAGCGAAGCCCCCGCGCTGAGCACCACAACAGTGTTGGGGTTGGCCTGCTGCACGGCTTTTAACAGTTCGATCTGGTTGTCCGCAAGGCGCATATCGCCGCGGTCCAAGCCTTCGCTTTCCTTGATCTCATCCAGCCCCAGGCAGAGCAGCACCACTTCGGCCTTTTGGGCCAGGGCCACGGCTTCGGCCTGTTTGGCGGCGTCCGGTTTGCCCTGGCGGTCAAAGCCGGGGGCAAAGCCCACGCTGGCCAGCCCGCTTTGCTTCAGGCAGTCCAAAAAGGTATCCACCTTGATGGAGTTGACCGCACTGGAACCGGCCCCCTGGTATCGCGGCGTCTGGGCAAAGTCGCCGATCACGGCAACCTCGGTGCCCTCTTCCAGCGGCAGCAGGTTGGTTTCGTTTTTCAGCAGCACAATGCTTTCGGCTGCGGCGCGGCGGGCCAGGGCGTGGTGAGCATCCGCATCAAAGGTGCGGCTGTAGGCCTGCACGGCGGCATGGGTATCAAACACCAGCGTCAGCAGCTCGTCCAGCCGGGCGTCCACATCCGCTTCGGTAATTTTGCCGCTCTGCACAGCCTGCATCAGCTCGCGCACGGCGTCCCCGCCGGGGGCGGGCATTTCCAGCGTGGAGCCGTTCTGCACGCCCAGGGCATGGTCATTGCTGCCGCCCCAGTCCGTTACCACAGCGCCGTCAAAGCCCCACTCCCCGCGCAGGATGTCCATTAACAGGTGGCGGTTCTCGTTGGCGTAAGTGCCGTTGATGAGGTTATAGCTGCTCATGATGGTTTTGGGCTTGGCTTCCCGCACCACGATCTCAAACCCGGTCAGGTACAGTTCCCGCAGCGTGCGTTCATCCACCACGGAATCCGACGCCATACGGCGCAGTTCCTGGCTGTTGACGGCAAAGTGCTTGGGGCAGGCCGAAATGCCATTGGACTGGATGCCCCGCACATAGCCCGCGGCCATTTTGCCGGAAAGATACGGGTCCTCGGAGAAATACTCGAAGTTACGGCCGCAGAGGGGGCTGCGCTTGGTGTTCAGGCCCGGCCCCAGCAGCACGGCAACTTCCTGCGCAGCGGCTTCTTCGCCCATTGCCTGACCGATCTGCTCGCCCAGGGCGGGGTCCCAGCTGCACGCCACGGTGGCTGCCGTGGGGAAGCAGGTGGCCGGAACACTGGGGTTCAGCCCCAGGTGGTCCGCCGCGCCCGCCTGCTTGCGCACGCCGTTCGGGCCATCGGAAAGGGTGATGGAGGGGATGCCGGCCTTTTGATACGCACGGGTGGTAAAGACGGTATCACCGGAAAGGAGGGCACATTTTTGCTCAAGGTTTAGTTTTTTCAATATAGAATTTTGCATAAGTAAGCAATCCACCCTCTCATTGACTTTCAAACAAAAAGGGGGCTGCGGCATATTCCGCCACAGCTCCCTTACAAGATTTTACTTGCTGTCGCGCATAAAGCAGATTACGATTTGCACAATGCACAGAACCAGGAATGCACCCAGCAGGCCGAAAATCATTGGCACACTGCCTGTACCGCCGGAGAACAGCGTAATACCGTTCAGCAGGTCGGCCAAGTTGTTCAAGCTGTCACGCAAAAACGTTACAAAGCATTCGGCAGTCAGCGCAGCCGCTGCAATTTCCAGCAGACCAATCACATCAATGGGCATCTGCTTATCAATCCCAAAGTAAACAAGATTGCACAGGATTGCCAGAACACCGCAGCAAACGGTTGTTGAGTTCACAGTGTGCATGCCGGTGGTATATACCAGATAAACCACCAAAGTAACCAGCAGCAAAAGCGCGGTTGCAGCGCTTAATATTTTGCCAATAGGCTTATTTTTCATAGATAAACTGTTCGCCATCATGCGGCCTCCTTTTTCTTGCGAGAGGAGAGAATGTAAGCAACGACCAGCAGTGCCGATGCAACACCCAGTACAGCAATCACGCCAGTCAGTGCGGGTTTCCACCACGGGGTAATGGTAACAATAACAGAAGTACTGGACAGGCCATTGGTAGAAACGGAGTGGAGCCAGGTATAAAGGGTGTTCTTAACGGCACGGCGCAAGTTCTGGAGAATGTAGCCATCGCCGTTATTGATCAAAGTGCCAACGCCTTCCAGTGCATCCACAACGCCCATCATCGGCAGGAATGCGTTGAAGCAGTAGTAGTCGGTGCCTGCTGCAAGCGAGGTACCCCAGTTCTGTTTGTACAGGGAGCCTGCGATTGCATCGGTCGTGTTGTGGCCCTTAAAGCCCCATTCATCACGCAGAACGTTCTGGTTCAAAGCGCTGGAATAGCCGCAGTAGGTCAGGCCCAAGCGGTTGAAAGCAGTCATAACGGAAAGGCAGCCGCCCTCGGTAAAGGCACCCTCAAATGCACGCAGTTCCTCCTCGCGGAATGCCTGCTCGGTAAAGAAAGAAGCAACACTTTCACGGTCGGTTTCCTGGTTGTTGCCAGCAAAATGTTTGATGCTGTATGCCACGCCAACATCCTGCATAGCCTTTGCTTCTTCGGCACCGACATAGTAGCCCAGAACGCCATCTTCGGAGTAATACTGCTGGTTACGCCCGCCAAACGGGATGCGGTGCAGGTTGCCGCCGCCATACCAGCTTTCGTTGTAGCCACAGAATTCAACTTCAAGGCCAATCAGGCGGCCACGTTCAGCAAAACGTTCGGTATTAAAGGTAGAAGAGGTAACAACTTCGCATACCCAGTACTGGCCGCCGGTCTGGTCAGGAGAAGCCACAAAGCTGGACATGATTTCGATGTTATCATCGACCTGTTTGCCCGCCGGGATACCAAGACGTGCAATTTCCTCGGTTCCTGCATTCAGCAGAGAAAGCAACTCATCTGTAGTAAACTGGTTCAGGAACGCATCCCAGATTTCATCATCGTCATAATCCACATCTTTCATCTGGATAAAGGTAATGCCACTGTCCTCACCCTGAATAAAATCGGATACTGCCGGGGAATCAGCCGGTTTTTCATAGAAGTCTGCCAGCTTCTTGATCATTTCTTCGGTAACGCTCAAAACCACTTCACTGTAGTTCACGGGGTAAGTGCCTTCCCAGTCACTGCGGGAAAGGTAAGTCACAGTATCTGCGATCCAGCTGTTCAAATCGGCATCGTCAAACTGGTTGGTTACCTTTACCTCTTCATTGACGCGGGAGTTTGCATAAGTCGTAGTATCCAGCGTTTTCTCGTTCCAGGTGTATACCTTGTCTGCATTACCTGCAGCAGGGTTGCCCAGAACATCCGTCATATTGGCTGCACCCTTTGCAGCAAGAATGTTATTCACTGCATCGTGAGCATCATCACCAACGGCCAGGTAATAATCGCCAGCGCTGAGGATATAGCCCTTTGCACCCTTGCTGTCATAGCTGGCTAGGAAATACTTCTGTACTTCAACCGTCACAGTTTCGGAAGCGCCGGGAGCCAGTTCCCCAGTTTTGGCAAAACCGGCAAGCTGTACCGATGCTTTTTCAACTGCATTCTGTTTTTCATAATCGCCATAAGGAGTCTGTGCGTAAACCTGAACAACAGACTTACCGCTGACCGTACCGTTATTGGTAACGGTCACTTTCACTTCGTAATTGTCAGTATCGCTGTTGTAGGTCACACCATCCAACGTCTGGTCAAACGTGGTGTAAGAAAGGCCGTAGCCGAACGGGTAAGAAACTTCTTCGTTATAGTTCCATGCACCGGTGCTGGCATAAGTACCGGCTGTGCCGTCTGCATTGCCCTGTCCAAGGATACAGTCCTCGTAACGGGTTTCATAATATTTATAGCCTACATAAATACCTTCGGCTTCCACAATGTAGTTCACATAGTTTTTCTTGCCACTGTAGCTGGATTCATTGTCATAATATCCCACATAGTTCAGGATATCTTCACCGTTTTCCCATACGCCGGTATTGTCAACCGCGTTCATGTTAGCGGGGGCAGAGGTAGAATCCACTGCATATGTATCCGCCAGTTTACCGGACGGGCTTACCTTGCCGGTCAGAATGTTGGTCACACCGCGCATACCTGCGGAACCGGGGAAGCCGATCCAGAGGATGGCATCCACGCCGTAATCATCCATCGAACCAAGCTCAATGGGGTTGCTGGAGTTGACCAGAACAATCACCTTTTTGAATGTTCCGTTGTCCTTGTACTCCTTGACCATCTTCAACAGGTCAACTTCGTTCGGCTGCAATGCCAGTTCGCTGATTCCACCAACACCGCCGCTCTGGCTAAAGTCGTTATCTTCATCAGCATAACGCGAGAAAATCAGAACTGCTGCATCACCGTAAGTGGCGAACGTAGACTTCATATCATCCGTGTAAAACTCTGCCGGGGCATTGCCATCCACGGTTTTCCCACTGTCGTCATCGTAAGCACCGCGGCCAGGGTAAGTATCAATACTGTTCTGGTATGCATCGATCATGGTCTGGTTCACATTGTAAACAGACTTCATCGCTTCAACATAACCGATGGAAGGTTCATAGCCGGCATACTTTTCTTCGTCCGCCCACGCCATGTAGACTGGGGTTCCCATACCGTTCGTTTCGCTGATACGGCGGCCCAGATAAGCATTGACGGTAGAAGACCCCAGTAGCGTCACGTTGCTGCCTTCTGCCAGCGGCAGGGCATCGTTGTCATTTTTCAGCAGAACTGCGCCCTCTTCTTCCTGCGCCACATTCTCGTCAACTGCCGCTGCTTCCAGTTCTTTCAAAGTTTCAACATCATTGATGTCATTTGTGGACAACCCGGTCGGGTAATAGTCCGTATCCTCCGTGCCGGTTCCTTCATCCTTAACAACTGTGGTTTTAATTCCAAGGAAGTTATTGACATCGCTTGCATAGTTATTTGCGGCCTGAGAGCCAAAAATACTCAGCACCAGCAGGCTGGAGCAGGCAGCCGATAAACCACGCAGGGCTTGCTTTTTTTGCATGAGTTTTCCTCCTTCAAAATGTTCGCTTCCATCCGTTCCGGGTCAGACAGAAACAATATCCAACACACTGTTGACGATATCATCAAACCTTTGGTCTGATTGTATTGTATCACACACTTCTTTTTCTGCACGGATTTTTACATAAACTGCCATTTTGGGCGCACATTTTGCCAAAAAAGCGTTTTTCTTTCAAAATTCATTGTGCATTCCTCACAATCAAAGTTCAGTCCGCTTTGTGCACCCTGCCAAACAGTACAAAAAAGCGGCCAGAGCCTATATTGGCCCCAGCCGTTCCCGTTACTTTTTCTGCGGCAGCAGCACCCTTAGCGTAAACCACTCGTTTTCCCAGTGCAGCGTCATGGTGCCACCGCGCTTTTCGGCTGCGGCGCGCACACCGCGCAGGTCGCTGCCGCCGTGGGCATTGCAGCGCGGCAGACCGTCCGCGCCCAGCTCCACTTCCTGCGCACAGTAGTTTTCAAACCGCAGCATCACAAAGCCGTTCTGGGCATATACCGCCACCCGGATCAGCCGCTTTTCGTGGTCGGGCTCGGCTTCCACGCTCTCGGTCGCGTTGTCCAGCGCCGTGCCCACAATGGTGCAGATCTCCCCTGTCTCCAAAAAATCCAGCAGATGCCCGTCCGCCACGCAGGTCATCGTGATGTCGTGCTGCTGGCAGTACAGGCTTTTGGCCGTCAGCAGGGTGTCCAGCACCGGGTTGCCGGTCTTGTTCTCCGCTTCGTACTGGCGGATGCCGCTTTCCATTGCCGCCAGCGCCACATCCTGCTTGGCCTGGTCACGCTCCGCCCGGATGGCCGCGATCTGCATTTTCAGCTCGTGGTAACGCCGGTTGATCAGCCGGATGTTCTCCTTGCTCTGCTTGTACTGCTCGTACTGGCGGTGCAAAACGCCGTCCAGCTCCGCCAGCTCGCTGTGCAGGGCGGCTTCGCGCAGCTGCTCGTGCTGCACCGTCAAAATCAGCACTCCGGCCAGGTCCACCAGTGTGCGGATGTAAAACATGTTCATGTTGGCTTCGCTGCCGTTGGCAAAGCTCAGATTGCTCACGGCAAATGCGGTCAGCGCCATGACCACCGCCACAAAAGTGCCCGCTGGCGTGATTTTCAGCTGCCCGGTCGGACCGGGGCGGCGGTTCTCCACAAACAGCATGGCGGTAAAAATCCCGCCGTACACCACCGCCAACAGCAGCAGCGAAAGCGGCTCCGCCCCGCCGCGCTGCGGCCACAGCACACAGTGCAGCTGCCATTCCACGCTGGCCGCCAGCTCCGCCAAAATAAAAGCCCGCGCGCACACATAGCCCGCTTCCAACAGCGTAATGCTGCGTGTGACCCACAAAAACAACAGCATGGAAAAAATCGCCGCTGCCATGCAGGGGATCCACCACTCCAGCGGGATGCCTGCCGTGGGCGTGGCCTGCAAAAACGCTCCCAGCAGCACCGCCCAACCGGCTTCCACACCCCAGATCACGCGCTGGTCCAGCCGCGGCGGCAGCCTGCGCGCATACAACAGCGCCGCCAGAACTTCCGCCAATGCGGTGTACAGGCGGGGGATATCCGGCAATGTCGTCACTGTCCCGCACCCCCAATGTAATCCGTCAGCTCCGCCATAAAGGCTTTGCGCCGCGGGCGGCTGATCTGCAGCGTATACGGGCCGACCTGCACAACATCCTGCTGCACGCCGGAAACCTGCGCCAGATTGACCAGATATCCGCTGTTGCACCGCGCAAACGCCCGGCCCGCCAGCTTTTCCTCATAGTTTTTCAGGGTGCCCGGCACCACAAAATCTTCTTTTTCGGTGTAAAAATGTACCTTGTGGCCTTCGCTTTCCAGGTAATAGATTTCCGCCGCGTCCAGCCGCCGCATGCCGCCGTCCACCGCCACAGCCAGGTAATGCCGCTCCCGCTTTTCCAACTGCCCCAGTGCTTTTTGCAGCTGCTGCGAAAACGCAAAGTAAGGCACCGGTTTCAGCACATAATCCAGCGCCCCAACGGCATATCCGCGGATGGCATACTGCGCCATGTTGGTAATGAACACGATCAGCACCCCGCCGTCCCGCTCCCGGATGCGGCGGGCGGTCTCCATGCCGTCCAGGTGCTTCATCTCCACATCCAAAAAGATGATGTCGAACTGCGGGCGGTAATCTTCCAGAATCTCCATCCCGTCCGCAAACTCCGTTACCTCAAACGGCGTGCCGTACTGCCGGGTGTACCGCTGCACATACCCCGCCAGCTGTTCCCGCACCGCCGCCTCGTCCTCCACAATCGCAATCCGGGTCATCTGCTGCTCCTTCTGTGTTTGTATAAATAGGCTAAATTTTCGACTTTTCAGCTGCACCATAGATTGTTTTTAGTATAGCACATACAACTATGCACCGCAAATGCGGGGTGGAGAGATTTGTTTGCCCTCAAAGTGCTTTGTAGGGCGCGATGCCCCCATCGCGCCGGGGCGAAACATAGCCCATATGGCGGGGTACCCTTACCCATTTGTAGGGGCCGATGCTCGCCATCGGCCCGCACGCATACTTTTCTCTATATACAACCTTAAAATTTTATTGCTACCTTCTCCCCATCCGTAGGGAACGGTCTTGACCGTTCCGCCCCCCACAAACTATATCCCTCAAAAACGGAATCCTCCCAATCTCCCAGAACATTCCCTGTGTCCATAGACGTGTTTCGAAGATTAACCGGGCTTGAAACTCCCGGCTCTTAAACCGGGGATACCTATGTTACGCTTGACAATATCCCGTTCCCTACACAACATCTTATAATTGAACGAAAACATAAAAACACTCTGTAGGGCGTGGTCACCCGACCACGCCGCTTCCCCTGTCACATCTCACATGAAAAATCCGCAACACACCATGCCCTATCCGTAGGGCGGGGTGTCCTCACCCCGCCGCCAACCTAAATTTTGCCTCTATCTCAAAAATTTCGCAACAAACTTAAACAAATCTATCATCAAAACAATCAGC
>CAVFVI010000039.1:0-28088 GCA_963626055.1 Acutalibacteraceae bacterium
TTGACCCGTTTACGGGTAGCAAGAATACCAAGGCATAAGTAAAACGCCCCTTAAGGGGCCTGCCACGAGTCGGCAATGCAGTTGGCCGAACCGTTCGAGGCCCCTTGAGGGGCGTTGTCTGTAATGTGCCCTTCTAGGGCTTTCTCAAGCCCCCGGCTTGGCCGGGGGTCATGACTGCAGCAAAACAAAACACCGGGTGCCATAGGGCACCCGGTGCTTCGGGTAAATAACCGGTGCAATCAAACCGGTAACAGAGGAGGAGAAAACAGCAAAATTAGTTTGCGCGGTACTCGGCCGGCAGCTGGTCCATGGTCTGCCATTTCTGCATGGCGTCTTCCAGGCTCATGCCGTTGGCGACAGCATCGCGGCGGCAGGCGTTGACGGCCTGGATCTCTTTCATCTTTTCGCCAGTCAGGCTGTAGTTCTTCATGGCGAGCAGGGTAGCAGCCCATGCGATCATGGGGATGACGCAGAACAGAACGATAACAACCACGTTCATGCCGGGGGTGTACGGATCGTACTGGGTGGGCAGGCTGTCAAGGCCGATAAAGCTGACGGCCACGCCGACCACGGTAGCAGACAGGCTGGAAACCAGCTTGTCAACCAGGCTGAACAGGGTGCCCATGATGCCGGGGATGTACTTGCCGGAGATGTAAGTCTCATAGTCAGAGCAGTCGGCAACCATGGGGATGGGCATATCGGCGGTAGCGTAATAAGCGCCATAGCCAATGCCGAACAGGGCGATGAACAGGATGGTGTAAATGTTGATGGAAACCTTGCCGTCCGCCATCAGAGACAGGGTGAAGGCATCGCTCTTGCCCCACAGGAGCAGCAGAACCAGAACGCCGACATAGCAGATCAGCGCAACGCTGACATAGCGCATCAGGCTGGCCTTCTGGCCTTTCTTCTGGCTGGTGCGCACAGTGAGCAGGAAGAAGGGAACACTGAACACATAGCCCAGAACCATCATGGGCAGGTACAGGCCGTCATAGTTGCCCATCATGCAGCCGTACAGCATGCACAGAACAGTGGTGTTGGTGGCAATGGAAAGTGCCAGCTTGCAGCCTGCGCCAGCCACCATCAGGCGCTGCATGGGGTTGTTGCCCTTGATGATGGCAACATACTCGGAAACCTTGATCTTTTCGGTTTTCTGGCCGCCGATGCCAAAGTACTTCGGCTGGTCCTTTTCCCAGATGCCGATGACAGCCAGGATGGTCAGGGCGATGGAAATCACGATGCCGACAGGAGCCAGAGTGCGGAAGAAACCGGCGGAAGCGTAACCGCCTTCATAGTTTTTGGCCAGGATGGGGGCAAAGAACTGCATGGCACCCATGCCCAGCAGGGAGCCGACGGTGTTGAAGATGGTGAACAGGGGGCGCTGTTTGGGGTCGTTGGTCAGAACAGTCTGGCCGGAACGGGTGCAGGAGGTCTGGAAGGTGTAGCCGATAACCCAGATGGCGTACAGGCCCACAAAGGCAACGTAACGTGCCCATTCCATGGAAGCAGGGATCAGCGGGGTCAGGCAGTACAGCACCAGGATGCTGACAGCCATGATGAGGTTGCCGATGACCATAAACGGGCGGAACTTGCCGAACTTGCCGTTGGTACGGTCCATCAGGGCACCGATGATGGGGTCGGTGATGGCGTCAAACAGACGCATGCCGGTGACCATCACGGAGGCAAAGATCATGCTCAGGGCCAGAACCTTGCTGCCGAAAGTGGCAATGTAGGAAAGCACCAGAACATAGTACACGTTGGTAGCGCCGTTGTTGAGCGGGAACAGCATCAGCTGGTAAGGCTTGGCGCGGTTGACGCTGGCAGACGCCGCAGAGTTTTGTTCACTCATGGGGGCATTCTCCTTTCATAACAAAGACCCCCGCCCCGAAACGGGCGGGGGCATAAACGATTCAAAAAGGGGGATAGTGCGGGGTTAAACCTTACTGCTGGTTCTGAGCGCTTGCGGTGTTGGCAGCCTGCTCAGCAGTCCAGGTCTTTTTGCGCTTGATGGCAACAACCAGGCGCCAGATGCACAGCACGGTCAGAACAGCCAGAACGGTGTCCAGAGCGTACAGGGCGGTCTTCCACCACGGGGTGATGACCTTCAGGCGGTCAGCGGAGGACCAGCCGTTCATGGCGTTGGAGTTGGCAACGGTGTACAGGATCTTGTGCATGGCTTCGCGCATTTCGGTCACGATGTAAGCATCGTTCTCGTACTTCGGAGCCAGGGTGGTATGGATGGTCGGATCCGGGCTGTCCCAGATATCGGAACCGGCGATCAGGCCATCGGCCAGATCCATGTACTTGCTGGAACCGGAGTAGTCGGTGATGATCATGCCGCGCATGCCCAGCTCGTCACGCAGGAAGCCGGTCAGCAGGTTATCGTAAGCGCCGCACCAGTAAGCGCCCCAGCGGTTAAAGCCGGTCATAACGCTCCAGGCACCGCCATCGGTGACGGCCTTGTCGGCAACTTCCAGGTAGATTTCGCGGGCAGCCTGCTCGTTCAGCCAGGTGTTCACGCCGCGGCGGCTGGATTCAGAGTCGTTCAGGGCAACGTGCTTCAGGTAAACGTAAACGCCCTTGGACTGGATGCCGTTGACTTCGGCAGCGCAGATGGTGCCGGCAACGAACGGATCGGAAGCATAGTACTCAAAGTTACGGCCAGAGTAAGCGGTGCGGTGCATGTTGATGCCGGGGCCATACAGACCAGAGTAACCCATGGCCAGGCAGTCTTCGCCAATGCAGCGGCCCACATCGTTGATCAGGTCAACGTTGAAGGTAGCAGCCATAACGTCTTCGGAGGTGTAGCACATAGCGGAAGCGCCGCCGGTCAGTGCTGCGGTCAGGCCCTGCGGGCCGTTTTCGTCTTTGGTGCGGGTCTTGCCGATGGATTCAACAGCGGCAGTGTTGTGGAAGCCCAAGGTGATGGTGTTGACCATCTCGTTGAAGGTCAGCTGATCCAGCAGGGTATCCCACTGGGGATCGTCATAGTCGGCACCGATCATGGAAACCAGAGCCAGACCATTGTCAGCGCCCAGGGTGGGCATCTCAACGCTGTCAGCCTTGCTGCCGTCGTAACGGGTGAAAGCCAGGTTTGCAGCCAGGGTCTCGTTTGCGTTCAGCACAGCAGGCTTGGTGGGGTAGGTGGCAACCCAGTTGGAGCGGCTCATCCAGGTAACTTCGCCGGGAGCGCTGCTGCTCTTGTTGGGGTCAGCCTCATCAAACAGGTTGGTGATGGCGGTGCCGTTTTCGCTGGTAGCGTAGGTGGTGCTGTCCAGAGAAGCGTTGGTCCACTTGAAGGTCAGGTCAACGTTACCGTCGGCAGTCATGCGGCCGTCGGTGTTCTCAACGGTGTAGCCCTTAGCAGCCAGGATGTTGTTCACAGCGTTGTGCGCATCGGTGGCAGCGGTGAAGTAGTAGTCGCCGGCGTCAACAATGTAGGTCTTGGCATTGTTGGCGTCATAGGTGCGCAGCTCGCTCTTGTCAACGGTGATGTTGACCGTCTCGGAAGCGCCGGGAGCCAGGATATCGGTCTTGGCAAAGCCGCACAGCTCGGCAGAAGCCTTCTCAATGCCGTTGGCCTTGTCGTAATCGGTGTAGGGGCTCTGGAAGTACAGCTGAACGGTTTCCTTGCCGGAGTAGGTGGAACCGGTGTTGGTGACCTTCAGGGTGACGTCAAATGCGTCAGCGGACTCGGTCACGTTGAAATCGCTGTATGCGAAGGTGGTGTAGCTGTCGCCATAGCCGAAGGGGAAAGCAACGGTGTTGGACCAGTTGTAGTCGCCGGCGTTGCCGGTGCCCATAACGGCATCCTCGTAACGGGTCTCATAGTAACGGTAATCCAGGTAGATGCCTTCCTGGTACACGCTGTACATACCCTGCACGTCGGGGCCATCGGTCAGCAGGTTGTAATCTGCTGCGTTGGGATAAGCCTGGGTGTAGAAGTTGTACATGGCGGGGTTGGCCATGTTGTCGTACAGGTAGGTGTCAACCAGGCTGCCGGACGGGGAAAGCTCGCCAGCCAGCAGCTGGGCAACACCGTTGATGCCGGTCTGGCCCACGTCGCCGATCCACATAGCGGAATCGATGCCGTAATCCTCGCCGCAGATCTCCGGGTTCAGGAAATCCAGCTCAATGGCGTTGGAGGAGTTGATCAGAACGATGATGCTCTTGAAGGTGCCGTTGTCTTTCAGGGCCTTCAGGTTCTGGAGCAGTTCCTTCTCTTCAGCGGACAGGGCCAGGTAGTTGCCGTCGCCCTCCATGCCGCTGATCCAGGAATCGCTGGTGCCGTTTGCACCGCTGGGCAGGTCAGCGCCCTCGCCGCCGGAGCGGGAGAACACAACGATAGCAGCGTCGCCGTACTCAGCAAAGCTGGACTCAGCGCCGGACAGTTCGCTCCAGGGAGCTTCGTTCACAGCGTACTGGGTGTTGGCTTCCAGGGTATCGGAGATAGCAGCCGGGGTGATGCGGCTGTAGTTCTTCATCATGCTGTCAGAAGAATACAGATCCCACAGGGTGCTGTTGACTTCGATGCCCTGAGATTCCAGAGCCTGCTTGAAGTTAGGAGCCTTGCTGGTATCAACGGAGCCGGAACCGGTGCCGCCGTACATCAGGTCCACAGAGCCGTGGCCGAACAGGCTGACCTTTGCACCGCTGGCCAGGGGCAGGGCGGCATTGGTGTTCTTCAGCAGGGCTGCGCCTTCAGCTTCAACCTGTGCGCACAGCTCAGCTTCATAAGCTTCACGCTCTTCGTCAGAGGCGAAATCGCTCTTGAAGTACTCGGTATCTTCATTGCTGTCGCCCTTGATGATCTTGTAAGTGTCGGCATCCAGGTAGTTGTTGACGGTGGTCGTGTAATGGAACGCAACCGTGGTACCTACGATGGCGCCTGCGGTCAGGACGGCGGTAACGGCGGTCAGGCCGGACCACATCCCAACTTTGGGTTTCTTACTCATTGTGTTCTCCTCCTGTTAGAAAATGCTATATAACAAACTGTACAACAAAAGATAAAAATACAGGTTGTTCAAAATAAATTACACCCAGTTTGCACTCTTGGATTTGGTCTTGTGCAGCTTGTATTCCGGGTTGGGGGTGTCCACATGGCGGATGACGGACTCATCGGTACGGTCACCGGCCACGGCCTGAATGTGCAGTTCGCCGTTCAGGGGAACCTTGAAGGTGAAAACATGCTCGCCGGTCTGCTCGCCCACCTTGCTGCCGTTGACATACAGGGCAACGGTGCTCTGGTTGGAATAAACCTTTACGGTGGCGGTGCTGCCGGTGCGCTCCACAAAGCGCTTGGAGCAGATGTGCACAAAGGCTTCATCGCTCCACCATGCTTTATACAGATAGAAGCTGTCCTTCTTGGTTTTGCGGTCAAAGGTCACAAGGCCCTTGTGGTTCATGCCCGGTTCGCCGCCCTGATCACGGGCGTCCGCAGCAAAGTCAAACATGTTCCAAACGTGGGTGGCCCACATCCAGGGGTGGCGCTTGAAGCAGCGCAGCATGTACTCGTGGTACTTGGCCTGGTATTCTTCGGTGTGGTCACCGCGGCGGGGATGGATGCTGTGCAGGTTGGGCATGCCCTCCGCACCGTATTCGCTGTAGCCGAACGGGCGGTTGGGGAAGCAGAGATGGAAGAAGCCCATCCACAGGTCGTTCAGGATGAAGCCCGGAACGTACCAGCCCAGGTACAGGTTCCAGCTGACCATATCGGTAATGTGGGCCGAACGGTTGAAGGGGCCGCACATGGCATAGCAGGCCAGGGTGGTCAGACGGGTCTTGTCCATCTCGTGGCACAGGTCGTTCAGCTGGCGGTGGTTATCCAGCATGTCCTTCTTGTCCTTGGTGGAGATGGTGATCTCGTTGGAAACGCCCCAGCAGACGATGCAGGGGTGGTTGTAGTTCTGGATGATCAGCTCTTTCATCTGGCTGATGGTGTTTTCGCGGCCGTTGGGCATGTGCTCGCTGATGTAGGGGATCTCGGCCCAGACGACCATGCCGACCTCATCGCACAGATCATAGAAGTACTGGTCGTGCTGATAATGGGCCAGGCGGATGGTGTTGGCACCGATCTCTTTGATCAGGGCCATGTCCTCATCGTGCATTTCGCGGGTGATGGCGTTGCCCAGACCCTTGCGGTCCTGATGGCGGGAAACACCGTGCAGCGGGTAAGACTTGCCGTTCAGGAAGAAGCCCTTCTTGGGATCGACCTTGAAGCTGCGCACGCCGAAGCGGGTGGTGGTTTCGTCTTCCACTTTGCCGTTTACCACAAGGCGGGCCTTGCAGCTGTAAAGGTACGGGTCCTTGACGCCGTTCCACAGATGAGCGTTAAAGATGGTCAGGGTGATATCGGGGCCTTTGCCGGTGGCAACGGTGTTGCCGGCAGCATCCAGCAACTCAATGTTCACTTCGCCCTCGCCATCGTGCCAAGTGGTGACCTGAACGCTGGCGTCTGCGCCCTGCACAGTGGGGGTGATGCGGATGCCGGGGCCGCCGAAGTAATCCAGCGTAAAGTGGTTCTTGCTGACCACCATCAGGCTGACATCGCGGTAGATGCCGCCATAGAAAGTGAAGTCGGCTTTCTGGGGATAAACGCGGTCGTTTTTGCTGTTGTCCACTTCTACGGTCAGCTCGTTTTCACTCTGCAGCAGCTCGGTGATGTTGGCACGGAAGGTGGAGTAGCCGCCGTTGTGGTTGCAGACGGGGGAACCGTTCAGAACCACATGGGCGCTGGCGTTGACACCGTCAAACTGGATCCAGACCTGCTGGGCAGCAGTATCAAACTTGGGGGCAGCAAAACGGGTGCGGTAGATGCAGGTGCCGCGCCAGTAGTCATTGCCGCCGTCCTGACCGTCGCGGGCGTTCCAGGTGTGCGGCAGGTCCACCGTTGTGGTGGTGCTGTCGGGGCCGGTAAATTCCCAACCCTTCATGATTTTGGTGATTTCTCGCATGGCGCAGCCAGCCTTTCTTTTTGTTGTTATTATTGTAACGAACCGCGAAATTTGGCGCAATGGGTTTTGCATAATCGGTCGTTTGCGTGGAATAAGTGGTTTTTGCCTGACAAAAAAATAACCCCTGTATTTGTGCAATGTGCACAAATACAGGGGTATAAATTTTATGCCTTGAATTTTGAGGGAACTTTATTGGACCGGGAAAACGGCCTTTATCGCAAAAAATTCGCCGTTGGATTCGGTGGTCAAAAAGCCATTGTACTTCTGAATAATGCGCTTGACGATCTTTAACTCATCGCAGGTTTCGCGGTCAGGGTCCGGGCCATCGGGCACCGCGCTGATGATGTTCAGCACAGCAAACCCCTGCCGTTTGCAGACCAGCAGGTCGATCATCCGTTTTTCCGGCTCCGGCAGCCTGCGGGTCAGTTCGATGGCATGGTCCAGCGCGTTGGCAAACAGGGCGTACAGGTCGGCCGGGTCCATAAAGTGCAGGCAGGTGCCGTCCGCTACATTGTTGATGCTGATGTGGTGGGCTTCGCACAGCATGCTTTTTTCGGTCAGAACAACATCCAAAACCTCGCTGCCAGTCTGGGTGCTGGCATCATACTGCCGGGCAGCGGCTTCGGCTTCGTTCAGGCTCTGCTGCAGCGCGGCGTTGGGGGCCATGCGGCGCAGGTCAGCGATCTGCACTTTCAGCTCGTGGCATTTGCGGTTGATGATCTGCACATTCCGCTTGGCCACCTGATACTGTTGACGCTGGCGCTCATACAGCATGTTCAGCGAGTTCATCTCTTTTTCCATGGCCGCTTTTTTGAATAGCTCAGTCTGCAGATATAAAAGGGTAATGCAGTAGAGCTGGCAGAGAGCCAAAGGGACAATGACAAAAACGGAAGTTTCCCGCGATACCCCGATGTTGGTGAAGGTCTGCATCGTTAAAAACAGCAGAACGAACATGCCGCCCAGAATAATAGCGCTGATCTGCTGGCGGGGGCCGATGTGGTAGCTGCCCTCATACGGCATGGAGCGGGCAACCGTTACCCGCAGCAGGCAGTACGCAGCGGCAAAAAACAACAGCTGCAGCAGCAAAACGGAGGGCTGATCCGATGGTAAAATGATGTTTACCCGCGCCAGGCACCAGACAAGAAGCTGCCATAACTCAAATGTTGTCTGGGCGCTCAAAATTCCCCAGATGGCACAATAGGTGGCACCGGACCAGTCTAACTGGGTGCAGCTGTGGGAGGCGAAAACCATCCACATGAAAAACAGAATATACGCCCCCGCCCGCAGGAACAGCGAGGAAGGCGTGTGGTCCGCCCATAATAGAAATGTGGAAAGGGGAATGGAGGGAATCAGGCAAAGCAGCGCCCGCTGCCAAAAGTGCGGCGGATGCCGGAGCGGGAGCCAGTAGGTCAGAGCTGCGCCCCAAAGCTGTATCCCACAGACAAGGAGAGAAAGAAACTGTTGGAGGTTTGGCAGCATTACATGGCACCCCCAACATAGGCGGCGACCGCAGCCAGGAAGGCAGCCCGCTGGCGGCGGCTGATCTCCAGCCGGTCCTCCCCGACCTGGACCATATCATTCTGGACTGATTTTACATAGCGCAGGTTGACCAGATAGCATTGGTTGCATTTGGCAAAGTGGTAGGGTGCCAGCTGTTTTTCGGCGTTTTGCAGGCTGGAACGCACCGACCATACCCCGGTGGAGGTGTGGTAATGCAGCATGCGGTCTCGTGTTTCCAGCCAGTAGATGTCCTCGGTGTTCAGCAGCTGCACGCCCCCGGCGGTCTGTAATGCAATCTGCCCGCCTTTGCGGCGCTGCACCCGCTGCAAAGCGCGGGCCAGCTTGGTGCTGAACTGGTAATAATTGACCGGTTTGAGCACAAAATCCAGGGCGTCGACCTCATATCCGCGGATAGCGTACTGCGCCATGTTGGTGACAAATACCAGCACCACATCCGGGTCCACCGTACGGATGCGTTCGGCAGCGTCCATGCCGCCCAGCTCCGGCATTTCGATATCCAGAAAGATGATGTCGAACCCTTTGTGGTAGTCGGTTATGATCTGGGCACCGTCCGAAAAAGCGGTAACTTCCAGCATACAGTTGTTCTCGCGGCTGTATTGGTCGATCATGCTGCACAGCTGCTGCCGCATATCCGGCTGGTCATCCACCACGGCAATGCGAGGCATCGGGCGGCCCCCCTTTCTGTTTGGAATCCAAAGCACCCGGCAAGCCCGGAAAACGGCTGTGCCACGCGCCTTTGCTTATAATATATAAATACATTATAGTTGGCGGTGCAAAACCTTGCAAGAGGATTTTGCAGAAAACGGGGCGGTGCAGGGGGAGCCGGTTGTAATTTGGCACGGCGTGTGGTATCCTGTAGGCATTCTTGGGGTGGCTGGCAGCGGGATACAGAGAAAAGTGGCCGTCAAAGGTGACGGTAAAGGTGGATGCGTCGTAGGCGGCTGGCAGCGGGATACAGAGAAAAGCGGCCGGAAGCTGCTGCAGCGGCCCGTGCTGTGGCGGATACTACACCACTTACTACACCATTTTTATGGGAACTGGTGTGGAATTATGGAAATACGAGTGATTTTTGAGCAGGATAGAGAAGAAAAACAAGATAAAAACGACGTAATATAGATGCTTTGTAACCTTTGGAGGAACGCACGGAAATGACAAAAATCCTTTTTGTATGTCATGGGAATATCTGCCGCAGCCCGATGGCAGAGTATGTGATGAAAGACCTGGTGCGGCAGGCGGGGCGGGAAGATGAGTTCGTGATCGCTTCCGCGGCAACCAGCCGGGAGGAACTGGGCAACCCGGTGTATCCACCGGCCCGGCGCAAACTGGCGGAGCATGGCATCCGCTGCGATGGGCACGTGGCGCGGCAGATGACCCGCAAGGATTATGAGGAGTTTGATTACCTGATCGGGATGGACCGGATGAACCTGCACAACATGGCCCGCATTTGCGGCGGCGACCCGGAGGGAAAGTGCTCGCTCCTGCTGGCCCACGCAGGCCAAAGCGGCGATGTGGCCGACCCGTGGTATACCGGTGACTTTGAGGCCACCTGGCGGGATATCAACATTGGGTGCCGGGCATTGTTGAAAGAACTGACGGGGAAAGGGTAAAAAACAAAAGAATAATAATAGCAACAGCTGCTGTACAGGAAAGTATGTCTGTACGGCAGCTGTTGTTGTTTGAGTAGTGCTCTCACAAAAAGGTTTTCTTTTGCTGTGGGAGATGATACGAGAAAAAGCGAGAAGATTATTGATACAACGCAATAATCTCTAATTCATATACAGGTTTACCATGGATGGAAGAAATGGCGGCAGACTCGAAAGTGAAGGCATCATTTTCGGTCAGAGATTTCATACTGTTTATCAATGATTCCTTTGCGGCCGCATCCTGGATCTTTGAGAAAATTGTATTTCGCATTAAATCGGTCCCATCAGGATATATGCGTTTGACTTGCGCTAAGCACATCAGGTTGGTCCCAATGATATCACTCCGGATAGCTTGGTACAAATTCTCATTTGATATGTTCCCGAATATTGCATAACTTTCTGTTTCATATACGATTTCTTCCCCCGAAAAAATCGTCTGCAACAGCTGCATGACCTCTTTGATGTCTTTGCTGTCGGATTTTGGTGTGTTCCGCTGTGACTTTGAAGAATCTTTTTTGAAAGAAGTACCGGAACTTCCACTGATGCGATCAATGTTCTCCATCAGTTTTAATAATTCTTGTGTTTCGCTTAATAATGCACGAATGGAATTAATCTGTAAGCGAACGGGAGTACACACAAACATTCCTACATTTGCCAATGTGATGTCGTGTAAGTAACCACGAGAACTTAGTGCATTTATCACGATGTGAAGCATAGAAGTTACGGTCTGAACTTTCTTTTCTTTGTTTTCATTGGAATTTGAAGAAACGTTATCCTTTCCAACAGTCAAAGATGTTCCTAAGTCGAGAATTTTAAAACCACCATTTGCAGTTATTCCGGCTTTTCCGTTGGATTTTGTTTCAGAATTTACGGCGGTTGTGATTTCAACATATTCAGAGTAGCCGCCATTTAATATGGCATAAATATCCAATAACCGCCCTTGATTGATATAATATGGGAAAAACAACTTTTCTGTCGCTTCAATAGATGGGGTCGGCATGATGTTTCCTCCTCGCTTTTATCGACACCTAATATTGCAACACGGACGGCATCATAGATATTGGTCAGCTTTCTTGGTTGTACGCCTCCCACGCTTTTTGGAGCATACATAAGTGCTGTTGATATTCCGATTGCGATATCTGTAAATCGTTCAAAATCTCTGTGGGAGAATATTTGTCAATAACTCTCCAGGCAACCTGCTGCGCTTTTGGCGGTGCATAAGAGAGCATTTCTTGCAGCTCTATTCGTGTGACTTTTGGCGATTCCGTGAGAAAAAGCTGGCCAAAGGTCGTACATGATTCATTATTTACTGGCGCATCGAGAGATAGTCTTTGGTGACGTTGTAGAGAGTTTTGCTGTTTCTGGAGTTCTTTCAGTTGGGCACAAACCTTTTGGCAAGCAAAATCTGTCCAAAACGTGCCATGATAGGCTGAATGATAGCGGCGGAGAGCCAGTAGTAATTCAAGCTGCGCGGTGGAAAGTGCATCATCAAAAGGAGTATAAGGACTATATTTATGAATCAGGCCAATGAGCGCAGGTTGATATGCTTCTAATACATCTTGTTCCGTCATTCGGGCAATACCTCCCGCGGAATTCGCTTGCGCGGCCGACGCAATTTCTGCTCAGAAATATTGGGCTCTGGAAAACAATGATTTGCATCGTAAGCTGCAATCCAGGTGTTTTCGTTGACCGCTTTTTCAATGACAAAGCAGGCGGGAACTTTTATACCACGGTCTTTAAGCTGAGTGGCGGCATCTTCCAGCGAAGCGCAGCCGTTTTTCTTTAAGTAAACAGCGTTGGCGCTTGCTTCTGACTCCAATTTGAGTACAAGTTTGTTTTGGCTTTTATGCAAAAATACTGTTGCATAATGACACACATTGGGATCGAGTTCTTTCATCAAATTGCTGCTGACACGCAATTCACTGTTCATCATAATGCGAATGGTTTGTTTTGCACGGTCATTACATTTTGGCTGCAGTATTAATATACTCGGACAAATCAAAAGAGAAA
Source organism: Acutalibacteraceae bacterium (assembly GCA_963626055.1). Classification (GTDB taxonomy): domain Bacteria; phylum Bacillota; class Clostridia; order Oscillospirales; family Ruminococcaceae; genus Gemmiger. The sequence goes on from CAVFVI010000039.1 coordinate 12,125, forward strand.
ACTTCGGCTTTCTTGGTCATTTTTTGACATCCTTTCTGTGGTGAAGTGCTTTCTATTATACAGAGCCTTGATAAAATTGTATATTCGCTATATCGATAATTGTTGCGGGACTAGTTAGTGAATCCTGCGAATGGTATCATGAGAGCATTCGATGATATAGTAAAAGATTGTGCATGATTTTGAGGAATTATAAAATGCTCAAAGTACGGTATAGTGTTGTTGTACTTTCGAGGAAGGCTTATTTAACATGATTTATTCAAAACGATAGGTAATTACTTTTGGCATTTTCACAAAAATAAAAATCGGCATCACTAAAAAATGATACCGATGAATGCAAGCTGAGATATATTTTTCAAAAATATAATATTACTTATTTTTTGCTACAGGATAGCAATTTGTTTGTAATATGGATCAAGAGTTGATAACACTCATGGAACGAGAGCCGGAAGGTTTTCCATACAGCGGTTACCAAAAACATGAAGATTCACGCCGTAATATTGTTCCTGTTGTGCACTGTTATAACACTGGAAAAATAATTCACGCGCAACTTTACTGCGTTTGTTCTTAAGTCCTTTTGCAAGAATGATGGGGCAAGAATCGAGTATATACAAGAAAAAAATCTGCTTTTTCTATAAAGGTTCACGCCAGAATTCAGCCAGTACCTGAAATGCAGGGATACCCTGAGAAAAGAAAAAACAGCGATGATGCGATTGTTGTTTTGCTGCTTTATAGAGTGAATATTTCGGTAATTACCCGTTCTGGCGCTTCCACTCGTTGGGGGTTAGACCGGTATATTTTTTGAACTGGGTGGAAAAGTACGAAAAATTATCGAAGCCCACCTGGGCGGCTACTTCGCTGATGGTATTAGCTTCATCACGCAGCAGCAGCTGGGCTTTTTGCATTCGCAGGTCAGTCAGGTAGTCCTTGATGGACTGAGCATAAGCGTCTTTGAACACGCGGTTGGCGTAATCCGGCGTCAGGTAAACGACATCGGCAATTTCGCGGTTGGAAATTTTTTCGGCAAAGTGTTCTTGGCAGTATTGGCGGATCTTGCCTGCAATGCTGTTGACCTGGTGTGCTTCCCGGATGGTACGCACTGCGCGGTCGGCGGCAACGCTGACCCACTTGATCATGTTCATAATGGAACTTTCTGCGGTTTGGTTTAACCGTACACAGGCATCATCGCGGAACAGTTCGTGGGCTTGGATCTCGTTGGCGTTGAGCACGCTGTACAAAACCTGCTGGAAATCCTGGTGAATCTGCTGCATCAGCGCGGGGGAAAGCATTTTCTCCTCCGCGAGAGTAGAAAGATCCTTACGAATCAGGTTGGTGATGGCAGGTACGTTGCCTTGGGTGAACAGCTGTTCCAACTTGGCAACATCTAGAGAATACTGCGCTGCGTTGTGGGGGCCAAGCTGGTCGGTTTCCAAAATCAGTTCGCCGCGGCGGGTAATGTTCTGGCGGTCGCGCTGCTCCATAGTTTCGCGCTGGGCGGCCGCGGTGCGCCAGGAAGCGTTATGGGTTACATAGCAGGTCACTTCGCAACGCAGGCAGCTGCCGCCGAGTTCGATCAGGCTGCGGCAGCGCTGGGCTACAATATCCGGTGCCAGGCTGCCGTCCAACCAGGCCAGGCAGAAGTGCATATCCTGCCGCAGAATGTGGAACACGTGGGCGGGAGCATTCTCACACAGAAGTTCAGTGGCAAGGTTACGGAACGCATAGCCGAACAGTTCCGGCTTCCAGTTGGTATCGTCAGCAGGTTGGGGTGCGGCAGCCAGTACCATGTGGATGGGCTGGACGGCATCCACTGCAAGGCCCAGGTCCAGGAAGCGCTTGTTCAGTTCTACTTCGGTCATTAGGGTTCCATCCATGAACAACCCGCGCAGGAAAGATGCTTGAGCCAGGCTGTGGGCTTCCTCCCACTGCTGGCCGGCACGGCTTTTTTGCAAAAGCTCCTGGTGGTAGCGCACCTGGGAAGCAACTTTACTTAACGTTGCTTCGGTTTGGGCAATGTTGAATGGCTTAGTGATATAGTCGGCAGCACCGTATTGCAGCGCGGTTTTGGCATAGTCAAAATTGGCATGGCAGGTCAGGAACACAAACTCGCAGTCACGTTTTTCTTCCCGCAGCCAGCGCAGCAGGTCCAAGCCGCTGCCGCGGGGCATCTCGATATCACACAGGATGATATCCGGCTGGCTGGCGCAGATCTTGTTTTGAGCTTCGGTATAATCATAAGCGGTTTCTACCCGGTCAATACCCAGCAGGTCCCAGTGCAGCGACGTGCGGATGACCTCAACAGTGGGGATGTCATCATCCACGATCAGGATGTGCATGGTTTTCCTCCTCTGGCAAAAAGATGGTAACGCGGGCACCATTCGGTTCGGCGTTGCTGATGTGCAGGCTCGCGGCGGGGCCGTAAATCAGCTGCAAGGTATGGTAGAGGTTGCTTAACCCTACATGGCCATTATCCTCTTTTTCGGGAAAGTTGGCCAACATTTCCTGGGTAAAACCGCAGCCGTTATCCTCCACCGTCATGCGCAGGCCGCGCACACCGTTTTGTTCTTCCAGAGCCGATTCCAGGAAAATACTTAAGAACTGCTCTGGGCTGAACCCGTGCTTGAAGATATTTTCCACCACGGTTTGCAGCAAAAATTTGGGGATGCGGACGTTCTCAGTACCGGGGGCAAGCTCAAACATGTAAAAGATGGTATCAGGGTATTTGATCTGCTGTAATTGGATAAAGGATTTGCAGTGCTCGGTTTCCTGCTGCAGGGTAACCTGGGTATCGCTGCCGCTGAACAGGTAGCGCAGATAATCGCTCAAAAAATCGATGAAAGAGCGGGCGTCCTGCTTGCGGTCCTGGTAGATCAAGCTGGAAATGGTGGTAATGGCATTAAGATAAAAGTGCGGGCGAATTTGTAGCTGCAGGTAGCGCAGCTCATTGCGGTGGCGTTCCAGCTCGGCTTCATAGGCGGAAATTTTCAAGTCATGTACTTCCAGAATCATGTGGTTGAAACCGTGGAAGAGCTGCTGAAAATCTTCAATTTGGGAGGAAGTTTCCAGCTGGTAATCCCAGTTGCCGCGTTCCACCTCGCGCACGCCCTCGGTCAGCTGCTGGATTGGGCCGGTAACATGGCGATTGGTGTTGAGCAGCATGGTGGTGATAAGTGCCAGTGCAAGCAAATTGAGCAACAGCAGCCATCCAAACGATCCGCTGAGCTGGTGCAGAAGATCTGACGACGGGCGGAACAGCAGCAGCGTACCCACTTCAGAAATCGTGTGGCTTTCCACAATCAGGCTGGCAGGAATGCGATCAGCCAGGTTGGTACCGCAGGCGATAAGGTCAGGCTGGCTGGAATAAACGATGGTGCCATCCAGCCCTGCCAGAGCAAAACCACTGTCCTGCACAAGGCCGGTATCAGCATACAGGCTTTGCAGCAGCGTTTTGGCACGCACGGCTGCGCCGACCCGGATTTGAGATACATTATAATAACGCATCAGCCAGGTTTCGCTGTTGTTGGTAACAGAAAACCAGGTGTTGGCGGGTTGGGTAGGCGGCAGCATCAGGTATTGGTTCCAGAAATAGCTGCTGCCGGTGGAGGGGCGGTTGCTCAATGCGGTCAGCAGTTCGTTACTATCCGTGCGGTAGAAGAAATAGAGATCACTGGATTCTATATAGCGGATGCGGTCCTGAAGGCGGGTCAGAACGTCCTGCTGGGTTAGGTAGCGGCCCAGTGGGCTGCTGGTATAGTAGTTCTGTGAACTGGCGGCCAGTGAGACCAACTCCAGCGAGCCAGAGTTGATTTTATCCACTTTGCCGCTGATCTGTTCCGCATAGATCTGCGCTGTGCTGGAAAGGCTTTGGCGGAAATTGCGCAGCATTAAATTAAAGCTGTAAGCGTTGGTGATGACCGTGATGGCTACCAGCGCCGCTGCAATAACTGCCAAATTGACCCCGCTGCGCCAGCGGAGGGAATTGTGATGTGAAGACATAAGGCACCCCGGAAGAAGTTAGGAGTTAGGAAGTAGGAGGGAGGAGTTATCTTAATTAGGAATTAGAAATGAGAAATTAGGAATTGAAGATTAGGAGAGGTTTTGCCACGAACCGAAAAAGTGCTTTGTAGGGAACGTTCTTGACCGTTCCTGGCGATTATGGTGGAGATCATTATAAGATTTACTGCAAAGTCTGCTTGGCCAGCTATCTTTGCCGTAATTCCTCATTGCTCATTCCTGATTTCTAATTCGTAAATTGTGTTCTATCGTTAGCATAGCATCTTGTGCGGGTGGGTGCAAGGGGTGTGGAAAGGTGTGAGGATTTTTGAAAATCCTGTTTGGATTTTCAAAAGACGGCACGGGGTGCGGCTGATATAATAAAGACAACGAAGCGGGAAGGCGCAGACAAAAGGACGCCGACCCCAAGAGAAGGAAAAACACATAACAAAAGGAGAAAAACACCATGAAAAAGCTGATCTCTCTGGTCACGGCGGGTATGCTGGCAATGAGCCTGGCAGCCTGTGGTTCAAGCGGTTCCGGCAGCGCAGCTGCTGGCGGCAGTTCTGCTTCGGCAGAGCCAACCACCGTTTCGGTTTACTGCATGTCTTTCAATAATATTCCGGAAGACAGTGAAGTGACCCGCATTGAAAACCTGATGAATGATTACCTGGCAAAAACCTACCCGGACGATAACATTGCGATTGACATCAAGCTGTTTGGACCGGCAGAGTATACCCAGAAAGTTCAGTTGGCCATGCAAAGCGGCGATAAGATCGATGCGTTCCTGGATATCGCCCTGGCAAACGATGTGGCTTCCGACATGCTGGCCCCGATGGATGACTTGCTGGAAAAATACGGTCAGGAAGTGACCGCCAAGCTGAAAGAAGATTTCGATGATAACCCGTACACCGCTACCACCATCAACGGCACAATTTATGCGGTGCCCGCCAACAAGGGCATGGCCCTGAACGGCAACCTGATCTGGGATGATGACATTGCCCAGGCCGCCGGTGTGGATATGAGCACGGTGAACAGCATGGAGGACCTGGAAGCTGTATTCGAACAGGTCAAGGCATATGATCCGACCGTTGTCTGTTATGCGCCCAACAACCAGGGTGATACCAGTATCATCCGCCCCATTCTGCGTTCCGAAGAAAAAGTTGACTGCCTGAACGACACCAACTATTATGCCGGTGTTACCATGAACGGCGATCCTACTGTAACCAACCTGTATGCATCCGATGCCTTTATGGAAAAATGCAAACTGATGCGGGAATGGAACCAGAAGGGCTACCTGCAGGCTGACGCTGCAACCACCACCAGTACTGCCACTGAGTTGTTCAGCGCAGGACGCTGCTTCTCCACCATTGACGCTTATGGTGGCGATTCTGCCGGTGCAGCACTGAGCCTTTCCTCCGGCCACAACCTGAAGAGCAAGATTTTGTACAACTTCTACTTTGATTCCGCTTCCGTTTACGTTGACTTTGGCATTGCCAGCACCAGCAAGGTGCCCGAAGCTGCCATGAAGATGATCAACCGCCTGTGGACCGATGAATACCTCATCAATACCTTCCTGTACGGCGAAGAGGGCGTTGACTATGTAAAGCCTGACGCTGACCACTGGGCATACCCCGATGGTAAGGATGCCACCACCGTTGGGTACACCGCAGCACTCTGCACCGGCGTTATCGGCTCCGAGAGTTTGCAGTACCAGCCGGTCGGCACCGATATTGCCGATATCCAGCTGAAGCTGAAGCACAACAAGGAATCTGAGCGCAGCCCGTTCTTTGGCTTTATGTTTGATGCTTCCGGCGTTACTACCGAGATGAGCGCCATTGCCAATGTTTACAACCAGTATGTTCCGGGCCTGATCTGTGGTACGGTCGATCCCGAAACCACCATGCCGGAATTCCTGAATGCACTGGATGCTGCCGGTATCAACACCGTGATCCAGGCAAAGCAGGAACAGCTTGATGCATGGATCGCCGCCCAGAAGTAAACAAAACCTTATGCGGGCCCTGCGCAAGCAGGGCCCAATTTTATCAGACAATCCATACAATGTTTTACCGGAAAGGATGGTTCCCATGGCGACACAGGCTGCAAAAACCACAGCGGCAAAGAAAAAGCGCGCACTGCGCCAGAACACAAAGCCGTTGCTGCTGATCGCATTGCCCGGCATTTTGTATCTGCTCATCAATAACTATCTGCCAATGATCGGCATTTTCCTTGCGTTCAAGGATTACAGTTATATCAAAGGCCCCTTCAAGAGCAACTGGTGCGGCTTTAAGAATTTTGAGTTTTTGTTCCGCTCGGACGCCGCATTCACTATGATCCGCAATACTTTGGCATACAACGTCGTGTTCATTATTACCACCACGGTACTTGCCATTGCGCTGGCTATCATGATGAATGAGCTGAACAAGCTGACAATCTCCAAGTTTTTCCAGGGCAGCCTGCTTTTGCCCAACCTGGTTTCCATGGTTATTGTTTCCTACCTGGTTTACGCTTTCTTGAACCCGGAAAGCGGCTTGCTGAACAATACCCTGGAACTGCTGCACCTGCCCACCGTCAACTGGTACTCGGAGCCCAAATACTGGCCGATGATTCTGGTCATCGTCAATGCTTGGAAAAATGCCGGTTACGCTTCCATCGTGTACATTGGCAGCATTGCCGGTATTGACCCCAGTTTGTACGAGGCGGCTCGTATTGACGGTGCAGGCAAGTGGAAGCAGATCGTGCGCGTTACGCTGCCGCAGCTCAAATCCACGATTATCCTGATGACGCTGCTGAGCGTGGGCCGCATTTTTGCTTCGGACTTTGGCCTGTTCTACCAGGTGCCTATGGATTCTGGCGCACTGTACAATGTAACCCAGACCGTAGATACCTATGTGTACCGCGCGTTGATGAAAAACGGCGATGTGGGCATGTCGGCCGCAGCCAGCCTGATCCAGTCCATTGTCGGCTTTGTGACCGTTGTAACCGCAAACTGGCTGGTCAAAAAAGCGGACAGCGACAGCGCACTGTTCTGATAGGAGGACGAACAAATGGGAAGCAAACTTTATACCCGCGGCGAGCGCGTTTTCAAATGGGTATCGCTTGTGCTGCTGCTTGTGATCTGCGTGGCAACGCTGGCCCCCTTTGTGTTGATCCTGGCAAGCTCCCTGACGGATGAAACTACATTGATCACTTATGGCTACAGCTTCTGGCCCAAAAAGTTCAGTATAGACAGTTACCTGTACATGTGGAACCAGCGCAAACAGATTGGCCGCTCCTATTTGACCTCCCTGGGCATTACGGCGGTGGGCACTGTGGTCAGTCTGTTGTTCACCACAATGCTGGCTTATCCCATGTCCCGCAAGGATTTTAAGTATAGCAACCAGCTTTCGTTCTTTGTGTTCTTTACCATGCTGTTCAATGGCGGCATTGTTTCCAGCTACATTATGTGGACCCAGATTTTCCACATCAAGAACACCTACTTTGCTTTGCTGCTGCCCAACCTGCTGATGAACGCCATGAACATCATGCTGGTACGGAACTACTACAAAAACAGCATCCCCTTTGAGCTGGTCGAAGCCGCCGAAATCGACGGAGCCAGCGAGCTGAAAACTTTCTGGAAAATCATGGTGCCGCTGAGCGTGCCGGTCAATGTGACGGTTGGCCTGTTCACCGGCCTGGCTTACTGGAACGACTGGATCAACGCCCTTTACTATGTGGATGACCCTGTATATTACGGTATCCAGAACTTTTTGGTGCGCATGATGAACAACATCCAGTTCCTTTCCAGCGGCAGCGCTGCGGCGATGGTGAGCAGCGGCATGGCTTCCCTGCCCAGCACCGGTATCCGCATGGCGTTGGCTGTTGTGGGCGTGCTGCCCATTGTGGTCATCTATCCGTTCCTGCAAAAGTATCTGACCAAAGGTGTTATTATGGGCGCTGTGAAAGGCTAAAGGAGGTAAGAACATGAAAATACAGGAAGTAATTGATCGTATCCTGACGGATTCCACCGGTGAAGCCCGCATTGCACCTACCTGTGATCAGCTGATGACCGGCGACCCCCAGCAGGAAGTTAAGGGCATTGCCGTTACATTTATGGCAACGGTAGAGGTGATCCGCGAAGCCGCTGCCAAAGGTGTCAATTTTATCATCACCCATGAGCCCACCTGGTTTACCGGCCGCGATGTGCCGGATTGGTGTGCAGAGGATTCGACCTACCTTGCCAAACGCCGCCTGATTGATGAGACGGGTATGACGATCTGGCGTTACCATGACCATATGCACGCTGCGGCAGGGGACCGCATTTATTGGGGTGTGGCGGACAAGCTGGGCTGGAAGCAATATCTGGTGCCCGGTCAGAAAGCTCCCTGGCTGTATGAGATCCCCCAGACTACGCTGGCAGACCTGGCTGCAGACTTAAAGCGCAAGCTGGATATGACCACCCTGCAAACCATTGGCAAGCCGGAAATGCCGGTAAACAAAGTGTTGATTCTGGTGGGCGGCGGCAGCCTGGGCCTTGGCGTGGAAGAGATGCCGATGCAGGCCATGGAACAAACCCACGCCGATGTGATGCTGTGCGGGGATGTGACCGAATGGACCACCTGTGCGTACATCCGGGATGCTATGCAGCTGGGTCAGAACAAGGCCATGATCAAGCTTGGCCATGAGCGCAGCGAGGAAGCCGGAATGGAATATATGGCAGCCTGGCTGCCGGATCTGATTGACCACTGCTGCCCGGTGACCTTTATTGACGCAAAAGAACCGTTTATTTATCTGTAAAAGGGGGCTGGACCGGAATGGCGATTTTCCATGCAGAGTTTTTTTCCAAATGTTTGATGCGGCTGGTGGATGTGGATGTCTGCCTGCCGATCGAGGATCCGGCAGCACCAAAGCCGCAGGCGGGGCCGTTCCCCACGCTGTACCTGCTGCATGGTTATACTGGCCGCAGCGAGGATTGGCTGCATGGCAGTTGTGTTGCTGAGCTTTCCCGCCAGTATGGCATTGCGGTGGTAATGCCCAGCGGGGAAAACAGCTTTTATGAGGATGATACCGAAGCTGGATTTTTATACAGCACCTTTGTTGGCCAGGAACTGGTGGAGCTGACCCGTGCTGCGTTCCCGCTGTGCCGGGATAGGGAACACACCTGGATGGCCGGGCTTTCGATGGGCGGGTTCGGTACCTTGCTGAACGCCTGCAAATTCAGTGAAACGTTCAGCGCTGCGGCGTGTTTTTCCTCTGCTTTTATCATTCAGAATGTCGCGGGCATGAAGCCGGATGCTGTGATCCCCAGCGGGGTGGGCAGCTATGGTTATTACCGCCGTGTGTTCGGTGACCTGGACACCTTGGCAGGCAGCCCGCGCGACCCGCTGTATTGGGCCCAAAAGGCCAAACAGGCGGGCACATTGCCCCGGCTGTACCTTGCCTGTGGAACGGAGGATTCGCTTTTCCCCAATAACACTGTTATGCGCAAGGAACTGGAAAAACTTGGCGCGGATGTGACCTGGTTCCAGGGGCCGGGCGCACATACCTGGCAGTTCTGGGACCAGGAAATCAAAAAGGCAGTGCCCTGGATGCTGAATACCGAAAAACAGGAGGCTGACGATGAAACGCAGAGAGTTTGAGCGCACCACCCCCGAAGCGGTGGGCCTGCGCAGCGAAGATATTGAATGGCTGCTGGACGAGCTGGAAAGCGGCTTTACCGAGATGCACGGCCTGATGATTATGCGGCATGGCAAAGTATGTGCCGAAGGTTGGTGGGCCCCCTATGGCCCCGGTGTGCGGCACGGGCTGCAATCCTTAAGCAAAACCTATGCGGCCACAGCGGTTGGCATTGCCTGCACCGAAGGACTGTTGCACCTGGATGATAAAGTAATTGATATTTTCCCGGATGAAGCGCCAGAAAACCCCAGCGAGAACCTGAAAAAAATGACGGTGCGGGATGTGCTCTGCATGGGTTGTGGTATGGATACCATGCCCCCGGCGGATGAACACTGGATCCGCAGCTTTTTGGCAACGCCTGTGCTGCATGAACCGGGCACGACTTATATGTACAACTCTATGGGCTCTACCCTGCTGGGGGCTATGGTGCGCAAAGTGACTGGCCTTGGCCTGCAGGACTACCTGACCCCGCGCCTGTTTGACAAAATTGGTATTGATGCCGCGAACCTGCGCTGGATGACGATGCCGGACGGCATGGAAGTGGGCGGCGGTGGCCTGTTTGCTACCACTGAGGATAACCTGCGCCTGATGAAGCTGTATGCCGATGGCGGTATGTGGGATGGGGAACGCATTCTTTCGGAAGATTATGCGCGTAAAGCAGTCAGCTTACAAAATGAATCGGCCACGGAAGCCATTGGCAACCCCGAAGCGAGCGATAACTTTTTGGGGTACGGGTTCCAGATCTGGTTGTGCCAGCCTAAGGGTGTTTACCGTGCAGACGGTGCCATGGGGCAGTTCAGTGTGGTGATTCCCGACTTGGATATGCAGATATCTTTGAACGAGACCGCCACAGGCGCCCACTGGGCACAAAAAACACTGGATACCTTGTGGGCCTATCTGGAACGCGTAAAAGCAGCGCAGCATGTGGAAGAAAACCCTGAGCAAGTGGCCCGTCTGGCGGCGCGGATGCGCCATTTGGCAATCACGGCACCGGCATTTGCCCCGTTCAGCCCATTGCGCAGTATCATAAATGGCAGGATGTTTGCTATAACCAAGGGCCGCCTGCGTTTTTGGAATGAGGGCATGAGCAGTCTGAGCGGTGCAGCCGGAGAACCGGCGATCGAGACCGCGGGCTTTACTTTTGCGGATGACCATGCGGTGCTGCACTTTACGCAGGGGGGAGCCCAAAAGCAGCTGATCATTGGTACTGACGGCACCCGCCGCCAGAACACCCTGCCGCTGCAGAACAGCCCCACCAGCCGGGTAGAACTGGCCGGTTGGTGGGAGCAGGAAAATACGTTTGCCGTGGCAGCACGCTGGGGGGAAACTTGCTTTGAAGTGACGGTGCATTTTGCGTTTGACAGTACCGGTGTGGCCATTACCCACGAAAACACTGTGGGCGGCTTTGATGCCATGCGGCCCGAAGAAACCAATGCCCGCGCAGAATTTTTGCCGCAGGCATAAGGGGGAAAAATGACCATGACAGAACAAAGCAAACAGGTGTGCGGCTTGTTGCAGGCTGCACAAAAGGAATGGAAGCCCCCAGCACTGCCCCAAAAGGCGGAAGATATGCCCCAGGGTGATATGCCCGGCGATGCAGTGCATATCAGTGAAGCACACCGTACCAAGGCGGATGCAATTTTCCCGCTGCTGCTGCCGCAGCTGGCGGAGATCTGTAACCGCAACCCTTATGGCCGTGCAGTGATTACCGTGTGCGGTGGGTCTGGTTCCGGCAAAACAGGTGCGGCGGCATTGCTGGGTTATTATTTTAAGCAGATCGGCGTTGGCAGTTATGTACTCAGCGGGGATAACTACCCCCGCCGCTATCCGGCGCTGAACGATGCCGAGCGGCTGCGGATTTTCCGTCAGGGAGGCATGCACGGCCTGACAAGCGGGGCACTGCTGAACCCGGATGTGTGGCAGCAGCTGCACACATGGCAGAACGAACAGCGGGATGCAGACCCCGCTTTGTGTGCCGATGCACCTTGGCTGGCTGTGTACCAGGCCGAGGGGCGCAAAGCATTGGCTGGATACCTGGGTACCCCCAACGAGCAGGATTTTGATGAGCTGGGGCAGATCCTGGCCCAGTTCAAAAATGGTACAGATGCCATCTGGCTTAAGCGCATGGGGCGCGATGATGCCGCTCTGTGGTATGATAAAGTGGATTTCAGCCAGGTGAAGGTCTTGATTGTGGAATGGACCCATGGCAACAGCGATTTTTACTGTGGTGTGGACCTGCCGGTGTTTTTGTACAGCACCCCGCAGGAAACCATGGCCTACCGGGTCAGCCGTGCAAGGGATGGTGCAGCTGACAGCCCGTTTGTTACGATGGTGCTGCAAATTGAGCAGCGGCTGCTGGAATCCCAGGCGCACAAGGCAAAAATCATCCTTTCACGCGAGGGTAAAGTGTTGAGCTGGCCGGAATACTGCAAGCTGGCTGTGAGCTGAACAGATTGGAGGAATCCGGAAATGAAATTTGATATTTCCCCCATGTTGAATGCCTACCCGGACAGTATGGGCGGCACCCTGCACGATATTGTGCAACTGCTGGCCCGGCCGGAATTTGAGAATGTGTTCGGCTCGTTCTATATCCTGCCCAGTGTGTTCAATACTGACTTGGACCGTGGATTTTCAGTTATTGATTATACCCTGAACCGGGAGCTTGCCGCCCCGCAGGATATTGAAGGGCTAAAGGCACTGGGGTTGAAACTCAAACTGGATTTTATCCTGAACCACGCTTCAGTACTTTCGCCGCAGTTCCAGGATCTGCTCAAAAACGGCAAAAACTCTGCCTACCGGGACTTTTTTATTAACTGGAATGATTTCTGGCAGGGCTGCGGCCCCATGACGGAGCAAGGATATATCCAACCGGAAGCAAAATACCTGGAAAAAATGTTCTTCCGCAAGCCGGGCCTGCCTATCCTGATGGTGCGTATGCCGGACGGCACCGAGGAGCCGTATTGGAATACATTCTACCAGCAGGTGGACTATCTACATCCCACGGTGCAGCAGCTGATGCAGATTTCAGGCTTACAGTATTCGGCTGCCGTGCGGCTACATGCGATACTGACTGCGGCACTGGATGCGGGCCAAAAGCCGGATGAAATCAACTTTGGTAAATATGCAGCCTGCAAACCTGCTGTGACCCATTGGCTGGAGGAACACCGTGAATACCTGGGGCAGATGGACTTGAACATAAAAAGTCCCAAAGTGTGGGAGTTCTACCGTAATACATTGCAGACATTGGCTGGATATGGAGCTTCCATTGTGCGGCTGGATGCTTTTGCCTATGCCCCCAAGGCGCCGGGAGAGAAAAACTTTTTGAACGACCCAGCTACTTGGGAGCTGCTGGACAAAGTAAAGGCACTGGCGGATGAATGTGGCTTGCAGCTGCTGCCGGAAATTCATGCATCTTATGGCGAAAAAATTTACCAGACAGTGGCAGATAAAGGCTACATGACCTATGACTTCTTCCTGCCGGGGCTGGTGTTGGATGCCATTGAAAATAAGGATGGCAGTTATTTAGCCGCTTGGGCAGATGAGTTGCGCGATCATCACATCCACACCGTAAATATGCTGGGCTGCCATGATGGCATTCCGCTGCTGGATTTGAAAGGAATGCTGCCAGAGGAACGCATTCAGAGCTTGATCGGAACGATTGTGGCGCGCGGCGGTATGGTGAAAGATCTGCACGGACAGAAAAACATTTACTACCAGGTCAATGCTACTTATTACAGCGCCCTTGGTGCTGATGATGACAAGATGCTGCTGGCCCGTGCGATTCAACTCTTCATGCCCGGCAAACCACAGGTGTGGTATCTGGACCTGTTTGCAGGAGAAAACGATGTGGAGGCCGTGCGCCATGCCGGTGCAGGCGGCCACAAGGAGATCAACCGAACCAACCTGAATGTGGAACAGATCAACACAGCATTGCAGCGTGATGTAGTCCAGCGCCAGCTGGATCTGCTGCGTCTGCGCAAAACGCACCCGGCATTCCACCCGGATGCTGAGATCACGGCTACATGGAGTGCACCGGTGCTGAGCATCTGCTGGAAACATGGTGTGGATGTGATTACGTTGAAGGCAGATTTAGCAGAGGATAAGTTTGAAATTCAATAGATTAGAAAACATATAGAATGAAAAATAACTGCCATGCGGGAATTTTAGACCTGCATGGCAGCTGTTGTTTGAATAAGTTCCTGGGAATCATAACGTCTCTTCTGCTGTGTAGGATGGACTGGGATATATGATGCAAAAGCAGAAGGATGGATGAGAAGAAATCTCGCAGCAGCATGCTGATGACGATTGATATAGTATAGGTGACGAGATTTGAGTGCTGCATCCCTTCCCAAATGACATCTTGGCTCTTATGTTTTCCCTTATCGATTAAATGAATTACACTTTGCCCAAAAAACAAAGACTACGCAAATCGTTGCCGCTCATCCATAAAATCACTCGCCTTCGTATAAGACGCTGGAAACAGTATGCGCATTTAGATACGGATGATTCCAATATTTTATGGCGTTTAATTTGGATCGCGGCGCAGAAGATAGGAAGCTTAAATTATCAAGATAAGAGCCCGGATACTTCTCCAAATGAAAAAATTCGCAAGGAGGATTAGATAATACCATCCTGGCGGAACAAACGTTGTACGGCGGGCAAGCGTTTTACAATTTTGACTTTTACAGAAATCTTATCTGCAAAATCTTGAAAAAGGCCAACAGATTCAGGCCTGGATAAATAAAGCGTTTGAGGTTTGCCGTATTGCTGAATCAATTCCGCCCATGCAGTAAAAGCAGCATCCATAAAATCATCCGGGTGGCAGGAATAGTAGGTGAGTTTCTTGCCAGAGATGCGGTCGGCAAATAGCACATACATTCTGTAGTATGGTATTTTGCTTTCTTCGTCAACAACAGGCTCCGAATCCCATCCGAAATCAAACTCAACACGGGTAATCTCTGTGCTTACCGGGCACTTGCGTAAAGCGGCCAGCTTTGGTGAATCGTCACGCATAGTAATAGAAACAGGAGTTTTAGGCGCAAAATCTATTTTGGATGCAAAATTATACCACAAATCCGCTTTAGAGTCATAAACGCGTACCAAGGTCTGCCCGGCAGCAAAATCCACCGCCAGCCCCTGTTCCAGAACACTGCGATATTGCATGATAAGATTCTTCAGAATATCACAGAAAATTGGATAATCGGCGGGCAGCAAATCGGCTCCGGGATGACCAAAAGTTTTGTGGCTGAACCACGGATACAAAGCAGACTTCGTAGGGGTTACGCCTATGGAGGTCAACAGCTTCTGCGCCGACGCAGGCAACTCGGACCATGCGTCAAAAAACAGTGTGTACTCCTCGGATTCAATATATTCTCGCTCGGAGATATCAAATACGTCCGAAGATAAAACGGAATCTGGACAAAACGCAGGATTGGGATAAATCAAAATGCTACAGCCTTCCGCCAGCGAATTGACAGTACAGGCCAAAATCATTCGTTCGCTGTTTTTAGGGTACTGTATGAAAAAGTCTCCTGCAGTAAAATAATTCCAAGGCTGAAGCATAAGTATGCGAAGCGCGGCATCATAGAGTTTTCTAAATGCAGCCGAGCCGACCAAGGAGGAAGGCTTGCGAGATTTTTTGGATTTTTTTGACATAAAAGTTTTTCCCTTTTGAGTTCAAAGGTAAAGAGCTCAACCGGTATTTTCTCACACTGGCGATACATTCCGTAAGACCAGCATTGTGCGGGCAGAATGGAAACGCTCCATGGTTTCCTGCCTTTGCCAACAATTTTCTACTAGACGGCATGGACACTAGGCACAGTATTGTCCATGGATTGAATTGAATATCTTAATGAACAATTTGTTTTTTGTAAGACCATTATAATGCATAGAGCGCATAATTTCAATTCACGCCCCTGCGGGAGGGGCGACAAAGCTTGAAAGGGCTTACCTATCCGGGTCAGTATAGGTGGTATACAGGATATCCGCCAGCTGCGGCAGTCCAACAAGGTCATCGTGGTGTCCTTGTATCGGTTCAATCAGCGGCACCTATATGAGCACCGCAGACGTATCGAAAAATAGAATATCAAATATATTGCATTGTAAATGAGTAGAGCTGCAAATATGTATATTACATATAAACTAACAGGCACAGGCAAAAAAGAAAAAGACGAACCACTCCGCAAGAAGTGATTCGTCTTTTCTCAACCGCCCTCAACAAAAAACGGCGATAAAAAAGACCTCGGTGAACTATACCGAGGTCTTTTCTTGGTGCGACCGGGAGGATTCGAACCTCTGGCCTTCCGGGTCGGAGCCGAAC
>CAVFVI010000040.1:0-28085 GCA_963626055.1 Acutalibacteraceae bacterium
CGTTCCTATTGTACACCATGCACGGCATTCTGGGAAAATTTAATCAGTGATTACTCAAGGGGAGCCATCGCATACCTAAAATAAGATATTGGCTCCCCTGAAGGGGAGCTCCGGCGGAAGCCGGTGAGGGGTGGCTCCACATTGCTAAGCATTAAATTTGGGAAGCTATCTCCACGACGCGATGGGGGCATCGCGCTCTACAGAATTTTTTATTATTCGCCTCACATTTCAAAATATCTACTTGCCTAATATTTTTGAGCGGCGCGTTCGCGCCGCGGTCCACCATAATTATTCATTATTCTTTATTATCTATTCTTTTTATCTCATCCCGCTCACACAGCAAATTGTGCATATAGCAAAACCGCCCTCCGGTCTCCCGGAAGGCGGTTTCAATTATTCAGATTATCCAGATCGATCAGTTATTCTTATAGTAGTTGATCAGGCAGCCATCGGCCAAAATCTTGCGCTCGGCGTCGGTCAGGGCGCCCAGTTTTACGGTGAACTCCTTCACGCTGCCGTCGGGCTTAACGGCCACGGCGGGCATGGTGTCAGCGGCTTCCAGCAGAGCCTTGCGCACACCGGGCAGGTAGATGCAGTCGCCCAGTTCAAACACGCTGGGGTCCTCAACCAGGAAGGGCAGCATGCCCCAGTTGATGCAGTTGGAGCGGTAACGCTTGGTTGCATACTCCTTGGCAAAGTTGGCAGCGCCGCCCAGCACGCGCTGGCAGGAAGCAGCCTGCTCACGGGCAGAGCCATCGCCGGGCTTGTTGGCAAAGATAGCGGAGCCAATGTTGGTGGCTGCGGCGTTCGGCTTGTAACCGGCCTTTTTCAGCGCGGCGTACACAGCCTGCACTTCTTCCGGCAGGGTGCCTGCGGTGCGGGCTTCATCCAGAGCCTTGACTGCCTTGGCGCGGCCGACATAGGCCGGGTCCTTGCGGGACAGGGTGAATTCTGCCAGGCGCAGCGGGTTGGAGCGGAAGGAAGAAGTCTCACCGGAGGGGATCAACTCATCGGTGGTGGTGACAGGGTCGGTGATATAGCTGACGATCTTGACCAGCAGGTCATCCGTCAGTTCCGGCTGCTGCGGCCAATCCTTGATGTTGGGGCCAAAGCGCAGGGCAGTTTCCGGTTCGGGGCTGCCCCAGCCGTTATAAATGCGCTTCTCGTATACACCCTGGTCAAAGTGATACTTGGGTGCGGTATATTCGTGGTCGCAAACCTCGCTGGCAGCGGTCAGAATGCCGCCGTTGGCCGCGGTAGCCGCAATGGAGCGGGCGTCCATCAGTGCCACGCCGGAGATCTGGCCCTCGCCGGGCTTGGAGCCTTCGCGGTTGGGGAAGTTGCGGGTGGTGTGGCGGATGCTGAACTCGCCGTTGGCCGGGGTATCGCCTGCGCCGAAGCAGGGGCCGCAGAAGCATTCGCGGAAGATGCCGCCAGCGGAAACGATATCGGCCACCACGCCGTTCTTGACCAGTTCCAGGTAGGTGGGCATGCTGTCAGGGTAAGCGCTGAACTTGAACTCGCCGTTGCCGCAGCTCTTGCCGCGCAGGATATCGGCCACAGCGCACAGGTTCTCGTAAGTACCGCCGGAGCAGCCAGCCACAATGCCCTGATCCACATAAATGCTGCCGTCGGCGCGCACCTTGCTGACAAGGTCCATCTTGACCTTGCCGCTCAGCTGCTCATTGGCGCGGGTTTCGATCTCATGCAGCAGGTCCTTGGCGTTTGCTTTCAGCTCGCGGATGGGGTAAGCATAGCTGGGGTGCATCGGCAGTGCGATCATGCACTCGATCTTGGAAAGATCCAGCTCGATGCAGCCATCGTAATAGGCAACATCGGCGGGCTTCAGCTCTTTATAGGCATCGGCACGGCCATGGCCTGCCAGGTATTCCTCGGTCACACCGTCGGTCTGCCAGATGCTGGACCAGCAGGTGGTCTCGGTGGTCATGCAGTCAATGCCGTTGCGGCAGTCAGCGGAAAGGCTGGCAACGCCGGGGCCGACAAATTCCATGACCTTATTCTTCACATAACCGTTGGCATAGGTTGCACCAACCAGGGCCAGCGCCACGTCATGCGGGCCAACGCCGGGGTTCAGCTTGCCGGTCAGGTAAACGCAGATCACGCCGGGCATGGCCATATCGTAAGTACGGCCCACCAGCTGTTTTGCCAGCTCGCCGCCGCCTTCGCCCACGGCCATGGTGCCCAGTGCGCCGTAGCGGGTGTGGGAGTCAGAACCCAGGATCATGCGGCCGCAGCCTGCCATCATCTCGCGGTTATAGCTGTGGATGACTGCCATGTTGGGCGGAACATAAATGCCGCCGTATTTGTGGGCAGCGGAAAGGGCAAACTGGTGGTCGTCCTCATTGATGGTGCCGCCTACCGCACACAGAGAGTTGTGGCAGTTGGTCAGCACATACGGCAGGGGGAACTTTTCCATGCCGGAAGCGCGTGCCGTCTGGATAATGCCCACATAAGTGATATCGTGGGAGGTCATCGAGTCAAACTTGATGCGCAGGTCTTTCATATCCGGCGCGGTGTTATGGGCTTTCAGAATGCCGTAAGCAATGGTGCCTTTGCGGGCCTCTGCTTCGGTCACATGGGCCGGTGCGGTATCGGTCAGCTGGCCGTTGACCAGGTACACGCCGTGGTCGTGCAGTTTCATTTTCATGCTCCTTCCTGCAAGGCGGCTGGTTTACAGCCGTGCCGCAACAGCGTCAGTAAATTCGGTGGTGGTGGCGGTACCGCCAATGTCTGCGGTAACAACCTTGCCCTCGGCAACCTGTGCCAGAATGGCGGCGTTCAGCTTGGCGGCTTTATCTGTCATGCCCAGGTCGTTCAGCATCATGGCAAATGCCATCAGGATGGCACTGGGATTGGCTTTGTTCTGGCCTGCAATATCGGGGGCGGAACCGTGGACAGCCTCGTAAATGCGGGTCTTGGCACCAATGTTGGCGGAGGGGGCAAAGCCCAGGCCGCCCACCAGACCGGCGCACAGATCGCTGATGATATCGCCGTACAGGTTGGGGGCAACCAGAACGTCAAACTGTTCCGGCTTCTGCACCAGCTTCATGCACAGGGCATCGATAATGCAGTCGTTGGCTTCAATAGCGGGGTAATCCTTGGCAACCTCGCGGAAGGTGGACAGGAACATGCCATCGGTCAGCTTCATGATGTTGGCCTTATGGACCGCGGTCACCTTTTTGCGGCCGTTGGCGGCAGCGTAATCAAAGGCAAAACGGCAAATGCGCTCGCAGGCGGGCTTGGTAATGAGCTTTACGCCGTTGGCGATCTCATCGTTCAGCATGTACTCAATGCCCTTATACAGGTCCTCGGTGTTTTCGCGCACAATAACAAGGTCTACGTTTTCAAAGCGGGTGGGCACACCGGGCAGGGTACGCACGGGGCGCAGGTTGGCATAAGTATTAAAGCGCTGGCGCAGCTGCACATTGATGCTGCGGAAGCCCTTGCCGATGGGGGTTGCGGTGGGGCCTTTCAGCGCCCAGCCGCATTCTTCAATGGCGTCCAGTGCGCCGGGCTGCAAAAGCTCGCCGTGCTCTGCGGCGTACTCTGCGCCGGCGGCGTATTCTTCCCATTCAATACCGGTTGCCAAAACATCCGAAATTTTGCGCACGCTCTGCGCAATTTCGCGGCCAATGCCGTCACCAGGAATCAAAACTGCCTTCATATCGGTTTGCCCCTTTCTAAAAAAGCGGCAGGGGTGCGGTGTGCCGTGGCCGTTTTACCCGCCCTGCCGGACTGCCTTTTTGCCGGTGGGCGGCACTTTGTTCAGGATAAGCCTGACAAATGCCGAACCACGCCTGCAAAAAATTTGTTTTAATAGCATTACAGTTTGAGTATACCCATTTTGGTCAGCCTTGTCAACGTAATTCATTAAAGTTGCACCTGTATTTTGCGGATTCAAACTTTATTTTGTAAAGTCATGTTTCGTTCACATTTACAATTCTTTAAGATTCAGGCTTGACTACCGCGCTCAAATACTATAAAATTGTAACTGTTCAGCACTTTGAAGCGTTTTTAGCCCGCATGGCGGCGGGCCGGGCGCACCGCGGGCGCTGTGCCCGTTTTTTGCACGTGCTGGTAATAGAGTGCAGGCAAAAGCCCCCAG
Source organism: Acutalibacteraceae bacterium (assembly GCA_963626055.1). Taxonomy (GTDB): domain Bacteria; phylum Bacillota; class Clostridia; order Oscillospirales; family Ruminococcaceae; genus Gemmiger. The sequence continues at coordinate 4,127 of CAVFVI010000040.1, forward strand.
CGGCGCTTTTGCAGGAAAGTAAGGAGGGCGCATCTGATGTATTACCCGGATGTTCCGGCGCTTGACCCGGAAGATATTGAACTTTTGTGCAATGAATATATTGCGCACAACAAGCATCTTGACCCCCACATTGCGGACCGCCTTGGTGTTAAGCGCGGCCTGCGCAACCCGGACGGCACCGGTGTTCTGGCGGGCATTACCAATGTTTCCAGTGTTATTGGTTACGAAAAGCTGCCCGAAGGCACCATCCGCCCCATTCCGGGCCGCCTGGTTTACCGCGGCATTGATATTGATACCCTGGCCGCCGAAGCCGACAAGAATGACCGCTTCATGTTTGAGGAAGTGGTGTGGCTGCTGCTGTTCGGCGCACTACCCACCCAGGAGCAGTACGCCCGGTTCTGCAAACTGATCGATGAGCACCGTGAACTGCCCAAGGGCTTTGCGGATGACATGATCATGAACTCGCCCTCCCCCAACATTATGAACAAGATGGCGCGCAGCGTGCTTTCGATGTACAGCTATGACGAGCACGCCGATGATCTGAGCCTGCCCAACATCCTGACCCAGAGCATCAACCTGATTGCCGAGCTGCCCACCATGATGGTGAACGCCTACCAGCTCAAGCGCCGTGTGTATGACCACGAAAGCATGTATTTCCACTACCCCATTGCCGGGCAGAGCACCGCGGAGCACATTTTGAGCTCCTACCGTGCAGACCAGAAGTTCACCCACGAGGAAGCCCGCCTGCTGGATCTGTGCCTGCTGGTCCACGCGGACCACGGCGGCGGTAACTGCTCCACCTTTACCACCCGTGTACTGTCCTCCTCCGGCACCGATACATACGCGGCCATTTCCGCCGCCATCGGCGCACTGAAAGGCCCCAAGCACGGCGGTGCCAACCTGAAAGTTATGCACCAGCTGGATTACATCCTGGCCAACGTAGAGCACCCGGAGGATGACGGCGAAGTGCGCGAGATGCTGCGCAAGATCATCCGCAAAGAAGCCGGTGACGGCAGCGGCCTGATTTACGGCATGGGCCACGCGGTATACACCCTGAGCGACCCGCGCGCCCAGATTTTGAAGAATCACGCCCGCAGCCTTGCTTACAAAAAGGGCTATGACGAAGAATACAACCTGCTGTGCAGCATTGAGCGCCTGGCCCCGGAGATCTTCGCCGAGGAAAAGCACGGCCCCAAAAAGGTTTGCGCCAACGTGGACCTGTTCAGCGGCCTGATTTACCGCATGCTGGGCATCAGCGAGGATCTGTATACCCCGCTGTTCGCCATTGCACGTGTGCCCGGCTGGTGCGCCCACCGCGTGGAAGAAGTCGAGTACGCCAACCGCATCATCCGTCCCGCATACAAGTACCTGGGCGAACCGCAGGAGTACCTGCCGCTGGAAGAGCGCTGATTTTCACTTTTCTTATCATTACATCTGGCACCCGGTGTTTTCCGGGTGCTTTTTGTTTTTGGGGTAGCGCCGGGAGCCGTTATCTGATATACTGGGGAAAAGCCCCCTGTTTTTAACCACAAATCAACTAGAAAGCGAGAAAACCATGGAAAAGTTCAAACAGTTGCTCTTCTCTGAAAACGGCATTAAAATTGTAAATATGCTGTTCTTTCTGGCATTTCTGGCCCACAACCTTGTGTTTCTGGTCGTGGCGTATCTGGTCTGGATCCTTTTTCTGGCGTTCTGCATCAAAAAGGCTGCGAGCCGGACCTCCAGAATCATTTACGGCTGCTTTATCGTGTTTGCCGCGGTTATGATCGTGCTGAACATTGTGCCAGTGCTGCTGGGGTTATAACTCAGCTGGCATCTGCCTGTTGCTGCACCCATTGTTTGTTTTTTATATGTTTTGCATCTTCCCTACTTTATGAATTGAGGTTTGCTCCATGCCCCTGCCCATCCAGATGAAATACCAGCTCCAAACCAACCGGCTCACCCTGCGCCCCCACACGGCGGCAGATATCCCCGCGCTGGCCCGCCTGCTGACCGACCGGGCAAACACCGAAACATTTCTGGTTCCGGATTTCACTTCGGAAGCGCAGGCTGTCAGCCTGGCGCAAAAGCTTATTGAGTTCAGCCAGGTCGGCGATACCGAGCATCTTCAATACGGCATTGACCTGCAAGGCCAGCTGATCGGTTTTATCACTGACTGCGGTGTTGAAGCGGACACCGTTGAAATCGGCTACATCCTTGACCCCGCCTATCAGGGGCACGGCTACACAACAGAGGCCGTCCGTGCCGTAATTGATGACCTACGCCGCATGGGATTCAAAAAAGTGACAGCAGCATTTTTTGAAAGCAACACCGCCAGCCGCCGGGTGCTGGAAAAATGCGGCCTGCACCCCACCGGCAGCACCGAAACGCTGGAATACCGCGGCGCTGTGCACACCTGCATCGGTTACAGCCTGGATTTATAATTTATTTTTTATCAGATTAGGAGGTCGATATTATGCCATGGTGGTACTCTTTCGGCTGTATTGCTTTTATCATTGGCGGCGTACTGATTTTCCTGAAACCGGAATGGCTTTGGGCTCTGACAGAGGAGTGGAAGTCCTATGCAGCGGACGGGCCATCGGACTTCTACATCCTGAACACCAAAATTGGCGGCGTGCTGCTTGCGGTGTTCGGGGCCGTTGCGCTGGTTCTGCCGTTCATTCTGGAATGATGTTGTGCGGAACACAAGCGTTCTTTTCAACTTGATTGCCCCGCTTTCTTCTTTTATCTTTTAACGCGTTACATTCAGCAAAATAACAGCATCCGCACGGCTGCCCCTGCCAGTGGGCCGCCGCGCGGATGCTGTTTTGCATTTGGTTATCTTCTTGTGCCAACGCCGTACAGGCTGTTCCATGTCGTGCGGCCCAGCAGGCCATCCGGCTTCAGGTCATGCACCACCTGCCAGGCCAGAACGGCTTCCCGCGTGCTGGCACCGTAACGGCCATCGGCAGTCAGTTCCGGCACAAGGGTTTTCAATTTCTGCTGGGCGCTTTTTACGGTTGCGCCCCGGCTGCCGCGGCGCATGGTAATGCCGGGCCAGATCTCCCCTTCCCCGTTTTGGTCGGCCCAGACGCGGTACAGAGCGTCCCAGGTATCCCGGCCCACATGGCCGTCAATTTTCAGCCCCTGCTCCCGCTGGAACCGCCGCACCGCGGTTTCGGTGCTGGTGCCATAGCGGCCATCCACATTCAGGTCCCCCAGCCAGCGCTGCACCAGCGCAACATCCGGGCCGGACGCCCCCGGCCGCAGCACCGTTCCGCCATATTCCGGCATTGCATTTGCCATAAAAAAGCCCCCTTTGCTGTGTGTTGCAGGCTTTGCCGCCCGCCCTCATTTCACACTATGCAAAAGGGGTTCGTTTTGTGTTATTTTTAAGCGATATAGCCGCCGCTGCGCAGAACAAAGATCCAGAACGTCAGCGACAGCGCCGAGAACAGCGTGGTCGCCGCCACGCAGCTGGCGGTCAGCACGCCCTCGTGGCCCATGTTTTTGGCCATAACGTAAGAGCTCGGCGTGGTGGGGCTGCCCAGCATGATCAGCAGCGCGATCAGCTGCTGGTCCCGGAAGCCGAACTTGACCGCAAGCGGGATAAAGATAGCGGTCAGCACCATCAGCTTGCAGCAGGCCGCCACCAGGGTGGGTACCAGTTTTTTGATGGCTTTGGCACCCTCGAACGAAGCACCGATGGAAAGCAGCGCCAGCGGGGTGGTCAGGCTGGAAAGGCTGGTCAACGTTTTCTGCGCCAGGGTGGGCAGGCCAAACGGCAGCAGGCTGTACAGCGTGCCCAGAATGATGCCGTCCAGAATGGGGTTGGTCAGCACACCGTACAGCAGCTTGGAGGGGGTCACTTTGCCATTTTGCTGCGGGCTTTCCAGGGTAAGGATGATGACCGCAAAAATGTTGAACAGCGGCACGCTGCCCAAAATCATCAGGGGTGCCATGCCGGAAGTGCCGTAAATATTCTGGATGAATGCCACGCCCAAAATGGCCGCGCTGCTGCGGTAGCTGGCCTGCACAAACTCGCCCACCAGGGATTTATCTTTCAGCAGGTGGCGCGCCAGCACCCAGATGACCACAATGGCAATGGCCGTTACCACAAAGCAGAACAAAACAAACTTTGCATCAAAGCTGTGGGCAAGGTCCAGGGTTGCCATATCACAGAACAGCATGACCGGCAGCGTTACCTTGAACACCAGCTTGTCGGCCACGGTGCAGAACTGCTTTGGCAAAAAGCCTTTTTGTCCCAGCGCCCATCCAATAACCATCACCAGAAATACCGGAAGGGTCGCGTTCAGGCTGAACATCAAATTTTCCACGTCTGATCCCTCTTTTTCTTACATCATACCCGCGGTAATGCCAAAAGCACACCCGTGGGATCATTTTGATTATACCATATCACTCCGGCAAAAAACAGCCGGAAAATCACCACATTTGCGTGGTTTTTTGCCATACTTTTTGCGCAACTGGCCCTTAATTCGTACCTGCTCTCACATCACCGCACAGGCGCGCCGTTACAAGGTCTTTGCAGCGCTCACGGTGGGCGGTGTGCAGCGGGTGCTGCTGGAAGCCTTGCAGCGCCTGTTCATCCCGCAGTTCGGCATAGAATACCAAGTCATAGTCTCCACCGGTCAGGTTGGGGCCGATCTCAATGCACAGCAGACCGTCGATTTTACCCCGCATGGTGGCAACAGAATTTTGCAAAAACTGCAAAGCTTCGGCTTCTTGATGCTGTGCTTTTACGGTATCGGTGTATTTCCAGAACAAAATATGGCGAATCATTTCAACTGCCTCTCTTTCGCCGCTTTTTATTTTTTGATTATACCATACCGCCGGGCAAAAAGCACGCTGTGGAACCTGACACTACCGGCGGGCAAAATGCGGCAGTATTTGGCAGTTTTTCAACTTGTGTTTTATTGTCGATTCTGGTAGACTAGATAAAGTATGTGCGTCTTTTTGTCCGGCCGGTTTCTGTTTGCGGCATTCTGCATGCCGGCCGCGCACACATACAAGGTAAGGAGGATTCATTTTATGAGCAATCCCATCGATTATTCCCAGGGCATCTATGATGCCAAAAAGCTGGGCACACCCCGTTTGCTGATCCTGGGTGCGCAGCACATGTTCGCCATGTTTGGCGCAACCGTGCTGGTTCCCCTGCTGACGGGCCTGAGCGTTTCCACCACGCTGCTGTGCGCCGGCCTTGGCACGCTGCTGTTCCACATCATCTGCAAGGGCAAGGTTCCCGCATTCCTGGGTTCCAGCTTTGCTTATCTGGGCGGCTTTGCCATTGTCAGCAATGACGGCGCCAACCCGGAAAACCTGCCCTATGCCTGCGCCGCTGTTGCGTTCAGCGGCCTGCTGTATGTGCTGGTCAGCGGTTTGATCTCGGTGTTCGGCATCCGCCGCATCATGCGGTTCTTCCCGCCTGTTGTCACCGGCCCCATCATCATCTCCATCGGCCTGATCCTGGCCCCGTCCGCCATCTCCAACTGCCAGAGCAACTGGCTGCTGGCTTTTGTGGCGCTGGCTGCCGTTATCGTCTGCAACATCTGGGGCAAAGGCATGGTCAAGATCCTGCCCATTCTGATCGGCGTTCTGGTCAGCTATGCGGTTGCCCTGGTAACCGGTGCGGTTGACTTTGCCGCCATCGGCGAGGCTGCCTGGATCGGCTTCCCCATCCACAAAGAAGCCATGGGCCTGTTTGCTATTGACGGCAGCGAAAAGTTCATCAGTGCCCTGTTCACCATCATGCCCATTGCCATTGCAACCATGATGGAACACATCGGCGATATTGCCGCCATCAGCGCCACCACCGGCCGCAACTATATCCGTGACCCCGGCCTGAACCGCACCCTGATGGGCGATGGCCTGGCAACCGCCATGGCTGGCCTGCTGGGCGGCCCGGCCAACACCACTTACGGCGAAAACACCGGCGTTCTGGCCCTGACCAAGATTTACGATCCCCTGGTCATCCGTATTGCCGCTGTGTTTGCCTGCATCCTGAGCTTCTGCCCCAAGTTTGAAGCCATCATTAACACCATTCCTTCCGGCATCATCGGCGGCATCAGCTTTGTGCTGTACGGCATGATCTCCGCCATCGGTGTTCGCAACGTGGTGGAAAACCAGGTCGACTTTACCAACAGCCGCAACCTGATCATTGCTGCCGTTATCCTGGTGTGCGCTCTGGGCTTTAACTCCGTGGGCGGCATCACCTTCGGCATTGCCGGTGTCAGCGTTACCCTGTCCGGTCTGGCCATTGCCGCTCTGGCCGGCATCCTGCTGAACGCCATCCTGCCCGGCAACGATTACGAGTTCGACTCCAACCCCGGCACTGGCGAAGGCACCAGCCTTCGCGTCTGATTCTGCGCTTATCTAACAGGTGTGTTTGACACCTAAAATACTATCCCAACCATGATGGTGGCCGCGGCCCCGTGCCGCGCACGAAATTTGCTTTTTCCATTATCTCATCCCGCAAAGATATGGTATAATGGTTTTGTAAGCACGTTTCCCACCATCATTTTTTTATTTCTATTGAAGTTCCGCGTTCCCCATAATTCCTAACTCCTAATTTCTAATTCCTAATTGTATTTAACTCCTCACTCCTCACTCCTACTTCCTAACTCCTACCTACCCCCGGAGGTGCCTATGCCCACTACCCTTACCGCAGCGGATTTTCTTTCGCTGCGCATGCAGTACAAAGCCGAACAGGCGGAGAACGAAATTCCCGCCGTGATCGAACACAACTTCAAGGATGGCCGCATGGTGGACCATTACTTTGTGGTGCCCGGCCCCGCCCTGCTGGCTGATGAAGCCGTGCAGGACTTTGGCGGCAAAATCGAGAACATCCTGTTTTTACAGCAGAGCGAACCCGGCGCGCCGTGGCAGGTGCTGCTGCACGAACCTTCCATGATCCGGGAGATCACCTTTGAAATGCCGGAGGATGAGTTCCGCGCCATGCTGGCCAAGAATAACCTGATTCTGCCCGGCGAGCCCGGCTTTGTGATGCCGTAAGTCCCAAGAGTGTATCTGATAAGCAAAAAATTTAGTCTGTTTCCTTTGTTATCTGATACGCCTTTCAGCAGTGCAAGTTTTTGTGGGATTAAAGTTCGTTTTTTTGTCTATTCTGCCGCTTACCCACTTGCATAGCGCGGCAAATGCGTATATAATAGTATGAAACAGCATGTGGGATTTTTGGATAGGCCCAATGCAGAAGGGGGTTGTTGCTAATGGCGATTTCTGAACCTACCGCGGTATTCTCCATCCGCGACGATAAAGACCAGGAGATCAAGCAGGTCATGCAGCTTGTTTACGGTGCACTGGAGGAGAAGGGCTATAACCCCGTCAACCAGCTGGTCGGCTATATTCTTTCGGAGGACCCGACCTATATCACTACTTACAAGAACGCCCGTTCGCTGATTCGCCGTATTGACCGCGACGATCTGCTGCAGGCCCTTGTGCGTGATTATGTCCGCAACGGCTGATTGCTTATCTACAAAACCAATAACGCCCCGGAGCACATTCAAAACTGTGTTCCGGGGCGTTTTGCATCATGTTGTTTTAGGTTGCTTTTCTGCTTCTCTTGGTTCGCTGCTATCAGGCAAAGAACGCCTTCTGCACGGCGTTCAGCACGGCGGCGCGGCCAGCGGTAAAGTTCACGCCACCCTGCAGGTAGCAGGTGTAGGGGGCGCGCAGCGGGCCATCGCAGCTGATTTCAATGGTAGAACCCTCGGTAAAGGAGCCGGACGCCATAATGACCTGGTCAGTGTAGCCCGGTTCGTCTGCCGGTTCGGGGCTGACGAAGCTATCCACCGGGGAGCAGGACTGGATGCCTGCGCAGAAGCCCTGCAGCGCGGCGGCACTGCCGGAATCAAAGCAGGTCACAATATCGTTGTGGTCGGCGGTGTAGCGGGGCACGGGGTTCACGCCCACCAGCTCCAGCAGGCACTGGGCATACACGGCGGTTTTCAGGGCTTCACACACAACACCGGGGGCGTAATAGAAGCCAAGGAAGGTATCGCGCAGGCTGTCCTGCGTGCAGCCAAGGTCCTTGCCGATGCCGGGGGCTGTAAAGCGGTGGCTGATTTTTTCCACCAGGTCAGCCTTACCGGCAATATAACCGCCAGTGGGGGTAATGCCGCCGCCGGGGTTCTTGATAAAGCTGCCCGCGATAACATCCGCACCGGCGGAGAGCGGCTCCCGGATCTGGGTGAACTCGCCATAGCAGTTATCCACAAAAATCACCACGTTGGGGTTGGCCTTGCGGGCGGTATCGGCTACTTTCTGGATGGTATCCAGGTCAAAGGCGTTGCGCTGGGTATAGCCGCGGCTGCGCTGGATATGCACCACGGTAGCATTCTTGGCGTGCTCCGCAATGGCGGCGTAATCCGGCGTAAAGTCCGGCAGCAGGGGCACTTCATCGTAATGGATGCCATATTCCTGCAGCGTGCCGCAGCCCTTGCCAGCCTCGCCAATGCCGATCACGCCCTCCAGCGTATCATAGGGGCGGCCGGTGGCGGCCAGCAGGGTATCCCCTGCGCGCAGCAGGCCGAACAGCGCCACCGTCAGGGTGTGGGTGCCGCTCATGAACTGCGGGCGCACCAGCGCGTCCTCGGCCCCCATGCAGCGGGAAAAAACTTCCTCCAGCTTATTGCGGCTGTCATCCCACACGCCGTAACCGGTGGAGCCGAGGAAATGCCGGGCTTCCACGCCGCAGTCGGTAAAGGCACGCAGCATTTTCAACTGATTATAATCGCGGATCTCTTCCAGATGGGCAAACTGTTCACGGCAAAGCTCCAGCGCTTTGCGGTCCAGTTCCAGCACCTGGGGTTTCAAATCATAGAATTGTTCAATCATAGTGCATCCTGTCTGTTATTATTATTGCAATTTATACTTAACATACTGCTTTTGCAGTATAAAACCAAGGCGTTCATAAAAATGGCAGCGCTCCGCCCCGCATAAAAAGGTCACGGCCCAGCCCTCCCCTGCCAGCTCGTTGGCCAGGTAAGGGATCAGCCAGCCACCGATGCCCTGCCCGCGCAGCTCTGGCAGGGTTTCGCCCATTGCCATATAGGCTTCGCCGTTGGCCATGGCATAGGCCCCCACGGTGCTTACCGGGCGGCCCGCTGCATCCTGCAAAGCCAGCACACGGGCAAAGCCATGGGCCAACGCGGTGCAGGTTTCGGAATAGTAACAGTCCTGCCGTTCCGGTTTCTGCGGGAAAAGCTGGACCGCCAGGCGCGAGACAGATGGGCTGCGGGTCAGCGTGTAGCCTTTGGGTTCCTGCGCCAGCGGCAGGCGATCCTGGGGCGGCATACCGTACAGGAACAGCGGCTCCCCCGCTGCGGCGGGCAGTTGGGGTGCTTCTTCCGCAATCAGGTAGGCGATGCCCGCAAACTGCAAAAAGCCCAGCAGTTCTTCCCAATCCTGGGGTTGGCCGCACAGCTGGGCGGTGCTGCCGTTCAGGGTCAGCGCCGCACCGGGCAGGGTGAACAGCCGCACCGGGGCACCGGGGTTATCCGCCCAAAGGGCCAGGTCCCGCCCCATCACGGCACGAAAATAAGGAGCCCCTTGAATGGCCGCCGCAAACGCCTGCTTGTGCGCGGGGGTGGTGACAGCCTGAATCATGGGGAACTCCTTTAGGTTTGATTTTGGTATTGCCGGGATTGGCTTTAGGAAGTGTATCTTGTCTCTGCTATGAGTAGGGCTGTTGGCACAGCAGGGTACGCGGGAAAACGGTGTGAAACGCCCCAGAGCACATGGGTTTGGCATATCGCCGCGGAGATTGCTTGTTGGTTATGGCAAACGCTGCAAAACGTCTGTAGGGGACGATGCTCGCATCGTCCCACATGACGGGCCTTGCCGGGTATATTTTACTCGGAAATATGGCAAGCTCTCCTGCGGGCGCACAATGTGCGCCCCTACGGTCTCTATGGGGCAAAATACCAGATAAACTCTATTTGTTTATCCTATTCCAATGTCCTTAAATCACCTGAGCATTCACTATCTTGCAGCGCTTCATAAGAAACAACCATGCCGTTACCCGCCACGGAGAATCCCTATTATCTGCGGCAAACGCCGCAACCCATTTGTAGGGGTCGATGCTCGCATCGGCCCGCATGACGGGCCTTGCCGGGTATTTTACTTGGAAATATGGCAAGCTCTTCTGCGGGCGCACAATGTGCGCCCCTACGGTCTCTATGGGGCAAAACGCCGGATAAAATTTGTTTCTTCATCCTGCCCTAACCACTTCATTTTGCCTGTGCCTTCTCCATTTCGCAGCACTTTTCCCTCTAACTTCTAATATAAAATATATTATATTAAAGTTTTTTCGGTTCCTTTTTTTCAAAAAAGGAACAAAACCCTCGTAAATCCCCCGTAATAAATCAAAGCTCGTTGACAATGCGCTTGTAATCGCGGCCGCGGACTTCAAAGTTGGGGTAAAGGTCAAAGGACGCCGATGCCGGCGACAGGCTGACGATATCGCCCGGCTTTGCTGCACCGCGTGCCAGCTCAACGGCATGCTGCATGCTGTCTGCATGCAGGATCGGCAATGCCTGCGGGTCAAAGTTCGGGTCCTCGCGCACAGCCTTTTCAATGCGCGGTGCGGTGGCGCCCATCAGCACCAGCACCTTAACATGTGCCACGATCTCCGGTGCCAGCGGCTCATAGGGGATCTTTTTGTCATAGCCGCCCGCAATCAGGATGATCTTCTGGTCAAAGCTGCGCAGGCCAGCAATGGTGCGGGTGGGGCTGGATGCGATGGAGTCATTGTAATAGGTCACACCGTCCAGCACACGGACCGGCTCAATGCGGTGTTCCACGCCGGTAAAGGTGGAGCCAACCTGGCGCATGGCTTCCACCGGAACGCGGCCCCAGACCGCTGCAATGGCGGCCAGCAGGTTTTCCACATTGTGCAGGCCGCGCAGCTTTACCTCTGCACGGGGCAGCACGGGGGTCACAACGCCGTTTTCGGCATAGCAGAGGGTATCATCGCTCTCGCGCAGGAATGCACCATGGTCAGTCTCATGCAGACGGGTGAACCAGAACTGTTCGCCCTTGCAGTCGGCAGCCATGCCGCGGGTGATATCGTTCTCATACCCCAGCACAGCGCGGCAGGGCGGCTCCTGCCAAAGCAGAATGTTGCGCTTGGCGTCAATGTACTCCTGCATGTCCTTGTGGTGGTCCAGATGGTTGGGGGTCACGTTGGTCACAACGGCCACCTTGGGGCTCTTGCGCATGCTGATCAGCTGGAAGCTGGAAAGCTCCACAACGGCCACATCAGCCGGGGTAACGTCCGGCAGCTGGGGCAGCAGGGCTGCGCCAATGTTGCCGCCCAGGAATACCTTGCGGCCAGCGGCTTCAAACATCTTGGCAATCAGGGTGGTGGTGGTGGTTTTGCCGTCGGAACCGGTCACAGCCACGATCTCGCAGGGGCACAGCTCAAAAAAGAGTTCCACCTCGCTGGTCACAAGCGCACCGGCCTGTTTGGCGGCCTGCAGCTCCGGCTTAAAGAATTCATAGCCGGGGGTGCGCATGATGATATCCTGCCCGGCAAAGCCATCGGTATAATGCTCGCCAAGGCTGAGCTTTACGTTCAGCTTGCGCAGCGTATCGGCGTAATCGCCAAAATCATCCAAGCTCTTTTTCTGGTCGCAGAGGGTGATGTCCGCCCCCAGTGCGGCAAGCATGGTGATGCACGGCTTGTGGCTGACGCCCGCGCCGATGAATGCCACCTTTTTGCCAGCGACCATTGCTTTAAGTTGTTCCATGGGAGTCATAATGGAAAAACCTCCTGACAAATAAATTTGGAGCCGTGCTGCCAATGCAGCAGCCCCACAAAAATGCCCTTGTACGCAACTATTATATACGCATTCCCTGCCTGTTGCAATCAATCCGGGCAAAAAGTTTGCCTGCGGCCGGTTACAGCCGCAGGCAAACAACTTATTCCGTCAATTATTCCTGGTTGCCGATGGGAATGCCGTGGTTATCCAGCAGATGCTTGATCTTGGTCATCGGGTCGATGATGCTGGAAACGCTCATATCATGGTTGATGGCAGCGATGAAATAAGCGGTGTACTTGGACATATCAACATCGAAGTACCAGGGGCGCTCCAACAGTTCCGGCTTGCGGTAGGTCAGGTTGGTGCCCAGCACAGCCTTGATGATGCCGTCATTGTAGGCTTTGTCGAACTTTTCCAGGCCGGCGGTGAACAGCGGGAAGGTGGCGCAGGTAAAGATGTTCTTGGCACCGCGCATCTTCAGCTCATAGCCAATGTCCAGCATGGACTCGCCGGAAGCGATGATATCATCGGCAATAAAGACATCCTTGCCCTTGACATCCTCGCCCAGGTATTCATGAGCGACAATGGGGTTACGGCCATTCACAACGCGGCTGTAATCGCGGCGCTTGTAGAACATGCCCAGGTTGCAGCCCAGCACGCTGGAGTAGTACATGTTGCGGTTCATGGCGCCTTCATCCGGGGAAACGACCAGGAAGTGCTCCTTGCTGAAGTTGACATCCGGCACATGGTGTAGCAGGCACTTGAGCACCTGATAGGTGGGCATAACGTTATCAAAGCTCATCAGGGGCACAGCGTTCATCACGCGGGGGTCATGAGCATCAAAGGTGATGATGTTCTTAACGCCCATGGTGCGCAGCTGCTGCAGAGCGTAAGCGCAGTCCAGGCTTTCGCGGCTGACGCGGCGATGCTGGCGGCCGCCGTACAGGCTGGGCATAATAACGCTGATGCGGTGTGCACGGCCGGAAACAGCCTGGATCAGGCGGATCAGGTTCTGGAAATGGTCATCCGGGGAAAGATGGTTTTCGTAACCAAACAGGTTGTAGGTCACGCTGTAGTTGCCCGGATCGACAAAAATGTAGATATCGTCGCCACGAGTGGAAGCCTTGACAAGGCCCTTAGCATCACCGGACTGGAAACGCGGGCAGTCAGAAGGAATGATGAAGGTATCCACATCCATTCCCACTTCACGTGCCCAGCGTACCAGATGGCCGTCTACCAGGTTGCAAAGTTCCTCTGCACCAGGGCAGGCCAGCAGTGCCAGATCAGCGATCGCGGCTTCTTTGCGGAAAAAGTCGCGGGGGCCCATCGATTGTTCTGCCATAACATTAGCTCCTTTATCGATTTTCATTGTGCTTTTGTTTGTGCATACTGCGGCGGTTTTTGCCGCACTTCTAAACATATTCTAACACATACCCACCGCAAAAACAGCCCTTATTTTCTCTTTTTGCTGTGTTTCCGCCATTTTCCGCGCTTTGCACATTCGTCAACTTTCTTTTATCAAAAAATTCTGTATGATTTTACAATTTCTTAACAAAGCATTGTGTTTTCTGCCCGCAGCAGTCCGATTATGCCTGTCCCTATGCAGGAAATTCTCTTTCTTGTGTCCATTTGGTTCGGTTTTGCCATGAACTTTTGGTGCATGGTGTATCTGTATTGTTGGCATTTTCCGGTTGGGTAAACAGTTCAGCCCGCAGCCTGCCCCCCCTCCCCTGCCAACCATGCACAAATCTATCCGCATACAAACACATAAACAAAAACAGCGCCCGCTTGTTCAGCAGGCGCTGTTCTTAATTCATGCTATCTGTCGATCAGACCAATTCGATAATGGCCATTTCGGCAGCGTCACCGCGGCGCATACCAGTCTTGATAATGCGGGTGTAACCACCATTGCGGTCAGCGTACTTGGGTGCATAAACGTCCATAACCTTCTTGGCAACATCCTCTTTGGTGATGTAGCTGAAGATCTGGCGCTTGGTATGCAGGTCGCCGCTCTTGCCGAGGGTGACCATCTTTTCGGCCATAGCGCGAACTTCCTTAGCGCGGGTAACGGTGGTTTCAATCTTGCCGTTCTCAAACAGGTAAGTGACCATCGCACGCAGCATGGCGTTGCGGCTATCGGTAGCGCGGCCGAGCTTTCTAGTACCGGGCATTCCGTTTCACTCCTTTACAAATCAGTTGTCTTCGTCTTTGGTAAGCGTAAAGCCCAGGCTGTCCAGCTTTGCCATGACTTCCTCGAGGCTCTTGCGGCCAAGGTTGCGCACCTTCATCATGTCGTCCTCGCTCTTGTTCACAAGGTCTCCCACGGTGTTAATGCCGGCACGCTTGAGGCAGTTGAAGGAACGGACGCTCAGGTCCAGCTCTTCAATCGTCATCTCAAGGGCCTTTTCCTTGCCCTTTTCGTCGTTTTCGACCATGATCTCGGTCTCAGCGGCTTCATCGCACAGGTTCACAAACAGGTTCAGGTGCTCGGTCAGCACGCGTGCAGAAAGGCTCAATGCCTCCTGTGCACTGGTGGTGCCATCGGTCCAAACCTCAATGGTCAGCTTATCATAGTCGGTAATCTGGCCAACACGGGTGTTTTCCACCGTGTAGTTGCACTTGAGCACCGGGGTATAAATGCTGTCCACCGGCAGGGTGCTGATATCGTTTTTCTCAATCAGCGCCTGCTTGTTGCGCTCAGCGGGAACATAGCCGCGGCCTTTATCAAAGGTCAGCTCCATAACCAGCTTAGCGCCGTCGCCCAGGGTAGCAATGTGCCATTCCGGGTTCAGGATCTCAAGGTCATCGCCCTGCTTGATGGTGCCGGCCGTGACTTCGCACGGGCCAACAGCTTCAACGCGGACGGTCTTGGGGCCGTCGCCATAGATCTTGGCGGCAATGCCCTTGAGGTTCAGCACGATTTCAGTCACGTCCTCGCGCACGCCCTCAATAACAGAGAACTCATGCACGACACCGTCGATCTTGACGCTGGTAACTGCCACACCGGGCAGGCTGGAGAGCAGCACACGACGCAGGCTGTTGCCCAGCGTGGTGCCGAAACCGCGTTCCAGCGGCTCAACAACGAACTTACCATAACGGCCATCCGGCGAAAGGTTGGCCATCTCGATCTTGGGGCGTTCAATCTCCATCATAAAAACCCTCCTTGATCAGCCTGCGGCCAAAAGCTGGCGCGCAGGTTCGTAGTAAATAGCGGTAATGAAAAAAGAGAGCTTACTTGGAGTACAACTCGACGATGAGGTGTTCCTGAACGTCGAAGTCGATATCGCTGCGCTCAGGCAGCTTGGTGACAACACCCTTCAGGCTGCCGGTTTCGCGGCTCAGCCAGGAAGGCAGAGCAACAACAGCAGCATCAGCGCCGGTCAGCTTGGCAAACTTTTCAATCTTGCGGCTGCCTTCAACAACGTCGATCACGTCGCCGGCCTTCACCTGGTAAGAGGGGATGTTAACGCGCTTGCCATTAACGGTGAAGTGGTTGTGAGAAACGAGCTGACGGGCATCGCGGCGGGTGGAAGCGTAGCCCAGACGGAAGACCACGTTGTCCAGACGGCACTCCAGCAACTGGAGCAGGTTTTCACCAGCCTGGCCCTGACGGCGGGAAGCTTCTTCAAAGTAGTTGGAGAACTGCTTTTCCAGAACGCCGTAGATAAACTTCAGCTTCTGCTTCTCCTGCATCTGGGTGGCGTATTCAGACTTCTTCTTGCGGAAGTTGCCGTTGGAATTGCGGGTGGTGTTCTTCTTGGCATAGCCCATGACTGCAGGAGAAATGCCGAGAGCCTTGCAGCGCTTTGCGATCGGCTGAGTATTTTTAGCCATAATTCAGTTTCCTCCTTCAATCAAATGCGGCGGCGCTTGGGCGGGCGGCAGCCGTTGTGGGGGATCGGGGTGACATCGCGGATCATGGTGACCTCCAGGCCGGTAGCCTGCAGGGCACGGATCGCGCTTTCACGTCCGGAGCCGGGGCCCTTAACGTAGACTTCAACAGTCTTCATGCCGTGTTCCATTGCAACCTTTGCAGCGGTTTCAGCGGCAGACTGAGCAGCGTAAGGAGTGCTCTTGCGGGAACCGCGGAAATTCAGAGCGCCCGTGCTGCACCAGGAAACGGTGTTGCCCTGGGTATCGGTAATGGTGACGATGGTGTTGTTAAACGTGCTCTGGATATGAGCAGTGCCAGCAGCAATATTCTTGCGCTCTTTCTTTTTGGTGCGGGTATTACGAGCCGCACTAGCTTTCGTAGCAGCCATTTCAGTTCCTCCTTACTTCTTCTTGTTAGCAACAGTGCGCTTCGGACCTTTGCAGGTACGGGCATTGGTCTTGGTGCGCTGGCCGCGGCAAGGCAGGCTCTTGCGATGACGTACGCCACGGAAGCACTGGATTTCGGTCAGACGCTTAATGTCCAGCGCGACGTTCCGGCGGAGATCGCCCTCAACGATGATATTGTTTTTGTCAATGTAGTCACGGATCTTAGCTTCATCGTCAGCAGACAGATCCTTGACGCGGGTATCAGGGTTGATTCCGGTGCCGGCGAGAATCTCGTCAGCAGTGCTCTGACCGATACCATAAACATAAGTCAGACCAACCTCGATCCGCTTCTCGCGAGGCAGATCAACACCAGCAATACGTGCCATAAAGCACCTCCATTAGTAACATCCCATGTCCTAGTCGGGGCCTGCGCCGGGAATCTACGCACTTGGCCCCCAAGCGTTTTGGGTACGGTTTCCAGGGTTTTAACCCCGGACCTTTAGCCCTGACGCTGCTTATGCTTCGGATTGGCGCAGATGATCATCACGCGGCCTTTGCGCTTGATGACCTTGCACTTCTCGCAGATGGGTTTCACGGAAGGTTTTACCTTCATGATGTTAACCTCCTTCTATAAACACAAGGCACTTATTTGGAGCGCCAGGTGATTCGGGCTTTGGTCAGGTCGTAGGGGGACATCTCCATGGTGACTTTATCGCCAGGCAGGATGCGGATGAAATTGGTCCGCAGTTTGCCGGAGATGTGTGCCAGCACCGTATGGCCATTGGGCTTGCCCTCTTTGTTGAGCAGCTCGACCTTGAACACAGTGTTGGGCATAGCCTCGCGGACGACGCCTTCTACTTCGATGACATCTTCTTTAGACAAGCTGATTGCCTCCTTGAAGGTTCATTCAGAACGGATGTTCGGCATCATATGCCTTGATCGCGTCACTGATCGGTTGATCGCTTTTCAGAAGCTCGTTGCCAAGAACGGTTGCGGTGGGGGCAACGTGCCGGCTCTTTTTGCGCTTCGGGTTTGCCACCGTGCGGCGGCTGCCATCGGCCAGGGCCAGCATTTCGCCCTCCACATCCAGAACGGCATAGGTGCGGGTTTTATCCCGTCCCGCCTTGGAGCGTACCAGTTGGCCTTTCACAAAGTCCATCCGGGTTCCTCCCAGCCGTGGGTCAGGACTTCCGGCCCGTTGGATGTGATCGCCAGCGTGTGCTCAAAGTGAGCAGCAAGGCCGCCGTCACAAGTCTTGACCGTCCATCCATCTTTCAAGGTCTTTACCGCGCATTTATATTGGCAGATCATCGGTTCAATCGCGATGCACATGCCCGGCATCAGGCGCTGCCCGCGGCCCGCATGCCCATAGTTGGGAATTTCGGGGTCCTCATGCAGCTCCTTGCCAACGCCGTGGCCAACATATTCACGCACAACGGAGAAACCGTTCTCCTCCACGTAGCTTTGCACTGCGTGGCCGATATCCCCCACTCTTGCACCTGCCTGCGCGGCAGCAATGCCAAGGTGCAGGCTCTCTTTGGTCACATCCAGCAGGCGCTGGGCTTCCATGTCGATCTTGCCGCAGGCAAAGGTGCAGGCGTTATCACCGTTAAAGCCATCGATCTTGCAGCCGGTGTCAATCGAAACGATATCGCCGGGGCGGATCTTCTGGTCGCGGGAGGGGATGCCGTGGATGACGGTGTCATTCACGCTGATACATGCCGTGGCGGGAAAACCGTACAGATGAAGGAAGTTCGGTCTTGCGCCATGGCGCACGATAAAGTCGTAAATAATTTTGTCAATCTCTGCCGTGGTTATACCCGGCTCGATTGCTTCGCCGCCTGCTTTCAATGCAGCTGCGCTGATTGCAGCAGCTTTGCGCATCTTTTCAAGTTCGGCAGCATTTTTAATCTGAATCATGGAACGCTTACGCCTCCAACTGCTTCAGGATGTAGGCGTTGGTTGCTTCAATCGAGCCCTGGTCCGGAATGTCAACCAGCTTGCCGCGCTGACGGTAGAAATCTACCAGCGGCTCGGTCTGCTGATGATACGTTACCAGACGATCGCGCACGGTTTCGGGGCGGTCATCCTTGCGGATCACCAGCTCGCCGCCGCAGCGGTCGCACACGCCTTCAACCTTGCTGGGTTTATTCTTGATATGGTAGCTGGCACCGCACTTGGCGCACACACGGCGGCCTGCCATGCGTGCTTCGATCGTGGAATCCTCAACCAGCAGGTTGACGACCTTATCGATCTCGATACCAAGCTGCTCAAGCGCTTCGGCCTGAGCGATGGTGCGCGGCACACCATCCAGAATAAAACCGTTCGCACAGTCGGGGGCGGTCAGGCGCTCCTTGATGATGCCAAGGATGACTTCATCAGGAACGAGCGCACCCGCGTCCATAAAACTCTTTGCTTTCAGCCCCATCGGGGTACCGTCCTTAACGGCGGCACGCAGGATGTTGCCGGTGGAAATGGTGGGGATGTTCAGCTTATCGGACAGGATCTCGGCATTGGTGCCTTTGCCGGCGCCAGGGGCGCCCAACAGGATCAGTTTCATAGGTGTTCCCCTTTCCATTCAAGCTCCACCAGTGACCAGTCGCCTCTGGCGGAGCTGGTCAATTACTCCAAAAAGCCTTTGTGATGGCGAGCCGTCATGTAGCCTTCCAGAGAACGTGCCGTATCCAGTGCCACGCCAACGATAATGAGCAGGCTGGTACCACCCAGCTGGATGGAAACGCCGGTCAAATCGCCGATGATCATCGGCACAGCTGCAACGATTGCCAGGAACACAGCGCCGATCAAAGTGATCTTGCTCAGGGTCTTGGTGATGAAATCGCTGGTCGGCTTGCCCGGACGGATGCCGGGGATGGTGCCGTTGTTCTTGCGCAGCTGGTTGCTGATGTCTACCGGATTGTACTGGATTGCAACATAGAAGTAGTTGAAAGCCACAATCAGCAGAACATAAACAACAAGATACAGAACACTGTTGTAGTTGAAAACGCGGAAGAATGCTGTCCAGTACGGATGCTTGGTAGCGTCCAGATTCAGGAAGCTGCCAATCATGTTGGGCAGACCGCACAGGGTAGAAGCGAAGATGATGGGCATAACGCCGCTCATGTTCACTTTGATGGGAATATAGCTGGCCTGACCGCCGTACATTTTGCGGCCAACCACGCGCTTTGCGTACTGCACCGGAATGCGGCGCTCAGCGTTGGTCAGGATCACTACAAAGACCACAGCAACAAGGGCCAGAATGACCATGGCGGGGATCATGATGTAGTAACCGGAAGCACCAGCCTGTGCACGTGTGAGCATATCCTGGAAGGAAGAGCCCACACGGGACCAGTCAGCCACGATGCCGGCAAAAATCAGCAGGGACAGGCCGTTGCCAATGCCCTTTGCGTCGATCTGATTGCCCATCCAGGTGACAAACTGAGCGCCGGCGGTGAAGCAGGCTACAATTACGATACCGGAGAAGATACCGGCAAAGCCATCGGTGTACTTCAGTGCGCCCATGCGACGGATGATAAAGTAGTAAGCGATGCTCAACAGCAGCGCGATTGCCGCGCCGGTGTAGTTGCTGATCTTGGTGAGCTTCTGACGGCCCTCCTCACCCTCTTTGGAGAGATTCTCCAGATAAGGGATCGCAACACAGAGCAGCTGAATAATGATCGTTGCGTTGATATAGGGCTGAACACCCAGCGCAAAGATCGTGCAGCGGCTCATGGCACCGCCAGACATCATGTTGAGGTAAGTCAGCATGCTGCCGGTGGTGAACATGGATTCCAGTGCACTGCTGGTGATATAAGGTACCGGAATTGCGCAGCCAAGACGGAAAAGAACCAGGATCAAAAGCGTGTACAGAAGGCGCTTACGCAGGTCTTCGATCTTCCAGGCGTTGCGAAACGTTTCGAACACCTTAGATCACCTCAGCCTTCCCGCCTGCTTTCTCAATCTTTTCCTTGGCCGAAGCAGTGTAAGCTGCAACCTTGACATTAACTGCCTTGGTCAGCTCGCCATTGCCCAGGACCTTGACGCCGTCCAGCGTCTTGGAGATGATGCCGGCATCCAGAAGAGCCTGTGCATCGACGGTTGCACCAGCCTCGAATTTTTCGAGGTCAGACACCTTAATGGTGACATACTTGGTGGCGAAAATGTTATTGAAACCGCGCTTGGGCAGGCGACGCTGCAGGGGCATCTGGCCGCCTTCAAAGCCTGCCTTCTTGACGCCGCTGCGGGCCTTCTGGCCCTTGTGGCCGTAGCCAGCGGTCTTGCCGTTGCCGGAGCCAGCGCCGCGGCCCTTACGGGTCACAGCCTTGCGGGCACCTGCGGGCGCGTTCAGTTCATGAAGCTTCATGCTTGCACCTCCTTGCGTTATGCCTTGGTCACAACAACCAGGTGGGCGATCTTAGCGATCTTGCCCCGGGTAGCTGCGTTGTCAGGCTGCTCGGTAACCTCACCGGGGCGGTTCAGGCCCAGGGAGTGCGCAACGGCGATCTGCTCTTTGCCGCGGCCGATCAGGCTCTTGGCCAGACGAATCGTAACTTTTTCCATTGTAGCGCCCTCCTTAGCCCAGGATTTCCGCAACAGTCTTGCCGCGCTTGGCTGCGACGCTCTCGGCGTCGGTCAGGCCGCACAGACCAGCAAAAGTGGCAGCGGTAACGTTGATGGGGTTATTGGAACGCAGGCTCTTGGTACGAATGTCCTTGATGCCAGCGCATTCCAGAACAGCACGGACCGGGCCGCCGGCGATAACGCCGGTACCGGGGGCAGCGGGACGCATCAGAACGCGGCCTGCACCATACACGCCAACGATCTCGTGGGGGATGGTGGTGCCCTTCATGGCAACCTTGTGCATGTTCTTCTTGGCGGCGCCTTCACCCTTGCGGATGGCCTCGGGAACTTCGCCGGACTTGCCGACGCCGTAACCGATGTTGCCCTTGCCGTCGCCAACAACGATCAGGGCAGCGAACTTCATAACGCGGCCGCCCTTAACGGTCTTGGAAACGCGGTTGATGGAGACGACCTTGGTGATCATGCCGTCATCTTGTTCTCTGTTTCTCTGCATGGCCATTGTATCTTCTCCCTCCTTACAGTTTCAGGCCGGCTTCACGGGCACCTTCAGCAAGTGCCTTAACACGGCCGTGGTATACGAAACCGCCGCGGTCATAGACCACTTCGGTAATGCCCTTTTCAAGGCACTTCTTGGCGATGCGCTCGCCAACCTTCTTGGCAGCGTCGCAGTTGCCGCCGTAGTCCTCAAAGTCCTTTTCCAGGGTGGAGGCGGAAGCCAGCGTAACACCAGCTTCATCGTCGATCACCTGGCAGTAGATGTGCTTGGCAGAGCGGAAAACATCCAGACGAGGACGCTCGGCAGTGCCGCTGATCTTGCCGCGGACGCGGCGGTGACGGCGAAGACGAGCTTCGTTCTTATCAGCCTTATTGACCATAATGTTTCTCCCCTCCTATTATTTGCCCTTGCCGGCTTTGCCTTCCTTACGGATGACAAACTCGCCGACATAGCGGATGCCCTTGCCTTTGTACGGCTCAGGCGGGCGCTTGCTGCGGACTTCGGCCGCAAACTGGCCGACTTCCTGCTTGTCGCTGCCCAGGATGCTGAAATGCAGAGCATCCTTGACTTCGATCTTGATGGTGTCGGTCTCTTCGACCTCAACCGGGTGAGAGAAGCCCAGGGTCAGGACCAGCTTGCTGCCCTGCTTTGCGCAGCGGTAGCCAACGCCCTGGATCTCCAGGTCCTTGCGGAAGCCTTCGGTAACACCGACAACCATGTTGTGGATGTTGGTGCGGGTCAGGCCATGGAGGCTGCGGGCCTCCTTCTCGTCATTGGGGCGGGTAACCAAAATCTCATTGCCCTCGACCTTAACGGTCATCAGGGGATGGAATTTGGAATGCAGGGTACCCTTGGGGCCCTTCACGGTGATGGCGTGATCAGCCTCGTCGACCTTCACTTCCACGCCCGCGGGAATGACGATGGGTTTTCTTCCAATTCTCGACATTGTCTTATGCCCCTTTCTTACCACACAAAGGCGAGCACTTCACCGCCGACATGAGCTGCGCGAGCAGCCTTGTCGGTCATGACGCCCTTGGAAGTGGAGATGATTGCGGTGCCCAGGCCCTTCATGACCTTGGGCATATCTTCGCAGTTGGTGTAAATGCGCAGACCCGGCTTGGAAACGCGCTTCAGGCCGTCGATGACCGGAGCACCATTTTCCTGATACTTGAGGGTCAGGGTGATAACACCCTGCTTGCCGTCGTCGGTGACTTTCATACCCTTGATGTAGCCCTCATCAACCAGGATCTGGCAGATTGCCTTCTTCAGGTTGGAAGCAGGAACGTCCACGGAAGGGTGTTTGGCAGTGCTGGCGTTGCGGATGCGAGTGAGCAGGTCCGCGATAGGATCGGTGATTTGCATGCCACTAACCTCCTTAGGTTGTGATAAATTTGTTGTTGATGTTTCGTTATGGGAGCAAACGCTCCCTTACAGTGAAGAAAGCAGATTACCAGGACGCCTTCTTGACGCCGGGGATCTCGCCCTTATAGGCCAACTCGCGGAAGCAGATACGGCAGACGCCATACTTACGCAGGTAAGCATGCGGACGGCCGCAAATCTTGCAACGGTTGTATTCACGGGTGGAGAACTTGGCAGGACGCTGCTGCTTGATCTTCATAGAAGTTTTTGCCATTCGTTGTTCCTCCCTGATCAGTTGGCGAACGGAGCGCCCAGAGCCTTCAGCAGCTCCTTGGCTTCCTCGTCCGTCTTAGCGGTGGTGACGAAGCAGATGTCCATGCCGCGGACTGCATCGACCTTATCGAAGTCGATTTCCGGGAAGATGATCTGCTCCTTCAGACCGAAGGCGTAGTTGCCGCGGCCGTCGAAGCTGTTGCCGTTGATGCCGCGGAAGTCACGGACACGGGGCAGAGCAACGTTGAACAGGCGGTCAACGAACTCGTACATACGCTCACCACGCAGGGTGACCTTTGCGCCGATGGGCATGCCCTGGCGCAGTTTGAAGTTTGCAACGCTCTTCTTGGCCTTGCAGACAACGGCCTTCTGGCCGGTGATCTGGCCCAGGTCAGCGACGATAGCGTCGATAACCTTGACGTTCTCTTTTGCCTCGCCGGCAGCCACGTTGATGATGACCTTATCCAGCTTGGGGATCTGCATCACGCTCTTGTAGCCGAACTTTTTGTTCAGGGCCGGAGCGATCTCATTGACATACTGTTCTTTCAAACGTGCCATAATTAACTCCTCCCTTACAGTTCAGCACCGCACTTGCGGCAGATACGGACGTTCTTGCCATCCTTAACGGAATGGCCCACACGGGTGGCCTTGCCGCATTTGGGGCAAACGGGCATGACCTTGCAGGCGTAGATAGCGCCTTCGGCCTTAACGATGCCGCCCTGCTCGCCCTGACGGCGCGGCTTGACGTGCTTGGTAACCATGTTCAGGCCTTCGACAATGACCTTACCCTCTTTGGGGCTGGTCTGCAGGACCTTACCGGTCTTGCCCTTGTCCTTGCCAGAGATGATCATCACGTTGTCGCCGGTTTTAACATGAAGATTATTCATTCTAAAACCTCCTTACAGCGATTCGGGAGCCAGGGACAGGATCTTGGTGTAGCCGGCGTCGCGGAGTTCGCGAGCGACGGGTCCAAAGATACGGGTGCCCTTGGGGCTCTTGTCGGCCATAACGATAACGGCGGCGTTCTCATCGAAACGGATGTAGGAACCGTCGTCACGGCGCAGGCCCTGCTTGCTACGGACGATAACGGCCTTGACCACATCGCCCTTCTTAACGGTGCCGCCGGGAGCAGCCTTCTTTACGCTGCAGACCACAACGTCGCCGATGTTTGCGTATCTCTTGCGGGTACCGCCCAGTACACGGAAGCACATTAACT
>CAVFVI010000041.1:0-27554 GCA_963626055.1 Acutalibacteraceae bacterium
GGTTCCCCGCTGCGTTTTTGCTTGGTGTATCGCTTTTATTTGGCTTTCAGTGAGCCGCTGTCTTGCGCGACAGCTTATTTATAATACCACACTTTCATGCAATGTCAACACCTTTTTCAAAATTTCTTTCAACTTTTTTCAAATTTCTTTTTTAATCCTTTCCAATATCCATGCAAGCATCCGCCGGGCCGCAGTTCACACGCCAATCCAAAAGCAAATGTTCCCCCTGCCGCCAATAGCATTGCCAATGCAGAATGCTGCAAATGCAGCAAGTAACCGCCCGCAATTACTGCAACCGGCACGCTCCACCATATACAATAAGTCTGCAGCTTGACGGCGCTTCCCTGTATCCAGCGGCAGACATACCAGTATTTCACCAGCCCCTCCAGCAGCGCCTGCACACAAAGTGCATACAGCATCACCAGCTGGCTGCCCCGCATAGCAAACAGCAACGCCAGCATACCCCCCAGTGCAGCTTCGCGATACAGGTTATCTTTCTTTTCGTTACCCGTCATTTGCAGCACCCCGCTGCAAGGCCCAAGTGTCGCAATCAAAATAAACACCAGCGCACACCCAACAAACTGTTTGGTGTAAGGCAGCAGCTCTTCTGCCAGAATCGACAGCAACACCCGCGGGTAGCCCACCAGCACAACTGCCATACTGCCGGCAAATAACATTTGAATCCGCATAATGGACGCATAACACTGCTTGATCCCCGCTTTATCCCCTGCATGGTACATGCGCGAAAATTCTGGCAGGAACACTTTTGCTGTTGGGCCAGAGATGAAGTTGACAAGTTTTTTTACCATCAGCACCACACTGACAATTCCTGCTTCAAACGCACCTGTGAAAAAGTACTGCAAAAGGATTGGCATTTGCGAAATCAACGCCTGTACCAGATCTGCCCGTTGATAGCTCCCCCATTTGCGCAAAGAAAGTTCCTTCGAGATATCCCTCCGGGGTCCCCTGTCCCGCTTTACCCGGAAAAGCACCAGGATTCCCGCGTATTGTATCACATACAGTGCCAGCAGTGTGCCAAGAGCGAGTCTCTCCGTTTTATATAAAACCAGTGTTCCCAATACAAGGAACAATCTTCCCAGCACATATTCTCCGAACAAGGCACATCCCGGCTGGTCTTGCGCCATCATTGTGCTGCTATGGTCCATTACCAGAAGTTCCATCCCGGTAATCAGCGCTATGACCGCGTAGCCGCCCTGCCCTTTTCCCAATGCCAGTACCAACGCTAATGCCGTCAGGACTGGCAGCACATAGCGGCTGTAATAGTTTGCCTTAAACTGGCGCAGCTCTGTTCCCTTATTTGATAAGTAAAAGGTATTGCATTTGGTAATGCCGGAAAACAACACCCAGTACACAAGATCCGCCGCACTGACCCAGGTAGAGTAAGTTCCGTATCCCGCAAGGCCCAGCATCCGGGTAATCATAACCTGCAGCAACACTTCCAGCACTGCACCAAGCCCTTTTAATATTACACTAAGCAGAAAAACGATACTCAAAATATTCTCTCCATACCAGAACTATGCCGCCCAGAAAAACTGATATGGCATAGTCCCGCCAATATTATTTATCAGCAGCCGCAAAATATATTGGAGCCCCGCAGCCACCGCCAACCATTGGATTGCCGCAGCTCGTCTGCGTGGGCATTTTATGTATTCCAACATCCGCGGAAGCAATACGATCAGGTACGGTCCAAACAGCGCAGCCATCCGCGCCGCGGAAGCCAGCCCAAGGTTCAACCCGTACAGCGAAAGCGCCGCCATTGTGAGGAACAGTCCCTGCGGTTCCTCAGATTCCAGCTTTTTGCGTTCCTCTGGTGTCATTTTGTAAAGAACAAAGGCAACCAACAGAGCATAAAACGCACCAACTGCAATGGATTCCATTCTGCTGTTGCTCTTCGTAAAGTATTTTGCCAGCGCATAGGGAAGCAAATTTGCCACGCGCCCCGCCACAAACGGATATGCTGCACCCAAAACGCAGGCTGCCATGGTGCAGTACAGCACATGGCGATATTTCCACCGCCGGTTCACCAACCAATACAACGGCAGAAAGACCAATGCGCTTTTGTGGAACGATACCGCCATCAGAATCTGCAAAAGGTACGGTGCAAATTTTCGCTCCTTGATCCAGTGGAATGCCGTATAACCCAGCAAAATTGCAATCGCATTGCGGGCCACATTCATCTCCGTCTGGTAAATACCCAGCGTAAGGTAAAGCCAGATACTCAGCATGGCATTGGAGGATTCCCGCTGCAGCCAGCGGTAAAGCAGTGCTATAATCAGCGCACTGTTTGCCACTGTGATCCACTGCGGCGCAGGCAAATAAACGCTGAGGAGTTTATTCAGCAGGCGGTACCCCGGTTCCAGGTCCAGTTCCCATGTCCGGCGGGGCGTTGGGTAAAGCTGGGCAGTGAACAGTTCTTTCCACGAAATCTGTGGGAATTGTTGATAAATGCAGACATAATACTTGGTATCCACACCAACCGTCTGCGCCCGCATTGCCATAAAAAACCACAACACTGCACAGGAAATTGCTAACGCCACGTGCTGCGCACTCCGGCCCTGTCGCTGCGCCAACATGCACAAACGCGCCGGGTAGGCAAGCAGCAAGCAAAGTGCAAGGTAAACGCTCATTCTTTCCATCATGCTATTTCAAAACAAAGCCAGCCGTACCTGGTAGATGGCCGCGTTGATACCGGCAGGCAGCTGCGAGGCACACCAAAGCCCTGCACGCAGCAAAATATTTCGTGGGTTCAGCCTGCCTTTCCAGCTACTCAGTGCCTGCTTTGCCTGGTGTTTCTGCCCCGCAATCAGGCATGTATAAATATAAACTGTCATCTTTGAATCATATTTTCTCTGGATAGCCATAAGTTCAGCTTTGCTATGGTTCGGATTCTGCAGTTCCTCTTCCAAATCCTGCATAAATGCCTTGGCATGGGCCACTTTTACCCGTGTTCTCGCGTTGGCTTCCGCCCCACGGTTATAATCCACGCAAACATGGGAAGTATAGGCAACGCGCGGGTTGTTCCTTGCCAGCCGTGCCCAAAGATCCAGATCTTGCCCGATTTTTTCACCCAGCCGGAACCCACCCGCTGCCAACAATGCCGTGCGCCGCACCGTTGTGGCCGAGGTCCAGACAAAATCATAGCCCTTACCCAGCGTTTCCCAATAGCTTGTCAGGCAGCCCTCTGCCTGTGGCATTCTGCGTGACTCCTTGCAGCGGCCATTGGCATATATCACACGGTAAGCCGTAACAAAGATATTGCTTTGGGGGTATTTCTGCACAATGGTTTCGATATTTTGCAGATAGTCCGGGTGCCAGGCATCATCGGCATCCAGAAAACAGATATACTCCCCTGCCGCCAGTTCAATGCCCTTGTTGCGTGCGGCAGATACGCCCTGATTCACCTGCTGCACAACCCGGATTTTATCCGAACACACCGTTTTGCAGGCCTGCAAAGAGCTATCCGTTGAACCATCATCCACCACAATCACTTCATAATCAGGGAATGTCTGTGCCAGAACAGAACGCAGTGTGCTGGCAATGTAATGTTCCTTGTTGTAAAGCGGAATCACCACGCTGTATTTCATAGACAGCCCCCTACAAAACTCTCTTTGCATTTTGTTCGGTACTCTGTGTATATCTTAGCAGTTTTTATGAACGATGTATAGCTGTAGTTCGTATATTTATAAATATTTTTTCTGTTTTTTATTGGAAATTGCAAGCATCCATACATTGCCAGTTGGTAGCTACGCATCTGCTGTTCTTATTTTTTCTTGCAGATATTGATATGCAAAAAGCCCCTTCCCGCGGCAATCGCGGACAGTTGTCATTGCTCAGCAGGGGTTACCTGCTGCCCGCTGGAATCCAGCGCACGCAATCACATTTTGTCAGCTACTAATTCACACTATTTTGTTGAGAAGATCTCTATTACAGCTCAGCGAAGTACTTAATGGTACGAACCATCTGGCTGGTGTAGGAGTTCTCGTTGTCGTACCAAGAAGCGACCTGAACCTGATAGGTGCGCCGTCAAATTTTATCGCTGTACTGATATTTTTATGCCTTTTGGTGGCTGTATGCTATTCTTTTTCGTAGCGAAATTTTCACAACAATTGTCGTAGTTGGAAAATTTCTTTTCTTCTTTGCTTCGGTATGGTCTTTCGTAGCAGGATTCTGGCTTTTTCTACCCTCTTTCTATTGATTTATTGCGGCTTTGCAGCCTGTTTTATATACTCCCTCTACCGCCGCTGCGCGGCGCTGAGAGGGGCTATAACGGTTTATGCGGCGGTGTGCTGGCGAATCAGTTTATCCAGCGTAGGGCGCGAAATTCCAAGCGTTTTTGCAAGCTGCGCCTTGTTCAATTCGCGGTTCAAATAGCGCTGATACTGCGCGGCGAAATCGTCCGCTTTGACCTCTTTGCGGCCCTTGAACTTGCCTTGTGCTTTCGCAATGGCGATACCCTCGCGCTGACGTTCCAAGAGGTTACAGCGCTCAAACTCATTGATTGCGCCAATCATCGTAAGCATCAATCGTCCTGTTGGGGTGCTGGTGTCGATATTCTCTTTATTGCTGACAAGATGCACCCCCTTTGCCTGTAGTTGTTCCACCAGCTTCAAAAGGTCGGCAGTAGAACGCGCCAAGCGGCTAAAATCGTGAATGTAAATCGTGTCACCCTCACGCGCAAAATCAATCATAGCTTGCAACTGTGGGCGGTTCGTATCTTTTGCGGATACCTTTTCCGTAAACCACTTGTCCACATCGTACTTTTTCAGCGCTTCAATCTGGCGGGCCTCGTTTTGCTCAACAGTAGACACACGAACATAGGCGATTTTCATTTTTGCGTTCTCCCTTCGCTTTCTACTATTATTATACCATAGTAAAAGTCCCATAGTCTGGACTTCATTTACGTTTTGTAAAATAATTTGAAAACCAACTCTATTTTTACGTTTTTCTGGCTTTTGGCGGCGTAAAGATAGGGTATACTCTAAATTTACATCAAGAGTAAAGGAAACGGCGCTCACCTCTGTTTTAGGGGCGAGCGCCTTTTCCGTTAGCCTTGTCCTTTTTCCATCGCCCGCATCATAGCATCTATTTCTTCAGCAGACAAACCCATATCATCACCGTATTCATCGGCAATGTCATTGACCTGCTTATCCCATTCGCTACCCTTACCGCTATGATAATCGGACTTTGTACTCGTGCTGGATTTACTCGAACTACTGCTTGAATAAGTACTCTTTGACGTTGCTGTTGAGGTTGAGGTAGATTCCCCTGTACACCCTGCAAGCACAACGGCCAACGTGACCGTACCTATCACTAACATTGCATTTACCTTTTTCATGTTTAACACTCCTTTTTTAGCCAAATAGCATACCAAAAAGACCCAATACCAAAAGCAGAGCAGCACCAACAACAATCAAAGTTCCGCAACCGTCTGCTGTTTGCTGACCGCCAAACATTAGGCAGCATACAATTAAAATTAGCAAGAATACAATAAGCATTTTATACCACCTTTATAAGTTGGGGAAATAATACCATCTGCAATTTGAGCATAGGTAATGGTCTACGCCATCTTTTGTTACACAGTAGGTTGCCGTAGTTTTCTTTTTACACGTTTCGCATTTATATCCGTCACTGGCTGATACAGCGCGTACGCTGTCTTCTTTTGCACCGCAGGCGGCCATCACAAACGCCATTGTCAGTGCCAATACAACCCCTAACACCTTTTTCATTTTAACGCTCCTTCTTTTGCTTGATTTATTTGCTTATATTAGAACTTATTAGTTCTAATATAAGCATCTTAACACAAAAAAGTGTTATCGTCAATAGTACCGAACAATACTAATTCTGGGGGAGGGATTTTGTTTGTATTTGCGGCGGCTGCGTGACCTACGTGAAGATAGCGACCTTTCCCAAACGGCTGTTGCAAGCCTTCTCCATATTCAACAGACGGTTTACTCGCGCTATGAACGCGGCTTTCAAACCATTCCTTTAGAGCATCTATTGACACTTGCAGACTATTACAAAGTTTCTATTGATTATATTTTGGAAAGAACAGATAATCCAGCTATAAACCAATAGCACACACAAAAAAAGAGGGGGCGCATTGCTGCGTCCCCTTTCCTCTATCATTCACTTTATAACAAATCATGCTGCGGGCTTTTCCTCTTTTTCTACATTGCTCGTAGGCATTTGTACCGCATTACTTGCCACATCATTCCCATTTACAGGGTTTTCTACCTCATTACTTGCAGCATCTTTGCTTTCTTCATACTTTTTGTAGCCTACACTGTAGTTCTCCATGAACCACTGACGGATTTTGCCCATGTTGTACGTTCTGACGGTGCGACCATTCTTGTTGATGTGCGTTTCCTTGTTCTCGCGCATCTCTTTGAGTTTTTCCGCGCCAGCGGTCAAACCGTTTACCTCAAAGTAGGTCTGCATCTGGCTTACGGTAATGTGGTTGTACTTATCTTCGCGCTTACCGAAAGTCTCAATCGTTGCCGTGGGGTTATCCTGCTTAGCTGCCAGCAGGGTTTTGTAGGCCTTAGAGCCAACCTTGCGGGTCTGCGGCAAGTAATTAGCTTCAACCTTAATGGTGTTGCTGACGAAATCGAACCAAATCTTCTGCTGAGCCATAATAAACCTCTTTCTTCCACTGTATGCCGTGGACGCTGTTTATGTGGGAGTTTTTGTGTTTTTGTTTTATCTCCCTTCGATGTTTATATTATAGCACAGCCCGCCTTATAGGTACATTTATAATCCTATCAAGTTCCAAAAGTAGTAACCACTATATATAGTTTTGTCGTTATACCGCTATATATCACCACAAAATTCAACGACCCCCGGCGGTTTATTTTTTATCCGCCGAGGGTCATGTATTTTATATATTATTGTTGCAGTAAAACCCCATATATAGGGGGGATATATTAGAGGATTCTACGCATCTATCCCATATCAAAAGTACACCACTAGACCAGCGCCGCACACTAGGGCAGGCATTAGGGCAATTTTAAGCGACTTCAATGCAAGTGGGCAGTGTAACCACGTCATAGTTTTTTGTGCCTATGCGCGTAGTAGAGACCGTACAGCCGCACTCTATAAGGGCTTTCTTTAGCGTAGTCCACCCTGTTTTATGCCCTTGCTTATCTTTTAGTCCAACAATCGTCACAAATTCCTTCTTCTTTGGCACATCAAGAGGAACACCAATATAAGGTTGAATCGCCTTATCCAGCAAATTCACCTCTCTTGACGCTTGATCAAGAACATAAAAGCACTCTATATCATTACGGATACGCCCTCTCGCCTGTACCTATGTACTGTACTTTTCTGAGTATACTACCACATTTTCAACAGGCGTTTTGATATTGATGGACGTTTCCATGCTCTTGTTAATCAGTAGCACGTCAAGACCATCGGGGAATTTTTGCTCTTTTATTATAATATCCCTCAATTTCAACTGTTCCTCACTGAGCGGATAATCTTTATTATTCATGCTCCACACCGCGCCGCATTGTAAGCCATTCTATTCACAGGCGGTCATAAATCGCTTTATATCTCGTATGTGTGACGCATAGAACAGTGTCTTTTCTCCCTTTGGCAAACTGCGAATAACCGCGTCCACATTGCTGTAATGGATTGTTCTATGCTCTGTATAGTGTCGCACATTTTCTGCAACACAAATGTCATTAAACGGCATATCTGCCCATTCCCGCCAACCTGGCGCGTCCTCTGGCGTTGCACTGATACCTACGGTCATTATATCCTTATTACGCGCCGCACAAAGTAGGGCTTGCATTGCTGCAAGGTTTAGGCTGTTTTCTTCCAGCATGATTTCTATTGACTTCCTACTGAATAACGGGTACGCATTCCATAGCTGTTGTCTGTCTGCTGGTATAGGCCAATAGATATTATGAAACTCATCTGCAATAATCAAACGAAAGTTCTTAGCAAAATCTACATTTCTTTTTATCAATGAGCCAAACTTCGCATAAGTAATTACGACAACTTTATTTTTCTCACAATCGACAAAAGCAAAGTTCTGATTCTTGTCTATCATTTCATCATAGCCGCGTGCCTTATCTGGATATGATTGTATAATACCATCTCTGCCGTTGGTGGTATCAATCAAATACAGCACTTTATGAAGCGGCGGCTTTTCACCCATCACCTTATTAGGTAGAACATTGACAGCGTAATAACTTTTACCACTTCCACACGGCGCTTTAATCACATTGAATTTATCCGTTTGAAATTCTCCACGAATTGCATCGGACAAGTACAACATACTTGCTCTTTTGTTGGCTATTTCTTGCATATCCTATGCTTTATTAGTCATTTTCTATCCTTTCTCATAAAAATCTACGTTCATTACTATTTACATCGTAGTTTTTTATGTATACGCGAAATTTTAACGCCTAATCGTGAAATTTTATGCACGTTGTGCATAAAATTTTACATTAGGCTATCAAGATATTCTTTATCTTGGTTTCTATAAATATTATATCATAACATCGCTCTTTTTTCAATAAACTGTCTCCGCAAATTTGTTCTATTCAATTATTTAATGCGTCAATCTTTCAGATTGCCGCACCTTTCCGCGCATAGAAAAAGTCAGCCAGAATCTTCAACAACTGGCTGACTATCTGTTTACCTATTGATAGAATTTTCTAAGATATTGTAGAATCTGCCTACTATTTTACAGCCGCATTAAAGGACTGTGCTTGTTTCCCTCTTGGAGAATTGAATCGTCTTTCATGCCGCGCAAATAGCGCTGTGTGATGGCTATATTCTCGTGACCCATCAAGCGGCTAAGGGTATAGAGGTCAATCCCATCTTTCAACTGTAGCTGTGCAAAAGTGTGGCGGCAAGTGTGCGGACTGGCTCGTACCGACCTATCTACCTTTGCTGCTCTTGACGCATTACGCACGATTTTAGCAACGGATTCATGGGTCAACTTCTTCCCTGTCTTGCTTAAAAACGTGTACCCCTGCGGCGGTAATTTGCCCGCAAAATAGCTTTCTCTTGCCCTCTGGTATCGTATCATACACTTGGACAAAAACGGCGATTTAGGCACTACACGCTCTTTATCGCCCTTGCCGTGAATCAACATATAATCCTCGCGCACTTTATCATCTGTAAGGCTCATTAGTTCCGCACAGCGTATGCCAGAATCAAATAGCGCGGCGAGTATCGCCCGATTGCGCACAGAAAGATAATCCGCGCCGCTATAATAGTCCAACATCTTTTTAATGTCTGTTAGGGTGAAGGTGTTGATAATTACGCGCGGTTCTTTTACATTCTTTACTTTTGCAAGGGGCGATTCGTCTATATATTCTTCTTCTACGCAGTAGTTGAAAAAGCTGCGGTAGGCTTTCAGCAAGTCATTGATATAAGCGGGTTTTCTCTTGTCC
The DNA here is from genome assembly GCA_963626055.1 of Acutalibacteraceae bacterium. Classification (GTDB taxonomy): domain Bacteria; phylum Bacillota; class Clostridia; order Oscillospirales; family Ruminococcaceae; genus Gemmiger. The sequence goes on from CAVFVI010000041.1 coordinate 9,429, forward strand.
TTTTCCTTTAGGATAATAAAATTCTTGATATGAATGGGCCGCACTTTCTCTACCTCTTGAACATCGCACACTTCATCGAGGTAGCGATTCCAGTAAAGAATTTGTTTACGGTAATTGTCTATTGTTTTCTCAGACAAGCGGCGCACTTTGCAGCTAAAAACATATTCGGTGCAAGCATCAGCGAGTAACATTAAAAAAGCCCCTTTCAACTGCCATACAGCAGCCAAAAGGGGCTTAAATCGTACTAAAACATCTATCGTAGTTGAACTACGATTTTTCTCAACAATTGTCGTAGCAAAACTGAGTTTTGCACGGCGCGGCGGTTAAGCAGCGCGGTCAACTGTTGACTTGATGCTTATTTTAGCGCGATACTCCGCCAGAATCTTTCGATTACAGCTCAGCGAAGTACTTGATGGTGCGGACCATCTGAGAGGTGTAGCTGTTCTCGTTGTCGTACCAAGAAACGACCTGAACCTGATAGGTGTCGTCGTCGATCTTAGCGACCATGGTCTGGGTGGCATCGAACAGGGAGCCGTACTTCATGCCGATAACGTCAGAAGAAACGATCTGATCCTCGTTGTAGCCGAAGCTCTGGGAAGCAGCAGCCTTCATAGCAGCGTTGATAGCTTCCTTGGTGACGTCCTTGCCCTTAACAACAGCAACCAGGATGGTGGTGGAGCCGGTGGGAACGGGAACGCGCTGAGCGGAGCCGATCAGCTTGCCGTTCAGTTCGGGGATAACCAGGCCGATAGCCTTGGCAGCGCCGGTGGAGTTAGGAACGATGTTCTGAGCACCAGCACGAGCGCGGCGCAGGTCGCCCTTACGCTGCGGGCCGTCCAGGATCATCTGGTCGCCGGTGTAAGCATGAACGGTGGTCATGATGCCGGAAACGATCGGGAAAGCCTTGTTCAGGGTGTCGGCCATAGGAGCCAGGCAGTTGGTGGTGCAGGAAGCAGCAGAGATAACCTGGTCTTCCTTGGTCAGGGTCTTCTCGTTGACAGAGTAGACGATGGTCTTCAGGTCGTTGCCGGCAGGAGCAGAGATAACGACCTTCTTAGCGCCAGCAGCGATGTGAGCCATGCTCTTCTCTTTGCTGGTGTAGAAGCCGGTGCACTCCAGAACAACGTCAACGCCGATCTCGCCCCACGGGCAATCCTTAGCGTCCTTAATGGCGTAGATTTTGATCTCCTTGCCATCGACGATGATGGAATCCTCGGTAGCTTCGACGGTGTGCTTGTTCTCACCGATCTTGCCCAGGAAAGAGCCCTGAGCGGTGTCGTACTTGAGCAGGTGAGCCAGCATCTTGGGGCTGGTCAGGTCATTGATGGCAACAACTTCGTAGCCCTCAGCCTCAAACATCTGACGGAAAGCCAGACGGCCGATACGGCCAAAACCATTGATAGCAACTTTAACAGCCATTGTAAAATCCTCCCAAAGATTTTATATTCGGAACGGGCATAACCCGCCCCACCCAAGCGGCTTATTGCCGCTTTCCGGTTTGGTTCTATTGTACCCCATTCCCACCAAAACTGCAAGGGGGCCTGTTATTATTTTAACGCAAATTGCGCAAAAATTCTGTTTTAGGCAAAAAACTCTGCGGTTTTCAACGTCAATTTGGCGTATTGTCAATAACTGTATGGCCTTTGGCGGTATTTTTCGGGCATACTATCCTTGCCCCGGCACCGCGCCGGGGCAAACGCCGCAGGTTTTGCCCCATTTATCACTACACGGAGGTTGCCGCCATGGTTCCACCATCTGCACGTTTCCCCACCCGGCGCGCCGCCCTGGCGGAAGAAGCCGCCCGCCGGGCGCTGGCCGGGCTTGGGCCGGGGCCGGTTCTGCCCCAGCTGCGGGCGCAGACTGTGCAGGAGCTGCTGGCCCAGCCTGGCGGTGCAGGGTGCGAGCTGTGCGGCGTGCTGCAAACGCTGACGGAGGCGCTGGCCCAGTGCGTGCGCCGCCGCCCCGGCTGGCTGTACGCCGTGTTCCCGCCGGGGACCGCCTGCCCTGTTCCAGTGCGCCCGGCGCTGGTGCAGGCCGCCGTACTGGAAGCCTTGCGCCCCGTTTTGGCCTGCGGCGGGCAGGCTGTGCTGGAAGTAAAGCCGCGCTCCCGTTCGGTGCTTCTCTGCCTGCGGGGCGGTGCCCCCGCAGGGGTGCTGCCGCTGTGGCAGGCGCTGGCCCGGCAAAGCGGCGGGGCAGCGGTATTTGGCAGCGGAGCGCAGTTTGCCGCGGCGGCTCTTTTGCCGCTTTGCCCCGGCTGCCGCATACAAAAATCCCCCAGCGCGCCGGAGCTGCTGGAGGATCGGTTCAGTCTGCCTTATCTTTTTTTGTCGGGTTACTGCGCGGGACCGTGGTAAGCATCGCTGCCAGCCCGCACAGGCCGATGCACCCCATCGCCAGGCCGGTCAGCAAAGTCTGTTCGGAGATGCTGCCGCGCGCCAGTTCAAAGATCGACTGCGGCAGTTCATGGCAGGTCGCGAAGTAAAACGCCAGGCTGCCATACTGCTGCACCGTGCGGCCATAGGCGGCACCGGGAACATACAGCAGCTTGCACAGCATGCCCACGCACAGCAGCGCGCCCAGTGCCCCCAGCACCCGGAAGGTACAGCCAAGCCGCGCCGATGCCGCCGGAACGATGGAAAACCGCTGGATCAGCACCCACAACAGCGCCGCCGTGGGGATCAGGCACTGCACAGCATTGGGCGGCATGGCGGTTCCGCGCCCTTCCGGGGCTGAAAGCACCCGCCAGCCCATGGCGAAGAACCACACGCCCGCCGCCGTCAGCAGCACCATGCTGAGCCACACCGTTGTCGCGCTCAACAGCTGCGAAAGCCCCGCCAGCACCAGCACGGTTCCCGTTACCGCCATCATAACACCCAGCACGCTTTTTCTGCCGGGGGCAATTTTTTCATCCGCCCTGCGGCCCATTACAAGCAGCGCTGCCGCGCCGACCAATGCTGCCCCCCAGCGCGCCGCCGATGCCCCCACCGTGGGGAAACTGGTTTGCAGGTCCGTAAACAGCGCCAGGTCCACAATGCGCAGCGCCAAAAACACCAGGCACAGCGCCACCGCGGGCCACGGCGAATATTTGTTCTTTGATTTTTTCATAGGACAGCCTTTCCCGCCGGGCATAAATCCCCTTTGCGGCGAATACAATGGTAACAGGCTCCGGGGCCAGGATGCAAGACAAGCCCCGCCAGTGCTATTTATTATACGGTTCTCCGCGGCAAAATGCAAGGTTTTGCCGCGCGCCGCACCTGCCGGAATGGGGGGATCTTCCGTTTTGAAACGCACACTGCTCTGTGCCGCCCTGCTTACTGCGTTAAGCGCCGCGGTGCCGTTTCTCTGCCTGTTGTTCCCCAGTGTTCCGGTGCAGGCAGCTCCCGCGGCTACGCCGTCCGCCGCACCAACTGCGGCGGCACAGCCGGAAAGCACGCCTGCCCCCTCCGCGGCCCCCGCATTTTCCCAAACCATCCCCCTGCACGATGAAGCCAGCGATTCCGACCTCACCCTTTCCGCTGTGGATTTTATGGTCGGTGCCGCCGCCTGCGAGATGCCCGCCAGCTGGCCAGACGACGCCCTGCTGGCCCAGATGATTGCCAGCCGCAGTTATGCTTTGTACTTATCCACCCAGGGGCAGAGCTTTACCGCCAACAGCGCTTTGTGCAGCGGCTGGACCAGCAGCGAGGTCCTGCAAAGCCGCTGGGGCAATGATTACGCCGCCAACATGCAGCGCCTGCAATCCCTTGCCGCCCGCGCCGGGCAGGCGGTGCTTTTGTATAACGGTCAGCCTGCCGCCGCCTGCTACCATGCCATCAGCAGCGGCCACACCGAAGCCAGCCAAAACGTGTGGGGCGGCGCGCTGCCCTACCTGTGCGGCGTGGATTCCGCGTGGGACAAGTTTGCTGACGGGTACGAAGTGACCATCCAGTACAGTGCCGAACAGGTACGCACCGCACTGGAAGAGCTGGGCCTTTCCCCCGATGATTCCCCCGAAAACTGGGTCGGTGCTTCCACCTGGGACAAAGCCGGGTATGTGCGCACGCTGGAACTGTGCGGCCAACCGGTGAGCGGTTTGGATGTGCGCAAGGCCATGGATCTGCGCAGCGCCTGCTTTGCCATTGCCTGGCGCGGCGGGCAGTTTGTCATCACCACCCGCGGGTACGGCCACGGGGTTGGCCTGAGCCAATATGGTGCCAAGGCCATGGCCGAAGGCGGCGCGGATTGGGAGGACATTTTGGGGTATTATTTTCCGGGAACGGAGATTCTTAGTTAGGAGTTAGGAGGGAGGAGGAAAACAGTTAGGAGTTAGGAGTTTTCGCAGCAATTAGAAATTAGGAATTAGCAATGAGGAATTGGCGGTAGGGTTTAGGCACTGCGTATTATCAGATATGCTGTGTACTTTTATCCGCCATAAAATTATTGGCTGGCCGCATTTATCCGCTGCATTTTCTGCTATACAAAAATCACCACGCCCGCAGCTGGTCTTTTGAACCGGCGGCGGGCGTGGTGGGTTATTTGATTATAATGTGAACGGTTTTATCGCTTATCAGCCCAATGCCTGGATGGACTGGTTGATGTTGGCGATCTTATCCTCGCTGGCGGCCAGCTTGGTGCGGGTTTCGTTGACCAGCTTTTCGGGGGCGCGCTCCACAAACTTGGGGTTGTTCAGCTGGTTGCGGAACATATTGGCCTCTTTCTCGGCCTTTTCCAGCTCCTTATGCAGGCGCTTGAGTTCCTTTTCGCGGTCGATCAGCTCCATCATGGGGATAAAGCCGCGGGCAGCCGGGGTAACAACGGTCACAACGCCATCGGTGGTGCCGGTGTACTTTTCGGTCAGGGCAACATCCGTTGCAAAGGCAAAGCGTGCCAGGTAAGCGCCGCCCTTCTGGAAAGCTGCCGGGTTGGCGGTCTCGATGGTCATGCTGGTCTTTTTGGCCGGGTGAACATTCATATCATTGCGGATGGTACGCACCGCCTTGATATAATCCATCAGTACCTCAAAGTCTGCGCATTCCTGCGGCCAGGTGGTCATCTTGCTGGCATCCGGCCATTCCTGGGTCATGATGGTCTCGGCGCTGCCGGGCAGTGCCTGATAGATTTCCTCGGTGATGAACGGCATAAAGGGATGCAGCAGCTTGAGTGCCTTATCCAGCACCCACACCAGCACCTTGCGGGCGGTGTCTGCCTGCTGGGCGTCCTCGCCGTTCAGGCGGGACTTGCAGATCTCGATATACCAGTCGCAGTAGATATCCCAGATAAAGTTTTCCACCTTTTCGGCAGCCAGGCCCAGCTCGTACTTATCCAGGTTGGCGGTCACTTCGGCGGCAGTGCGTGCCAGTTCGGAAAGCACCCACTTATCGCTCATATCCAGCAGTTCTTCGGCGGGCATGCCCGGCTCAAAGTCCTCCGGCAGGTTCATCTGCACAAAGCGGGAAGCATTCCACAGCTTGTTGGCAAAGTTGCGGCTTGCCGTCACCTTCTCATCGCTGTAGCGCATATCGTTGCCGGCGGTGGAACCCACCATCAGCATCATGCGCAGGGCGTCGGCCCCGTACTCGTCAATAACCTTCAGCGGGTCAATGCCGTTGCCCAGAGACTTGGACATCTTGCGGCCCTGGCTGTCGCGCACAATGCCGTGGATCAGCACGGTGTCAAACGGTGCCTTGCCGGTGTAGGCCAGGCCGGAGAAGATCATGCGGGAAACCCAGAAGCCGATGATATCATAACCGGTCACCAGGGTGTTGGTGGGGTAGAAATAGTTGTAATCCTCGGCGTTCTCATTCGGCCAGCCCAGGGTGCTGAACGGCCACAGGGCAGAGCTGAACCAGGTATCCAGGGTATCGGGGTCCTGGGTCAGGTTGGTGCTGCCGCAGTGGGGGCAGGCAGCGGGGGCAGACTTGGCAACGGTGGTTGCACCACAGTCAGCGCAGTACCATGCCGGGATCTGGTGGCCCCACCACAGCTGGCGGCTGATGCACCAGTCGCGGCTGCCGCGCATCCAGTTCAGGTAGTTCTTGGTAAAGCGGTCAGGCACAAACTTGATCTCGCCCCTTTCCACGCTCTCAATGGCGGGCTTGGCCAGGGGTTCCATCTTGACGAACCACTGCTTGGACACCATGGGTTCGATCACGGTATGGCAGCGGTAGCAGGTGCCGACTTCGTGCTTCAGCGGCTCGATCTCTTTCAGGTAACCGGCTTCCTGCAGGTCTGCCACAATGGCCTTGCGGGCTTCGGCGGCGGTCATGCCGGCATACTTGCCGCAGTCCAGCACATCCGGTTCATCGGCGGAAGCATGGCCGCTGGCTTTCAGGGCATCGGCGGCGGCCTTATCATCAGCGCCGGTCATGTGGCCGTCATAGGTCAGCACGCGGATGATGGGCAGGTCATGGCGCTTGCCGACCTCAAAGTCGTTGGGGTCATGGGCAGGGGTGATCTTCACAACGCCGGTGCCCTTTTCCATATCGGCGTGCTCATCGCACACGATGGGGATTTCTTTGTTCAGCAGCGGCAGAATAACATGGCAGCCGTGCAGATGGGTATAGCGCGGGTCCTCGCCGTTGATGGCAACGGCGGTATCGCCCAGCATGGTTTCGGGGCGGGTGGTGGCCAGTTCCAGCATCTCGCCGGTCTCCTTGACCGGGTACAGCAGGTGCCAGAAGTTACCGTCCTTCTCCTCGTATTCCACTTCGGCGTCAGAGATGGAGGTGTTGCAGTGGGGGCACCAGTTCACCATGCGGTTGCCGCGGTAGATCAGGCCCTTATCATACAGGCGCACAAACACTTCTTTCACGGCATCGGAGCAGCCCTCGTCCATGGTAAAGCGCTCACGCTGCCAGTCGCAGGAGCAGCCCAGCTTTTTCAGCTGGCTGACAATGCGGCTGCCGTAAGTGTTTTTCCATGCCCAGGCGCGCTCCAAAAAGCCATCGCGGCCCAGCATCTCTTTGGTCAGGCCTTCTTCGCGCATGGCGGCAACAACCTTGGCTTCGGTAGCAATGGAAGCGTGGTCGGTGCCCGGCACCCACAAAGCGGCATAGCCCTGCATGCGCTTGTAGCGGGTCAGGATATCCTGCCAGGTTTCGTCCATGGCGTGGCCCATGTGCAGCTGGCCGGTAACGTTCGGCGGCGGCATTACGATGGTGAACGGCTTTTTGCTGCGGTCGATCTGGGTGTGGAAATACCCCTTATCGCACCATTCCTGATAAATTCGATTCTCTGTGCCTTTGGGATCATACTGCTTGGCGAGTTCTTTTGCCATGATGGCCCTCCTTGATGTGCGGGACGGAAATAAAAAATCAGGCCGTCCCATGATGTTGTAAACATGGGACGGCCTGACGATGTTCCAAAACATGTTCAGTACCGCGGTACCACCCAAATTGCCTGCCGGTTATATATATGTTCTATATAAAGGTAAGCCACTTGACCGCCCGGTAACGGGGGCGAAACGAAGCAGATTACTGCGCACACGGCGGTTCGCCTGCCCTGCTTAGGGGCGACAAGCCGCCGGGCACGCCCTGCCGGTTTTCAGCTGCCCCGGCTCTCTAGAAAGAACGTCTGCCCGCGGAACTCCCCCGCACTGCATTTGGTATCAATATATTACCCCGCCGCGGCGGCATTGTCAAGTGCTGCGCGGCGCACGGTGATATTTCGGCATTTTATGCTTTCAAAATCTGCCGGATCTGCTCCAGATTTTCCGCAAACCAGATTCCTTCCTGCCGCTCTTTTGTGGAAAGCCCGGTTTCGGTCATATGTCCCAGCAGGGTTTTCAGCCCGTTATAATAGCCGTTCAGGTTGTACAGGATGCAGGGGGCATCCAGCTGTTTGAGCGATACCTTGGACATTACCTCGGCGATTTCTTCCAGCGTGCCCGTTCCGCCGGGGAACGCAATGAACGCATCGCCCCGTCTGATCATCTCCGTCTTGCGCTCGGTGATAGTGTCGGTCACGATCAACTCTGTCAGGCCGTCATATTGCAGATCATCCTGCATAAACAGCGTGGTTTCCACACCGGTCACGGTTCCGCCCGCATCCAGAACGCTTTTGGCAATGTCGCCCATCAGCCCGGTTTTGGAACCACCGTACACCAGCGCGTTCCCGCTTTGGCCGATCCACCGCCCCAGTTCCTGCACCGCCTGTTTCAGCGCCGGGTCATTGCCCTCTTTTGCGCCAAGATATACCGTGATATTCATTGCCTGCTCCTCCTGTTCTTTCTGCCATTTATAAACCAGCGGTTCCCAGCCCCGTCAGCCTTTCTTCACGTCTTTCACCAGCAGCATCATAGGGCGGCGCATCTCGTCTGCCATGCCGGGGATGTCCATCATCTCCTGCGGCGGTTCCGCTTCCACCACGGCCTGCAGCTCAAACCCACAGCGGAGCAGCCCCATCAAAATCTGCGTCAGGGTGTGGTGCTGCTTGCGCACCTCGCATCCCAGAAAGTTCGTCACCCGCTCGCCGGGTTTGTAATAATCATCGATCGGCCAGTAAAGCGGCGTGCCGTCCTGCGCATAGATCCAGTCCTGGTGCACCCCCGCCGTAAAGGACGGGTGCTCAATGTTGAACAAAAAGGTTCCCCCAGGTTTCAGCGTGCGGTAAACTTTCTCATACACCCCATCCAGGTCCGCAATGTAATGCAGCGCCAGGTTGGAAATTACGCAGTCCCACCGGCTTTCCGGGTACTCGTAATCCTCGATCCCGCACAGGCGGTAGGTAATGCGGGGGTCGGCGTTCTGCTGCCGGGCTTTTTCCAGCATCCGGTGGCTCAGATCAATGCCCAGCACCTCCGCAGCGCCCTGTTCCACAGCAAACTTGCAGTGCCAGCCGTACCCGCAGCCCAGGTCCAGCACGCTTTTATCCCCCAGCGGCGGGAACAGCGGTTTTAACTGGTGCCATTCGCCCGCACCGGCCAGCCCCAGCTGGCTGCGGGTCATCTTTGCATATTCCTGAAAAAACGCTTCGTTGTCGTATTCGTTCACTGCCATTTCTGCGTCCTCATATCTTTTATTCCTGCCACGCTTTCAGCCGGATCGGCGAAAGTTCCAGCACAAAATGTTCCTCTTGCACACCCGTTGTGAGGTAAAACCTTGCCCTGCGTACTTCCACACCATCAACTGTGTGGTGGTAGCTTTCCTCGCAGCTGCCCAGCACAACATACTGGCAGGCGCGGTATTCCATCATTCCGTCCGCATCGGGTTCCCGCGGGGATGTCTCCAGCGGCTTTTCAATCTCCGCGCCAAGCTCCGCCAGGTATTCCGCTGCCGCCGGGCAGGCTGCTTTGACCCGTGCGTAATAATTTTTGCAGTCATTGCAGTCGCACAACGCCCCCGGCCCAATTTTGCGATAATACTGCCGCGTTTTCTCTGCATCCACTTTCATTGATTTATCCCCTTAAAAGCTCCACGGCAGATACGCCGCCAGAACCGCCAGAAATACCGCCGGCAGCATGTTGGCCACCTTCAGCCTTTTGCCCCAGACCAGGTTTACCCCAATGCCAAAAATCAGGATGGAGCCGATCAAAGATAAATACGAAACCGCCAGATCCGTCATGACCGGCGCTACCAGCCGGGCCAGCAGCGTCATGCAGCCCTCAAACACAAACACCGGTATGGCCGAAAACAGGCACCCCCGCCCCAGCGAGGATGTCATGACCACAATAATGATAAAGTCCAGCACGGATTTTACCGCCAAAGTGGAATAATCCCCCATCAGCCCATCCTGAATGGACCCCATGATCGCCATAGCCCCGATGGAAACTGTCAGGGATGCCGTTACAAAGGCATTCACGAAGCCGGCGTCCCCGCTGCTGCCGGTTTTAGCTTTCAGCCATTCACCAAATGCCTCAAACCCGTTTTCAATGCCGATCAGCTCGCCAATCACGGTGCCAACCGCCAGGCACAGCACCACCAGCATGGATTTTCCGCTGCTGATGCCTCCATCCTTGATGCGCAGCATCCCCTCCATCGCGCCCGCAACGGCAATGAACAGAATGCTCACCCCGCAAGCCCGGTTCAGGGATTCCTGTTGTTCCGGCTTGAACCATTTCCCGGCAAATTGCCCCACCAGCCCAGCCGCCACAATGCTGGCGCTGTTGATGATCGTTCCCAACCCTATCATTTTGCTTCCTCGTTAAAATATGGGGTATGCGCTTTGCAATGCCCCATGTCTTTATTTATTGCTTTTTAGTCCCGGCGGAAAATATCGCGGGTGTATACCTTTTCTTTCACATCATCCAGCACGCTGTCGTACCGGTTGGCAATGATCGCCTGGGACATTGCCTTGAACTGTTCCAGGTCGTTCACCACCTTGCTGCCAAAGAACGTTTCACCATCGTTCAGTGTCGGCTCATAGATGATCACCGTTGCGCCCTTTGCCTTTATGCGCTTCATCACGCCCTGGATGGAGCTCTGGCGGAAGTTATCGCTGTTGCTCTTCATCGTCAGGCGGTATACCCCGATGGTCACCGGCTTTTCCTGTGCGGCATTATAGTCGCACTCCTCGCCGTAATCATAGTACCCGGCCAGACGCAGCACACGGTCCGCAATAAAATCCTTGCGGGTGCGGTTGCTTTCTACGATTGCACCGATCAGGTTTTCCGGCACATCGGCATAGTTGGCCAGCAGCTGCTTGGTATCTTTGGGCAGGCAGTAGCCGCCGTAACCAAAGCTGGGGTTGTTGTAATGGCTGCCAATGCGCGGGTCCAGGCAGACGCCGTCAATGATATCTCTGGTGTTCAGGCCCTTGCTTTCGGCATAGGTATCCAGCTCGTTAAAATAGGCCACGCGCAGCGCCAGATAGGTGTTGGCAAACAGCTTGACCGCCTCGGCCTCTGTAAAGCCCATGTACAGGGTATCCACATCCTGCTTGATGGCCCCTTCCTGCAAAAGCCCGGCAAAGGTATGGGCGGCTTCCACCAGGTGCGGGTCGTTGGGGTCGGTGCCCACAATAATGCGGGAAGGGTACAGGTTATCATACAACGCTTTGCTTTCCCGCAAAAACTCCGGGCTGAACATAATGTTCTTGCTGCCGGTTTTCTTGCGGATCTGTTCCGTGTAGCCAACCGGAATGGTGGATTTGATCACCATGACCGCATTGGGGTTCACCTTCATGACCAGGTCAATAACGGATTCCACCGCAGAGGTATCAAAGTGCTGGGTCTTGCTGTCATAATTGGTCGGCGCCGCAATCACAACAAAATCCGCATCGCGGTAGGCCGCTTCCCCGTCCAGCGTAGCGGTCAGGTCCAGGTCCTTTTCCGCCAGGTATTTTTCAATGTATTCATCCTGAATGGGGGACTTCCTGTTGTTGATGCTGTCCACCTTGCTTTTGATCAGATCCACCGCACAAACCGTGTGGTGCTGTGCAATCAGGCACGAAATCGATAGCCCCACATAGCCTGTACCCGCAACTGCAATTTTCATATGATTCCCGCCTTGTCTTATATTTTTGCTTTCCTTATATGATAGCCGTACCATCCAGCCAGCCGCCGCTTTTGCCGCCCCTGTTCAGGACGGGGCCAACGGCAAGCTGCTGCGTATAAAATATAGAAAGTACCGCAATTTTATTTGTATGTATTATATCATAGTCCCCGCCAAAATGATACACCCGCCCCCGAATGAACAAACCTATTTGTGTTTTGTCTGATTTTCTCTCTGCGCTTGGCATCCCCATGCTCCGCGTGCTATACTGAACCCAAAAGAACAAGATTCTCATCTGGAAAAGTCCTGCCTGTTCTCCGCCGGGCTCTTTGCATTTCGCTATATGTATTTTTCTCTGTAATTTATACGTTTTGTATTTTATCAAGTTTCATTAAGAGAGGTGACCTCCATGCCTGCTTCCCGCCGTCCGCTTTCTCTTACCCCGCTGCGGGTTCTCGCCTGCCTGGCGCTGCTTTCTGTTGCGGCAGCCGGTATTGCCATCACCGTCATTTTGTCCCAAAGCACCAACCCCATGTTTTCCATCCGGCGGGAAGTCATCGTCCCCGATTTGTCCGGTCTTGACTGGCAGCAGGCCCAGGCCGAACAGAGTGCCGCCCAGCTTTCCATCGTGTGGGATACCCGCTACTCCGCCCAGACGGAAGGCACCGTCATTGCCCAAAAGCCCGCCGCGGGCAGCACCGTCAAACAGGGGCAAAAACTCATCCTGTCCGTCAGCAAAGGGCCGAACACCATCACCGTACCGGACCTGAAAAGCCAGAACCGTTCCGATGCCATCCAGACCCTGCGGGACGCCGGTTTTACCGTTGCCGTCGATTATATCCGCAACGACCCCACCCTGCAGGCTGATACCGTTATTCTGCAATCCCCCGCCGCCGGCACCGCGCTGGAAGCCGGGGACTGCGTTACCCTTACCGTTGCCCGCGCCGTGCCGGACCCGTTCCGCCAGGTGCCGTCCCTGCTGGGCATGTCGGTTGCCGAAGCGCGCCGCCGCCTTGCCATTGTGGAGCTGCTGCCCACCCTGACGCCCTCCAATCTGACCGAAGGCACCATCACCGCGCAGGATCCCCTGCCCGGCACCCTTTTGCACCGCAACGCCCATGTGCGGCTTACCGCAAAATAGTTCGGCGCACCATCGTTCAAAATTCATTTTCTTAAGAAAAATCAAAAAAAGTTCAAAAAAGTCCTTGACTTTCCGCCGCCGTATGCTATAATAAATGAGCACTTGAGGTTAGGCGCTCAGCCAACCGCTTGTGAACTGAATAAGATGCGCTGGTAGCTCAGCTGGATAGAGTGTCTGACTACGAATCAGAAGGCCGGGGGTTCGAGTCCCTTCCAGCGCACCAAAGGCAATCTACTGGATAGTAGGTTGCCTTTTTTGTTATATATTTTCACTACTTCTCTTTTTGTTATATCCCAACACCTGCCGCACCCCCATGCCGCAGGTGTTTTCTTTTTCCTTTCCCTTCCCCATCCTTGCAACTCTCCCCATCTTTTGCTATCATTAAATTAAATTCAAAGTTTTAAGCTGCACGCCTTACGGAAAGGAGCTTTCGCTCATGTTTGGTTTTACCTATTATTCCCCCACCAAAGTCATTTTCGGCAAAGATTCCGAAACTCAGGTCGGCAGCCTGCTGGCGCAATACGGGGCCAAAAAGGTGCTGATCCATTACGGCGGCCACAGTGCGCTGCGTTCCGGGTTGATTGACCGGGTCAAAGCCAGCCTGGATGCTGCGGGCATTGGCCATGTGGAGCTGGGCGGCGTTGTGCCCAACCCGCGCCTTTCCAAAGTGCGGGAGGGCATCGCTCTGGCTCAGGCCAGCGGTGTAGATTTTGTGCTGGCTGTTGGCGGCGGCTCTGTGATCGATTCCACCAAAGCCATTGCCTATGGCCTTGGCGAGCCGGACAAAGATGTGTGGGAGCTGTTTGCCAAAAAGCGCAAGGCCCAGAACTTTTTCCCCATCGGTTCCATCCTGACCATTGCCGCCGCGGGCAGCGAGACCAGCAACAGCTGCGTGATCACCAACGAAGCCACCGGCGAAAAGCGCTCCTACAATGATGATATCGCCCGCCCCAAGTTCACCATCATGGACCCGCTGCTGACCATGACGCTGCCCCCCTACCAGACAGCCGCCGGGTGCGCCGACATTATGATGCACACCATGGAGCGCTATTTCACCCAGGGCGGCAACATGGAGCTGACCGATGAACTGGCCGAGGGTCTGCTGCGCACCGTGATGAAATACGCCGAAGTGCTGCAAAAGGAGCCGGACAATTACGAAGCCCGCGCCGAAGTGATGTGGGCGGGCAGCCTTTCCCACAATGGGCTGACCGGCTGCGGCAACGATGGCGGCGATTCCGCCAGCCATGCCCTGGAGCACGAGATGAGCGGCATGTTTGATGTGACCCACGGCGCCGGGCTGACCGCCATCTGGCCCAGCTGGGCACGCTATGTTTACCGGAACGACCTGCCCCGTTTTGTGCGTTTTGCCACCCATGTAACCGGCGTGCAGCCGGGTGCCACCGATGAAGAAACCGCCCTGCGCGGCATTGAAGCCATGGAAGCGTTCTACCACCGCATTGGCATGCCCACCAACATGCACGAGCTGGGCATTGCCCCCACCGAGGAGCAGATTTTGCAGATGGCGGCTTCCTGCGCACGGGCAACCGGCGGCAAAAAGGGTTCCGCCAAAGTTCTGTACGAAGCCGACATGGCCGAAATCTACCGCCGCGCACTTTGATCTATACAGGCTTATTCCTTTTTATCTCTCCATGCAGCGTAAGCAATCCCATAATTGAGGAAACATACAAAAACACGGAAACGAGCAGCGGCGGCCTGGTGCAATGCCATGCCGCCGCTGTTTCGTCTATGGAAAATTGGAGGAAACGAGAAGATGGTCAAGATCCCATACAAACTCGTAAATGGCATCCTGCTCATTCCCGCAACAGCGAACGAAAAAGAGGGCTTTTTCGCCTTTGATACCGGCGCTATGCAGACAGCCGTCAACAAAGCATACTTCCCCGAAATGCAAGGTGAGCACATCAACATCACAAAGTTTTCCGGGGAAGTAAAAGAAAGCGCCGCAGGCAAAGGCGTTTTGGATACCCTGCGCTTTTCAGAGATTGAGCGGACAAACATGCCCGTTCTGATTATGGATCTGATGTATGCGGAACGTGAATTGAAACCTGTTATGCCGGACTTAAAGCTGCTGGGAACGCTTGGGATTGATGTAATCAGCAACTATACCGTTCTGCTTGACTATACCGCCGCTGAAATTATCCTTGACCCGGAGCACGGCTTTGAACATCAGGCAGCGATTCCCCTGAGATATGAAAAACTCCCCATCATCAAGGTGGAAGTCGCAAACAGAACGTGCGACTTTGTTTTAGACACCGGTGCCAATACCTGCCTGCTGGGGCAAAGTTTCCAGAACGCCCCGCAGCTTATCCCCGTTTCCGAAACGCCGCATGTTGTCACAATTCCTGTTGTCCGTGTGGGTGAAAATGAATACAAAAACATCACCGCCGTTGTTGCCGATATAAGCGCCATCCAAAAGAAAGTACCCGTTGAGGGCGTGATTGGTTCCCAGGTTTTATCACCACAGCGTTCCATCTTTGATTTCAAAAATAACCAGCTTATTATGGAAACGCCGTAGAAAGATTAAACACCACGCACACCTGCCAGAGATTTATGCTTTTGGGCAGGAACACTCAAATCAATTCTATAATCTCAACAGCGGATAAGAAACGCCTGACCGCATACGCGGTCAGGCGTTTTGTGCAAATCCTTATTTGTCTGTCGGCTTTCGTGCGCTGCTCAGGCAGCTGCCAAAAGCCTTTTTCTAAATCAGGTCAATTTATTGTCTGTTCTTCATCCTTGGGCGGGTATTTTCTGCGCAGAACGGCAAGAATCACCGCCGTCAACAGGCTGCCCGTCAGCAGGGCAAGCAGATACCGGAACGGATGCGGGTTCAGCGGCAGCAAGAACACACCGCCGTGCGGGGCCGGCACAGCGCAGCCAAACAGCATAGACAGCGCCGCTGCCAAAGATGCCCCCGCCATGCAGGAGGGAATGACATGCAGCGGGTCCCGCAGCACAAAGGGGATGACTCCCTCGGTGATAAAGCAGGCCCCCATCAGGTAATCCGTCATCGCGGTATGGCGTTCTTTGGTGGTAAAGCGCTCCGGGAACAGCGTTCCCGCCAAGGCAACGCCCAGCGGCGGCACCATGCCGCCCGCCATAACGGCAGCCATGAATTCTTCCTGGCCGCCGGCCAGGGCAACCGTGCCAAACAGATACGCCGCTTTATTGATCGGCCCGCCAAAGTCAATGGACATCAAGGCCCCCAGCACCGCGGCCAGCACCACGCGGCTGCCGCCCTGCATGCTGGCCAGCAGCTGGTAGATCCAGGTATTGAACCGCCCCAGCGGTGCGTTGACCAAAAACACCATCATAAAGCCGACCACGGCCAGGCTGACCACCGGATACAGCAGCACGGTTTTGATATGTGCCAGTGCCGATGGCAGCCGCTTGAACGCCGCCCGCAGCAGTTTTACCACAAAGCCTGCCGCAAAGCCCGCGATCATAGCGCCCCAAAAACCGGAGGACACCCATTCCGTCTGCGGTGCCAGCGAGGTTCCCTGGATGGCCAGCATACCGCCCGCCATACCTGCCACCAATGCGGGCAGGTCCCCCACCGACATGGCAATGAACCCGGCCAACACAACGTACATCAGATTAAATGAGGTATTGCCAATCGTGCGCACCAGCATGGCAACGGACGACCCCTGCCCGAACATTTCTGCGCCCGCATTGCCGCGGTCCAAAAAGTAGCTCAACGCAATCAGAATACCGCCGCCGGTGATGAAGGGGATCATGTGGGAAACGCCATTCATCAGGTCGGTATAAAGCTTGCGCCCAAATTCCCGCAGGACGTCAGCACCATCTTTCGCGCTGCCTGCTTTACGGCCGCGCCCCATGCCCGGCACACTTTCATCCTCCGGTTCCAGCGGAACTGTGCCGGACAGCGCACGGTGCAGCAGCATTTCCGGGTCCTTCAGCGCCTGGGAAACCGGCACGCGCAACACCGGCTTGCCTGCAAAGCGGCTGGTTTCCACGGCTTTATCTGCCGCCACAATGATGCACTCTGCGTTTTCAATTTCCTGTTCGGTCAGGGGATTTTTCACCCCATCCGCGCCGTTGGTTTCCACCTTGATGGCAATGTGCATTTCTGCCGCTTCGGCTTCCAGCGCTTCGGCCGCCATATAGGTGTGGGCAATGCCGGTGGGGCATGCCGTTACGGCCAGCACGCGGGGGGCAAGGCGCGGTTCGGTCAGCGCGGCTTCGGCTACTGCCTCGGCGCGGGCTTCGCGGGCAGTTTCGGTCTGTTCCCGCTTGGCGATCACCGCCAGAAATTCTTCCGGGGTTGCAGCCTGCTGCAATTCCTCACAGAACAGCGGTTCCATCAGCAGCTGGGCCAGCCGTGCCAACACCTGGATATGCAGGTCGTTTGCGCCCTCCGGGGCGGCGATCAAAAACAGCAGCCGCACCGGTGCGCCATCCAGCGCCTGATAGTCGATTGGCTCCCGCAGCGTTACCGCCGCCAGCGCGGGCACCAGCACCGCATTGCTTTTGCCGTGGGGAATGGCCACCCCGCCGCCAACGCCGGTCGTGCCCTGGGCTTCCCGTTCCAGCACATTTTTTTCGTATTCGTCTGCATCCCGCAGGCATCCGGTGCGGTCCAGCATGCCCACCATTGCATGGATGGCCATGGCTTTATCCGCCACCTGCACATTCAGTGCAACGCGTCCCGGCACCAGTAGATCTGTGATCTGCATTGGTCGGCTGCCCCCTTTGCTTCAAACATCCTAATCCTTGAGCGAACCTGAAAAAACGAAAATGCCGCCCATTTTTACAAACACAGCCGTCATTCTCTTTGTTTTCAGATACACCCCTTGGCAGGGCTTTCCCCTGCCTATTTGCTCTTACACCCGCCGCACCGCCTCTGTGCAACGTTTGCGCAACTGTTTGCGCTTTTGTTTTAACAAAAGGCGGCTCCGCACAGGAGCGGAGCCGCCTAGAAAGTTCAAATTACTGTCGATTAGTTCAGCAGGGTCAGCTCGGTCTCAGGATCGAACAGGTGGATCTTATGGGTATCCATAGCCATGGTGACCTTGTCGCCGCGGCGGGACTTGGAGGTCGGGGCAACGCGAGCCATCAGGTTCTGGCCCTTGTAGGTCAGGTACAGATAGATCTCAGCGCCCATCAGCTCGGAAACTTCAACCTCAGCGTCGATGTGGCTGGCAGGATGCTTCTCCAGGAACTCTTCGTCGTCCTTCATATCCTCAGGACGGATACCAACCTTCAGGCTCTTGCCAACGTAAGCGGCCAGTTTGCCATCGGCGGTCTTTTCCTGCGGCAGGGGGATCACGGTGCCGGCCAGATCGATGGCGTAGGTATCGCCATTCTTCTGCAGGGTGCCGTCCAGGAAGTTCATCTGGGGGCTGCCGATGAAGCCGGCAACGAAGACGTTGCAGGGGTAATCGTACAGGTTCTGCGGGGTATCGACCTGCTGGATGACGCCGTCACGCATAACAACGATGCGGTCGCCCATGGTCATAGCTTCGGTCTGGTCATGGGTAACATAGATGAAGGTGGTAGCCAGCTTCTTGTGCAGCTTGATGATCTCGGTACGCATGC
>CAVFVI010000042.1:0-26452 GCA_963626055.1 Acutalibacteraceae bacterium
TCCGCAGACTGTAACCCATCTTCCTTCCCTACTGTTACCTATGTTGCGCTTGACACAATGTGCGCCCCTACGGGGGAAAAATGTGGAAAATGTCTGCGGTACACTTAAACACATTTTGTAGGGAACGGTCTTGACCGTTCCGAGACCTTGCCGTAAATGCACTTGATCATTTCTGCAACAAACGTGAACTTGTCGGGGCACAGCCCCGCCATTTGCCTGCGCAAAAACGTTCTGTCACTTGCACACCCCACTGGGGTGTGCATTATTGAACTTCGTTCAATAAACGTGAAGTTATCTGGTTGATGCTATTTTATCGGTCGGCCATGATCTCCTGAGAGCCTCATAGGAGATTAAAAAGTTCGCAAGCCAACCAGCTGGTACAGCAAGCCAGACAAAGGCAATGCCGAAACGCGGTGCACAGATCAGGGCAACGGACAGACGAATCGCAAGGTTCACCATGTTTGCAACGAGAAACGGACGCATAATTCCTAGACCGCGAAGGACTCCATCGGTTGCCATCTTGATACCCATGAAGATGAAAAAGTAACCAATCCACCTCATATAATCACCAGACACCTGATAGGCCAACGCCGTTCCGTCTTTTCCTAAGAACAGCGAGGAGATCTGCGTGTGCAGCGTTTCAATGACGAGAAAGGCAAGAATGGCAAAGCACACATCCAGCATCAGCGCCGCATGGTAGCCCTTTTTGATACGAGCAATTTTCTTTGCGCCAAGATTCTGGGAAACATACGGCGAAACCGCATTGCCGATGGAGACAAAAATCAAAGAGAACACATTCTCTACTCGCATTGTCGCCGAATAGCCTGCCAGCGCCTGTGTACCAAAGGGATTCACAACTGCCTGTACAATCAGCATACCGATGGACACCGTAGACTGCTGAAGAATCGACGGCACGGCAATTTGCAGCATGGATTGCAGCCCCCGCCAGTCAAATCGTTGAAATGGGCTCTCGTATCGCCGCATCCGATGAAGAAAAATCAAAAGGGAAAATACGGCGGCAATGCCTTGGGCAATCAAGGTTGCAAGAGCGGCACCGAACACGCCCAGACCAAGCCCGGCAACCATCCAAAGGTCCATAAAAATATTCAGGACAGAAGAAAAAATCAGGAGTGCCAAGGGAATTCTTGATTCACCGATGGAGGTAAACATAGTGGAGAGAATGTTATACATAAACAAGAACGGAAAGCCTGCAAAATAGACCCGCAGATACAGCACTGCCTCATCCAGAATGTCGGGAGGGGTTTGCAAGCCCCGCATCATCGGGCGGGAAAAGCATAAGCCAAAAACGCCAAGGACAATGCTTAGAATCAAAAAGCTGAGCAAGGACGTTGACACAATGGTTTTCATTTTGCCATACTCTTTGGCACCAAAATAGCGGCTCACCAGCACACCGGCACCTACGCCGGCTCCCAGTGCCACACAAATGAACACATTGGTCAATGCTGCACAGGCACCGACAGCTGCAAGTGCAGAAGAACCAACAAACTGGCCGACAATAATGGAGTCGGCCATATTGTATATTTGCTGAAAAAAACTCCCAAGAATCATCGGCATTGCAAAAACCGTCAACGCTTTGAGGGGCGCATCGGTTATCAAATACTCATCTTTCGACATTCTCATATTTCTCCATGGTATCTTGTGTCGTAGTATCCGATTCATTTGTAGTCACGACTTCCGATTTGCCAAGCTACTCACGCGGATCAATCACTTTCTGGCGGGGATCCTTTTGCGGATATCTTCCAGCCGGTTCAGGGCGGCGTACAGGGTTTCGTCCAGTTTGGCAAAGTGGAAGCGGATCAGGTGGTTGACCGGCTCCCGGAAGAAGCTGGAACCCGGAACGGCCCCCACGCCGACATCACGGGCCAACACTTCGCAGAATTCCAGGTCGCTGTCAAAGCCGAACTCGGAAATATCCATCAGGATGTAATAAGCACCCTGGGGAACGGTGTGCTGCAGGCCGATGGCATCCAGCCCTTCCACAAACAGGTCCCGTTTGCGGGTATAGGTGGCAAGCAGGTCGTCATAATATTCCTGGCCGAAGCGCAGGCCGGGGATAACGGCTTCCTGCAAAGGTGCGGCGGCACCAACCGTCAAAAAGTCGTGCACTTTTTTAATGCGGTCGGTAATTTCCGGCGGGGCAATGGTGTAGCCCAGCCGCCAGCCGGTGATAGAGTAGGTTTTGGACAGGGAGCTGCAGGAGATGGTGCGCTGCCACATGCCGGGCAGGGTGGCAAAGTAGGTGTGCTGGTAGGGCGCATAGACGATATGCTCGTACACTTCGTCGGTGATGACGTAAATATCGTACTTTTCGGCCATGTCGGCAATCAGTTCCAGCTCGGCGCGGGTGAACACCTTGCCGCAGGGGTTGGAGGGGTTGCACAGAATCAGCGCCTTGGGACGCTGGCGGAACGCGGCTTCCAGCTCGTCCACATTAAAGTTGAACAGCGGCGGGTGCAGCGGAACATAGATCGGCTCGGCACCGGAAAGAATGGCATCGGCGCCGTAATTTTCATAAAAGGGCGAAAATACGATGACTTTATCGCCGGGGTTGGCAACGGTCATCATGGCGGCCATCATGGCCTCGGTGCTGCCGCAGGTGGTCACGATCTCGGTGTTGGGGTCGATCTGCCGCCCCATCAGGCGGGACTGCTTTTCTGCCAGCGCTTCGCGGAAGTTCTGAGCACCCCAGGTGATGGAATACTGGTGGAAATTTTCGTGGGATACTTCGGCCAGACGGTCCAGAATTTCAGACGGAGGGTTGAAATCCGGGAACCCCTGGGAAAGATTGATAGCGCCGTACTTGGCGCCGATGCGGGTCATGCGGCGGATGACGGAATCGGTAAAATGTTCGGTACGGGTAGATAACGGCTGCATATACATTCCCTCTCTCGATAAAAATAAAAACGGCGGGGAGCTTTACCCCCCCCCAACGGTGCGCCCTGCGGCCGATGCAGGAACGATGTGCTCAAACCGTGAGTTCGATCTGATTCCCCTCGATCGCAGCGATGCAGCTTTCGTAATAACCGTCGCCGGTCGTTCTGGGGCCGCTGATGACCTTATAGCCGTCGGCTTTCAGTTCTGCGGTCAGGGCATCTACTTTTTCACGGCTGCCCACACGGAACGCGATATGGGCATATCCGGTACGGGAAAGCTCTTTTGGCTGATCCGGCATTTCCGGTTTGTGCATCAGCTCAAGCCGTGCGCCATCATCAAACGTGAGGAAATACGAGCGGAAGTCTGTTTTGGGGTTATGGTATCCATCGTTTGACGCTGCGCCCAGATATTTCATAAAAAATGTTCTGGCGGCTTCCAGATCATTTACATAAAGTGCGATATGTTCGATCATCATAACGTTATACATTCCTTTGTAAGCGGCCGGGCGGTTTTATGCCTGCACAGGGAGCTTAAAACTCCATGCTGTGCTCGCCCTGGCGGATGTCGTCACGCTGGAGTTCGGCCAGGATATCATCCTGCCCACTGTGCAGCAGCAGACGCTTGCTGTAGGTTTCAAAGCGCTCGCACTCATTATCGGCCAGGTAGGCAGCGGAATCCGGCCCAAGGGCCAGCTCGTTGACAAATACCACCATCTCCTGCCCATCGGCAAAGGCGCTTTCCATAAAGTTGAAAGCACTTTCCAGTGCGTCCCCGGCCAGGCCGACGGCATCCTCCCGCTTGCGCACCTGGGCGTTAAAGCTGGCGCGCACGGCATCAAAGGCGGCGTCACGGTCCAGCGCCGGGTCAAGGGCGGCGGCCCAGGCGTGCAGCAGGGCGCTGGCGGCGGTGGTAACGGCGAGTTCTTCCCCGGTCAGGGCACCGGCAGCCTTTTGCGCGGCCAGGCGGTCCGCATAGGCGTTGACCTGCGCGGTAAAGACGGCGGCGGGCACAAAATCGCTTTGAGCAGGGTCGGCGTTATTCAGCGTGCGCTTAAAGCTGCGCATTTCCTGGTAGCAGGCATCGGTCACGGCATCGGCCCGGCGGGCCGCGGCAAAGCGGGTGTTCAGCCCGGCCAGCAGCAGGCTGACAAGGCTGATGCGCTCATCAAAGGCGGCTTTCTGGGCACGTTCCAGCACGGCGGCAAAGGGGCGGCCCTGCAAAATATCTTCCACGCCGTAATCCTGGCGGTACTTTTTGTACAGCTCCCAATAGGCGGCAAAATCGCGGGCAACTTCGGGGTGGCGCAGGTACTGGCTAATCAGGGCTTCGTCCACCGGCAGGTCCAGCTTGGTGCAGGCCGTCAGCATGGCGGAAAGATCCTCCCATCCGCGGGCGGTGACAAACTGCGGGCCGTCCACATAGTTCTGTATGCGGTAAAAGTACTGGGGGCGCAGCTCCAGATAAGCCTGCACGGCGGGGTGCAGGCGGTGGGCGCGGGCATACTCCTGCCAGACGGCAAGGTTGGGCTCGATATCAATGCGGCGCACACGGTCCAGCGTGACAAGGTCAAAGTCCCGCACGCTCTTGTTGTACTCCGGCGGGTTGCCCGCGGCAACGATCACCCAGCCCGCGGGCACCGCCTGGTTGCCAAAGGTTTTGCACTGCAAAAACTGCAGCATGGTGGGGGCTAGTGTTTCGGACACACAGTTGATCTCGTCAATGAACAGAATGCCGTGTTCCAGGCCGGTCTGCTCCATTTTATCGTACACGCTGGCAATGATCTCGCTCATCGTGTACTCTGTCACGCTGCGGTCCGCGCCGCCAAAGTTGCGGTGGCGGATGAACGGCAGGCCCACGGCACTTTGGCGGGTGTGGTGGGTGATGGTGTAAGCCACCAGCGCAATGCCGCATTCCTGCGCGATCTGCTCCATGATCTGGGTTTTGCCGACGCCCGGCGGGCCCATGAGCAGAATGGGCCGCTGGCGGATGGGCGGGATCAGCGGGGTGCCGGTATCGTCAACGGCAAGGTATGCCTTGACCGCGTGTTCAATTTCCTGTTTGGCGCGTTTGATGTCCATGGGGTACACTCCTTCATCAAAACATTAGGAAAGAATAAGATGCGTTACAGTTCCGGCAGGTCTTCGGTTTCGTTTTCCTGCCAGTCAATTTCCGGCGTTTTGGGCACCGGGTCGGGCAAAAATTCTTCCGGGCTTAAAACCAGCCGCATGGCCCAGGGCGGGGTATCGGGCGGCGGGGTGCCGGTTTCCAAAAACAAAAAGGCTGTTTCATAGGGCGGGCGCTTGGTGGGGTAGGTGCCTTTGCCGTCAGTAAAGTAAAGCACGCCCTGCAGATCCCGCAGGGTGCCGTCCCGGCGTAATTCTTCAATTTTGGCAAACGCGGGGCGGAAATCCGTACCCCCGCCGCCGGTCAGGGTCAGGCGGGCGGCAAAGCGGTCCAGCTCGTCGATGCTGTGTAGAAAGGTCAGGTCCCGCACGGCATCGTCACACTGCATGACCGCAATGTTGCACTGGGCAAAAAAGCTTTCGCCGGTTTTTAACAGACCAAACGTTTCTTTCAAAAACGCCTTGACCAGCTCGCCGGAGGTGGATTCGCTCGTGTCGATCACGATGACAAAATCCCGGATCTTTTTGCTCTCCCGGCTTTCCAGCGGCTCAATCAGCGGCAGGTTGCCATAGGTGCGCAGGCCGTAAGAGTAATAGCCCAGGTCAAATTCATCGGGGTCCAGGCGGGGTTCTTCGCGGATCACGGCAAAGCGGCGCAGAAAGTCTTTGTATAGGCGGCGGCTGTGGGCCGCTTTAATCTGCGCCTGCATCGTTTCGGCCCCGGCGGCCTGCCCGGCCTGCTGGCCCGCCTGCTGCATGCTGATGCGGGTTTCGCGCCCCAGCTGTTCCCAGCGGCGGCCCTGCACCTGGGCCTGCTGGCTGGTGGGGTCCTTGGGCCAAAGGCGGTGGCTGTCACACACGAACTCCCGGTGCAGCTTTTGCAGCTCGGCGGGTTCCTGGGCGGCAAGCCAGCGGTAAATGGGCCCAGCAGCGGGCATGGCCCCGTTTTTGCGCAGCGCCTGGTAGGTCTTTTGCCGCAGCCAGCCCACCGGGCGGGTCAGGGATGGCACCTGCAAGGCGTCGATCGTCTGTTCCACCGCAATATCGCAGGCCAGCCCCCACAGGCTGGCATCCCGGCTGCCGCGCAGCCAGGGGTGGCGGAACACGCAGTGCAAAACACTGTGCAGCACCGCGCGGGGCAGGTAGCGCCGGTTGCTGCGGTACAGCCCAATGAACCATTCCGGGTCATAACACAGCACTGCGCCGTCCGTGGCAAGGTTGTGCAGCCCTGCGGCGGGGGTGGGCACCAGCGCGCCCAGCGCCGCGTTCATATAGCGCAGGTCAAGATACAGCTCACTGCGGATGCGGTCCATGGCGCGTTTGGCCATGGCGGCAACCCATTCTTCCTGGGTCAAAACATGTTGGGAGGGCATTGATCATCACCACCAGAGCACGATACATCACAAATCATCAAAATCATAGGTCTTTTGCCTGCGGGGGCGCTGGCCGCCAAGGGTCAGGGCTGCGCCCTCGCTCCAGCCGGACTGGGAACAGGCCAATGCAATCTGGCGGCGGCTTTCCTCGTCTGCCAGTTTCAGCACCAGCTGCAAGGACTCTGTATCATGCCGGGCAATCAGCGGGGCCGCGGCGCTGGCGGCATGGGCAGCCAGATAAGCGCTGTAGATGCCCTGTGCTTCCGGCAGCAGGGCAAACGGGGTGCACAGCCGGTCCAGTGCGATGCGGCAGAGCGTTTTTTCGCTTTCGCCCACGCACGCCTGCGGGAACGCCGCGTCATACTCCGCAAAGCGGAGCACGCTGCCGTCAAAACATTGGCGGTAGCGGTAGCCCTCGCCCTCAATGCTGTGGTTGAAAATATGGGCGGGGGTGTTTTCGTCCAAAAATTCAAAGTATTCCGGGTAGAACACTTTGGCCTGCACCACCCCGCTGGGGGCAAACACCGCGCCGATATCCGCGCTGACGGCGGCCACCAGCTTTTTCAGCCCGGTGGGGGCATCGGGGGCGGCATCCAGCACAAAGCGGTCCAGCGCGCGGCAGTTGGTAAACAGATCGCTGCCTACACTTTCCAGCGCGGGCCCGGCGCAGAGCCATTCCAGCTTGCGGCAGTTATAAAAGGCGGCGTTGTGCAGCGCCCGCACCCCGGCGGGCAGGGTAACGCCCTGCACAAAATCCCCCGCAATGGGGTGGGGGTAAGCCGCGGGGCCGCGGCCGTCAACGCTCCAAAAGCGGGCATCGGCAGGTAGGCTGCGCTGGTTCTGCGCAAAGCAGTAAGGGCCGATCTCCACCACGGGGAGACCCTCGATTTGTGCAGGCAGGGCGGGGCAGGGGCTGTCCCCAAACACACGCAGAATCCTCGCACCGCCGGGGCACGCCTGCCACAAAATACCAAGTGAACTGTTCAAACCATGACCACCTTTATGACAAAAAACGACAGGAAAACAAAAGCTTGACAATACCCACATTATAGCATACATTGAATAGGTAAGGAATAGAAAAAGTAGGGCGCGGCGGGAATTGAGGAAGAAACCGTGCCCCGCAAGGACTGCGCACTGTGACAGGGCGGATAAAGCCTGTGGCGGTGCGCTTACGTTATGTGGAGGATGTTTATGGCAAGAACGCCGGAACAGAACAACGCAATTATTACCGGCAGCATACCGCGGCAGTTGCTGCTGTTCTTTTTCCCCATCTGGCTGGGCACCATGTTCCAGCAGCTGTACAATACGGTGGATACCCTGATCGTCGGCAACTTTGTGGGCACCCAGGCGCTGGCGGCCATGGGGGCAACCAGCTCCTTTGTGCAGCTGCTGGTGGGGCTTTTTGTGGGCCTGTGCAGCGGCGCGGGCGTAATTATTGCCCAAAGCTTTGGCGCGGGGGACCACGATGAAGTGAACCGCCAGGTGCACACCGCGCTGGCCCTTGCCATTGCGGGTGGTGCAGCGCTGACGGTGATCGGCCTGCTCATCAGCCGCCCGGTGCTGCGCCTGATGCAGACACCGGACGAAATTGTGGGGATGGCGTCGGAATATTTACAGATTTACTTCTTGGGCATGATCCCGCAGATGGTCTATAACATGGGCACCAACATCCTGCGCGCGGTGGGCGATTCCAAACGGCCGCTGTACTTTTTGATCGTGGCTTCCATTGTCAATATTCTGCTGGATATTGTGCTGGTGGCGGTCATTCCGCTGGGGGTGGCCGGTGCGGCCATTGCAACGGTGGCCAGCCAGGTGGTCAGCGCTGCGCTGACGGTGCGGTGCATCCATGGCTCCCAGGGCATGCCGTGGCATTTGCAGCTGAAAAATATCCGCATTGAGCGCAGCGTGCTGCTGGCAATCTGCCGCATCGGCCTGCCGGGCGCGGCACAGAGCGCGCTGTACAGCATCAGCAACATGACGATCCAGAGTGCCATCAACGGCTTTGGCACCGTTGCCGTTGCCGCATGGAGTGTGTACGGCAAGATCGACTTCCTGTTCTGGATGACCGTCAGCTCCTTTGGCATTGCCGTTACCACCTTTGCGGGCCAGAACTTTGGCGCGCGCCAGTATGACCGCGTGCGCCGCGGTACCATGACCTGCCTTGCCATGACGGCGGGCACCACCCTTTGCATCAGCCTGGCGCTGTATCCTTCGGCCCAGCTGCTGTTCCGGCTGTTCAGCTCGGACGATGCCGTGGTGGCGCAGGGCGTGCAGATGATGCACTATCTGGTGCCGGTGTATATGACCTATATCTGCATCGAAATCTTTTCCGGTGCGCTGCGCGGCTGCGGCGATGTGCGGGTGCCCACCATCATCACGGTGTTTGCGGTGTGCATCATGCGCATTGTGTGGCTGGCGGTGGCGCTGCCGTTCAAGCATGAAATTTCGGTGGTGGAATTCAGCTACCCGCTGACCTGGATCACCGCAACCGTGCTGTTTGCCATCTATTACGCAAAAGGCGGCTGGATGCAGCGCTGCATTGCGGCCCAGAACGCCAAAACACAGGGGTGAACCAAAATGGATTTTGAACTGCGCCCTGCCCGCCCGGCAGATGTAGAGGCCATTATGCAGGTGATGGCGGATGCCATGGCCAACCTGAAGCACCCGGAATGGTTTGTGCCGGATGATGCGGTGTACATGGCGGAGCACATCAGCGGCCCCAAGGGCTTTTGCCTGGTGGCGGAGGAAAAAACGACCGGCGCGTTGGCGGCATATTTTACCGTCAAGCTGGCCGGTACCGCCCCCGACGCCCTGGGCTGGCAGCTGGGCATGAGCGAAGAAGAGCTGAACGCCACCGCCCAGATGGACAGCTGCTGCGTGGCCCCGCCCTATCAGGGCAACGGGCTGGAGGGCAAGCTGCTGCTGATGGCGGAAGATACCCTGCGCGGCAGCCGTTACCGCCACCTTTTGGCAACCGTGCACCCGGACAATGCCGCCAGCCTGTACACCGGCCTGCACCGCGGCTACACCATTGCGGCCGACCATGTGATCTGCTATGGGGATAAGGTACGGGATATTTTGCGTAAAGATCTGCTGCGCGAAATCAGCGCGGGCGAAGTGAACCGGCTGGAACCCTGTGTGCGGGCACTGGCGGATTATCATAATCGCGTATCCAGCAATTTTAAGGGCAGCTACCCCAGCAGGCCGTATGCCGAAACGCTGGAACGCTTTGCCGCTGCGCTGGCAAAACAGCAGGCCAAAATTGCCGTGGCAGAAGCAGAAAACGAGATTGCGGGCTTTTGCAAAGTGGATTTTGACGGCGCAAAAGGCAAGCTGGATTACCTGATCGTGCAGGAAGCTTACCGTGGCAAAGGGTACGGCAGAAAGCTGATGGATTGGGCCATGGAACAGTTCAAAAAGCACGGCGTGCAGCAGATCGAAGTAAAAGTGGTGGACGGCAACCCGGCGATCCACCTGTATGAAGCCTATGGCTTTTGCATGAACGCGCATATTCTGGTGCGCACACAAGAATACAAACAGGAGTAACCAAGATGAACACGACGATCAGAGCCATGACCCCGGCGGACAAAGACAGCGTGATGGAGATGATGCGGGTATTTTACACTTCCCCCGCCGTGCTGAGCAATGGCTCGGATGAGATTTTTGCGCGGGATATTGAGGGCTGCATCAGTGATAACCCGTATGTAGAGGGCTATATTTTTGAGCAGGACGGCGCCGTGCAGGGCTATGGTATGGCGGCCAAGAGCTTTTCGACCGAGTACGGCAGGCAGTGCATCTGGCTGGAGGATATCTATATCAAAGCGGAATACCGCGGCCTTGGGATCGGCAGCCAGTTTATTGATTACATGACGAAGAAATACCCGGATGCCCTGCTGCGGCTGGAAGTGGAAGAAGAAAATGCGCGCGCGGTGCATGTGTACAAAAAGAGCGGGTTTGAGTTTTTTGAGTACAAAGAGATGAAAAAAGAGTAAGGACAACGGGAATTTCAGGTTTTACGGAGAACAATCTGTAGGCGCACATTGTGCGCCCATCGCCTTATGGTAAAATGAGATATTCCGGCAAAGCCCGTCCGCGGGCCGATGCGAGCATCGGCCCCTACAAATTGGCGTTAGATCCATCACAAATTTGCAATGTGCAACAAGACCATGTTGCGGAGGGGTGAGGGCACCCCGCCCTACAGAGCGTTTTAAATTTGGCAGTGCATAATAAAATCTCTGTAGGGAACGGTCTTGACCGTTCCGAAACCTTGCGTTAGCTGCCATCATGGGTTAGTACAATAAATAACAAAATGACCCCCACAGCCAGCGCTGCGGGGGTCATAAATCTTTATGAGGGAAAATTACTTGGTGCCGAAGATACGGTCGCCGGCATCGCCCAGGCCGGGGATGATGTAGCCGTTTTCGTTCAGCTTTTCATCCTGTGCGGCAACATAGATGTCAACATCGGGGTGTGCTTCGTGCAGGGCTTTCAGTCCTTCAGGGGCGGCAATCAGGCCAATGAACTTGATGTGCTTGGCACCGCGCTTTTTGATCTGGCCGATGGCGTCAATGGCGCTGCCGCCGGTAGCCAGCATGGGGTCCAGAACAAAAACATCGCGCTCGGCAATGTCCTTGGGCAGCTTGCAGTAGTATTCCACAGGCTCCAGGGTCTCCTCGTTGCGGTACAGGCCAATGTGGCCGACCTTTGCAGCGGGGATCAGGGTCAGCATGCCGTCCACCATGCCCAGACCGGCGCGCAGGATGGGAACCAGGGCCAGCTTGCGGCCAGCCAGCACATGGGTGCGGGCCAGGGCAATCGGGGTTTCCACTTCAACTTCCTCGGTGGGCAGGTCACGGGTGGCTTCGTAGCACAGCAGGGTGGCAATTTCGCTGACCAGGTCACGGAACTCTTTGGTACCGGTGTTGCGGTCACGCATCAGGCTGACTTTGTGCTGGATCAGGGGATGGTCTACAATTTTAACGACGCTCATGGCAGATTCTCCTTACAATATATAAAATCATCGGATACAAGGTTAAGCCTGGTCCCAGGCGGGGTACAGCAGTGGGGGAAACTTACAGGGTTTCCAGCGCCATCATTTTGTCAATGCGTTTCTGGTGGCGGCCGCCCTCAAACTCATGGTCCAAAAAGGCATCAACGATCTGGCAGGCAAGGCCGGGGCCCACAACGCGGCCGCCCAGGCACAGGGTGTTGGCGTTGTTGTGGCGGCGGGTGTACTCGGCGCTGAACGGTTCAGAGCAGCAGCAGGCGCGGATGCCCTTGATCTTGTTGGCACACATCGACATGCCCACGCCGGTGCCGCAGCACAGAATGGCAAAATCGCTGCTGCCATCGGTCACAGCGCCGCAGGTGGCAGCGGCATAATCCGGGTAGTCACAGCTGGCGGTGCTGTTGGTGCCAAAATCGCGGTAAGCAATGCCGCGCTCTTCCAAATGCTGTTTGATGGCCTCTTTCAGCTCATAACCGCCGTGGTCAGCACCCAGGGCAATCGGTTTTTCAAATTGTACAGCCATAATCAAGGTCCTTTCAATTCTTAGTGGATTGTTGGGCGGCTTCGCGCTCGGCGCGCTCACGCTCAGCCTGGCTTAAACGGTGGTAATCCGGCAGCAGCTCTGCGGGGGAAACGCAGGTGCCTGCATCCCACATGGCTTTGCCCGCCAGGGCAACCCCTGCACCGCGCAAAACGCGCAGCGGCTGGGGGCAGGGCAGAACGCCGGGCTGGTCTTTATATGTATTGTAGCACAATGCGGCACCATCGCCAACAAAAATCAAAGGCTTTTTGCACTCTTTTACAAAAGTTTCCAGCGCAGTGACCGGCTCGGCGGCGTCCGGGGTCAGCCGGGCGTGGGTGGCAAGGTCAAACCCGGCCCAGTATACCTGGCCGCGGCGGGCATCCTGTGCGCCGATAACGGTACCTTCCCCGCACACGCCGTAAGCCAGGGCAGCCATAGTGGAAACCCCGGCGCAGGGGGTGTTGGCCGCAAAAGCCAGCCCCTTGACGGCGGCAAGGCCGATGCGCAGCCCGGTAAAGCTGCCGGGGCCGTTGGTTACAGCGTACAGGTCCAGCTGGGCAGGGGTCAGGCCGCAGGCTTTCAGGGCAGTATCCACCATGGGCAGCAGGGTCTCGCTGTGGGTCAGCCCGGTGTTGGAAGCCATCTCATATAATAAAGTATCGTCGCGCATCACGGCAACGGCGGCGGTTTTGCCCGCCGTATCAATGGCAAGAATGTTCATTCGGGGTCAGTTCTTCCTTTCAAAAAGGGCGTGGCGTCAAGCCCCAGGCCGGGTGATGGTAATTTTGCGGGTGGTTTCATCCAGCCGGTCAATGTTGATATAGATCGGGTTTTCCAGCGCCAGAAGGTCAGCGCAGTTTTCGCTCCATTCCGCCGCAACCACAGCGCCCATATCCAGGTAATCATAAAAACCGGCGGCGGAAAGATCCGCTTCGGTGTGGATACGGTACAAATCAAAATGGGCAAAGGGCCGCGGGCCGCGGTAGTAGTTGACAATGGCAAAGGTCGGGCTGGAAACAGGGTCCGTGCAGCCAAGACCCTCTGCAATGCCCTGGCAGAACGCGGTTTTGCCAGCGCCCAGCCCGCCGGTAAAGGCAATCAGGCTGCCGGGGGCAAGCTCTGCGGCAAGGCGGCGGCCCAGGGCCACGGTTTCATCCCGCGAATGGGTAACATATTCTTCCATACAGCAGGCCCTCCTCAAGATGAGCTAACATCAAGTCAGCATAAACTACTTTATTATACAACATCCAGCCTGCTTTGTAAAATATTTTTGTGTGGCGCGCCATAAAACGCCGCAAAGCGTGGCATATTGCACAGGAACGCGGTATAATAATCGGTAATACGAGCAGGAACCAATACCATTGCACAGGGTAATGTGCTATACTGGAAACAAGAAAGACAAAAACGAAAGGGGGCGGGCCATTGCTGCAGCTGGCACGCCGCTATTTGCGGCAGATCGACGGGATATTTTTGGCGCTGTGCGCGGCGTGTTCGGCGCTCAGCGTGGTAACGCTGGTTTCCATTGGGTATAACCAGCTGGGGTCCATCAACAAAGCGTCGGTGCAGTTCATTGCCAGCGCGCTGGGTATCCTGTTGGCGCTGATCGTTTCCACGGTGGATTACCGCGCGCTGGCCCGTGCCTGGCCGCTGCACGCAGTGCTGGCCTGGGGCATGGTGCTGCCCACCCTGCTTTTGCACAATGTTCGCCTGGGCTTTTTGACGGTAGGGTACGATGCAGGCGGAACTTCCAACTACAGCTGGTACCGGGTGGGCGGTATGACCTTCCAACCGGCGGAGCTGGCAAAGATCAGCTTTGTGCTGACCCTGGCGCTGCATCTGGACCGCGTGCGCGGCCGGGTGAATAAGCTGCGCAACCTGCTGGCGCTGGCGGTGCATGTGCTGCTGCCGGTGCTGGCCATCCACATCCAGGGCGATGACGGCACGGCATTGGTGTTTTTGGGCATTGGGCTGGTCATGGTGTTTGCGGGCGGTATTTCCGGCTGGCTGGTGGCTGGCGGGGTGGCTGCTGCGGGCGGCGGTGCGGCCCTGCTGCTAAAACTGCGCCCCGGCCTGCTGAAAGGCTACCAGGCCAAGCGCATTTTTGCCGTGCTGGACCCCGAAAACCCGGCCCTGGCCGATATCGCCTACCAGCAGAATAAAGGGGCCATGGCCATCGGTACCGGCGGTTTGACCGGAACCGGCCTTTGGGGCGAGCATGTGTTTGTGCCGAACTCCTGGAATGATTTTATCTTCAGCTACTTGGCCAACGCGATGGGCTTTGTGGGGGCGGTAACGGTTCTGCTGCTGTTGCTGGGCATCTCGGTGCGCATTCTGCTGGCAGCGCTGCAAAGTACGGACACTTTGGGCCGCTACCTGTGCGTGGGCATCTTTGCCGCGCTGTTCTGGCAGTGCATCATCAACCTGGGTATGAATTTGCAGGTGCTGCCGGTCATCGGGGTCACGCTGCCGTTCTTCTCGGCGGGCGGGTCCAGCGTGGTCATGGTGTATTTGTGCGTGGGGCTGGTGCTGGCGGTATCCCGCAAGAACCGCCGCAAAAAGCTGGCGGTGCCCATTGAGCTGGAACAGGCTTGACACCGGCAAACAGACGCATTATAATAAAAACAGAAAAAGGCACTGCGGTAAGCGGTTGGCCTTTGGACTAAGAGCTTAGTAAACTAAGAACCGTCACTTGGCCGAGTGGCGGTTCTTGCTTTTTACAGTGACCGTTATGGTAAATCCCAAAACGTGGAATGTCAGTGTAATTGGCATATTCTCACCTCCTTCCGGATGGTGAGACCAACCGCCTGCCCGTTGTGCAGTGCCTGCTGCAAAATGCAGCATTGCTATGCTACCACAATTCGACTGCCTGTGCAAGATGAACCGCAAAAGCAGACGAAATAAAGCCGGTGTACCGTAAGATGAATCCAACGGTACACCGGCTTTTGCGGTATCAGGCTTCTTCTTTTTTACCGGGACTGAACAATGCGGGAATCAGGCAGATGGCTGCCGCCGCTACCAGGATATACACGGTGCGGGCGGCCCAGCTTGTCTGGCCGCCCAGCAGCCAGGCAACGGCATCCAGCTTCCAGATGCCCACAAGGCCCCAGTTCAGCCCGCCGATGATGGCCAGCAGCAGGCAGATCTTTGAAAAAACAGAATTGCACATGTTGGCAAACACTCCTTCCTGTAACGGAAGTATGCCCATGCCGTGGTGTGCTTATTCGATTTTCTGCCACTGGGCGGCAGTTTGGGCAAAAACAGCGCCGCACAGCAGCAGGGCGGTGGGGTTGGTCGTCAGGTGGAAAGGTTGAACTTCCATATAGGCGTAAGCCAGCATGGCAAACAGACAGCAAACCTCAACCCGGCGGCCCTGTTTGGCGTGGCCCCACAGGGCCGCGGCAAACAGAACACCCAGCAGCGCGGCAACCACCGGGCCAAACTGGAACAGTGCAAAGGCAAAGCTGTTATCTACCGTGGGCCAGTTGAACACCTGCCCGGCAATTTTGACATCCAGCAGGCGATAGGCCATCCAGGTCAGCGAGATGCGGCAGGTGAGCAGGGAATCCAGCTTTGCCAGCCATGCGGGGCCGATATCATTGTTCCACGGCCCCACCTTGATGACCAGTAGCGGCAAAAGATAACTGACCGCCGCCGTAAGCCCCACAATACCGGCGCAGACACCGGGCCACCAACGGGGGACGCTGTGCCCTGCGCGCAAGCGGCAGAACACCAGCCCAACGGCCAGCGCCAGCGTGCACAGCGCAGCGCTGCGGCTGGCGGGCCCCACCAGCAAGAATACGCCGACGGCGAACACCAGCAGGCAGTCCGCCCAGCGCACCTTTTGGGCACGCAGCAGGGCGTAAGCCAATACCAGGCCGAACACCAGCCCGCCAAACGTGTTGGGGTGGCCGTAACCGTATGTGCCGCGCAGCACGCCCATCCGCTCGCTGGTCAGGTCCGGGGCAACGATCCCGGCAAAGTGCAGTGCCAGCACCACCGCCATGGCGGCACAGCCGCTGGTAAAATAAACCTGCAGCGGGCGGCGCAGCGCAGCATCCTTGGCGGCAAGCACCGCCACCACAATGCCGATCCACCAGATGTTCTGGCTGTTGAAATAGACCCAGCGGGCAATAAAATACAACGCCCCGCCAGCCAGCAGCTCCCGCCAGGTGTAGCGGGTGCCGAACAAAATCTTGGTGCCAAAGCACAGGAACGCGGCCCATTCCAGCACGGGGCTCATCACACCCTGCACCCACGCCCAGTTCTGGCGCGCCATGCTGTTGCAGAACACCACACTGACCTCATACGCGGCCAGCCCGGCGGTAAACAGAATGCTGCCAAGCCGCAGCCGCTGTTCGGCCAGCTGCTGCCCAAACAGCAGGTGCGGTGTGTTCCACAGGCTGTGCAGCGCCCCGCGCAGCCCGCCGCCTTTGGCAAGGGCGGCAATCAGGTCAAAAACCGCGGCGGCAAACAGCGCCAGCAGCAGAAAATCAGCAAAACCAAACAAGGGATTCCCTCCTGAAAAAACGCACGGCCCTGTGTTTGACAAGGGCGGGTGCGGATGGTATGCTTCTATTATAAAGACTTTGGACGCAGCACACAAGGGGGGCAAAGAATGACGGCACAACGCTATCAGACAATTTTTGATTGGTTCCGTGCCCGCCCGGCGGCGCTGCGGGCGCTGGAATATGCACAAAAGCTCAGTGTGCTGGGGGTGTATCTGGTGTACGGCGCAGTGCTGGCCATTACGCTCTGGCAGCGCAGTGGCTGGTTCTGGCGCGTGCTGGCGGTCCCGGCGGCGGTGTTCATTCTGGGCACGCTGCTGCGCGCGGCCATCAACCGCCCGCGCCCGTATGAAGCGCTGAACTTTGCGCCGCTGTTCCCCAAGGATACCAAAGGCCAAAGCATGCCCAGCCGCCATTGTTTTTCCGCTGCGGCCATTGCAGCAGCGGCATTTACTGTGTGGGTGCCGCTTGGTGTGGCCGCCTGCCTGCTGGCGGTGGTCGTGGCTGTGACCCGCGTGCTGACAGGGGTGCACTACCCCAGCGATGTGCTGGCTGGCCTGGCCTTTGGTGCCGGGGCGGCTGTGATCGGCTTCCTTTTATGATATGAGGATGATAACTGTGAAACAATACAAAAAAATGATTGCTGCTGTGGCCGCTGCCGCAATGCTGGCCCTGCCCCTGAGCGGGTGCAGCTTTAACGATGTGATGCTGTACCTGTATGGTGGGGACAGCTTTACCCAGGAGGAAGGCGAGGACTACCAGACCTATGACGGCGAAAACGGCATCAGTGTAACCTATGACGCCAATATCTGGAACGAGCCCAGCATGTCGCAGGAGGATACCATCGGCATTACCACCGGCAACAAGCTGAGCTATACGGCGGTGCTGCTGCAGGTATCGGACGCCTACACGGACTTTTTGGAAGAATCCGCCGCGGAATTGAACGAGGAAGCCCAGACCGTGCGGTATGACTTTGATTTGACCATCCCCGATGCCGAAACCGAGTCCGTCCGGTATGACTGCGGCACTTACCAGATGATCCTGGCCGAAGTGAACTATGACTGCGGCGTTACGCTGCATGTTTCGGCGGCATCCCGCTCCGCCAGTTATGACCAGATCGTGGCGCTGCTGCAAAACGTGTACCCCACCGGCCACACGCCGGAAACGGCAGAATAAAAAGCAGCAGCCTTTTTGCGGGCTGCTGCGGGTGGGAACGGTTATTTTGTAAAGCGGACGTATGCCGTATTCCGGGGAGATATCTGGCAAGGCCCGTTATGCGGGCCGATGCGAGCATCGGCCTCTACAGATTGTTTTTTGGTTTGCGGCGGAACGGCAAGGTTTCGCTGCGGCGGGATGAGGGCATCCCGCCCTACTGCCACAAAATCAGCGGATGAAATTGGTGCGGATAGTGTTTTCTGCCTTGGGCGGCTCGATCCCGGCGGCTTTGCCTGCGGCAATGCACTTCAGGATCCAGGCCATGTTGTGGCCCAGGTTGCGCATGATCTGCATGCCTTCTTCGTCCAGGGCGGCCTGTTCGGCGTTGCTGCCGTGTACCATCGGCCAGTAGGTGGAGCTGATCAGCGGCATCTGGTAGAACTGGGGAATCTTTTCCAGAGCTTCCAGTGCGCTGGTGGTGCCGGCCCGGCGGGCGCTGGTAACAATGGCGGCGGGCTTTTGTGCCAACAGACGGCCGGCACTGTAGCCCAGCCGGTGCATAAAGCCCAGCATGCTGGCAGCGGCGGTGGAGTAATGCACCGGCGCACCGAACACAATGCCATCGGCTTTTTCCACCAGCGGCAGAACATCAACGACCGGTCCGCCGAACACACAGTGCCCGGCTTTGGCACAGCCGCCGCAGCCCATACAGCCGCCCACCGGGGTAGTGCCAATGTGGTAGATGGTGGTTTCGATGCCGTCAGCGTTCAGGGACTTGGCAATTTCCTGCAAAGCAGCGTCCGTGCAGCCGTGTGCGTGCGGGCTGCCGTTGATAAGAAGTACGTTCATAATCGTTATGCCTCCGTTTTGAGAAAAAAGCGTTTGCTGCGGGGAATCCGGTGCGCCGGGGTGCTCATGCCCGGAACTGCCGCTCCCCCTGTAGAAACTTTATTATAGTACACCCAATTTATTATAGCACATCCAAAGAAATGTTGAAAACCCTGAAAGGGAAGAAGGTCAAACACCATGCCTGTAACCTGCACCAATTATAAATTGAAATGCGGCGGCTGCCCGCTGCTGAACCAGCCCTACCCCGACCAGCTCAAGCACAAGCAGCAGCTGGAACAACGTCTGCTGGGGCGGTTTGCCCCGGTGGCCCCGGTGCTGGGGCAGGCAGAACCTTGGCATTACCGCAACAAGGCCATCGCAACCTTTGCCGCCGGGCCGCGCGGCCGCCTGACGTGCGGCATTTATGCGGCGGGCACCCACCGCGTGCTGCCGTATACGGACTGCTTGCTGCAGGATACCGTCATCAACCAGACCATTGCCGCTGTGCTGGAAGCCGCCCGCGCCTGCCGCTGGCCTGCTTTTGAGGAAGACCGCGGCACCGGCCTGCTGCGCCATGTGCTGGTGCGCCGCGGCAAAACCAGCGGCCAGGTTCTGGTGGTGCTGGTGACGGCGCAGGAAAACCTGCCCGGCAGCCGTAATTTTGTGAAAGCCCTGCGGGAAAAGGCCCCCTGGGTGGCCAGTGTGGTGCAGAACTGCAACCCCCGCCGCACCAGCGCGGTGCTGGGCAACGATGTGCGCACCCTGTATGGCCCCGGCAAAATTACCGATACGCTGTGCGGGCTGCAGTTTGCCATTTCGCCCCGCAGCTTTTACCAGGTCAACCCGGAACAGACCGAAGTACTGTACGCCAAAGCCATTGAGTTCGCCGCCCTGACCGGCAAAGAAACGGTGATCGATGCCTACTGCGGCATTGGAACCATCGGCCTGTGTGCTGCGGGCAGGGCCAAGCAGGTCATCGGCGTGGAGCGCAACCCGGACGCGGTGCGCAATGCCTGCGCCAACGCCGCAGCCAACAAGATCAGCAACGCGCGGTTCATCTGTGCCGACGCAACCGACTGGATGCGCGCCGCGGCACAGCCCGACTCCGGCCTGCCGCACCCCGATGTGGTCTTCCTGGATCCCCCGCGGGAGGGCAGCACCCCCGCCTGCATTGATGCAGTGGCCGCCATGAAGCCCAAACGCGTGGTTTACGTCAGCTGCAACCCCGAAACCCTTGCCCGTGACCTGACCCACTTTGCCCGCCGCGGCTGGAAAGCAGTAAAAATCCAGCCTGTGGATATGTTCCCGCATACGGAACATGTGGAGACGGTGGTATTGATGTCAAAGGTGGCAGAAAAAGGCTTGAAGTAAGGACATTTCCGGGATTGACAAAATGCTTGTTATCCAATCTGAGCACTCAATTTGTGGATTTTTCGTTCGGTTGGAATTTATCTAAGGGATAGGGTTGTAACCTCGGAGTAAATGTCACGATTTGAGACAGTGGAATAGATGCTAAGAATTGGAGGCGCATTTATGTTTAATCCTGGATTAGAAATAGGACAAATTATAAAGAACACAGATATTGTTGAAATATTCAAATGCGGAAATATGGGCGGTATGCGCCGGTCAAGAACAACGAATACACTTGTTATCGTATCGGATTATACAAAAGGTCTTTATCATGATAAGTGGATCGGCGGGGTTTTACACTACACGGGCATGGGCAAATCAGGCGACCAAGACATTCATTGGGCACAGAATGCTACACTGGCTGAGTCTGATTATAACGGAGTTGATGTCCATCTCTTTGAAGTTATTGATACTGGAGAATACATCTATTGCGGAAGAATAGCACTTGTGGGTAAGCCATACACGGATGTGCAGCCAGGTGAAGATGGTAATGATCGAAAAGTATGGATGTTCCCAATAAGACCTGTTCCGGATAATGATGTAAAGAAACCACAAATGTTCGTGTTTAAAGATATGGATGACTACGAAAGTCGTGGTAAGAATGTTGATGCTGAGTACACCAAAATGATGGCTGCTGCTAAGAAAAACGGAATAAAGAAGCCTGTATTTGTTGCTCCGATTGTTCCAAGACCAGAGCCAAAACCACCGATAAAAATACCAACCGATATTGTTGGAAAGCAGGTAAAACATAAGGCATTTGGCGTTGGTCAGATTACAGCCATTGAAGGTACTTCGATAGCTGTTCAGTTTGATAAGGTTGGATTAAAGAAAATGGGATATGAATTCTGCATGGAAAAGAAGTTGCTGGAATTCATATAAGGATGTGAATATCGGAATGTATTATGATACACTAAATTCAGAAAAACAGGTTTCCTATCTGATTAAGCCCATTCTAGAGGTGCTTCAGGAAGCAGGCGGTCAGCTGGAGCGATCCGAAATTCGGGATAGAATCAGTGAGTTGGATGAGCATATTGCTGAATTTGAACAGAAGCTTTATACCTCCAATAAGACCGGAAATCAGTATAAGAAGTTCGATTTCAAATTCAATTTTGCCATCAAAGAGTTAAGCTACGTAGGTCTGATCTCCTATGTAAAATATGATCCACAGATTACGCTTACCCCGGAAGGTGCTAGTGTGAATTTGGAACACTTTGATGTACAAACGGAGGTCAGAGATAAGGCACGCGTTTATTGGGAGGAACATTCAGCAAAGAACAAGTCGAAGAACACATCTGCACAAGCTCCTGATGAGGATAATGAGGATAATGGGTCAACAGAAGATGATCTGTTGGATGATTTCAAAGTAAAACTGCAGAGTGCGATTGCCAACATGTCACCGGCAAAGTTCGAACAATTTTCAAGAGCGCTTCTTACAAAGATGGGCGTGCAGTTTACCAATAAAGGCGTTCAGATTTCAAATGACGGTGGTATAGATGGATATGGCTATCATGTGGATGATGACGATTTCCGAACCACTAGAGTAGTCATCCAGTGCAAGCGATTTAATACAAACCCGGTGAGTGAACCAGACATTAACCAGTTCCTTGGTGCAATGAATAAATTTAAGGCGGACTACGGTGTGTTTATTACGAACAACAGATTTACCAATAAAGCAAGAAAAGCAGCGCGAGAAGGTACACCAATTACACTTATTGATGGGAATGACCTAACCCGGTTAGTCATCAAGTACCAGCTGTACATTACACCGGTTACAACGTATGTATTAGATGATTTTTATTCGGAGGGTTGAACCTTTTAATATTTCTGTGCGTCGGCTTTATAGTGTTTATTTGTAAGAGAACGCAGTTATTCGAAATTTTCGAATAACTGCTGCTAGATGATGTGAAAATGAATTTACTTTCACAGTTTCAACGGTCAAAATCTAAATACGAACGTCAAATTTACTATAGAATACAGGTATGTGATATTTTCGGGAGACGGTGGTCAGATTGGAAAAAACTTCATTACGCGGCAAGTAAGAAAATGAAAATGGGCGTATGGTATCAGATGAAACAAGCGAACAAAGCTTGACGGAGGATGGGCGCAAGGGAGGAGTTGAAACCATGCAAAACCAACTGAAAATCATACTATTTGTGGCGTACTTTGGCAGGCTGCCGGACTATTATAAAGCCTGGGAGCGGTCGGCGCGGTATAACAGCACGATTGATTTCTGCATTTTTACGGATATTCAGGAACTGCAAAGTGACGGAAATATTCATGTGGAGCACCTCACGTTCCGGGATTATGTAAAGCAGCTGCAGGCAAAAATCCCGTTCCCCATCCAGTGCAGTTCCCCGTATAAACTGTGTGATTATAAGCCGGTTTTCGGGAGCGTTTTTGCCGAGAAAACAAAAGGCTATGATTTTTGGGGATACTGTGATATCGACCTTGTGTTTGGCGATATCCGGGCATTCGTTCCGGATGAGGTACTGAACCAATATGACCGCTGCTTTATTCATGGGCATCTTTCCCTATACCGGAACTGCCCTGAAATGAATGAACTGTATTTATCAGATGGCCCCTACCCGGAATATAACGCGGCGGAAGCTTATGCTACCAACGAAGCCTGCTATTTTGATGAGTTTTACGGCATGGAGCTGAAATGCCTGCGCAAGAAAATCCCCATCTACAGCAGCGCGGAAATGATGGTAGATATCCCCTATGATGCAGAAGCATTTGGAA
Source organism: Acutalibacteraceae bacterium (assembly GCA_963626055.1). GTDB lineage: Bacteria > Bacillota > Clostridia > Oscillospirales > Ruminococcaceae > Gemmiger. The sequence goes on from CAVFVI010000042.1 coordinate 22,563, forward strand.
AAGCGGAAGACCGCGAAGTTTACTGCTGGAAAAGCGGCGCGCTGTATGCACTGACCAAAAGCGGAGGTAAAAGACCGCTGCTTTACTGCCACTTCCAGAAGCGAAAAATGATTTGCCGCCTGAACGGTGGTGCGGCGGACGGATTTGTGATTCTGCCGAACCGAATTGAAAGCTGTGATGCTGTTCAGGCCGATATGTTTGATGTTTCAATGGGGCGCTGGTATCCACTGCGGATGAAAGCGGAAAAAGCTGTGAAGGCATTCCGGAAATATGGCATCCACGGCAGCCTGGCAAGGGAAAAAAGAAGAAAAGCAATTTTGCAGGTAAGGGCAGAATACAAAAAATAAAATAAACAGGAGGCCCCATGCTGACCTATCACAAAACCACCGAAGAAGAAAAATACCAGATCACAGACTGGAAGTACCCCGGCGAATATGCCATATACAACAATGAGCCGTATGAAGAACAAATGGCAAAGGGCTTCGGCTTTGCAAATGACAAAAATAATTTTTACTCCTTTTATGACGGTGCAGCGCTGGCAGGCTTTATCAATCTGTATGAAGAAGAAGCCGAAGTGTTCTTCGGGATCGGTGTGAATCCGGGCTGCTGCGGCAAAGGGTACGGGCAGCAGATGACAAAGACCGCGTGGGAGATATCCCGGAGCCTGTTCCCCGGAAAACCGATGTACCTGGAAGTCAGAACATGGAACAGCCGTGCGGTGCGCTGCTACCAGAAAGCCGGGTTCCACATTGTGGGGGAGCCGATCTGCCAGAAAACGTCCATTGGCGAGGGTACATTCTACCACATGGTCCGGGAAAACTAAACGCAAAAGCCGCCGCGGAATGCGTTATTCCCGGCAGCTTTACCCATACATTACAAACAGGAGGTACAAATTATGCGTAAGAATTTTGGTGCAAAGGCCTGGTTTTACCCGCAGCCGGTGTTTATCATTGCCACTTATGGGGCGGACGGTACGCCGGACGCTATGAACGCGGCGTGGGGCGGCATGAGCGATGACACGCAGGTTTCGTTCTGCATCAGCGCAAGCCACAAAACCACCCAGAACTTTTTGGAGCGCAAAGCGTTCACCGTCAGCATGGCGGATGCCGCCCATGTGAAAGAGTGCGACTACCTGGGCATTGCTTCCGGCAACACCACGCCGGACAAGCTGGCCAAGGCCGGGCTGCACACCACCAAAGCCGAATTTGTGGACGCCCCGCTGATCGATGAGCTGCCGATGGCCATTGAGTGCAAGCTGGTCAGCTATGACCCCGAAACCTGCCGTTTGGTGGGTGAGATCGTCAACGTGAACGCGGACGAATCCATCCTGGATGCAGCGGGCAAAATTGACCCGGCCAAGCTGCGCCCCATCACCTTTGACCCGGTGAACAACGCTTACCTGGTTCTGGGCGAAAAAGTGGGCAACGCTTTCAAGGATGGCCTGGCACTGAAGTAAAATAAACAGAAAAAAGCAAGTGCACCTTGCCGCAGTGGCATTCGGGTGCACTTGCTTTTTTGTGGAGAAATTTAATTACAGCTTTTTCTTTTCCATGTGGAAATATAGTACGCACGCAGCCATATAGGCAGCGGCAAGCCCGATGCCGAATTCGGATGTGAGATATTGGGTATAAGGGCCGTTCACCGTAGTGGCATCAAAGATGGACTGCACAAATACATTGTGGCTGGCGTGCAAAAGAACAGCGGGCCAAAGGCTGTGTGCTTTCAGGCAGAGGGCGTTGACAAGGAATGTGAAGCCCATGACCATGACGAAAAAGCAGAGGAGCGAGCAGGGGATATTACCATTATTGTAATTGGAAAAAACAATGACAGGGGCGTGGTACAAAAACCAGACAATGCCGATTACCAGGGAGACCTGCTTTTGCGGCAGCAGCTGGCTCAGCTCAGTCAAAAGGAATCCGCGCCAGCCGATTTCCTCACCCAGAGAGGCAAGGCAGCTGATGAGCACACCGGCAGTGGCAAACGTAAATACCTGAGGCAGCGGCATGGCCTGCAACCGGCCAAGGCCGGTTAGCCAAGCGAGCCCATACACCACAACGCACAGCACCAGCGGCACGAGGTAGGCAATCCCCAGGCAGGGCAGGCTTTGGCGGTGAATCTTCCATCCAAGACCGCGGATCGAGTGGTCAACCACAAGTTTGCTGACCAGCGCCGAAAAGCCAGGCACCCACATAAGCCCAAGTGAAAATACGGAGCCGCTGTTGATGCCGTAACCGTTTATAATAATGGCCGCGTACAGCGCAATGCACAACCCGGCGGCCAGCAGGGAAAAAATCAGCAGCTTGCGCTTTGATTTGCTGGGCGCAGAAACACTTTTTTGCATGATACATTCTCCTTATTTCTATCAAATACCTGTAGTCATGGACATGAACTCAGATATCTTTATCTAAAAAATGAGCTTATCACGGTGGCGCCAAAACCGCAAGGCGCAGAATGAACAAAAATGGCGGCCAAAGTAACAAATGTGAAAATCTGGCAGCTGGCGGAGCGACCCCTTGACAGAAGAGAAAACTGTGATAAAATAGTTCAAAAAAGAACAAAAAACAAAAGGAGAATACAACATGCAGCTGGTCAACCCGCTGGAACAACAGAACGCGGTAAAAACGTTATATGCTGAATTTGTCAGCCCGGTGTGTGCCCAATATGGCTTAACGCGCATTGAGCTGGATATTTTGCTGTTTTTGGCAAACAACCCCCGCTATGATACGGCAACCGATATTGTAGAGGTTCGCTTTTTAGCAAAATCTCAGGTGTCGGCGGCCATCAAAAATCTGGAAGCCCGCGGCTGCCTGCGGCGGGAGTACCAGCCGGACAACCGCAAAACCGCCCACCTGCGCCTGTGTGACCCCGCGCAGCCGATGATAGCGGCCGGGCGCAGCGCACAGGAACAGTTTGGCGCAGCGCTGCTGGATGGCTTTACCCCCGAAGAACTGGAGCACATGCAGCGCAGCATGGAACGCATCCGCAAAAACGTGGAAAAGTATCTGGAGGATAAAAACAATGACAATGTTGATTAAATTTATCGTGTGCTTTATTGCCGGCATCGGCGCAGGCCTTGGCACCGGCTTTGCCGGCATGAGCGCGGCGGCGGTCATCAGCCCCATGCTGATTACTTTTTTGGACATGCCTGCTTACGAGGCTGTGGGAATTGCACTGGCCAGCGATGTGTTGGCCAGTGCGGTCAGCGCCTATACCTATGGTAAAAACAAAAACCTGGACATTCGCAACGGCGTTGTAATGATGGTATCGGTTTTGTGCTTTACCATGGTGGGCAGCTGGATCGCCAGCCGGGTGCCCAACAGCACGATGGGCAGTTTCTCGGTGTTTATGACGTTCCTGCTCGGCATTAAGTTTATTGTAAAGCCGGTTATGACAACCAAGAGCGCAATGGAAGCGGTAGACCCCAAAAAGCGGTTTGTACAGTCGGTGATCTGCGGTGTGATGATCGGCTTTATCTGCGGTTTTATCGGTGCAGGCGGCGGCATGATGATGCTGTTGATCCTGACCAGCGTGCTGGGGTATGAGCTGAAAACCGCCGTGGGCACCAGCGTGTTCATTATGACCTTTACGGCCTTTACCGGTGCCGTCAGCCACTTTGCCATCGGCGGTATGCCGGACCTGTGGTGCCTGGTGTTCTGCGTGGGTTCCACGCTGCTGTGGGCGCGCATTGCCGCACGCTTTGCCAACAAGGCCAGCCCCGCCACCCTGAACCGCGCCACCGGCGTTGTGCTGGTTGTGCTGGGGGCAGCGATTATGGGGGTAAACTACATTAAATAGTTAGGAGTTAGGAGTTAGGAGTTAGGAGTTAGGAGTTAGGAGTTAGGAGTTAGGAGTTAGGAGTTAGGAGTTAGGAGTTAGGAGTTAGGAGTTAG
>CAVFVI010000043.1:0-26249 GCA_963626055.1 Acutalibacteraceae bacterium
TCAGGTCGATCTTATCGCCGTTCTTGCGGACCAGGTCGATCATGTTGACAGCCATAACCACGGGGATGCCCAGTTCGATCAGCTGGGTGGTCAGGTACAGGTTACGTTCGATGTTGGTACCATCGATGATGTTCAGGATGGCATCCGGCTTTTCACCAACCAGGTAGCTACGGGCCACAACTTCCTCCAGGGTGTAGGGGGACAGGGAGTAGATACCGGGCAAGTCCTGAATGATGACGTCTTTCTGACCCTTCAGGCGGCCTTCCTTCTTTTCAACCGTAACGCCGGGCCAGTTGCCGACGTACTGGTTAGAACCGGTCAAATCATTGAACAGGGTAGTTTTACCACAGTTCGGGTTACCGGCCAGTGCAATTTTAATGCTCATTGCGTTACCCTCTCTTCTCTAAGTTGGAATCAAACCAATTCGATCATTTCAGCGTCAGCTTTGCGCACACTCAACTCGTAATTGCGCACAGTCAGCTCCATGGGGTCGCCCAGGGGGGCAACCTTGCGGACATAGATCTGAACACCCTTGGTGATGCCCATATCCATGATGCGGCGCTTGACAGGGCCTTCACCGTGCAGCTTGGCAACGGTGACAGTCTCGCCAACTTTGGCGTCTTTCAGAGTTTTCATTTTTATCCTCCTCACAATATCTCTATCGGGAAGCCGCTGGATAAGCCGCAGCTTCCAAAACAGCAGGGTTAGTGCTGTTTTAACCAATCATAATGCGGTTTGCCATGGTTTTATCCAGGGCAATGCGGCTCTCTTTGACCTGAATGATCAGGTTGCCCGCAATTTCGTTTACAACGGTAACCGTTGCATCCACAACAAACCCCAATTCAGCCAGATGCTGGCGAACTTCATCTTTACCAGTGATCTTTTTGATGGTAACTGTTTCGCCTGCTTTTGCCATCGTAATCGGCATCATTGCTTCATCCCCCAACGTCCAAATCGCTTTTACTTTATCGCTTTCCGTTCAGACACTTCTGCGCCCGGTACAGGCGCAAAAAAGCCGGAGTTCGGCTGCCTTTCCCCTGTGGTTTATCGGTTTCCCGCTTTTCCGCAGAGGATTAGCAGGTGCTAACCCCTTTGAACATTTGCAGTTTACCACTGCTAACCTATGATGTCAATAGTTTTGAAGCCGTCCAAAATTAGTTTGTGCTAACCGATAAGTCGCGGCTAACTTTTTCACACTTTTTAAGGCAATTTGCACAAAGGATACTGTGTCATTCAGGCATTTTATGCCCTTCTCCCCTTCTTTTGAGATGAATATGCCGTATTTTCTCTACTTGACAAATACCTACCGGGTTGATATGATGAAGCCGTTATGAATTGCCGCCTGCCTTTTGGGGTAGTCTGGTTTAGGATACATAACCTGTTGCAGAAAGGATGAGTTTAATGGTTCAAATCACTGTTGGGGTAGATGGAATGGCATGCAGCATGTGCGAAGCACATGTTTCTGACGCAATCCGCAAGGCATTCCCCGTCAAAAAGGTAACCGCCAGCCATACCAAGGGCCAGGCTGTTATTGTAGCCGAAAGCGAAATTGCCGAGGCTGACATCGCTAAGGCGCTGGAGCCGACCGGCTACCGCATGGTCAGCTACAGCTGCGCGCCTTACCAGAAGAAAAAGCTGTTTGGTATTTTTGGCTGATTATCCAGCATTTGCACTTCATCATCCGGCAGAACCGCTATCCGGCGTTCTGCCGGATTTTTTGTTTGTCTTTTCTATCTTACGAACAGTCCTGATGATAAACTGCAAAAAGCAAACGGCAGGGAGCCGATGCCTTTTCATGGTATCAGTTCCCTGCCGTCATGTTATTATTTACTCAAGGCGTGGTGAACGCCTCAGGATGCTTTACTCAGCAGGCTGCCAGCTTTGCGCCCAGAGCGTTGCAGGCTGCGATTGCATCGTCGTCCGGTGCTTCGTTTGCCATAACGCCGGGTTCTTCCTGCATTACAGCGCCATCTTCCTTGCAACGTGCGCACCAGTCTTCCAGCCACTGGCCAGAGCCCCAGCCGTAAGAACCGAACAGAGCAACCTTCACGCCGGACAGGCTGCCTTCCAGGTCAGCGAACATGGGTTCAAATTCGCCTTCCTCCAGCTGCTCTGCGCCCATAGCGGGGCAGCCAAAAGCAACTGCGCCGTAATCGGCCAGCTTTGCGCTATCGAATTCTGCGCAGGTCAGCACATCGGCTTCGCCGCCAGCATTCTTAACGCCCTCTGCCACAGCCTGGGCCATCTGCTCAGTATTGCCCGTGCCACTCCAATAAACGATTGCTACCTTGTTCATAATCAAACAGCTCCTTTATTACATTTTAACATGGGCGTGCGCCCATTATATCAAACGGCTACTGCGAGCCGGGTGATCGGTGTACCGCTCTGGAAACAGCGGAGATAAACTTCCGTGCATTTGCGGAAACGTTCAAACGTCTTTTGTGCTGCGGCAGGGTCGCCATAGCATTTCCAGTAACCGCAGAACGTATAATTTTTGCCCTTGTTTGCCACAAAGCCAACGACATCTTCCAACGGATAGCCAAGGAAAACGCCAATCTCGTGCGGGAACTCTGCTTCGCAGCAAAGGCGCTGGGAAAGATGATTCAAGCACTCCTGCAAGCCGCCCTGGGGGTAGCCTTCCCGCAGCAGGTACTGCCGCACATCCGGCTGCCGCAGATTTTCTTCCAGGTTCTTTGCGCGGTAGACATAAACCAGATAGGCGTGGGTGACGGGGCATTCCTTGATGATGGAAACCGTAACGCCTTTGGGCTTTAGCTCGGCCGCCCAGCGCTCCACCATGGCGTGCATGGCGTTTGCATCGGGTTCGACCCAGCGGAACAGGTTTGCCACTTTCAGGCCGGCCAGAACAGGCGCACACTGCGTTACGAACGAAGTTTCAAAATTACGCTGCATGGTGTGCCCTCCTGTTTCGGCTATATAATTAGTTTAAGCTAACTTACAGCCATTAAAAATTCCCGCCGCCGTTGCCATGTTTATGCAGGAAGTACGGGATGTTTGCAGGTTAGGTTTATCTAACCAACGCAGTTAGAATACCATATCTCCCCTGTGGTGTCAAGGGGCTTTGGGGAACATTTTGCTTTTATTTTTTCTGCTGTTCAATTTCCAACGATAGCAAATGAAATGCAAAACGAAAACCTCCGGCCTGTTTTTGGGGCCAGAGGTTTTGCACAGCTTCTATTCTGTTTTTATTTCGTTATCATCCTGCGTTTACCCCTGCGATTTTTCAATCAGCTCGCGGGCGTTGGCAAGGCTGAGTTCCGTGACCTTATCGCCGGAGATCATGCGGGCCAGCACCTGCACGCGGCCATCCAGATCCAGCGGATGGATCTCGGTGAAGGTACGGTCATCCCGGACTTTCTTTTCAATCAGCAGCTGGTTATCCGCAAAGGCGGCGATCTGCGGCGTGTGGGTAATGCACAGCACCTGGTGGCCGCTGGCGGTCTGCTTCAGCTTTTGGCCAATGCGCCCGGCAGCAAGGCCGGAAACGCCGGTGTCGATCTCATCATAAATAACAGTCGAAATCGCATCTTTATCAGCCAAAGCGCTCTTGAACGCCAGCATGATACGGGAAAGCTCGCCGCCGGAAGCAATTTTGGCCAGCGGCTTAGGTTCCTCGCCAGGGTTGGTGGAAATCAAAAATTCAATGTTATCCTGCCCCGCGGAAGCCAGCGGGCCACGCTGATGGCGCAGCACCATCCGCACGCCGGGCATGTTCAAAAATTCCAGTGCTTCCCGCATTTGACGGTTCATGCTGGTAAAGGCTTTCAGGCGGGCCTGGGTCAGAGTTTCCGCTGCGGCCTTGGTCTGGCGGTACAGCTCCTGTTTGCGCTGGGTCAGCTCCGCAATTCGCTTGCCGGAGGATTGGTACCCTTCCAATTCTTCAGCGGCCTTATCCCGCCGGGCCAGCAGTTCTTCCACACTGGCACCGTAACGCTGTTTGATGCGGTAGATCTGGTCCAGCCGTTCTTCGATCTGATCCAGCTCCCCCGGGTCAAAATCATAGCCATCCAGGCGGTCTGCAAGGTCGGTGGCCAGCTCCCGTGCACCGTAATACAAATCGCTCAGGCGCTCGCTGAGCGGCGCCAGGCTTTCATCCAGGCGGGCACTTTCGGCCAATTCATTGACCACGCTGCCCAGCAGATCCGCCGCGCCCATCGTTTCGCCGGAATCATCGCCGGAAAGCGCCTGGTGTGCCGCCGTCAGGCCATCCAGAATGCCCTGCGCGTGCATAATGACCTTGCGGCGCTCCATCAGGCGTTCTTCCTCGCCTGCGGTCAGCGCGGCGGCATCAATGGTATCAATCTCTTCCGAAAGCTCTGCAATCCGGCGCTGCTTTTCTTCCTCGCTGGAAGTCAGTGCATCCAGCGCGCGCTTTGCCGTAACAAGCGCGCGGTACAGCGCATGGTAAGCGGCGTACTCTGCCCCATCCTGCGCGTACTGGTCCAGCAGGGCCAGGTGGGTTGCCGGGTTGGTCAGGCTGGTGCTGTCGTGCTGGCCATGGATGGTCAGCAGCCCGGCGGAAATATCCCGCACCACGCTGGCGGTAGCGGGCATACCGTTAATGCGGCAGCTGCCTTTTCCGTCCGCGCTGATCTCACGGTACAGCAGCAGGTCATCCTGGGCACCATAGCCGCATTTTTCCACCTGCTCCCGCACATGGGCTGGGATGGATTCAAATGTAGCCCAAATGCGTGCCTTGGGCGCACCGCTGCGCACCAGATCGCGCGAGGTGCGGTTGCCCAGAATGGCGTTGATGGAATCGATCATGATGGATTTGCCGGCACCGGTTTCGCCCGTCAGCACATTCAGGCCTGGGGTAAACTGCACTTCGGCTTTTTCAATCACGGCAACATTTTCAATTTTCAGCTCCGCAAGCATGGATGCTGCTCCCCCTCCGGCGGTTTAAGTGTGGCGTACCGTATAGCGCTGCAGCTGCCGGGTGATCTCGGCGGCGTTTTCCTCGGTGCGCATCAGGATAAAGAACGTATCATCACCGGAAAGAGTGCCAACAACGCCTTCCCAGGTTTGGGCATCAAACACTTCGCAGGCGGCGTTTGCCATGCCGGAAAAGCACTTGACCAGCACCATATGGCCGGCATAGTCCACCTTGAGCACAGATTCCCGGAAAATCGTTTCAAACCGGTTGGGCGAATGGGCCACCTTGCCGTTGCCGTTTGCAGGCATATAGCGGTAGCCACCCTCCCCCGTTGCAGTTTTTACCAGGCGCAGTTCCCGGATATCACGCGATACCGTTGCCTGCGTCACATCAAAACCGGCACGGCGCAGATGTTCGAGAAGATCCTCCTGCCGGTCGATCGGATATTTTTCAATCAGGTCCAAAATTGCCTGATGGCGCGCACTTTTCATTGCAGAGTCATCTCCTCATCAATTTTGTTTCTATCGCGCGGAACTGCTCGGTTTCATCAAAGGTAATCAGCCCCAGCTGTTCCACCGCCGTGGTAATGGTCAGGCTTTCACCCGGCTGCAAATCACAGCGGGAATGGCTGTCCGCGCTGGCGTACACGCTGTCACGGTTGGTTGCTTCCGCCACCACCGTCAGGGTGCGGCTGGCCGAAAAAACCAGCGGCACCGCGTGGATGCTGTGCGCACAGACCGGGGTAAGCACCATGACTGCCGCGCAGGCATCCAGCACCGGCCCACCGGCGGAAAGCGAGTAAGCCGTGGAACCCGTGGGTGTTGCGATAATCACCCCATCGCTGCGGTAGCGGCTGACGAAAGCTCCATCGCAATAGACGGTATAATCCATGGGGTGCAGGCGGGAATTGCCGAACAGCACCACATCGTTCATGGCAACCTGGTGCCAGTTATGGGCCGGGGAATCCGCACGCAGCAGGTTGCGCGGCTCAATGGTATACTGCCCCGCAGCCAGGCGGGCCAGTTTTTCCGGCAGCTCTGCCACCTCGCAGGTAGCCAAAAAGCCGATGCGCCCCAGGTTGACACCGAGGACAGGCTTGCTTTGGGCAAGGCAGTCATGGGCGATGCGCAGCAGCGTGCCATCCCCGCCAATGGTGATAACCTGCTTTGCCTGGGCCAGCGCCTGCTGCTGGGGCAGGAATACCGCCTTAGTATCCGCCAGTTCCCCGGCCAGCTCATCCGCTAGCAGGGCCTGGATGCCGTGCTGATCCAGCAGGGCAATCACCTGACGGGTAACGGAAAAATCGGTATCTTTGATTCTGTTTGGAAAAAGAAAAACGGACAAGCTCTTTTCCCCTTTCCGGGTATGGTTTCAAAGTAAAATTCAGTGCAGGTTGGGGGCCTTATCCAGCGCCGCGTGGGCATTGGCGACAGTCTGTTCAATCAGGCCCTCCGGCAGCGGCTGCGGGTCCTGGCTGTGCTGGACATACATCAAAAATTCAATGTTGCCCTCCGGCCCCTTGATGGGCGAAAAATCCAGGCCTGCCGGGGTAAAGTGGTTCGCCATAGCGTACCCCTGCGCCATATGCAGCACCTCGGCATGGGTGGCAGGTTCCCGCACAACGCCCTTTTTGCCCACTTTTTCGCGCCCGGCTTCAAACTGAGGTTTCACCAGGCAGACACCGACGGCATCCGGTGTACAGATGGTATCCGCCACTGGGAAGATATGTTTGAGCGAAATAAAGGAAACATCCACGCTGAAAAACGCAATCTCGTCCCCCAGCATATCCGGGGTAACGTTACGGATGTTCGTGCGTTCCATATTGACCACTCGTTCATCGGTGCGCAGGCTCCATGCCAGCTGGCCATAGCCCACATCCACGGCGTACACCTTGACTGCGCCATTTTTGAGCATGCAGTCGGTAAAGCCGCCGGTCGATGCGCCGATATCCATGCAGACCTTGCCATCCGGCCGCATGGGGAACACCTGCATGGCTTTTTCCAGCTTGAGGCCGCCGCGGCTGACGTAACCGATATCATGGCCGCGCACTTCCACTTTGGCGTCCTCGGCTATCATTTCACCGGCTTTGTCCACTTTTTGCTCATTGACAAAGACAATGCCGGACATGATCAGCGCTTTGGCGCGCTCCCGGCTTTGGGCATAGCCGTTTTGGCAAAGATATTGATCCAGACGAATTTTCATTGATGAACAACCTTTCGGTTCGTTTATTTCAGTTGCGTACGGGCAGCCACATCCTGTGCCAGGGTATGGGCATCCAGGCCCTGGTCCCGGCGCAGCTGTGGCACTGTGGCGTGCAGCAGATGGGTGTTATCTACCCCGCGCAGGATAAAGCGGCCCTGCCAGCCCGCCGCCTGTAAGGCAGTACAAAGCTGCTGGCCGATGCCGCCCGTTGTCACGGATTCCTCTGCAAACAGGATGGTTTTATACTGCGCCAGCTGGCGGCAAAGGCCATCCGGCAGCGGGTAGACCTGAACCAGCTTGCAGCAGTCCACGGCCAGCCCCTGATGGCGCAGCAGTTCTGCCGCGGCGAGGATTTCTTCGGTCTCAGCGCCATAGCTGACAAGAATGGTATCGGCTTTATCAGCGCCGCACAGCATATCATAGGGTTTGCCGGTGCAGCCAAGGGCCGCCAGGGTCGGCTTTTCCTCCCCGCGGGCATAACGGATGGCGCGGGGGCCGCGCATGGTTTTGACCAGTGCTTCCAGCCAGTATTCCAGCTCCGCATAGTTGCAAGGGGAATATACCGGGATACCGATCTGGCTGAAATAGCCGGTATCATAAATGCCCTGGTGGGTCTCGCCATCACCCGGCACAAGACCGGCACGGTCCACGGCAAACAGCACATCCAGATGCATCAGGTTCACATCGTGGATCATCTGGTCATAGGCACGCTGGAAGAAGGTAGAGTAAACCGCCACCACCGGCAGCATGCCCTGGCTGGCAAGGCCTGCCGCAAAAGTAACGGCGTGCTCTTCCGCCATGCCGACATCAAAAAAGCGTTCCGGAATGGCGCGGTAGAAGAAGTTCAGGCCGGTGCCATATTTCATGGCCGCCGTAATGGCGCACAGGTTGGGCACTTCCCTGCCCAGGGCCGCCAATTTGTTGCCAAAGCGGTTGGAGAAAGAATCTTTGGGCGACATTTCCGGGTTTGTCAGGTGGTCCAGATCAAACGCGGAAACGCTGTGGAACTCGCCGGGGTTTTCTTCCGCCGGTTTCAGGCCTTTCCCCTTTTGGGTGACAATATGCAAAAACACCGGGGAATACTGTTCCTGCAGGTTGGTAAAGATCCGGGTCAGCTCGGCAACATCGTGGCCATCCACCGGGCCAACATACTGGAACCCCATTTCCTCGAACATTGTGGAGTGGTAGATGCCGCGGCGGATAATCTTTTTGCCCTCCTGCAGCAGCTTTACCAAAGCAGTGCCCACCGCGGGGATGCGCTCCAGCGCGGTTTCCATATGAGCCTTAACGCGGAAATATTTGGGGTCGGTGCGCAGTTTGGTCAGATAATTTGCCATCTGGCCGACATTTTTCGAGATGGACATTTTGTTATCGTTCAGCACCACGATCAGGTTGTTCAGGTTGCTGACATTGTTCATGCCCTCATAGACCATGCCGCCGGTGAACGCACCATCCCCGATGATGGCAACGACCTTGCCGGGTTCTTTTTTCAGCTTTTTGGCGCGTGCCACACCGATGGCGGTGGAAAGCGCCGTGCTGCCGTGCCCGGCAATAAAGGTATCACAGTCGCTTTCCTGCGGGGAGGGAAAGCCTGAAAGGCCATCCACCTGGCGCAGATGGGCAAAGCCCTCCCTGCGGCCGGTCAGCAGTTTGTGGGTATAGCACTGGTGGCCGACATCAAACAAAATTTTATCCTGCGGCAGGGTCAGCGCACGGTGCAAAGCCACCGTCAGTTCCACCACACCAAGGTTGGAGGAAAGGTGCCCACCGGTAGAGGAAACACTTTCAATCAAAAAATTGCGGATATCCTCACACAGAAGCGGAAGTTCCTGCTGCGGCAGGTTTTTTACATCCCCGTTTTTCTGGATCTTATCCAGATAAGGATATTTCATGATCACATACCTCGTTTGCTCTGTTTTTACACCATTGGCATTAAAAAGCCAACAGCAATGCCAAAAATGGCACCTGTAAGAACCTGGATGGGGGTATGACCCACCATTTCTTTCAGTTTTTTATCCCCCAAAAAGGGCATGGCATCTGATTCACGGTCCATCCATTCGCTCAGCATGCGGTTCAGGATCTTGGCCTGCTCGCCTGTTTCCCGGCGCACACCCATTGCGTCATACATAACAATAGTGGCCAGAACCAGCGCCAGGGCAAACTCCGTGGAGCCTGTGCCGCAGTAGCGCCCGGTGGCAACCAACAGCGCACACACCGTTGCCGAATGTGCACTGGGCATGCCCCCTGCGCCCCACAGGCGTTCCGGAATAAATTTGCCAAGGATAATCAGGTTCAGAATTACTTTAGTGAACTGTGCCAGCAGCGAGCTGATGACCGCCGTTACCAGCACATAATTCCAGCTCAGCGCTTCGCGCAAAAGCGTCATCATGGTAGTTTTCTCCTCACATTGGGCCAAGCAGGCGGGTTCCCGGCTATTGCACCGGGCAGTGGGCCGCACTGCCTGCCCTGCCGTAATATTACTTGCTGCGGGTCAGCAGTTCCACCGCCATCTCGCGCAAAAAGTCTGCTTCCGGGCCAAGATCCGCCAGCGCAGCCAGGGCAGCATCATTGTGCTGCTTGGCCAGGCTGCGGGCACCTTCCAGCCCATACAGAGTAATAAAGGTCGTTTTGTCGTTTTCGGCATCGCTGCCAACAGGTTTGCCCAGTTCTTCCGTCGTGGCGGTTACGTCCAGGATGTCATCCACGATCTGGAACACCAGCCCCAGCTCTGCGGCATAGCGCTGCAGGGCGGTGCGCAGGGTATCGTCCGCCTGGGCGGCATCGCAGCCAAGGTCCACGCCGGCAATAATCAACGCGCCGGTCTTGTGGGCATGCAGTTTCAGCAGCTCGCTTTCGCTGGCGCGCACGGTTTCGTAATGCTTATCCAGTTCCTGGCCGTACAGCATACCGCGTGCCCCGGCTGCTTTGGCCAGGTGAGCCGCCGCCTGTACCCGGCTTTGAGGCTGAGCCGGTGCGTTGGCAACGGCTTCAAAAGCAGCTGTTACCAGGGCATCCGCAGCCAACAGGGCGGTTGCTTCACCATACTGCTTATGGCAGCTCAGGCGGCCGCGGCGGTAATCATCATTATCCATACAGGGCATGTCGTCGTGGATCAGGGAATAGCAGTGCAGCATTTCCAACGCTGCCGCATAATCCGCCGCGGCATTGGCATCCCCGCCCGCCAACTGGCAGGCAGCCAGCACCAATACGGCGCGCACGCGCTTGCCGCCGCCCAGCAGGCTGTAACGCGCCGCCTGGCTGATCTGGGCTTTTACCGGCAGATAGACATCGCACAGTTCGTTCAGGCGCTGCTCCGCCTGCTGCACAAAGGCTTTATACTGCTGTTGATAACGTTCCTGTTCCATGGGGAAAAGCCTCCTTATCCTGCGGGTTCAGGCATCCGCGCCGGGCTGCGCCAGCGATGCGTCGATCTCTTCAATCTGCAGTTTTGCTTTATCCAAAGCCGCATTGCAGTACTGAATCAACTGGGCAGCTTCGGCATATAACTTAACGGATTGGTCCAGCGTTGTGGTTTCATCCTGCATTTTAGCCAAAAGCTCCTGCAGGCGCTGGAGCCCTTCCTCAAAGGTTTTTGGTGCTTTCATCGGTTTGCTCCTTTTCAGGGTTCCCCTGGATGGGTGTCACGGCATCCACCGTACACTGTGCAGCCGCATTGCTGCCGGTAACGGTGATCTTCTGGCCTGGCTTCAGATGTTCTGCCGTCAGGCAGCGGCCGCGGGCATCCGTGACCATGGTATAACCGCGGGCAAGGACTGCATATGGATTCAGTGATGCCGCCACCGCAGCAGCGGTGTGCAGCCCCTGGGTGCAGGCGGCCGCCTTCTGGTTTGCAGCTGCCTGTATCTGTGCCGTTGTTTGCTGCAAAAGCTGCGCACGGGCGTCAATTCCCGTCTTTTCGTTCTGCATGGCTGCGGCAGGGGAAATGATGTTAAATTTATTATAGCACATTTCCAAGCGGGACTGTATATTTTTTTGAATATTTTGTTGTAAAATGAATATTTCGTGCCGCACCTGTGCCTGGTCCGGTACGCAGAGTTCCGCCGCTGCGGATGGCGTGGGGGCGCGCAGGTCGGCCACATAATCGAGAATTGTGGTATCAATTTCATGCCCGACCGCAGAAACGACCGGCTTTTTGCAGGCATAGGCCGCGCGGGCAATGCGTTCACTGTTGAACACCCACAGATCTTCTTTGCTGCCGCCGCCGCGGGTGACTAAGATCAGATCCGGGCGCGGGTCAGCATCCAGGCGGCGGAGGCCATCCACAATGCTCTTTTCGGCTTCCAGCCCCTGCACGCTGACGGGGGCCAGCAGCAGCTTGACCATCGGCCAGCGCCGCGTAATGATGTGGATCACATCCTGCAAAGCCGCACCGGTTTTGGAAGTAACCAGCCCGATGCACTGCGGCATGGGCGGCAGGGGGCGCTTGTGGGCGGCATCAAACAGGCCTTCGGCGGAAAGCTTTTTCTTCAGCGCATCAAAGGCCATCTGGGCTGCACCAGCGCCAAAGGGGCGCATATAATCGCAATACAGCTGGAATGCGCCGTCCCGCTCATACAGCGTTGCCCGGCCATACGCCAGCACCAGCATGCCGTTTTCCGGCGCAAAGCCCAGCAGACGGGCTTTATCGCGGAACATCACACACTTGATGGCGGCGTTTTCATCTTTCAGGGTAAAATAGCAGTGGCCGCTTTTGTAGTGGCGCGTAAAGTTGGAAACCTCACCGCAGACGATGAGGTTATTCAGCGGCTCGCACTGTTCCAGCACCTGTTTGGCCAGCAGGTTCAGGGTGGTTACATTGATGTATTCGGCCATGCGTTGACCTCCCTTGCCGCCAGGATGGATACACCGATGGCGTTGTCACTGGCAAACTTGCCGGGCACAAAATAAGCGTGCGGCATCCGCTTTGTGATGTAATCCCGCACGATCTCGCTGCTCATCACGCCGCCCGCAAACACAACGGGCAGGCCGGGGTTCTGTTCCAGCGCGGCAAATGCCATGCGGCGCAGGGTCTCGGCCACGCAGAGCAAACAGTATTTGCTGACGTATTCAGGGCTTTTGCCCTCCGCCAGCAGCTTTTCGCACTGGTTCTGCAAGCCGGAAAGGCTACAGGTTGTGCCGCGCACGCTGGCTTTGGGCTTGATATTCTCGGTGCAGGCTGCCGCAAGCTGGCTGACATACACGCCCGCCGGGAAGGCATAGCCCAGCCGCACGCCAAGGCGGTCCACCGCCTGACCCGCGTACAGGTCGCTGCTGGTGCCAATGCAGGTAATGCTGTCCGGACCCTTGCAGTGCAAAAGGTCGGTGGTTCCGCCGGATACATGGAACACCAGTTCTTCTTTGCTGAACAGGTCTGCCCCGCTGGCCGCAAAAAGGGCCGCGGAGATATGCCCCTGCTGGTGGGTCGTTTTGATCAGCGGGATGCCCTTTGCCGTGCAGAACGCTGTGGCCGCGCTAACACCAGCCAAAAAGCACGGCATATAGGAGCCATCCACCGGGCGGGGTTTGGCGGATACACCAACGGCTTCGATCTGCGTCAGGTCCACCTTTTGGCCCAGTTCCGCCAGCATTTCCGGCAGGGCGGCGGTATGATGGAACAGAGCATCGCTCTGGCGCAGGCCCAGCTGGCCCTCCCGCACGGGCAGGAAGCGTTTGCAATCGCAAACAACCTCTCCGGCGTTTGTGTCAAACACGGCCAGAGAGGTTGCGTAATTGCTTGTATCGATGCCCAGCGTTCTCATTCTTCGGCGGGCTTATCCTGTGCCCGTGCCACGGTGCCCAGCAGGCCGTTGACGAACTGATAGTCCTTGTCAGAGCCATACTTTTTGACCAGTTCAACGGCTTCGTTGATTGCAACGCTGGTCTTTTTTTCTTCGCCGTACATCATTTCGGCCAGGGCCACACGCAGGGCTACCAGGCTGACGCGCGGCACACGGGCAATGGTCCAGCCTTTGAGGTTTGCACGGATCATATCATCAATTTCTTCCGAATGGGCTTCCATATCGTGCAGAATGCGCAGAGAAAACTCATCCAGCGGATGCTCATGGCTTTCGGGCTGGTTCAGCAGCACCGGCTGCGGATCATCCGGGTGGAAGGTTGCGGAAAAAGCCGCAAGGAAAGCATTTTCGCGTGCTTCGCGGCGGGTAAGATTCTGTTCCATTGTCACTGTTCCCATCTTTCAATTATTTATGCTGGTCTGCGGCAGGCTCTTCCAGCCCGGCAACGATCACATCCACGCGGGAAACCGTGATGCCGGTCATGTTCTGGATGGTCTGCTTGACGTTTTCCTGCACTTTGGCGCAGACAGGCATAATTTTGCTGCCATACTTGGCAATCACATGCACCTGCACCACAGCAACGCCATCGCTCAGGTCCACCGTAACGGGCTTTTGCAGGCTGGCTTTGCTCAGCAGCCCGCGCACGCTCTGCATGCTGCCGGAAGAAACATCGGCCACGCCATCAATTTCCAGTGCGGCCAGTTTGGCGATCTTGGCTACGACCTCATTGGAGATCTGCAGGCTGCCATCAATGCTGTTGCGTACATCCATAACTCTATCCTCCCGCTGCCGGGTAAACCGGCAGAATTGAATGGTTGTGATATTTGTTAATAGCTTACCACAATTTTGTACTGTTTGCAAGCAGTGTACTGCGGCTAACAGCCCGCCCGCAAAATAAAATCCTATGGAGCCGGGGCGAGGGGCAGAACGCGGGATATCCCCTGCATAAAAATGCACCTGCCCAGCAGTAAAAAAGCCAGAGCAAATGGCTGAAAACAGCTGTTCCACTCTGGCTTTCTGATTTTTAATGATTGGCTGCGTTTATCTTTTGCGGCTACTTTTGCGGCTATTTTAATAAGCACATCCGTTTTGCAGAGCAGCAAAACGCCTTATCATAACCCCTACTGCCGGCAATTTTTATTTCTGTTCATCTGTTTCTTCCGGTGCATTTTCCAGTTCCTGGTGGCGCTTTTTATACACCGAAATCGCTGCCTGCATCAGCGCAAAGATCAACACAACCGTAATAACGCCGGTTACAACGGCAACCATCAGGCTATGGGTTGCAAACGCCATTATTACCGCGGAAAACACACCGCCGATCAGGCTGCCTACAATGCTGGTGCTGAGGTTGGCCTTGATGTGGCGGTCCCAAATGCCGTTGCGCAGGCATTCTTCAATGGTGTAAAGGCATGCTGCCATAAACACGATCCATTCCCCTGCCATCTGGTTGCTGTCCGCCTGCATCATGACCTGGAACACCACAACGGCAAACAGGCCCCACCACATCAGCCAGAAGCCGCGGCTTTCAATTTTGCGCAGGGTCTGCTCCTGCATTTCGTCCAGCTGGTTCTTTTTGCTGAAAATATTTTGTTTCATTTATGATTCCTCCCAGAACAGATCATCCAATGTTTTGCCGACCGCCTTACAGATGGCGCGGCAAAGGTTGATGGTGGGGTTATACTCCCCTTTTTCAATGGCGTTGATGGTCTGGCGCGAAACGCCGACAGCTTCGGCCAGGGCAGCCTGTGTCATATCCTTTTCGGCACGGGCAGCTTTCAGTTTGAGGTTTTTGGGCATACGGCTCCCCTTTTTCTTTTTTTGTTCTTGCAGCAGCCCCTTGCTTTGCTGCTGTGATTGAAGTATAGCACCCAGCTTACACAATGTCAAATATAAATTACATTTTGTCGCATTTCAATTTCCTGTGCCTTGCCTTTGGCGGGTGGCTATGCTATCATGATACCAGCGTTATTTTTTATTATGATAAGGGGGCTACCCATGAAATACGGATTTTTGCGCACAGCAGCTGTCAGCCCTGCGCTGCATGTTGCTGACTGTGCCTATAACACGCAGCAGATCATTGCCGCCATGCGCGGCCAGGCTGCCGCCGGGACCAAACTGCTCTGCCTGCCGGAGTTCACTCTGACCGGCTACACCTGCAGTGACCTGTTTTTGCAGGAAACGCTTTGCCAGGGCGCCGAGGACGGGCTGGTTCAGATTCTGGATGCCAGCAAAGAGCTGGACATGGTGGTGCTGGTCGGCCTGCCAGTGCGCCACAACGGCAAACTGTACAACTGCGCGGCTGTGGTCTGCAAAGGGCAGCTGCTGGGCCTTGTACCCAAAACCCACCTGCCCAATTACGGCGAATTTTACGAGCGCCGCCATTTTGTGCCCGGCCCGAAAGAAGCGTTTGAAATCGCCTTTGCCGGGCAGCGCACCCTGTTTGGCACCAACCTGCTGTTTGCCTGCCGCGAGATGCCGGAGTTTGTGCTGGGCGTAGAAATCTGCGAGGACCTTTGGGCCCCTGTGCCCCCCAGCTGCAGCCATGCGCTGGCCGGGGCAACGGTGGTTGCCAACCTTTCCGCCAGCGACGAAACTGTGGGCAAAGCAGCCTACCGCCGGGAGCTGGTTGCCGGGCAGAGTGCCCGCCTGCTGTGCGGGTATGTATACGCCGATGCCGGGCACGGCGAAAGCACTACCGATATGACTTTTGCAGCCCACAACCTGATTGCCGAAAACGGCACGCTGCTGTGCGAGGCAGAGCCCTTCGCCAACGGTACCGCCGTGACCGAGCTGGACCTTGGCCGCATGGTGCAGGAGCGAATCCGCAACACAACCTTTGCGCCGGATGCCGCCGGGTACACGACCGTCAGCTTTGATTTGGAAGTGGCGGAAGCACCGCTGACGCGGTTTGTTTCCCCCACGCCGTTTGTGCCGCAGAACGACGCTGCCCGTGCCGAGCGCTGCGAACTGATTCTGCGCATTCAGGCCGAAGGACTTGCCAAGCGCATGGAGCACACCCATGCCAAGTGCGCCGTTGTGGGTATTTCCGGTGGGTTGGATTCCTGCCTGGCTTTGCTGGTTGCCGTGCGCGCCTGCAAGGTGCTGGGCCGCGACCCCAAGGATATCATCGCCATTACGATGCCCTGCTTCGGCACCACCAAGCGTACCCGCTCCAACGCCGAGATCTTGTGCGAGGCGCTGGGCGTCAGCTTTACCGAAATCAACATCACCAACACGGTGCAAAGCCACTTTGCCGATATTGGCCAGGACCCGCACACCTATGATGTAACCTTTGAGAACTGCCAGGCCCGTGTGCGCACGCTGGAGCTGATGGATTACGCCAACAAGAACGGCGGTTTTGTGATCGGCACCGGCGATTTGAGCGAGCTCGCCCTTGGCTGGGCCACCTATAACGGCGACCACATGAGCATGTACGGCGTGAATGCCGGGGTACCCAAAACGCTGGTGCGCCACATTGTGCAGTATGTGGCCGATACCTGCGGTCAGCCGGTGCTGCGTGATGTGCTGGTGGATATTCTGGATACCCCGGTCAGCCCGGAGCTGCTGCCCACTGCCGCAGATGGCACGATTGCCCAGCAGACCGAAAAACTGGTTGGCCCGTATGAGCTGCATGATTTTTACCTGTACTACGTCCTGCGCTTTGGGTTTGGGCCCGCCAAGATCTATCATCTGGCGCTGGCCGCCTTTGCCGGGCGGTATGAGCCGGAAGTACTGCTGGCCTGGCTGCGCAACTTCTACCGCCGGTTCTTTGCCCAGCAGTTCAAGCGCAGCTGCCTGCCGGATGGGCCGAAGGTTGGTTCCGTCACCCTCAGCCCCCGCGCTGACTGGCGCATGCCCAGCGATGCCTGCAACGCTTTGTGGCTGAAAGAGCTGGACGAGATCGAAGCAAAATAAACTCGCCGGTCTATCTCTGATTTTCATTTTTTAGTTTTTATCGCTTCACGGAATTATAAAATAGCAAAAGCTCCCTGCCGCATTACCATACAGCCGGTAAAACAGGCAGGGAGCTTTTTGTATTGTTTTTATTTTTACCGCTTAGGGCAGCTATCAGGTACCGTAATGGGAAAGGAACTGCTTGGTACGTTCCTCATGCGGGTGTTCGATCACCTGGTGAGCGGGGCCTTCCTCCACCACAACACCGCCATCCATAAACAGGATGCGGTCCGCCACGTCACGCGCAAAGGACATCTCGTGCGTGACGATGATCATGGTGGTTTTCTGGTCTGCCAGGTCGCGCAGAACGCGCAGAACTTCGCCGGTCAGCTCCGGGTCAAGGGCACTGGTCGGTTCGTCAAAGCAAAGGATATCCGGTTCCAGCGCCAGGGCACGGGCAATGGCCACACGCTGCTGCTGGCCGCCGGAAAGCTGGTGCGGGTAATGGTTTTCCCGTTCCGAAAGACCCATCTGTGCCAAAAGGGTACGGGCTTTTTCTTCCAGTTCCGCATGGATGGCTTTGCGGTTGGCTTTATACTCCGGTTTTTCTTTTGCCAGCAGCTCCCCGGCCAGGGTAATGTTCTGCAGCGCCGTATACTGCGGGAAAAGATTGAAGTTCTGGAACACAAGGCCAAAGTGCAGGCGCTTTTTGCGCACTTCACTTTCACGATGGGTGGCCGGGTCGGCGGCATCCCACAGGGTTTTGCCGTCCACGCGAATCACACCGGTATCCGGCGTTTCCAAAAAGTTCAGGCAGCGCAGCAGCGTTGTTTTGCCGGAGCCGGAAGAGCCGATGATGGCCAATGCTTCGCCTTTTTCCAGGTTGAGAGAGATATTTTGCAGCACATGGGTGCTTCCAAAGTTTTTGCTGATGCCGGTAACTTCCAAAAGTGCCATATGTAAGTCCCCCTTACCGGAAATAGCTGAGCTTTTTTTCCAGCCAGTTGAACAGCAGGGTCATGGCCCCGACAAACACCAGGAAGAAAAGCGCGGTGGAGAACAGCGGCCAAATCAACCCCTTGGCGCTGTATTCCTTTGCCATCATGATGATCTCCTTGTTGGCAATCACGTTGGCAAGGGAGGTATCTTTAATCAAAGTCATGACCTCGTTGCCCATGGGGGCCAGAATGCGCTTGATGACCTGCAGCAGCGTAACGCGGAAAAATATCTGGCTTTTGGTCATGCCAAGCACCTGCCCGGCTTCCGTCTGGCCAACGGGAACAGACTCAATGCCGCCGCGGTAAATTTCGGAAAAATAGCAGGCATAATTGATGACAAACGCCACCACCGCCGCCAGCAGGCGGCCGTTGGTGCTGGAACCCCAGGGGCTGGCAAAGCCCATCAGACCGGGGCCAAGGTAGATGACGATGATCTGCAGCATCAGCGGCGTACCGCGGATGATCCACACAAAGGTTTTGACCACGCCCCGCAGCGGTGTGAACCGGCTCATGGAGCCAAGTGCCACCAAAAGGCCAAGCGGCAGGGCAAACAACAGCGTCAGCCCAAAAAGCTGACAGTTCATTAGGAAGGCGCTGGTCAGGCGGCTCCAAATCACACCCGCTTCCCCCATGATCAGTCTGCCAGGGTCAGGCCGTATTTATCGGCCAGGGTCTGCATGGTGCCGTCCTCTTTCAGTGCGTCGAAAGCGGCATCCACAGCGGCGGCAACATCGCTGCCCTTGCGGAAAGCAACACCGTATTCTTCCACGTTCAGTTCATCCTTGATGGCAAGGTTTGCATAGTCGGTGCCCTCGCCGATCATGGCGCTGGCCAGGGTCAGGTCCAGAACTGCGGCATCAGCGGTACCGGCGGCAACTTCCATCAGGCAGTCGGTCTGCACGCTCTTGGCAACAAAGTCTGCCTGCTGCAGGCCCTCGTCCTCTTCAATGGTGGTTTCGCCAGCGGAGCCGGACTCAGCCACAACGGTCTTGCCGGCAAGGTCTGCGGTGGAGGTGTAATCGGCATCGGCCTTCATCACAACCACCTGTGCGTTCTTGACATAAGGCTTGGTGCAGGCCATGTTGGCCTCGCGGTCATCGGTCAGGGTCAGGCCGTTCCAGATGCAGTCAATGCTCTTGGCGGCCAGCTCGGTCTCTTTGGTATCCCAGTTAATCTCGACAAAGTCCGGCTCCACACCCAGCTTTGCACACACAGCCGTTGCCAGCTCGGTGTCAAAACCGGTAAAGGTGCCGCTTTCATCGGTGTAGTTCATCGGCTCATACACAGTGTAGCCGATGGTCATTTTGCCCTTGTTCTGCAGGTAGGCCAGGTCGCTGTCTGCAGCGGCGCTGTCAGCGGTGGATGCTGCCGTGCTTTCGGCAGAGCTTTCCGCGGTGCTTGCAGCTGCACTGCTGCTGGAGCCGCAGGCCGCAAGGCTGAGGGCAAACATGCCCGCCATAGCAAGAGAAACCAACTTTTTCATAACATTTCCTCCCTTATCTATACCAGTGCGGAGCAAACTCTCCGCACCATCCCTGCAGTGCCGCACATTTGCACTGCCCGCCAACCTTGCGCTTTAGTGCGCCGAAGAGGTTGACTATTAGTTTATAATACCCTCTTTTGCTATTTTTTGCAATACTTATTCATGATTCCTGCATAAAAAAGCAAAACCGGCAGGGTTCGGCTGCGGTTTTGCAGCGTTTCCCTGCCGGTTTTATGGTTTACCTTACCTCCACAACGGTGATATCCTGTGCGCTCAGACCCTTGCATTTGCCCAAAACGGCATCTCGGATGCGGGTCACTTCATCCGCGGTCAGGGCGTCGTTTTCCGTCATGACCGTGATATCGGCGCGCCCCTCCCCGATGCTGACCACACAGTCCGCAAAGCCTTTGGATTTGATCAGGCTTTCAATGCTGGATTCCACCGTGATGCTGCTGATCTGGTTTTGCAGCTTTTGGGTGATGCTGTCTTTTTCGCTCTCGCTCAAATCCGCACTTTTCAGTGTCTTTTTGATGGCGTCCAGCGCTTCGTCCCGCGCTTTGGAGCGGTTCAGGCGTGCCTGTTCAAAAAATTCCGTGCCGGAATCCTTGCTGACGCTGACAAGCTGGGCTTCGCCGTAATTTTTGCCTGCCTGCCCGCCTGATTCCATCTCTTCCGCTGCATCCGCCTGGGCGGCGGTCTGGGGCTCGCTTTCCAGCGGGTCAAACACCGCCTGGGCGGCCATGGGTTCCACCGCCGCGTCTGTTTCCGGCTGCTGGGCGGCAGTCTGTACCGTGTCCTCGCCAGCTTCCGCCGAAGTCTGCACAACGGTTTCCGGCGTTCCCGCCTGCGGGGTGCGCCCGGCGAACGACCAGTTCAAAACCACTGCGCCGCCCAACGCCAGGGTAAGCGCCGCCAATGTGGCATACCGTTTGGTTGCTCTGCCTTCCATATCGTTAGCCCTCCCTATGATTGCATTTTGTTTACGGTAATATGGCTGGCCCCCACGCCGGTCAGGGCGCTGACCAGTTCCGTGATGCGGCGCTGGGTTCCGGCATTATCCCCACCCTGGCAAAGCACGGCCACGCCGCGCACCTGCGGTGCCTGAACCGACTGCACCACCGGCTGTGCACCAGCCAGCAGATGGGTGCGCTGGCTGGCGGCACTGCTGCGGGTGTCCTCGCTGGTTTCCTCCGTCCGGGTATCCGCTGCATAGGTGGTTTCCTCCCCGCAGTCCAGCGTTACCATAACAACGGTTTCGCCTGCGCCGTCCATGGCGCGGATCAGGGCAGCAAGGCGGGTTTCCAGCTGCTGTTCATACTCCGCTGCCGTCTGGCTCTGCTGGCTGCTCTGTGCGGCATTTTGTGTGCTTTGCCCGGCTGGCAGCCATTCCGACACACAAAGCAGCAGCATGCCCGCCAGGCCGGATACCAACAAAAGGTTGATGCGCTTTTTATCATCCTTCCACGCTGCCTGCAGCCAGGCGATGCCCTGTTTTGCGGTCATTGGGTATTCTCCAGCGTATAGGTCAGGTTCCCCGCAAAATTCTGCAGCAGGGTTTCCGCCTGTTCCCGGTCCGCCGGGTAAACCAGCCGCACACGCACCCCGCCCGCCTGCGGCTGCACAACGGATTCGATTCCGCTTTGCCGCAGCAGTTTTTGCAGCGCGGCGGCGGATTCCTGTAAGGCAAGCTCCGCACCGTAAGTGGTGTAATCCTCGCCCGGCGCACTCTGGCTGGCAAAACTCTGGAGCTGCGCGGCAAAGCCCTGCCAGTTCATGCCGGAAGCCGCATGGAGGACCGATGTTATAATATACAGCGTCAGCACCGCATTTATGACTGGCTTAAAGCCATTTTGCGGCCAGAATGTCCGCACCAGCCCGGCCAGCGCGGATAAGATGCAGCACCCCAGTGCCGCATGGCGCAGTGTATCCATAAATCAGCCCCCATTCCCGCCAAGCAGCAGCAACAGCGTGGATAGAATCACCAGAAAGAAATATAGTATCAGGATGGCCCCGCACAGCCGCGCCCCCTGGCCAAACAGGGTGCAGATCTGCTTGCTGCGTTTTTGCCCCAGCCCCGCCGCCAGAATGCCCATGCCGGAAAACACCAGCCAGTACAGCCCGCACTGCGCCAG
The DNA here is from genome assembly GCA_963626055.1 of Acutalibacteraceae bacterium. Classification (GTDB taxonomy): domain Bacteria; phylum Bacillota; class Clostridia; order Oscillospirales; family Ruminococcaceae; genus Gemmiger. The sequence continues at coordinate 21,402 of CAVFVI010000043.1, forward strand.
CACCGGAGCAAACGCTGCCCCCAGGGCTGCCACTGCCGCCAATGCCAGCGAGCCTTTGAGCAGCCCGATTGCGGCGGAAGCGCTGCCCAGAGCCGCTGCAGCGGCATCCCCCACAACAGGCACGGCGGCGCTCAGCACGCTTTTGCCGATTTTTAAGGCTGCGCGGTCCGTCCCGGCGGCCAGTACATTTTGCAGCCCCAGCACAAAGGTGAACAGCATACCGCACAGTTTGAGCGCAAAGGTAAAACAGCGGGCAAACAGGTTGGCGGCTTCGGCAATGCCGCTGTCCCCCCAGAGGGCCGCGGAAACGGAAAAGCAGAAATAGATCTGCAGCAGCGGCAGCAGCAGGTTTTGCAGCACTGCTGCCAGAAAGGCCACCATGGCATAAAACATCGTGCTGTACACGGCGGCCCCGGCGGTTTGGCCCGCCAGCAGTGCCACCCCCGCAAACACCGGCACAAAACCGGATACATACAGCTGGCTGGTGCTGGCTGCCTGGGCAACCTGCTGCACAAGGGATGTCATTTGATTCAGCGCAATGCTGCCAAAGCCCAACACCACTACAAGGTCCACACACTCCCGCCAGGCACCACTGCCCGCCAGCAGCCCCACGCAGCTGGAAAGCAGCAAAAACAGCACCGCACGCCGGGCCAGCTGCAGCGGCTGTCCCCAGGCGTTTTTCAGCCAGCCGGACAGCATTTGCAGCAGTTCCTGCAAGGTGATGTGAACGAGCTTGTCCGACGTCAGTTCGCTTTGCTGCAAAATCTGCTCCACCCCGATGGGCAGTTTCGCCGCAGCGGCTGGCAGCGGGAAAGCCATCACGATAAAAAGGACAAGAATGAGGCCAGCAAGCTTTGCAGCAAGGGCAGGGCCTGCAGCATAGCAAGAATGCGGCCCGCGAATTCCATGCAGAACGCGGCGGCGGAAAGGCCGGCTTCGCGGCAAAGGTCTGCCGCCAGCTGGGCCACAAAGGCGATGGCCAGCACCTGCAGCAGAATGCTGAACGAATCGCCGCCAGCCTGCCCGGCCAGCTGCTGCAGCCGGGCCAACAAAGGGCGCAGCTGCTGCACCGCGAACCACAGCAGCCCCGCCGCGCCGCATAAGGAAAGCAGGAACGCAAAGCCGGGCTGGTCCTTTTTTAAGCAGAGCACCAGCACGCAGACGACAATGGCAAGGGCGGCCGCTTTTAAGATAAGCATAGTTGAGCATTACAAATCACAAATCAAACAGAGCTTTGATCAGCACAAACAAATCGCTGATCTGGCGCACCAGCATGCTAAGTACCACGATCAGGCCCGCAAGGGTGGTCATCATGGCCTGGTCCTCCCGCCCGGATCGGGTAAGCAGCTGGTTGAGCACCGCAACAATAATGCCGGTGGCCGCAATTTTGAATACAAGATCAATGTTCATGATGGTTCCCCTATATCGGGTGGAGCAAAAAGCAGGTCAATTTTTCGCTTTTTCAGGTTCCCAGCGTTTCACCCCGCGGGCCAGAGCAGGATGGCCGCCAGCAGCCCGCCGCAAAGCCCCAGTTTTGGGGCAAGCACAGCGGCCCGCTGCGCGGCGGCATACTGGCTTTGGGCGGTGCGGCGGCACAGGGCAGCCAGGGCGCGCATGGTCTGCGGGGCCTGCTGCCTGCTACACAGGGCAATAGTGCACAACCCGGCCTGCAGCTCTGCACCGCAGGCTTTGGCCAGCGGCGGGGGTGGGCGCAGCTCCGCAAAGGATGCCGCACCGGGCAGGCAATAAGCCGCAAACACCGGGTGTTCCGCCGCAGCGGCCAGCAGCTCCGCACCGGGCAGGGCGCAAAAGCTGAGCTGATCCGCCAAATAAGTAAGGAAGCGCTCAAACCCGCACACGGTCCGCCACTGCGCCCACAGCCGCTGGCAATACGCCTGCCCTGCGGCAAAGCCTGTACACACCAGCAGTGCGGCCCCCAACAGGCGGCAGTACAGCATCATGCCAGGCTGCGGACCTGCACCGCATGGCCGGGGTTCGTGCGGCCTTCCAGCAGTACCAGGGTTTCAAAGGCCCCCATCGCCAGCAGGCGGGCAATAGGCGGTTTGCGTTCCAGTGCTTCCAGCGTATCGCAGTGAACGCTTGCCACAAACACCACGCCGCAGGCCAGGCCCGCTTCCACGGCCTGAAGATCCGCCTGGGTGCCCAGCTCATCGCAGACGATGACCTGCGGGTTCATGCAGCGCAGGGACATCTGGATGGCCTGTGCTTTGGTACAGCGGGTGTAAACATCGCAGTGTACGGTATGCCCTGCTGTCAGCAGCTCACCGCGCTCATCCGCCACGCAGAAAATACGGCGGGCGGTATCCAGATAGCGGATGATGCTGCGCAGGAAAGTTGTTTTGCCGCTGCCCGGCGTGCCCGCAGCCAGAACCCCGCCATGCAGGGTATCCAGCGCGCGGCGAAGCTGGGGTGGCAGGATACAGGGAACCTGGCGCGCAACACGGAGATTGAGGGATGTGATATCAGCAAAGCCCGCCGGGCCGCATACCCCCGCCACCCCCACACGGCTGCCGCCGGGCAGGGTGAAATAGCCCTGTTTCAGCTCGTCCTCATAGGCATAGGCGGAATCCCGGCAGAGGGCCGCAAAGCAGCTGCGCAGCATGCGCGGGCCGATGGCAAGGGCGGTTTGTGCCGCGGGCAGCAGCTGCTGCGCCGGCTGCCAGGCCCCGCCCACCGTAAACTGCACTGCCTGCCCGGCACGCAGGCGGATCTCCTGCACGCAGGCGGCGCGTTCCGGCGGCATGGCTTTGAGCTCGGTGCGCAGCGGCTCCGGCAAGAACTGGATCACGGAATAATACTCGTCCATTTGGGGTATCACCTCCACACCCCCACTGTATTCCGGGCGACGGAACAGTAGAACCAGCCGCGGCAAATTGCATGCGGCGGGCAGGTACGCCCTGCGGCACAGTAGATTTTCCCGGCAGTTCCTGCTATACTGGGAGCAAAGCACACGCTGATGTGGATATTGAAAAAGAGGTGTTTGTATGGGCAAATTCAGAACCGTTGTATCCGTTATCCTTATGGTTCTTGCTGCACTGATTGGGTTCGCTGTGGATGCGGGCCTTTCCGGCAGTGGGTTTGGCGGTGCCATTTTGTTTGCCATGATCGTGGGGTTTGCCTGCGTGATCTATGTGCTGGATAACCGCGAGCGATAACGCAAAGCAAAGGAGCTGCATGGGTATGACCCGCCAGGAATTGATTTATGATATCGAGCGTTACCACCCGTTCAATGAGCAGGAAGAAAAAGACAAAGCCCTGATTTTGAATTGGATCAAAGCAAATGATAACGCATTCAGCCGCGAAAACGCCGTAGCACACATGACAGCGTCCGCTTGGGTGGTAAACAAAGACCACAGCAAGGTGTTGATGGTATACCACAACATTTACCACTCCTGGTCCTGGCTGGGCGGGCACGCGGACGGCGAAACCGACCTGTTGGCCGTTGCCATCCGCGAGGTAAAAGAGGAAGCAGGCATCCGGCACGTCCAGCCGGTTTCCAAAGAGATTTTCTCGCTGGAATCCCTTACCGTGGATGGGCATGTGAAACGGGGATGTTATGTTTCCAGCCATCTGCATCTGAATGTAACGTATCTGCTGGAAGCCGACTCCAAGGAAGCAGTTTCCATCAAGGCGGACGAAAACAGCGGGGTAGCCTGGTTCACGCCGGAAGAAGCTCTGGCAAAATCCACCGAGCCATGGTTCGTGGAGCATGTGTACGCAAAGTTGTTGGAAAAGATGAAAACGATGTAGAGTGTTCACAAGATTTCCTTATCAAAAGATGCAAAAAGAGCAGCCGAATCGCAACCGGCTGCTCCTTTTGTTTTTGTCCGTTTTTACGGTACCGCAAGATTTCAGTTTTCGCAAATCATGCCGTAACCATAGCGGTTATCGCCAAAATCGCGTTTGTTGACCAGCTTTACGCCAAGGTGGCAGTATTTATCGCATTTCAGTTTTTCGTCTGTCTCGATCACCAGCGGTAAGTTATAGCTTTTGGCTGTTTGCAGCGCAAAATCCATCAGCTGGCGCATATAGCCCTGGTGCTGGTATTGTTCCGGGATGGCCAAAAGCTGAACCACCACATATTTCCGCTTTTGCTTGCGCAGGATGGCTTCCAGATTATCGCCGCCTTTGGCGATATACTTTACAAACCAGAGGTAGCGCTTCCAGCCAAGGGAGCCGATGACTTCCCGGATGAATGTTTTTACAGACTGAAACGGATATTTGGTATCCGGCGTGGTGATTGCGATGTAACCCTCATGATTTTGGGACGTTGTATAAAGCATGCCCGCCTGCATACAGGAGCGGGCAAAGCCGACGATATAATTTGTCAGCATCTCTTTATCATCAAAGGGGAACATGCCCTTATCGTCCGCCGGGTAGAGATAATTTGCATAAGCCAGGCCGATTTCCCGCAGGTCTTTTTCTGGCAGGTTTGTAACTTGGATCATGGTTTCCTCCTTGTTTTGCTGCAGTGTATTGGGTTGGCGGCAAAGGTTGTGTTCGCCGCGGGTACTGCCGGGGTGAGTTATGGATGGGGGCAGGTAATCCGCATTCCCTGCCCTATCTTTTTCCGCCCAAAGCACAAAAAACGCGATGAGGGTGTTCTCCCCAGCTTTGGTTAGCCATAGCTTACCACAAATTTCAAAGGCCTGCAATCCATAAAACAAAAAAGCCTGCCAGCACACCATGCAGGTATTTTAGCACGGACTGCTGACAGGCTATGATTTAGAAAAATGCAAACACAAAAGAAAACTCCCGCAGGCGATTGCCCACGGGAGTTTTTGGAGGTGACGGGCAGATTTGAACTGCCGAATGAGGGTTTTGCAG
>CAVFVI010000044.1:0-24865 GCA_963626055.1 Acutalibacteraceae bacterium
CAGGATTTTTACCGCAGTTTCAATCAGGATTGCGAACTTGTTTCGCAATTACCTAATGACATTGGAAGAAAAGATCGGCCAGATGATCCTGGCCAGCATTGAGGTGTCCCGCATGAATGCGGGCACGCGGGAATTTTTGCGCAAAAACCATATCGGCAACGTTATTTTGTTCGGCAAAAACTGCGCCGGGCGGGCAGCGCTGGCGCAGCTGAATGCTGAGATCCAGCGCACCGTCATGGCGGAAACCGGTCTGCCCGCCCTTATCGCCATCGACCAGGAGGGCGGCTGTGTCACCCGCCTGCGCAGCGAAGCCACGGTTTTTCCCAGCGCCATGGTCATTGCCCGCACGGGCGATCCCGCCAACGCCTACAAAGTTGGGCGCATGATGGGTGGTGAGCTGCGGGCGCTGGGCATTAACCTGGACTGTGCGCCGGTGCTGGATACCCTTTCCGGCCCTGCGGAACGCCGCTATTATGGGCAAACGGTACAGTCCATCGCGGATTATGGCTGCGCCATGGCCCGCGGCCTGCGGGATGCCGGGGTGCTGGCCTGCGGCAAACATTTCCCCGGCCACGAGCAGTCCGGTGCCGATACACACTTCGGCTTTGTGGTGGACAATACCCCGCGTGACACATTGATGAACAGCTGCTTAGCGCCCTTCCGGCGCGCAATGTCAGAGGGACTTGCCAGCGTAATGGTATCGCATGTCTGTTTCCCCGCGCTGGATGACACCGATACACCCTGCTCCATGTCCGCGCCCGTCATCCAGGGCGTGCTGCGTGGGCAGCTGGGGTACCAGGGGATTGTCATCAGTGATGGCTTGCAGATGCACGCCATTCTGGACCAGTACGGCGCGCCGCAGGGCTGTGTGCAGGCGGCACTGGCCGGGTGCGACCTGCTGATTATTGGCAACGGCGGCGATAACGCCGATCCCACCGGCAAGGATGTGCAGACCCCTTGCATCCGTGCCCTGTGCGATGCTGTGGCCGATGGAACCCTGCCGATGGCACGGGTGGATGAATCGGTGCGGCGGATCTTGGCGTGCAAGCTGGCGCTGGGCTGGACCATGCCCGCCCGTGATGCCGCCAGCCAGGATTGGACCAATCATGCCGACTTTGCGGATGCGCTGGCCGAAACCGGCGTGACGGTACAGGATCCCCACGGCCTGCTGCCGCTGCCCGCAGGGACGTTATTTATTGCGCGGGCGTCCGGTACCGGTACCGGCGTGACGGAGGGCGACCGCATTACGGAAAGCTTTGCCCCGCTGGCCGCACGGCTTTTGGGCGGCCAATGCGCGGTCTACCATACGGTGGAAGAACTGCCGGAGCTGGCCGCTGCCTGTGCCGCGGCACCCGCGGTGGCGTTCGCCTTTGGCACCCGTGAGGAAGCCGCCGCTGCCGCTAAAGCCGCCGAAGCGCTGGCCGCGCACAACCCGCGCTTCTGTGCCGTCTGCCTGGCCGAGCCGGACGCTTTGCAGCACTATCCCTTTGCTGCCTGTACCGTGAGCGCCTGGGACCGCACCGAGCCCGCCATGCGTGCCGTCTGCCGCGCGCTGGCAAAACCGCAAATCTGAAGGAGGGGCAAACCATGGCATTTTTCCGCTGTGACGTTATGTCGGAATCTCTCGGCATGGCAACATCGGTGCTTGTCACCATGCCGGATAGCGGCGATTTGGCCGCCGCGCCGGTGGTGTACCTGCTGCACGGCCTGACCGACAACTGCACCGGCTGGCTGCGCTATACCCAGGCCGAACACCTAGCCCGCACCCACGGGGCTATTCTGATCGTTCCCGAAGTGCAGCGCAGTTTTTATACCGATATGGCCTGCGGCCCCAAGTATTTTACCTACATCAATCAGGAATTGCCAACGCTCTGCCGCCGGTTTTTCGGCATTCGGCCCGTACCGGAGCGCACTTATATTATGGGGCTTTCGATGGGTGGGTACGGTGCAATGAAATGCGCTTTTACCGCACCGCAGCAGTACGCCGGGTGCGCCGGGTTTTCCTCGGTGGCGGAGATTCAGGCCGAACTGCCCCAGCTCTGCCGCTGGCATGAAGACCAGGCGATTTTCCCGAATGGAATCGTGCCGCCGCAGGATGATCTGTTTGCCTTGGCGGAGAAATTCCGCGGTGGAACGCGCCCCATGCCCCGCCTGTTTTTGGCCTGCGGCCAACAGGACAGCCTGTACCCCGCCAACCTGCGCCTGCGCGATACCTTGCAGGCGATGAATTGGCCCCTGACCTGGTACGAAGCCCCCGGCGACCACAACTGGTTTTTCTGGAACGATGCGCTGGCAAAGGCGATGAAAGAACTTTTGGAAAATTAGAAATGACAGCAAGCTGATTCTTGGCATTCATCGGGATAGGATGACTGCTTTTGTGGAAATCAGGGTTAGCGTGCTGCAAATTGCAGAATGATAACAAAAAGCAGCTCCTACAGAAAAATCTGTAAGAGCTGCTTTTGCAGATTATGGGAAGGGAAAACGGTGCTCGTTTGTATCACGCATACATCGCCCCTGCCATGCGATGCAGGCGCTTTACTTGCTCAACCCGCTTGCGCCGCTGGCGATAACGCCGCCATCCATGATGATGTCTGCGCCGGTCAGGAATCCCAGGCGTTCATCCAACAGCATCGTGAACAGCGCGGCAATTTCTTCCGGTTTGCCGTTGCGCTTCAGGGCAGAATACTTGATGAACACTTCCGATTGCCCGCTTTCCAGCGCGCCCATCGGGGTATCAAAGTTGCCGGGGGTCACGCTCAGGCAGCGCACGCTTTTGGCACCGAACCGCGCGGCATCGGTTTTGGCAAACCAGATGACAAAATGCTTGATGATGGCATAGGCCACGCCGGGGCGGGCATCCTTGGGCAGCAGATTGACCCGTGCCAGCATCTTTTTCAAAAAGGCATCTCGGTTGGTGCGTGCCAGTTTGTACGCGCCCTTTGGCATGATGAACTGCGGCGAAAGGTAGGCGCTCATGCTGGAGGTATCGATCACACAGCCGCCCGGTGCCATGACCTCGTAAAAAGCATCGTTGATGTTGACGGTGCCCAGTGCATTGCCGCGCAGGATCTTCTCAGCATCGCCCATGTGGGGACTTAAGCCCGCAATGTGCAAAAGCGCTTTCACCTCGCCGCATTCGGCGGCATGGCGGGCCAGCGCAAAGCAGCTTTCGCGGTCAGAAACATCGCAGCTGAATGCTTCGGCTTCATGACCGGTCTTGCGCAGATCAGCCACGGCCTTTTCCAGTTTGGATGCCGTGCGGCCGACCAGAATTGTATAGTAACCGGCTTCGCAGACAAGCTTGGCCGTGGCAAGGCCCATGCCGCTGCCGCCGCCCGTGATAACACAAACTTTTTTCATGTGATGATCCCTCTTTACAGGTTATCCAGCGCTGCCAGCAAGCCTTGCAGGGCACTGTCCGGCAGGCCAAGCATCGGGCCGATTTGGGCAAAGGTCATGCCATAGGCGGCTTTTGCCTGCTCATTGGCGGAAAGGCCGGGCAGGAAATTTTCAATAACGACTTTGGCGGCATCATTTTCCATCAAAGCGGCAATCGTGCTTTGGCTGTTCAGCTTGACGTCCGTCAGGATTTCGGGGTGCTTCCAGCTGCTGATGCTCTGGTGCCCGGCCGAAAGTGCACCGTCCACCGGGATGGCTGCGCCGGTGATATACCGCGCCATATCGCTGGCAAGGAACAGCGCCAGTGCTGCGCACTCTTCCGGGTTGCCCATACGCTTGGCGGGGCAGTCCGCGGCAAAAAAATCCATCGCCGAGGCGGGAGCATCGCCGAAAATGCTGGTTTTGGTGTAGCCGGGGCAGATGGCATTGACCGTGATGCCGTAAGCGGCATAGTCCAGCGCAGCGGCGCGGGTCATGCCTACCACGCCAAATTTGGTGGCGCTGTACAGGGCCTGCCCGCATTGGGGTACAAGCCCCGCAATAGACGCTACGTTGATAAGGAAGCCGCCCTCGCTGTGGCTTTTCAGGATGGCTTGTGCGCCGTACTTCATTCCGGCAAACACGCCCTCGCTGTTCAGAGCAAAAATTTTCTCATAGTCGGTCACATCGTATTCATGCAGCGGCGTGCCGCCCATGCCGATGCCCGCATTGCTGACAATGCCATCCAGCTTGCCGTAATGGGCAACGGTCTTGTCCACCAGTTCTTTGATGGCGGCGGTGCTGCTGCAATCGGTCTGAATAAAAATGGCCTCGCCGCCCTTGGCGCAGATGCTATCGGCCACAGCCTGGCCCTGCTCCACGCTGCGGGCAGCGCAGGCAACCTTCATGCCGTGGGCACCATAGCATTCGGCAATGGCGCGGCCGATACCGCGGCTTGCACCGGTAACAATAACAACTTTTCCCTGTACACTGTTAAAATCCATGGTCGGCTCTCCTTACTTTCTATCAAAATCAGATTTTATGGGTCTGCTTCAGCCATGCAATCTCGTCATGGATGGTTTCGCGGTAGGGGCGGGAGGTGTAGCCCAGTTCCTGCCGCGCCTTGGTGGAATCAAATTCGTTGTTTCTTGCCAGGTTATAAATTTCATAGCGGGTCAGGGCGGGTTTTTTGCCGGATTTTTGGGCCTGCTTTTCCAGGATATCCGCCGCAAAGTTGGCAACACCCTTCGGCAGATAGAGCACGGGCTTTTTGCAATGCCCCTCCTGTGCGGTCAGGGCGGCAAATTCCGGGTAGGTCACGATCTCATTGGCCAGGATGTAAGACTCTCCCGCCTTGCCCTTTTCAACCGCTAGGAATATGCCGTTGGCAAGGTCACGCACATCGCAGAGATTGAATGTGCCTTTCAGCCCAACGGAAACTTCGCCGCGCATCTGCATCAGCAGCCCGCTGGTGACAGGGCCGCAGGCGGCATCGCCGGGGCCAAGGATGCCGCTGGGCATCACGATGCAGGCATTCAGCCCGGACTTTGCGGCATCCAGCACGCGCTGGCTTGCCATTGCATTGCTCTGCCCGTAAACACCAAGGCTTTCCTCCGGTACGAACTGTGCGGGCTCTTTCATCCGCTGCCCGTGCGGAAGTTCGGGGATCGAACCGGTACTGCCTACATAGATGAGCTTTTTGCATTCCTTATGGGCGAAACATTGGTCAATGATGTTCTGGGTGCCCTGAACATTGACTTTCATAACCAGTTCGCGGCGCTCATTGCCAAGGGCTACCATGCTGGCGCAGTGCAGCACGATGGTTTCGGTATCCGGCTCTACCTGAAAAAACTTCTCCAAAGATGCAGTATCGCACAGGTCGCCCACGCACTGCTCGATCTGTTTGGGAATATACTGCGCGGTTTTATCGCCCGGAAGAACCAGTGCCCTGCCCTGTAAGCCCCGCGCAACAAGCTGGCGGCAGACCTCGCCGCCGAGGTAACCGGCAGCACCGGTGACAAGATATAAGGTTTTCATCAATCGGCCTCCTTGGTATGAAATATCTATAACTGTATCGGATATCCAACGGATGGTTGCTTATCTGTTCCGTTGGTGTTATACTACCATCATGCGGCTGCCTTTACAATCAGCGGTTTTTGTGGGATTCGGTGGTTAAGCAACGTATCTGCTACCAAGCGTTGCTTAACCATCGGTTGGCAATAAAATCAACGGAGGAACCTTATGGATCTGCGCATCAAGAAAACGAAACGCGCCATACGCAGCGCGTTTGCGGAGCTTATCAAGGAAAAACCAATGGAAAAAATCACGGTGAAAGAAATTGCCGAGCGCGCCGAGATCAACAAAACAACCTTTTATGCGCATTACGAAACGGTTTATGACCTGGTAGATCAGCTGGCGCAGGAAACCGTTGCGGAGGTCATCAGCCAGATCAACACCGCGCAAAACCTGCTGGATGATCCGCGCGCCTTTGTCAAGGAGATTTATGAAGCGCTGAATGAGAACGGGCAGTATATGGATACCATCCCAGCCCCCGTTATAACGCAGTTTACAGCCCATCTCCGCAACGCGATTCTTGAAAAAATGAAGCAGGACGGCATTGACAGCACACAGTATGAAAACATCGGCGCAGTGCTGGTTTTCATCTTCAACGGCCTTGCGGGGCTGCAGACATCTTCACCGGAATTGGCAGCGGCGCAGCTAGATACGATTGCAGACTTTGTGGAAGCCGGGGTCAAGGTGCTGCCGAAACCATAGAACCCGTGATAAGATAAAAAGAAAAGAGGCAGGAGCCATGTGGCTCCTGCCTTTTGAATGATACAGCTTCAGTGGAGCTGGAATGGTGGGCTGCGCAGTGCAGGTGTTTATATTTCGCTATCAGCTTTTCCCCAACGTCAACACCGAACGATGATGTAAACAGAACACCATTCAAAGTAAAAGCCTATGGATTGAAACACCCCCTTGCCAAAGGGTACAATAAAAGCATAGAAACAGACTGAAAACTGTTTATTGTGCAGAGCAAACACTGAGCTTGGCGATCGGGGACGGATAACAAAACAGGAACCTACCGGAAAGGCAAGCGGCTATTCAGCCTGCTTGCCTTTGTTTTTTGCCCCGTATCCCCCAGCCAAAAAGGAGGAAACACCATGGAACCTAAAACCACCAAAAAACCATCACGCAAGCTTGTTGTTTTCAAGCGGGAACTGCCGTTTTACTTAATGTTGATTCCCGGCGTAACTTTCCTGATCATTTTTTCCTACCTGCCCATGTTCGGTCTGGTCATGGCGTTCCAGGACTTTACCCCCCTGCGCAGCTTCAAAAATTCCCCCTGGGTGGGCTTAAAGAACTTCCGTGACATGCTGGCTCTGCCCACGTTCTGGAACGTGGTTGGCAACACGCTGTCCATCTCGATTGCCAAAATCATTCTTCGCCTGTTGGTGCCGCTGATTCTGGCCCTGCTGCTGAACGAAGTTGTCCACCCCAAGTTCATGCGGATGGCGCAGACCGTTTTCTTCCTGCCGTACTTCCTTTCCTGGGCTGTTATGGGCGGCGTGCTGCGCAACCTGTTCCAATATGACGGCATGGTCAACGAACTGCTGGGCCGCATCGGCATTGATCCCATCATGTTCCTGGGCAGCAACACCTGGTTCCCCATCATCATTATTATCTCCGACGTCTGGAAAGATATGGGTTATAACATGATCATATTCCTGGCGGCAATAACAGGCGTTGACCCAGCGCTGAATGAATCCGCCGCGCTGGACGGTGCCAACCGCTGGCAGCAGATCTGGCACATCACCCTGCCCACCATCCGCCCCATCGTGGTCATGCTACTGGTGCTTTCGCTCGGTTCCGTGCTCAGCGCCGGTATGGAGCAGATCATGCTGCTGTACAACCCCATGGTTTACAAGAGCGCCGATATTATTGATACGCTGGTTTACCGCCTTGGCCTTGTCAACCACCAGTGGTCGCTTTCTACCGCAGTCGGTATGATGAAATCCGTTGTTTCGTTTATTCTGGTTGTCATCTCCTACCGCATTGCCTCCAAACACTTTGATTATCAGGTATTCTGATCAGAAAGGAGCATTCTGTTATGAACCGCAAAAAAATGACCCTGTTCAACTACATCAACGGCGTGTTTCTTCTCCTGCTGGTCATCGTGTGCATTCTGCCCATCCTGCACGTTATCGCGCTTTCGCTTTCGGAGCGCATTGAAGCCGTTGCCGGCAACGTTACGTTTTATCCCATCGGCTTTACGCTGGAAGCTTACCGCTATGTTATGGAGGACAGCCAGTTCTGGACTTCCCTGCGCGTGACCCTGACCCGTGTTCTCATCGGTGTGCCGGCCAACATTCTGCTGGTCGTCATGACGGCCTACCCGCTTTCCAAGGCCAACTCCCGCTTCCACGCCCGCACCTTCTTCTCCTGGCTGTTCGTCATCACCATGCTGTTCGGCGGCGGCACCATCCCCACCTACATCGTTATCAGCAAGCTGGGTTTGATGAACACCATCTGGGCACTGACCCTGCCCGGTGCCATGAACGTAAGCTACATGATTTTGATCATGAACTTCTTCCGCGGCATCCCGACCGAAATCGAGGACGCAGCCGTTATTGACGGTGCCAACCAGCTGCAGATTTTGTTCCGCGTGTACCTGCCCATGTCGATGCCCTCCCTGGCCACCATTATCCTGTTTGCCACCGTAGCCAACTGGAACTGCTGGATGGACGGTTACATGTACATGAACACCCCCGATAAGTACCCCCTGCAGACCTACCTGGCCACCATCCTGATGGAATCCAAGAACAACGTGGAAACCCTGATGACCCCCGAACAGTTGATCCGCATGGCAAAGGTCAGCGAAAAAACCATCGAAGCCGCGCAGATCTTCCTGGCCGCACTGCCCATCATGTGCGTGTATCCCTTCCTGCAGAAGTACTACACCAAGGGCATCGTGGTTGGCAGCGTGAAGGGCTGATATCATGTACGCGCCCATTGCCATTACCAAGTACCCCTGGGGCGGCAGCTTTTGCCCCGAAGCCTTTGCCGAAGCAAAGCTGACGGAAAGCGGCCTGAAATTCCGCTTGTGGTGCTGCGAAAAGCACCCCCGCGTGACGATGACCGAACCAAACAGCATGGTTTGCTTGGACAGCTGCCTGGAAGTTTTTCTGAACCCCTACCCTGATTTTACCTGCGATTACCTGAACTTTGAGATGAACGCCGCCGGAACGCTGCTGCTGCAAAAAGGCCCTGACCGCGCCCACCGCAGCTTTGTCAGCCTGGCAGTACCGCATTACCCGCAGGTACACACCTGGCAGCTGCCAGATGTGTGGGGCGTGGAGTTGGAAGTGCCCTTTGCATTTTTGCAGCAGGTATACGGCCCCGCAGCTCCCGCCTTGCCGCAGAACCCCGTGGGCAATTTTTACCAGTGCTCCGGCCCGCCGCAGGAACGGTACGCCTGTTGGTCTTCCCCCCGCTCCCCTCACCCCGATTTCCACCGTCCGGACGCGTTCCGGGAGATACCGTTCAATCAATAAGGGAAGCCCGTGAGGTTCTACTGCGTAATGGCCAGCAAATGTTTTGTGGTTTGTGTGCCCGTTCGGGGCGTCGAGGACGCCGCCCCCTACAAACAGTTTTTTCAATGTATCCCAAATTTTGCATGTGCAATACCGGCAACGCCCTACGAATTAAATTTTCACTCGTTCTCCAATTTTTAACGCAACCTTGCCCAACCTCAAATTCCTAACTGCTAATTTCTAATTCCTAATTTTCCATCAACTCCTAACTCCTACTTCCTACCTACTAACTTGATCGGAGGTTCCCCCTATGTTTAACCTTACCACCAACGCTGTTCCCGCCAGCACCATCATCGTTGGCCGCCGCGCAACCTGGCTGGACCGCCATGCGGCAGAAGAACTGCGTGATTATGTCAAAAAAATCAGCGGCACGATTTTGAATATTGCGGACGAAACCTTGGCAATGGCCGTTACCGGCAACCGCATCCTCATCGGCCGCCCCTCCACCAGTGATCTGGTCAAGGATTTTGCCGCCAGCAACCCCGGCATCCTGCCGCAGGAGAGCGATACCGAAAACGACTGCCTGGCCATTGTTCAGCGCGGTGGGGTTCTGGTGCTCAGCGGTTCCAATGACCGCTCGGTTTATTACAGCGTCTGCCACCTGCTGCAGACCGTCTTCCATGTCGGTTTTTACTGGGACCGTGATGTGTATGAAGTCGACCCCAGCATGGCAGTGCCTGACAACCTGACCATTGTGGAGCGCTCTGCATTCAAGTTCCGCCACACGGTTGGCCAATGGGTTTACAACCACGGCGCATTCCTGAATGAAGCCGAGCGCCGCGAGGAGCTGGATAAATACGCCCGCAACAAAATCAACTCCTACCGCCTGTACAGCTGGAACAGCTATGCCCGCAAGATGACCTTTATCAAGCTGGGGGTGCCGGGTATCGAGATCAGACCCGAAGATATCGCCCGCCGTGATATGATCCGCGACTCCATCGAGTATGCGCAGGCCCTTGGCATTGACGTGATGGTCACGCTGCCGCCGGATGAGATGACCGCAGAGTTCCGCTCCCTTTACCCCAACGCCCGCTACTTTGGCAGCGAGTGGGTCAAGGACGATAACGCCGCCCCTCAGACCAAGCCCTGCATTTACCCCGAAGACCCCATGTTCAAGACTTTCTTCCAGACCTTTGTCAAAGTCTGGATCGAAGAATACGGTCCGGTGCGCAACTTTGTGGCCTCTCCCCCGGCCGAAAGCCACATTTCCACCACCATTGACGATTATATCAACATCAGCGTCAACTACTCCAGATACACCTATGAAGCCATACATGAGCTGGTGCCCGAAGCACGCGTCTTCTTTGACGGCTGGGGCGTGCGCGCTAACACCCCGCCCTGCATCTGGACGATGCCCGGCGTGATGCAGCGCTTTGTGGATGCCATGCCGGATGAAGTGTACATGCTGGACCTGTGGCCGAACCGCAAGGAGACAGACGCCACATTCCGCGAGCCGATGTACCGCGATGCCAACTATAGCCCGCTGCGCAAAGCCCACTATGTGCTGGAACCGCTGAACGAGTTCGGCGGCGATGACCACATGCACGGCGATTTTGCCCGCCACATTGAGGCCGCCAAAGAGATGACCGACCCCAGCATTGTGGAGCACGGCGATGGCTTTGCCAACTGCACCGAGCTGTGCGGCGTCAGCCTGCATTTCTTTGATCTGATCTTCCAGCTGGCATGGAACCCCAAGGATATCACCGTGCAGAGCTTTTTGGAAGATTCCGCCAAGCGCCGTTACGGTGGCCTGGCACCCGAGATCGGCGTAAAAGCCATGAAAACGCTGGAACAGGCGGTCTATTGTGATGACCGTGACAGCTCCCACGCACGCTACCAGAAGCGCTGCTACCTGGTGCGCCCCCAGCGCCGCCAGGTTCCGCTGAGCGAGACCCAGCAGATCGTGGATCTGCTGAACGATTACATGGCCACCATGGCTGCCCTGCCTGATGGCAAAAAGACCGATGCCATCGGCCAGGATATGTACGACGTGATGCGCCAGTACATTACCGAAAACTTTAACATGCACCTGCGCTGCATGCTGGAACTGTTCCTGCGCCGCAAGACTGCGGAAAATCTGCACGAGACCTTTGAGCTGCACGCAACGATCATGGAACAGCTGCTGACCCAGCTGGAAGTGATGACCAGCGCCAACACCAAGATGTATGTGGAATACATTGTGCGCTGGCTGCAGGGCCGCCCCTGTGACCCCAACATTGCCAGCGAGGATACCTACATCCCCAAAGAGGAGTTCCGCGCCTGGATGCGTGACCTTGGCACCACATTTGTCAAGAGTATTCCCAACCTGCCGGACTACAACAGCCAGGACTTCCACGAGCTGATCTGCTACTATTACCATCCGCGCATCAATGCCTGTGTGGATACCCTGCGCGGCCTGCTGGATGACGGCGGCGCCACCTCCCCCAAGGAAGTGGACGACCTGCTGGAAGCCGCCTACAAGGTGGTGGAGCAGCACTGGATCGAAGTTGGCTACCCTGTGACCGATGAATGTGAAGCCATCCACCTGCCGCTGTGGCAGGCCGCCCAGAACGCCTGGGAGATCCTGCACATTCTGCCGCTGAAAGACGGCCTGGTGGAAAGTGAAGAGATCGTGAAGGAAGTCATTGATGTGTTCGCCAGTTTCTCTGAAACCGCCGACCCGGACGAAGAACGCTCCTGGGTGAGCGAAAACCCGTTTGCAGACGAAAACAAGCCCGCGGAGGAATGATCCCCTGCCACGAGGATAAAACCATGGATATTTTTGAAGAGCTTGGCCTGCACCGCTATATCAACGCGCAGGATACGTTTACCACTTATGGTGCCAGCTGTATGCCCGCGGCCAGCCTGCGGGCCATGCGGGAGATTGCATCCAGCTGTGTGGAACTGGCCGAAGTTCAGGCCAAAACCGGCGATGCTTTGGCAAAACTGACCCATAACGAGGGCGCTTACATTTCCAACGGCGCGGCGGGCGGCATGATGGTTGCCACCGCCGCAGCCCTGGCGCGGGACGATGAGAAGATTTTCCACGCTCTGCCGGAAATCACCGGCCCGCGGTACGAGGTGGTCATGCAGGCCGCCCAGCGCAACATGTATGACCGCGGCTGTTCGGCTGTCGGCGCAAAAATGCGCTATATCGGTACAGCGGACACCGCCCCGACGGTGGAAGAGCTGGAAGCCGCCATCGCCCCGGCAACGGCTGCCGTGTTTTATGTCATCTTTTTTGGGCGCGATGCCTCGCTTCCGCTGGAAACAGTGGTGGAGGTGGCCCACCGCCATGGCGTGCCCGTGATCGTGGATGCCGCTGCCCAAAACCCGCCCGCCGAAAACCTTTGGAAGTTTACCGGCATGGGGGCCGACCTGGTTATTTTCAGCGGCGGCAAAACCATGCGCGGCCCGCAGGATTCCGGTTTGATCGTGGGCAAAAAGGAATGGATCGACCGCTGCCGCCGCTGGGGTCCCCCCACGGACGGCGTCTGCCGCGGGTGCAAGACCTCGCGCGAAGCAATCGTTGGGCTGTACAAAGCCGTGCAGCTTTATCTCCAGCGGGACGAAGCCACCCTGATGCGCACCCTGAACCGCCGCTGCGCCGCTTTTGAGCGAACCCTGCGGGACTGCGGCTTTACCCAGATCACCCGCACGCAGGATGGCCCCGTTGGCCAGGTCATGGCCCGCACCTATGCCGTAATGCCGTATGGCAGCGCCAAAGATTTGGCAGATAAAATGCGTGCCAACGGTATTTATATCGGCGCGGAGCCGGGCAACCGGATTCTACTCAACCCGTTGATGGTCGCGCCCGCGCAGGTCAAGACCGTGTGCGAAACGCTGACCACCTGTATGCAGCAAATCAAGGAGGAACTGTAAACCATGGGTGTTACGGAACAACGTATGGAACAGCTGGGCATTACCCTGCAGCAGACCGACTGGCGCGGCAAAGGCGCTGTGGAAGCCGTTCTGGCAGGCGATATGCTGTACATTTCTGCCCATTACCCGGTGGACGAAAACGGCAACCCCGTTTACGTTGGCCGTGTGGGCGCTGAAATTGACGAAGCCACCGCGTACCAGGCCGCGCGCCTGTGCGGGCTAAACATGCTGCGCACCATTCAGGCGTACATTGGTAGCCTGGACCGCGTGGATTATTTTGTCAAGGCGCTTGGCCTTGTCAACAGCGCCGGAGATTTTTATAACATGCCGCCCGTAATGAACGGGTTCTCCGACCTGATGGTTGAAATTTTTGGCCACCGCGGGCAGCATGCTCGTGCGGCCATGGGCGCTTATGTTCTGCCGGGCAACATGCCGGTCAGCGTGGACGCCATTGTTAAAATACGCCGTTAAAGGAGGGCACAGAACATGGCTGTGGCGAATCACCCCCTGTGCGAGCCGGTCCGCTTTGCACATTACAAAGCGCTGGTTCCCATCCGGGAAGTTGACGGCATTGTGTATGTTTCCGGCCACGGGCCGGAAGATATCAACACTTATGAACCGCTGTACCGTGGCCGCGTTGGCACAGACCTTACGCTGGAAGATGGCTATAACGCCGCAGCAGAATGTGCCAAAACGCTGCTGCGTGCCGTGCAGCAGCGGTACGGCAGCCTGGACTGCATCCATCACCTGGTGCGCGCCACCGCGCTGGTGAACTGCGGCGAAGGTTTTACCCAGCCCGAAAAAGTGGTGGATGGCTTTTCCGATACCTGCATGGAAATTCTGCAGGAGCGCGGCTACCACACCCGCACCATTATGGGCACCCACAACATGCCCAACCACAATATCCCCGTTGAAGTTGAAATGATCTTTGTGCTTGCGGACCGTTACCGCAATACCTTGGGAGGAAATCAGGATGTCTGCGTATGATATCATTCTGCAGGGCGGCACGTTGTACGACCCCTGCGCCGGAACCATGGAACTTTGTGACCTTGCCGTTAAGGATGGCAAAATTGCTGCCCGCGGCAAAAACCTGAACGCGGCGGATGCCGAGACCGTGATGGATGTGACCGGCCTGATCGTATCCCCCGGTCTGATCGACATGCACTGCCATGTCTACCCGGTGTTCCCCTACCAGATGCCGGATTCCCTGCGCACCATCAACGCGGAAGAATACATGTTCCGCGCCGGTGTTACCACTGCGGTGGACGCCGGTACCACCGGCTGGCGCAACTTTGGCGATTTCAAGGAAAACGTCATCGATGCCACCAAGGTGCGTGTTCTCGCCTTTATTGATATGGCCGCCAAGGGGATGCACTATCCCCCGTCGGAGCAGGCCGTGGCCGATATCAACCCCGAAATCACCGCCGCCGTTGCCAACACCTGGTCGGATGTCATTGTCGGCGTTAAGAGTGCCCACTATTGGGCCAAGCACGAGGATGCCGACCACCCCATCTGGGCTTCCATTGATGGCGCCATCAAGGCGGCTTCCATGAGCGGCAAGATCGTGATGGTGGACAGCATCCCCATTGTGCCGGAACGCAGCTACCCGGATATTCTGGCCCGGCTGCGCCCCGGTGATGTGCACACCCATGTGTTTGCGCAACAGTTCCCCCTGATGGATGAAACCGGCAAGATGCAGCCCTATATGCTGGCCGAGCGGGAGCGCGGCGTTCACTTTGATGTGGGCCACGGCTCCGGCAGCTTCTGGTTCCGCCAGGCGGTTGGCTGCTTCAACCAGGGCTTCTGGCCGGATACCATCTCAACCGACCTGCACCACCAGAACGTGACCGGCCCCGCCATTGACCTGCTGTATGTTGCCAGCAAGTTCCTGGCCATGGGCATGCCGCTGCAGGATGTGCTGTACCGCGTAACCCGCGCCCCGGCGCTGAGCATCCACCACCCCGAACTGGGCACGCTGGATGTGGGGGCCTGCGCAGATATCGCTGTATTGCGCAACCGCGAAGGTAAGTTCGGCTACATGGACTGCGGCGGTGCCCGCCTGACCGGCGAGGGCAAGCTGGAGTGCGTTGCCACCCTGCGTGAGGGCGAAGTGGTGTTTGACCCCGAAGCCCGCAGCATGCCGGACTGGCAGAACGCCCCCGCCCCCTATTGGACAGCCCCCGGCACAACGCGCAGCTGGACGCTGTGGAAGTGAGGAAATTATGCTGCTGAATGACCGCGACCAGATCATTGCCATGACGGCGGAGTGGACCGGCGAACGCTACCCCAATGGCCGTCCCCGCGTGAGCGATGAAAAAATAGAGATCCTGAAAACCCTGACCCAGGAGGAAATCTGGCAGCCGCTGTACTCCTGCGGGTACCGGTTCCAGTTCCAGGGCGATTTGAAACCCCTGCACCCGAACAAAAAGCTGTATGGCCGCGCTGTAACCTGCTGCTTTATGCCCCAGCGCCCGGACCTGCGCCAGCATGTGTTCAATGTGGCGCGCAGCCGCGGTTGGAAAGGCGACTGCAACCAGTGGGTGATCGACAGCCTGGAAGAAAACGACGTTGTTGTGTGCGACCTGTACGATAAGATTTTTCGCGGCACCTTTGTGGGCGGCAACCTGACCACCGCGGTCAAGGCCCGCACCAAAAACGGCGGCGTGGTGGTATGGGGCGGTGTGCGCGATTTGGAACAGATGCAGAACATTGATGTGCAGGTGTTCTACCGCGGCGTGGACCCCACCCCCATCCGGGACTGCCAGGTCACGGCGTTCAACGGCCCCTGCCGCATCGGCGCGGCCATCTGCCTGCCGGGCGATATCGTTATCGGCACCAAAAACGGCATCCTGTTTGTGCCCAGCCATATGGTAGATTACGTCATTGAGCACGCCTACAAATCTCAGGTGCGCGACCTGTACGCATTCCCCAAGCTGGAAGCCGGTATTTACACCACCGCCGATGTGGACGCTGTGGTGTGGAACGACCAGATGATGCAGGCCCTGCTGACCTTTATTGATACCGACCCTGCCGCGGCCAAATACCGCGGGCTGGACTGGAGCGTGGAACTGCGTGCCGCCGCCGGCGACGAAGCCGCCATTGATGAGCTGTACCAGCAGTTTGACATTGAGCGCTATGGTGCGCCCGGCCAGAAAAAAGAGGTGCTGATATGAGAGATATTTCGCTTTACCTGAGCACGATCCCCGATTATAACCAGATGCTGGCGGGCAAAAATGTGCTGATCACCACCGCCGCCCGCGGCATTGGCAAAAGCATTGCCCTGCTGTTTGCGCGCCAGGGGGCGGACGTCTATTTCGGCGGCCGCAACGAAGAATATGTGCGCACCACCGAAAAAGAATTGCAGGCCATCCGCCCCAGCTGCCGCGGCTATGTGGTTGATCTGGCCAAAGCTGACCAGACCGAAGCCTTTGTAGATGCAGCCGTAAAGGACAGCGGCGGCTTTGATGTTCTGGTTTCCACCGTGGGTGTCAACTGCCACTGCCCCGCAGCGGAATACAAGGACGAGGATATGTTCCGCCTATTGGAAACGAACTACCTCAGCGGCGTGCGCTGCGCGCGCAAAGTTATCCCCACCATGCAGGCGCGCGGGGGCGGAAGCATCATCAACATTTCGTCCATTCACAGCCTGATGAGCCAGCCCACCAACATGCTGTACGCCGGTACCAAGGGCGCAATGAATGCCGCCGCTCGCGTGATGGCGCTGGATTACGCCAAGGATAACATCCGGGTGAACACCATCTGCCCCGGTGTGGTCATCAGCGATGTGATGTATGATGACATGGACAAGCTGGACGATGCCGGCAAAAAGCAGCTGGACGCTGCCCTGCGCCGCTGCCAGCCGCTGGAGCCCGGCCGGATGCAGGATATTGCCAACACTGCGCTCTTCTTCGCCAGTGATATGAGCGCCAACATCACCGGCCAAACCTTGCTTTCTGACGGTGGAACAAGCATTAAGGCGCATGATATGGACTGCTGATTTAGGGAGGAGTTAGGAGTTAATTAGGAATTAGAAATGAGCAGTTAGAAATTTGAGGTAGGGCGAGATGCCATCATCATCCGCGGGATGATATTACCTTGCGGGCTGCGGTACCCCGTAGGGCGGGGCCACCCGACCCCGCCGAATTGACCCGAAGGCGGCTCTTAGACCGGAGATAGGCCATTCCCCACAGATAATTTTATTGTTTGTCATCTTCTTTTCCTTACCTTTCACCCTATCAATTCCTAATTTCTAATTCCTCATTCCTAATTGCCTCACCTCCCCCTCCCCCTCCCTCCTACTTCCTAACTCCAATGGAGGTTCCCAATGGCCCACACTCTTTTATTTTCCGGCTACGGTGTGCCGGGGTGCGATGATCTGGCGGTGTGCCGCTTAACGGCGGACGGAACGCTGGAAACTTTATCTACCCTGCGGCATGGCCGTGCCCCCAGCTTTTGCTGCCGGGGGCAAAATGGTTGGATCTATGCTGCATCGGAACGCGGGGATGGTGCGGATGTGACCGCCTATGTGCTGGACGGTACGACTCTGCGCGAGACCGCCCGCATTGAGATTCCCACCGGCCGCGCCTTGTGCCATCTGTACGCCTGCGGCGATGTGGTTTACGGTAGCTGCTTTGAAAACGGCCTTTACTTTGCCGTGGACAGTGCCCTGACCCGCATTTTGTGGCAGTTCCAGCCTGCGGGGGCCAACGCCCACTGGGCGCAGTCCGTGGGGCACGCGCTGTTCCTGGCTGATTTGGGCAACAGCCACCTGTACCGCCTTGCGCTGGAAAATAATCTGCCCACCGGCAATGTGAAAACCTTGCCCCAGCCCACCGGCAGTGGCCCGCGCCAGGTGCTGGATGCCGGGGACGGTATGCTGGATTGTGTGTATGAGCTGGACGGCCACATACGGGTGCTGAACCA
This sequence comes from Acutalibacteraceae bacterium, assembly GCA_963626055.1. Taxonomy (GTDB): domain Bacteria; phylum Bacillota; class Clostridia; order Oscillospirales; family Ruminococcaceae; genus Gemmiger. The sequence goes on from CAVFVI010000044.1 coordinate 17,757, forward strand.
TGATGGCTGCACCGTTTCCACCGTACAGGCAAGCAATGCGCCCAAGCCGCGCAGCTGGCCGGGCGGTGCCTGCGCCACGGCGGATGGCACTCTGTTTGTCAGCAACCGCGGGCCCAACACCATCTCGGCGTGGCAGCGCAGCGGCCCGGCCCGCCATTTCCTTTACGAATGGCCTACCGGCGACTGGCCGCGTGCCCTGTGCGCGGTGCCGGGCACCCCGTATCTGCTGGCTGCCTGCCAGCGGGAGGGTGCTGTGCATTGTTACGATTGTTCGCCCCTGCCCCACCGCGCCCCCACCGAAACCGCCAGATTTGCGCTGCCCGGTGCTTCCTGCGCGCTGGTGTTGGACTGATTTTCGCTATTTTGGGGTCTTTTCCTCACTTTTTTACTTGTTCAAGCTTTTCTTCTCTGCACAATAACCTCCTACTTGCACCTTTCCCTATGGCAAAGCCCATACCGGAAAAGCGGGATTTCCCTGTCCCTGCTTTCCGGTATGGGCTTTTTGTGGTTCTTTTGTTTTCGGGGGTTACCGTGCGCGGCTCTGGCGGCGGTACTGGGTGGGGGTGCTGCCCATCGACTTTTTGAACATCTTGGTAAAATAGTTCACATCCAGGATGCCCACCTGCTCTGCCACCACCGAGATATTCTGCTCGGTGCTGCTCAACAGATTGGCCGCGCGCTGGATGCGCTGCGTGTTGATAAAGTCTGTCAGGGTGGTTCCGGTATCCTGCTTGAACAGGCTGGACAGGTACGATGGGCTGATATAGTACATGGCGGCCAGGCTTTTGGGCGAAAGCTGGTCTGACAAGTTCAGGTTGATTGTGTTGATGACCTTTTGCACCAGCGGTGAATATTGCTGCAAAGAATACCGCCGCACATATGCACAGTACTCTTTTACCATTGTCTGCACCAGCGGCCAGCTTTCCTCGTCCACCATGTTCTCAATCATCAAAGCATAGCGGGAGGAAATCTCGTCAATGTAATACGGATGGATGTTGCTGCGCTCAATGGCCTTGCGCAGCAGGGTGTTCATCACGGTCAGCATGATCTTGGTCTGGTACAGCGAGCCGAAAAAACGCCCGCCATAAGTAAAGCGTGCCATCTGCTGGCAGGCTTTCAGCGCAGCTTCGGTGTTGCCGCAGGCTACCGCATCCCAGATGGCATTTTCGTTGGCATAGCGCTGTTCCAGCATCTGGATCGGGATCTCGCGCTGGAACTCCGGCTCAGTAAAATAGCGTAGGTCGGTGGTAAAGTGGAACGGCAGGAACTCTTTCTGCTGGTCCAGGTGGAATTCCTCTTTGGGGAACATCATGGAAACAACCGCCACGATGGAAGCCTGGAAACTGCTGTCCGAAAGAATCCGCACCCCGTTATAGTAGCTCTGTACAGCGTCATTGCCTTTTTCGCCAATGTGGCGGCGCGCCCAGCTGCGGGATTTTTCGCTGCGCTCGGCGGTGGCCCATGGGCCGATCATGAACACAGCGTTTTCTTCGTCCGGAATGCGGAACAGTGCAAACTGCAGCTCAAAGGTGCCCTCGGCAAACAGCAGTGTGTTGGGCGGGGTGCTTTTCAGCAGCAGGTTGCCAAATTCCTGCCAGTCAAAATAGGGATCCAGCGCTTTGCGCAGGCCGTAATCAAACTGGTCCAGCCCATCAAAAGGCGGCGTTACCCGCATGCAGCGGATGTTGCTGGCAGAGGCCAGCCGGGTCAGAACGTCCAGTAAATCTGCCTGCATCAGGCACCTCGTTTCCTCGGCGGCGGGCGGCGCTGCTGCGTGCCCACCGGGTAAAGGGGTTATTTTTTACCCCGCGTGTTATCGTTGTTGTTTTTCCCGGCCAGGTAACGCATGATGGGCGGCATGCCCACGGCAAGCGCCACCAACACTGCCAGCACAAGTGGGCTGGGGGCCTGGTGGTTGGGGTTGAACAACAGCTGAACGATCTGGTCCATGGCGGGCCGCCTTTCTTGTGTGCCGTATCGGCGTTAAAAAGTATGCCTTTGCTGCTTCTAGTTTAACATGTCAGCGCAGAAATTGAAAGCAATTTTGCCGGAAATAATAACCAAAAGCAATCGCTGCTTTTCGGCATATTGTGCAGGTGCTGCCTTAAAATTCTGCGAACATGCACTACCCCTTAAACCCACAGCAAGCCCCGCAGGCAAACAGCAGCCTGCGGGGCAGCGGAGGGAGGAGGTTTTTACAGGTAAATGATGCCGTTTTCGTCCGGTTTCATCGGCACGGCGATCATTGCATCGATCATTGTCATGGCAATGGAAAATCCGCTCCAGCAGGTGGCCAGGTAGAGCAGGCCCATCTTCCACTGTTTTGCGTAAAAGCGCTGGGCGCCAAACACCCCAAGGATGCACCACCGCAGGTAGGCCTTGCGGTTCACCGGCACTTTGGCCCGGTTGGCGTGGGCGGTCACGGCGCGGTCAATCAGCCGCCACAGGGGGCCGTGGCCCACAGCTTCATCAGTGTGCAGCGCAGGGTTCAGGGTGGTTTCGGGGGTCATTTCCATTTGCTTTTCCAATGCAGGTACCTCACTGTAACAGCGGGTGCGCCCTGTGGGCGGGCGGCCCCGCGGGGAATGTGGTTCGGTTTGGGGTTATGCTTCGGCCATAGCCTTTGCCTTGATCTTGACGATCTCGTCCTGGATTTCGGCCATCTTTTCTTTGCTCAGCGGATAGAACTTCATGGCAATCAGGTTGCAGATCAAACCAATGGTGATCAGGCCGTATGCCAGGAACACAACGCCAACACGCAGCTGCGGGGTAACGATATCGCCCACGCTGGGGTTGTGGTCGGTAAAGCCGCAGGCAGCAAACACCAGACCGGCGATCATGGGAGCGAAAGAGGAAACCATCTTGTCCACAAAGCTGAACAGGGTGCCCATCAGGCCGGGAACGTACTTGCCGGAGCGGTATACCTCATAGTCGGCACAGTCGGCGGTCATGGGGATCACGATGTTGCCGGAAATGCCCTGGCAGCCGGCATACAGGATGCTGAACACAACATGGATGATCAGGAAGGTGCCCCAGCTCAGTGCACCGGTTTCGGGGTTGCTGGTCATGGTGGTGGGGTCGCCGACGATCCACAGGGCGGACAGGATAATGTTGCAGATAATGCCGCCGATGGAGCCGATGACCATGGCCTTTTTCTGGCCAAAGCGGGTGGCAACGATGGAGATAGCCAGGAAGGTGAGGATGACGCTGGGGATAGTGGTGATAGCGGTCACGCTGCCCTGCAGCTTGATGGAACCGGCAATGCAGGCGAACATGGCAACGGAAACAGCGCTGGTTTTGGCAGTGGAGCCGAGCTTATCCGTAGAGGCGGCCAGCACCAGCATCTGGATGGCGCGGTTATTTTTCAGGGTATCCCAGTAGTCTTTCAGGCCGACCTTGATGGGTTTGCCGGTGCCAAAGAATTCCGGGCGGTCTTTGGGTGCAATGGAGATGACGGCGATCACGGTAAAGATAGCGGACATAATGGCGGTCATCATCCAGAATTCGTGGAAGAACTGGGTGGAGGTATAGTTGCCGACATCAGTATACTTGTCGGCAATGTTGGTAACAACAACGGCCAGCACCGTGAACAGGATGGTGTTGAACACGCCATCGAAAGAAGCGAACATGGGGCGCTGTTTGGGATCGTTGGTCATGCAGCTCTGGGCGCTCTTGGTAACAACGCACTGACAGGTGTAGCCCAGGTAATAAATGCAGCAGAACACAACAAAGAAGATGAAGCGGGCGGGGCCTTCCGGCAGTTTGTGGGTAAAGTGGAACATGATAAAGCTGGAAGCCGCCAGAATGATGTTGCCAATGACCATGAACGGGCGGTTTTTGCCGAACTTGCCGTTGGTTTTATCCACCATGTAGCCAATAAACGGGTCAGTCACGCCGTCCCAGATACGCATGGCCATGGTAAAGCTGGATGCCATGACCATGCCAACGCCGACGAAGCCCAGCAGGTAAAAGCTGACATAGCTCATGAACATCAGGTAGAGGTTGGTTGCGGTGTTGTTGAGCGCAAAGCCCGCAATGCGCCACAGGGGTACGCGGTGGATGCCGTTTGTTTCGTAATCCTTGTCATAATACTTGTCGGGCAGGGTTCTTGTTTTAGCCATTTCTTTTCTCCTTACTTGGGGTGTATCTGAAAAGCTGAAAATCCGGCCTGTTCAGGTACACTTTATGGAATTTCTTCCTCCGCTTGTCTGGAACGTTCCGGCACCCAGCCCCACACTGTTCACCGCAGCTCCACAACTTTGTGTCTATATTATGAACGTTCAGAAAGAATGGCGTTAGTAAATTTTACAGGTAAAACAGGAAAATCAGAGTATAAATTGTGCAGGGGGAAGCGATGAGCAGGAAGGGGTTGTAATTGGAAATTAGGAATGAGAAATTAGCAATTATAAGGTAAGACGGGCGCTTTACTTAAAAGAATAAATAATAATGAATAAAGAATAATGGTGGTGGAGCGCGGCGCGGTGCGCCGCTCAAAAATATTAAGTTTGCTGCGTGCTGAAAGTATGCGATGGAACATGAAGTTGATTTGTAGGGGACGATGCTTGCCATCGTCCCGTGGGCCTATCTGCATTGCAGCTTTCAAAATTGTATCATGCCGTACTCTACGATGGTGGTGCGGTCCCCTGGCCGGGCCGAATGCCAGGCACCACAATTATTCGCGGATTTTGCGGGTTTTCCTCAAAAATCTACTAACGGTACCGGCGGTTTTATGTGATAATAAAATCATCGAACAACTTCCGAACCGCAAAAGCCTTTGTAAAACACGGAACCAACATGACGCAAGACCACCACATTCCGGGAAAACATTTCGCTCAGTCTGGTATTCAACCCCCACCCAAACGGAACGAATGCTCCCCACATTCCCGGAAAAATTGTTGAAGCAAAACATTCATTTTATTGAAACAAGGAGAAACAACGCTATGGAAAATAAATCTTTGCTGTACCCCTGCGCTTCCGCTGCACGCCGCGTTATCAGCCTGGATGGCATGTGGCGCTTTGAGTTCGACCCCGAAAGCAACGGCGTGGACGCCGGCTGGGGCGTCGGCCTGCCCAAACCTATCTCGATGCCGGTCCCGGCGTCTTTCTGCGATTTCTTTACTGATAAGGATTCCCGCGAATACTGCGGCGATTTCTGGTACGAAACCGATTTTTTTGTTCCGGGTGAATGGAGCGGCAAGGATGTTGCCATCCGCTTCGGTTCCGTCACCCACCGCGCCCGCGTGTTTGTGAACGGCGTGGAAGTTGCCAACCATGAGGGCGGCTTTTTGCCCTTTGATGCCAACGTGACCGAGATCGTGCGGTACAACCAGTACAACAAGCTGACCGTTCTGGCCAACAACGAGCTGAACGAGTACATGCTGCCCGCAGGCCAGACCAGTACCCTTTCCAACGGAAAAAAGGTTGCTGCACCGTACTTTGACTTTTACAATTACGCGGGCATTCACCGCCCGGTCAAGCTGCTGGCCCTGCCCAAAGAGCGTGTTCTGGACTTTGAGGTGACCCACCGCCTGGTGGACGGCGGCGCCGAGGTAGACTATACCGTAACCACCAATGGCAGCCATGATGTGACGGTGGAAGTGCTGGATGGCACCACCAAGGTGGCCGAAGCCAGCGGCAAAACCGGCACCTTGAAAATCACCAACGCCAAGCTGTGGAATGTGCACGCAGCCTACCTGTACACTTTCGTCATCCGCATTACCGATGGCAACGCCGTGATCGACGAATACTTTGACAAGATCGGCATCCGCACCTTTGAAGTCAAGGATGGGCACTTCCTGCTCAACGGCAAACCGGTGTATCTGCGCGGTTTTGGCAAGCATGAAGATTCCGACATCCGCGGCCGCGGCCTGGACCTGGCCACCGTCAAGCGCGATTACGAGCTGATGAAGTGGATCGGTGCAAACTGCTTCCGCACCAGCCACTACCCCTACGCCGAAGAACTGTACCAGATGGCAGATGAGGAGGGCTTTTTGATCATTGACGAAGTACCCGCCGTCGGCTTTATGCAGAGCACGATGAACTTCCTGGCCGCCAACCAGGGCAACGGCAAAAAGGTGGGCTACTTTGAAAAGGAAACCACCCCCAAGCTGCTGGAAAACCACAAAGCTGCCCTGACCGATATGATCACCCGCGATAAGAACCACGCATCGGTCATCGCATGGAGCATCCTGAACGAGCCCCAGTGCACCAGCGAGGGCACCGAAGCTTACTTTAAGCCGCTGTTTGACCTGGCCCACGAGCTTGACCCCCAGAAACGTCCCCGCACCTATGCCATTGTGATGATGAGCCTGCCCAACACCAGCAAAGGGCAGCAGTTTGCGGATTTCATCAGCCTGAACCGCTATTACGGCTGGTATGTGATGGGCGGTATGGGCATTGTGGACGCCGAGGCGGCGTTCCGCAAAGAGATGGACGGCTGGGCACAGGTTTTGAACGGCCGGCCGATGATCTTTACCGAATATGGCGCTGACACCATGCCCAGCGAGCACAAACTGCCCAGCGTGATGTGGAGCCAGGAGTACCAGAACGAGTACCTGGATATGAACCACAATGTGTTTGACAGTTACGACTTTGTGCAGGGCGAACTGGTGTGGAACTTTGCTGACTTCCAGACCACCGAGGGCATTATGCGTGCCAACGGCAACAAAAAGGGTATTTTCACCCGCCAGCGCCAGCCCAAGGATGCTGCTTTCCACTTCCGCGCACGCTGGACCAGCCTGCCGGTAGATTACAAGGGCGATAAATAACATCTCCTGCTTTTAACAGCTCAACACATCCTCTCCTACGCGGGCACACCCATCTGTGGTGTGCCCGCAATCTTGGATTTTACTGTAAATTAGTAATTAGGAATGAGAAATTAGGAATTGAAGGAACGCTGAGCGATTACGAGGGCATAAAAAGATTGCGCATTTTGTCTGATAGGATGTACAATACTATCAGTAGGGCGGGATGCCCTCATCCCGCCGTTGAGGAACATAAATTCTTCGCCGCAAATGGAAAAATCATTCTTATTATAATGTAGTCCGCTTGTCACACCTCCAATTCCTAATTACTAATTCCTCATTCCTAATTGCCCTAACTCCTCCCCC
>CAVFVI010000045.1:0-24678 GCA_963626055.1 Acutalibacteraceae bacterium
GCTTGTGTTTGCGAAATATCCGTCATTTTCTTTGTTTTCAGATACACCTTAGGCAAAATAAAATCGGCCCCTGCCGTGGTATGGCAGGGGCCGAAAAATCAATGGCTTAAATGGCTCAAAAAATTCAGTGGGAAAGCCTTACCGGTCAATCGGTGCAGTCTTGGCTTTCAGCCAGGTCTTTTCCTCTTCGGTCAGGCGGGGGCTGAGCATCTCGTATACATGGGCATGGTAGGCGTTCAGCCAGTTGATCTGGTCGCGGGTCAGCTCGTCCACAATGACCGGCTCAGTGGAGATGGGCACCAGGGTCAGCGGCTCAAATTTCAGCCAGTGGCCGTACTGGTTGGTGCCGGCATCCACGCATTCCAGCTCATTTTCAATGCGGATACCCACCTCATCGGTCTCATAAACGCCCGGTTCGTCGGTGATGGTCATGCCCTCTTTGAAGACAATGGGGTTCTGGGGGCGCAGGCTCTGGGGGCCTTCGTGCACCGAGGAGATGTAGCCAACGCCGTGGCCGGTGCCGCAGCGGTAGTTGATCTTGTGCGCCCACAGCGGGCCGCGGGCAAAGCTGTCCAGCGCAAAGCCGGTGCAGTAATCCAGGAAGACGGCGCGGGCAATGTCAATGTGGCTCTGCAGGGTCCAGGTGTAGTATTTGCGCTCGTTTTCGGTCAGGGGGCCGACCGGGTAGGTGCGGGTGATATCGGTGGTGCCGCAGTCATACTGGCCGCCGTTATCCACCAGCAGGAAGCCGCGCGGCTCAATCACGCTGTCCACTTCGCCCTCGGCGTGGTAGTGCATCATGGCGGCGTTGGGGCCGTAAGCGGCGATGGTATCAAAGCTGTCCTCAAAGTAGCCGGGCATTTCGGCGCGGCGCTTCTGCAGCATCTTTTCAATGTCGGTCTCGTGCAGGGTCTTGCCCTCAGCGATGGCCTTTTCCAGATCCATCTGGAAGCGCACCACGGCAACGCCGTCACGCACATGGCATTCGCGGATATTGGCAAGCTCGACCGGGTTCTTCACGCCTTTCAGTGCAAAGATCGGGTCGGCACCGGTAACAGTCTTGTGCTCATTCAGGGCACAGTACAGGTCATAGTTGGTGGCCTTTTCGTCTACCAGGAACACTTCCTCAGCGGGCAGGGCGTGCACGGCGTTGATCAGTTCCGGGTAGTCGCGCAGGGCAACGCCGTTATCGGCCAGCGTTTTGGCGTCAGCATCGTTCAGGCGGCCGGGAGCAATAAACAGGGTGCAGCTGTCCATCGTAACCAGGGCGTAGGCAACGGCCAGCGGGGTGCAGGGCAGGTCGCGTGCGCGCATGTTGGTCAGCCAGCCTACGCAGTCCAGGCCGGTCACAGCCAGGGCGGTGGCACCGGCTTTTTTCAGCTCGTCACGCACCATGGCAATGCGCTGGGCGGCGGTGGCACCGGTCTGCTCAACGGTCAGCAGCTCGCAGGGGGTGTTGGGCAGGCTGGGGCGGGTGGTCAGGCTCTCCCACAGGGGGGAGACGATATCCTTGCTTTCCAGCTTGGCACCGCTCTTGGCCAGGGCAGCGGCATAGCCGTTGGCAATGGTGGCGGGCACGCAGCTGCCATCCAGCAGCAGGGTCTGGCCTGCGGCAAAATGGGCGGTCAGGTACTCTTCCACAGTGGGAACCCCGGCGGAACCGGCGTGCATGCACTCAATCTCGGTACCGGCCAGCTGGCGGTCCCCCTGCACATAAAAGCGGCCGTCACACCACAGGGCGCTGCCGGTCAGGGTGACAACAAGGGTGGAGTTTTCGCCGGTAAAGCCGGAGAAAAACGGCAGGCTGTTGTAATAAGCGGGCAGATATTCACTGGAGTGGGGGTCGCTGGTCATCAGCAAAACACCGTGTGCACCGGCTGCCTGGGCAGCGGCGCGCAGAGCGGCGATTTTTTCATTGGTCGTCAAGATAGTCCTCTCCTTATATGAAGAATTTTGAATAAGTCCATTCTAACACGTTTTTATAAAAGGTCAATACGGGGTGCGGTTCAGCACGGTGCCCAGCAGCGGCAGGCCGCAGCCCTGTAGAAGGTGAGCTGCCTGGCGCAGCTCCTGGTGGGTAACACGGCCGCTTTGCACCACAAGCAGGGCACCATCACATACCTTGGCAAGGCTGAGGGCATCACTGCATTCGCTCAGGGCTGGGGCATCCACCAAAAGATAGGCAAACTTTGGTGCACAGCTTTCCACCATGCGGGCGAAGCGGGGGTGTTCCAGCAGCAGGGCCGGGCGGTTGGTGGCGCCGGAAGCCGGAACCAGGCAGGTGCCGCGGATCTCGGTGCGGTAGAGAACTTCCTCCAGCGGAACGCTGCCGGAAAGATAGTGCGCCAGACCCGGCACTTTGTGCTCACCGGTCAGCCCGCACTGGCGGCAGATGCCGGAATGGCGCAGGTCGCCGTCAACCAGCAAGCAGCGCTGACCAAGCCCGGCAAGCAGCTGCCAGAACTGCAAAGCCAGAGTGGTTTTACCCTCCTGCGGGGTAGCGCTGGTGAACAGAATAATTTTGGCATCCGGGGCTGTCTGTTCCAGACGCAGGCGCAGCAGATTCAAGGATTCAACCGTCTGGGGCGCCAGCTCCGGCAGGCGGTTCAAGGCAAGTTCTTTCATAGGCGGCCGCCTTTCCGGGTATGGATGCGGCGGGGCGTGGCATCCGGGAGGCAGGCCAGCGGCGAAGCGCCAAGGCAGCGGGCCAGATCGTCCGCCGTATAAATGTGGTCATCCCGCAGGTAACGCAGGCAGAGAAACGCGAAGCAGAGCAAAAAGCCGATAACGCCGCCCAGGGCAGCGTGGAACACAGCACTCGGCCCGGAAAAACGCTGCGGCGGAGCAGCCTGCTCCACCAGGCGGGGCGGGGTGGTGCCCATGCGGGCAGATAGATCATCCAACGCAAAGGCGGCCAGTGCGTTGGCAATATCTGCTGCGCGTTGTGGGGAAGAATCGGCCGCAACAATGCGCAGGATATGGGTATCTGCCGGGTGCAGAATGGTGATCTGATCTTTTAAGCGGGCGGTGTCTGTGGCAAGGCCAAGGGTGGAAATAACGGATTCCAGCATGGTGCGGCTGGTCAAAAGCTCCTGATAATCAGCCGTTAATTGCAGTTCCGCATAGCCGGAGGTCAGCCCCTCCTGCGCGGCGGCAACATACAGCTGGGCTTCGGCCTGGTAGCTGCGCGGGGCAAAGCGTGCGGCAGCAAAGGCCAGAATACCCCCTAACAGGGTACAAACCAGTACCGCGGCGAAATGGGCGGGCAGCAGGCGGAACAGTTCCACGGGGGTCACTTCGCGCCCGGCGGCGCGGGATGCAGGGGCAGCGGGCAAGATGCTCACCTCCAAAACAGGGCGTGAACAAGGCAAAAATGCCGGTAAAAATAGTACAAATCAAGTGTAACACGCGCCAGGCGCAAAATTCAATAGAAAAAACGGTTTTTCAGGCGATACTGGGCGGTTTTTCGGGCAAACTGCTGAAAGGTGAGAGCATTTTGCGGCAAACGGGGGAAACGCCGCGGCAAAAAGGTGCTGATGGGGCAAGAAGTTTTCAAAAATTTCAAATTTTGGCAGGCCCAAATGGGCGAAAAGCTCTTGACGGGTTTGATATAATAAGGTTAGCAGTAAGAAAACAAGATTGCTAACAACACAAACAAACTTTAAGATAGAAGGGAATATTACCATGGCAGAACAGGTAACAAAAATTGATATTTTCTCCGGCTTCTTGGGCGCAGGCAAAACGACCCTGATCAAAAAGCTCATCAAGGAAGCATTCCAGGGCGAAAAGATCGTGCTGATCGAAAACGAATTCGGCGAGATCGGCATTGACGGCGGCTTTATGCGTGAGGCCGGCATCCAGGTCAACGAACTGAACTCCGGCTGCATCTGCTGCTCCCTGGTGGGCGATTTCCGCGAGGCACTGAAAAAGGTTGTGGAGACCTATCACCCGGACCGCATTCTGATCGAGCCTTCCGGCGTTGGCAAGCTGAGCGATGTGACCCGCGCCGTTGAGGGTGTGGGCGAGACCCTGCCGGTCAGCCTGAACAGCTTTGTGACGGTGGCTGATGTGAACAAGGTCAAAATGTATATGAAGAACTTTGGCGAGTTCTATGACGACCAAATCAGCCACGCATCCTGCATCATCCTGAGCCGCACCGGCAGCGCAGACGAGAAGAAGATCGCTGCTGCTGTTGCCCTGATCCAGGAAAAGAACCCCACCGCCACCATCGTGACCACCGATTGGAACGAACTGACCGGTGCACAGATCGTTTCCGTTATGGACGGCAAGCGCGACCTGGTTGCCGAGCTGCTGAGCGAAGCACAGGCTTCTAACGCTGCCCATGCGGACGAGGATGAGGAAGAGCACCATCATCACCACCACCATCATGACCATGATGAGGACGGCCATGAGTGCTGCCACCATCACCACGATGATGACGATGACGACGATGATGAGGATGAACACGAGCATCATCACCATGACGAGGATGATGACCACGACCATGAATGCTGCCATCACCACCACGACCATGATGACGACGATGAGGACGAGCATGAGCACCACCATCACCACCATGACGGCGAATGCTGCTGCGGCCATCATCACCATCATCATGACCACGATGCTGATGAAGTGTTTACCAGCTGGGGCCATGAGACTGCCCACAAGTACAGCCATGACGAGCTGGAAAGCATCCTGACCGCACTGGATTCCGGCGAATACGGCGCTGTGCTGCGTGCCAAGGGCATTGTGGACGGCGGCGACACCTGGTACGAGTTCGACATGGTGCCCGGCGAGCATGAGATCCGCACCTGCGGCCCCGATGTTACCGGCAAGGTGTGCGTGATCGGTTCCCAGCTGAAAGAACATGAGGTGGAAGAGCTGTTCCACGCCTGATTTGTAAAGGAGTAAAACATGGCGCAGAAAGAGATCCCCTGCTACCTCTTTGTGGGTATGCTGGAAAGCGGCAAAACCAAGTTTATTCAGGAAACGATGGAGGACCCGCAGTTTGATTCCGGCGACAAAACGCTGCTGCTGATCTGTGAGGAAGGCGAAGAGGAATATGATTCCGAGCGCTTTGCCTTTGGCGGCGTGACCGTTGCCACCATTGAGGACAAAGCGGAACTGAACCGCGAACACCTGCAGCAGTTGGCGGAAAAGTCTGACTGCGGGCGCGTGATTATTGAATACAACGGCATGTGGCTGGTGCAGGAACTGTACGATGCTCTGCCGGATAACTGGCTGATTTACCAGTGCCTGGCTACCGCAGACGGCACCACCATCAAAACCTATGCCAACGACAACGCCATGCGCGGCCTGCTGCTGGACAAGCTGCGCGGCAGCGAGCTGCTGGTGGTGAACCGTGCCGAGAAGGTGAACGATGACGAAAGCCACCAGCTGATCCACAAGTTGGTGCGCCAGGCCAGCCGCCGCTGCGATATCGCCTATGAGTTCAAGGATGGCAGCGTTGCCTATGACGATATCCCGGACCCGCTGCCGTTCGATGTGAACGCCCCGGTGATCGAGATCCCCGAAGAGTTCTTTGGCGTGTGGTATATGGACTGCATGGACGACATGCAGAAGTACGATGGCAAAACGGTGAAATTCCTGGCCCAGGTGTGCCAGACCAACCGCGCCGGCAAGGACAGCTTTGTGCCCGGCCGCTTTGCCATGACCTGCTGCGTGCAGGACATCCAGTTTGTGGGCTTCCCCTGCAAGTACACGGAGTACAAGAACCTGAAGCAGCGTGACTGGATCACGGTAACGGCAAAGGTGAACCTGAAATACCACCCCATTTACAAGGGCCAGACCCCGGATTCTGTCGGCCCGGTGCTGACGGCCATCAGCGTGGAGCCTGCCGCGGCCCCGCGTGATGATGTGGTGACCTTCAGTTGAGCGGGGAACGCCGCAGGGCGATCAAAGCCCGCGTGGCAGCCGCAGCCGCCCGGCTGGAAAAAGAGGGCCGCTACACGGAGACCCGGCGGTGCATCCAGCATGGCAGGGTCAGCGTGTATGCTCACTGCATCAGCGTGGCGGATACCGCCTGTATGCTGGCGGAAACGCTGCACCTGCGCGTGAACGAGCGTGCCTTGATCCGTGGTGCGCTGCTGCATGATTACTTTTTGTATGACTGGCACGATAAAGCCAACGGCCACCGCTGGCACGGTTTTACCCATCCAGGCACCGCACTGCACAATGCCAGCGAGGATTGGAAGCTGACCCCCGTGGAGCAGGAAATTATCAAAAAGCACATGTTCCCCCTGACCCCCATTCCGCCCACCTGCCGCGAAGCGTGGCTGGTGTGCCTGGCGGACAAAATCTGCGCCGCAAAGGAAACGACCGGCGGGATCTATGGCAAACTGCCGTTTGCGGCGAAGCATAACGCGCAGAAAAAGTGAATTAGCGTTTTATAGGTAGAAAAGCCCGATGCCGTGTTGGCATCGGGCTTTTGGTGTAGGAGGAGGTTTTGGAAATTAGGAATTAGAAATAAGAAATTAGGAATTGAAGGTGGAGCGGAACGGATTGTAGGGGACAGTGAAATGTTTTTGTGCCGTCCGACATAAGGGGGATGGAACGGTCAAGACCGTTCCCTACGGAGCATTTTATAATGGGTGATAAACCATAAAACAATCTGTAGGGCGGGGTGCCCTCACCCCGCTGCGGAAGAACCGGAACCACCTGCCACTAACCGAAAAAACATTTGTAGGGGACGATGCTTGCATCGTCCCGTGTGTCGGGCCTTGACGGATATATCACTTAAAATATGGCAAGGCGGCGGGCGCACAATGTGCGCCCCCTACGGGTGGGAGGTATAGTAAATGAGGAATGGTATACCGTAATGTGGGATGTAGGGAACGGTCTTGACCGTTCCGGGGACTTTCCATATATGTTCATAATGGTTTTAGTTACAAGGCCCGACAACGGCGGCCAGAGGGCTGGCCGCCCTACTGCGCAATGAATAAGAATCATATAGAAGCAAGAATAACTGCATCAATAATCAGAACACAAAAAAACAAGGGCGCACCACGAAACGATATCCGTGGTGCGCCCTTGGCCCATTCTAATATAATATCTATTTGATTAAAGTTTTTCGCCGAAGCCTTTTTTCAAAAAGGCTGGAAAATCCCCCGTAAATCCTCAAATTACAGCGTATCGCAGATGGTGGACATCATGGAGCGGATGTCGATGTGCTGGGGGCACTTGGGCAGGCAGGCACCGCACTTGACGCAGTGCTCGGCGCGGGTGGCGGCGGGGGCATCCTCGTATTCCTCTTTCAGGGTGGCGAGGCGGTCGCCGCGCAGGCGGTATTCGTTCCAAGCGTGCAGCATGCCCGGAATGTTGACCCCGGCGGGGCAGGGCATGCAATACTTGCAGGCCGTGCAGGGGGCCAGCTTCTGGGCCTTGAACACATCCAGCGCACGGGTGAGGGTATCCTGCTCGGCGGTGGAAAGCGGGATGAAAGGAGCCATGGAAGCCACGTTATCCTGCACCTGCTCCAGGGTGGTCATGCCGGAAAGCACGCACAACACATTGGGCAGGCTGGCAACCCAGCGGATGGCCCAGCTGGCCAGGCTCTTTTCCGGGGCAGCCTGCTGCAGCAGGGCGGCGGCTTCGGGGCAAAGGGTGTTCAGCATGCCGCCGCGCACAGGTTCCATAACAATAACCTGCAGCCCGGCGGCGGCGCACAGCTCGTATTTCTTGCGGCTCTGCTGATAGTCCCAGTCAAAATAATTGAGCTGCAGCTGCACAAAATCCCAGTCGCCCGCGGCGAGGATCTCCGGCAGCTGCTCAGCGCTGCCATGGAAAGAAAAGCCCAGCCGCTTGATCTTGCCCGCTTTGCGCAGCTCGTTGAGCTGGTCATAGGCATGGTACTTGACGTAATTGGGCCAGCTGCTTTCGTGCACAGAGTGAACGAGGTAAAAATCAAAGTAATCGGTGCGGCAGTTGGCCAGCTGTTCATTAAAAATGCGGGGCACATCCTCATCGCATTTCAACAGCCAGCCGGGCAGCTTGCTGGCAAGGTGATAGCTGGCGCGGGGATACTTGGCCAGGGCTTTGCCGCAGAACTTTTCGCTCATGCCGCCGTGGTAGGGGTAGGCGGTATCAAAATAGTTCACGCCGTGGGCATAGGCATAATCAAAAATTTCCTGTGCCTTTTCCTCGTCAATGCTGGTCTGGTCGGCGGCGTCCCGCAGGGGCAGGCGCATGGTGCCAAGGCCCAGCAGGCTGACTTTGCCGTTGGGGTCGTTATAGGGGGCAGGATTGTTGCGGCAGACACGGTATTCCATACAAGTCACGCTCCTTGTTCCGGCTTTGCCGGATGAATTTGATGGAAGATTGGGTGCGGGGATAAACAAAAACCGCCGGTTTTGCTGGCCCGGCGGTAAAGGCGCATCTGAAAACAAAGAAATAGACGAAATTTTCGACTTTTCAGATACACCCTGGGAAAACACAATTATTCGCAGGAGGAACAGTCGCCGCAATCCTCGTTGGCGGCAGGGGCTGCCGGGGCGGTGCGGCCTGCCAGTTCGGGGTCAAGGCTTTCGGCTACTTTGATCATCAAGGCGCATTCAATGCGCTTGCGGAACACCTCGCAGCCATATTCATACACGCCGTGGATATCACCGGTGGCGTGCAGGGCGTTGGCGGCACAGCCGCCCGCGCAGTACAGGCGTGCCCAGCAGTCCTTGCAGTCGGGGCGGGCGTACACGTTGCACAGTTTGAATTCATCCCGCAGTTCGGTGTTGGTAACGCCGTTCCAGATATCGCCCAGCTTGTAATCCGGGTCGCCGACAAACTGGTGGCAGGGGTACAGATCACCCCAGGGGGTAACGGCCATATACTCGGTGCCGGAACCACAGCCGGAAATGCGCTTGTAAATGCAGGGGCCGTGGGCCAGGTCGATCATGTAATGGTAGAAGGTGATGGGGTGGCCAGCTTTTTCGCGGCGGAGCATATCCTTGGCCAGCAGCTCATACTGGTCAAACAGGATGGGCAGGTCGGCTTCGGTCAGGGCTTCGGGGCTGCCGGCCTTGCTCACGACCGGCTCCATGGAAAGTTCGTCAAAGCCGAGATCATCCGCCATGTGGAACAGGTCGTTGGTGAAATCGGTGTTGTAATGGGTAAAGGTGCCGCGCATATAGTAGCCCTTGCCGCCGCGGGCCTTGACCAGTTGCTGGAACTTGGGCACAATGCGGTCATAGCTGCCGCGGCCGGCGATATCCTTGCGGAACCGGTCGTTGACTTCCTTGCGGCCGTCCAGAGAAAGAACCACGTTATAGCACTCTTTGTTGGCCCACTCAATGACTTCATCGGTGATGCCGATGCCGTTTGTGGTGAGGGTGAAGCGGAAGTTCTTGCCCTTTTCTTTTTCAATGCTGCGGGCATAGGCAACCAGCTGTTTGCAGACCTCAAAGTTCATCAGCGGTTCGCCGCCGAAAAAGTCAACTTCCAGGTTGTGGCGGGTGCCGCTGTGCTCCACCAGGAAATCCAGCGCACGCTTGCCGGTCTCAAAGCTCATCAGGCCGGACTGGCCGTGGAACTTGCCCTGGGCGGCAAAGCAGTATTCGCAGTTCAGGTTGCAGGTGTGGGCCACATGCAGGCAGAGCGCCTTGACAACGGTGGAACGGTTTTTGAAGTCAAAGGCATGGTCGGCGTAAATATCCTCGGCAAACAGCTTGCCATCGGCCTTCAGTTCCTCGATATCGTCAAAACAGTCGTTGATGTCTTCGGCGGTCACTTCGGGATGGGCGGCATATTTCTTTGCCAGCAGGTCGGCAGCTTCTGCGCGGGGGTGGCCGGCATCGATCAGGGCGATGGCGTCATACGCCAGTTCATCCACGGCGTGAACGCTGCCGCTGTAGACATCCAGCACGATGTTGTAGCCGTTGAGTTTATATTGATGGATCATACTATTCCTCATATCCGAATCAAAGTGGGGTTACATAAAAAGAACCGGGAGCGCCTTTTTGGTAAAAGGCAGTCCCGGCAGAAAGCCAGTTCAAGTAAAAATTACTTCTTCTCGCAAGGCTGGTTGGCAATGCCGCAGCTGGTCTTGCAGGCGCTCTGGCAGGAAGTCTGGCATTCGCCGCAGCCGCCGTTCTGGAGGCTCTTAGCCATATCGCGGGTGTTCAGAGTCTGAATGTGCTTCATGAAATTTCACCTCTTCTATAAATATAGATTATATTTAATATACACGGAAACCATAGGGTTTGTCAAGCAAAAGCGGGGGATTTTTGCGGGGCGGCGGGCAGTTTTTGGCCCAAAACAGGAATGGTGCTATTGCAGAACATCCAAAGCGGCGGCATTGCCAAGGCCGGTGTGGTGCAGGCGGGTGCCGCAGGCGGCAAGAGCGGTGCAGGCCGCGATAAATTCCGGGGTGATCACTTCGCCCGGCGCCAGCAGTGGAACGCCCGGCGGATACGCCCAGACATATTCCGCTGCGGTGCGGCCAACGGACTGTTCCGGCTCCAACGCGGTGTGCGGGGCAAAAAGCGCCTGCGCGATGGAACAGGCGGCCGGACCGGGGGCAGGCAGTACCTGCGCCGTGGCGGGCAGGGGGGCGTTTTGCTCCGCGGCGGCATCGATCGCCAGCAGGGCGGCGGCAAAGCGGTCCAGGGCGGTTTCTTCATCGCAGGGGGAGGTCATGGCCAGCACGTTCGTGCCGCAGGCCATCTCGGTTTCAAACTGCCAGTCCCGGCGCAGCAGTTCTGCCAGGGCAGGGCCGGTCAGCCCGGCAGCGGCACCGTTGACGAGGATCTTGCCGGAATCGTGGGCAAAAAAGCCGGGATGGGCAGCAATCGCATCCGCCCCATGGCAGAGAACGCGCAGGCGGCGCAGCGGGCGCACGGCGGCGCTGAACCGCTGCAAACGGGCCCGCCAGGCTGAAAACCAGGCATCGCCATGCTCGGCCAGCAGGCCGGTGCAGCCGTCCAGGCTGGCCATTAACGGGTAGGAGGGGGAGCTGGTTTCAAACACATCCAGCTGGCGCTCCAGCTCCTGCGGCGGAATGAGCGCGCTGTTCCAGTGCAGCAAGGCGGTCTGGGTCAGGCTGGGCAGCGTCTTGTGCGGGCTTTGGATGATGACATCCGCCCCGGCGGCAACAGCGCCGCCCTGCCAGCCATGGGCGGCGGCCAGCGGCAGGTAATGCGCGCCGTGGGCTTCGTCCACGATCAGGGGGACGTTGGCGGCGTGGCATAAGGCGGCAATGGCGGCAATGTCACTTAAAACGCCCTCATAGGTGGGGCTGGTAAGGATGACCGCGGCGGCGTCCGGGCAGGCGCGCAGGGCATCCGCCACCATGGCGGGGGTAACGCTGCCGTAAATGCCGAACGCCGGGTCCACCGGGGGCACCAGCCAGCGCGCCGTTAAGCGGTTGAGTTCAATGGCGTGGTAGACGGATTTGTGGCAGTTGCGCGCGCAGATGACGGTGGTGCGGCCGGAGCTGACGACCGCGGCCCGGATGGCGGCCAGAATGCCGCAGGTGGAGCCGTTGACGAGATACCAGGTTCGCTTTGCCCCCCACAGGGCGGCGGTGCGGGCCATGGCATCGGCCAGAATGCCGTCTGCATCGTGCAGGTCATCCACGCCGGGGACTTCGGTCAGATCCCACCCGGCGGGCAGACCGGGTGCCGGAACCATCCGCCGCTTGTGCCCCGGCATGTGCAGCGGATAAAGCCCGGAGGAAGAATAGGATTGGAGTTGAGATTGGAGAAGATGTTTCATAAGTTAGGAGGTAGGAAGTAGGAGTTAGGAATTGAAGGACGGATTTTTTAGAAGCGGCGATAATTAGAAGTGAGGAAACGGAGAGAGTATAAGAGCACTATGGTTTTCAAAATGCGGCGTAAGCCGCACCATAAACTCCTAACTCCTCCCTCCTAACTCCTAACTAACCAAGTTCCACTTGGGCGCTGCTTCCGCATTTGGTCTTTTGGACCAGGATCTGTTTGGGGATGCGGTCCTGGAGGGCTTCGACGTGGCTGATAATGCCAACGAGCTTATCGGAACCGGCAAGGGCGGTCAGGGTGTCGATGGCTTTTTGCAGGGCGTCGGCGTCCAGGGTGCCAAAGCCCTCGTCCACAAACAGGGTGTCCACGCTGATGCCGCCGGCGCTTTCCTGGATGGTATCACTGATGCCAAGGGCCAGGCTGAGAGCAGCCAAAAAGCTTTCGCCGCCAGAAAGAGAACCGACCGGGCGGGTTTTGCCGGTGTAGGCATCGAACACATCCAGTTCCAGTGCGGTCTTGGCGGCAATATCGGCGCTCTGGCGGCGGCGCAGGGTGTACTGGCCGCCCGTCATGCGGGTAAAGCGGCGGTTGGCGGCGGCAACCACACCGTCAAAATAAAAGCTCTGCACATATTGTTCAAAAGGCAGCTTCTGCTTTTGGGTCAGGTTGCCGTTGATGGTTTTGCTCAGATTATCCAGCATGGCGGCGTTGGCGCGGGCGGTTTCCGCTGCGGTGATTGCTTTTTTCAGGTTGGCCAGGGCATCGCGGTTGGTATCCAGCCGGTGCAAAGCCGCCTGGTTTTGGGTGCGCGTGGTCTGGCGCTGGGCTTGCAGCGCGGCAAGGGCCTGCTGTTGGGCGGCGGGGTCCGGGCGGCTGGCGGTATCACCGGCTTGTTCGGCCAGGGCCTGGGCGGCGCTTTGGGCCGCGGCAAGTTCTTTGGAAAAAGTGTCGCGGCTTTTGGCGGCGGCATCCAGCTCTTGCTGCAGAGTGCGGTGTTGGGTTTGGATTTCGGTGCGGGCGGCGGCCATGGCGGCGGCGTCCGGCCAGGGCAAGTTCTTCTGCCCTTCGGCAAGGCGGGCCTGGGCTTCCGCGGCGGCTTTCTCAGCATTGGCCTGTGCGGTGCGGGCCTGTTCCACAGCGTCCGCCTGGGTGGGGCGCTGGGCTTGCAGGGCGGATTTCTGGTGGGCCAGATTTTCCAGTGTTTGCTTGCGGGATTTGGCATTCGTCATGCGGTCACGCACTTCGGCAAGGCCGCGGCGCAGGCTGTCATGCTGGGCTTGCAGGGCGGTTTCCAGTTCGTCCAGGGGCAGGGCATCGGCCTGCGGCCCGGTATAGTGCTGGCGGCGGCGCGCCAGAAAGGCGGCGGCACGCGCATACAGGCTGTCTCGCTGGGTTTCCGCAGCGGCTTTGGCTCCCCCGGCGGCGGTGGAGGCTTTGGCGGCACCCGCCGCCGCTGCTGCCGCCGTTTGTGCCGCTTTGGTGCAGGCAGCTTCGGTCACATGGCCGGGGGCAGGGGCCGCCGGGGCGGGGTGATGCAAAGCGCCGCAGACCGGGCAGGGAGCGCCGTCCACCAAGTCCTGCGCCAGAATTCCGGCGCGGGCGGCGTTCAGGGCACGCTGCATTTCGGTGCTGGCCTGCTGGGCGGTATCGGCGGCGGCCTGCTTTTCCCGGTATTCATCGGCGGCGCGTTGCCATTTGGCTTGCGCAGTGCGCAGGCGGGGGATATCGTCCAGCAGGGCTTGGCAATCCTGCTGTTGGCTTTGGGCCAGTTCAATGGTTTTGCTGTATTTTTCCAGCTCGGCGTTCGGCTCGCCGCAGGCGGTCATCTGCGGTTCCAGCTGGTCCAGTGCTGTGTCAGTATGGCTTAAAGCGCTCTGCGCTTTTTCCAGCGCCGCGGCAGCCTGCTCGGCGTTTCTGCGGGCAGTTTTGGCGGCAGCTGCGGCGGTGCTTAATTCGTGATAGCGTGGTTCCCACTCCGCAAAGCGCTGCAATTTGGCTTCCAGCTCGGCAAGTTCCGGGCGGCGGGCTTCGGTTTTGTCCCACTCGGCATTCCGGGCGGGGGCCTGGGCAGCCAGCTGGGCAGCTTTGGCGTTGGCTTCATCCAAACTGGTCAGCAGCCTGGCGCGGGTCTGGGCGGCCTGCACCGCGGCGGACTGGGCTTCAATGCGGGTGTCCAGGGCATCCAGCTGTTTGGATTGTTCTGCTGTCAGGGTGGTGTCCGCTTCGATCATCTCGGCGGCCCAGTCCAGTGCGGCGGGGGCGCGGTAGGGATCACGGCTGTCCTGCAGGTCGGCAAGTTCGCCGGTGTGTGGGCTGCCGGGGGCAGGCTGCAAAGCGGCCAGCAGCTGCACAACGGTGTGGTTGGCAAGCTCGGCCTGGCGCAGCGCCTCCCCGGCTTTGGTGCGGGCGGCGCTGCCAAGGCGCTGGTAGCTGGCGGTATCAAACACGCGGCGCAGGATCTCGGCCCGGTCCGCGCTGGAAGCGTTGAGCAGGCGGGCGAAATCATTCTGCGCGATCATTGAAATTTGGGCAAACTGGCGGGCGTCAATGCCCAGCAGGGCCGTTACCGCGGCGGTTACGGCTTTGGTGCCGGTTACGGGGGCATCCGGCTCCTGCGTTAAAACGGCGGAGCCGGGAACCGTGGTCACGCCATCGCCGCGGCGCTTGGCGCGGGTCTGCTCCGGGGTGCGGTTGACGGTATAAGTGCGGCCGCGGTGGGTGAACTCCAGCTCCACAAAGGTGGTATCGGTGGGGGCGGCATAATCGCTGCGCAGCATGTCCGGCTCGCGGTAAGCGCCGGTGGTTTCGCCGTACAGGGCAAAGGTGATGGCATCAAACAGCGCGGTTTTGCCCGCGCCGGTATCGCCGCTGATGAGAAACAGGCCGCTGGAGCCAAAGCCGGACAAATCCAGCGTGCAGGTTCCCGCGTAAGGGCCAAAGGCGCAAAGGGTCAGGCGTACAGGTTTCATAGTCCGGCCTCCTGGCGCAGCTGGGCCAGGGCTGCGGTTTCTTCGGGGGTAAGGGTGCGGCCGTGCATCTTTTCAAAAAAGCGGGCGAACAGCTCGTCAAAGCTCATGGTGCGCAGCTGGGCGGCCTGCTGGATGGCATCGCTGCCGGCATCCAGCGCGCCGCCGGGGGCATAATCCAGCTTCATGGCGTTGGGGTAAGCGGCACGCAGCACCGCCATGGCGTCCGGGCGGGGGACCGGGTCGGTCAGGGTGGCCCAGATGTAATCCTCGGCATCCGTTACGGTATCGGCGGCGGTCAGCTGGTCCAGCGGGCCAGTCAGGTGGCGCATGGCGTGCAGCGGGCGCAGGGGCAAAAGCTCCGGTTCGGCTCCGTTGGCCCCAATATGAACCAGAACGGCGCTTTTCTGTGCGCCGCACTCATCCAGTGAATAGCACAGCGGGCTGCCGGCATACCGCACGGTGGGGCTGCCGACCTGCTGCGGGCGGTGGATGTGGCCAAGGGCGGTGTACAGGTAGCCGGTAAAGCGGGCGGCATCCACCGCCTGCACCGTGCCGACATTGACATCGGCGGCAACGCTCTCGCTGCCGGAACAGGTGGGGAGTGCGCCGCCGCCCAGCACCATCTGGTGGGCCAGCAGGACCCGGCGTTCCCCGGCAGCAGGCAGGGGGCCAAGCGCGGCGGCGATAGCGGAATCATCGTCCCGGATATCAGCATCCGGCAGGCAGTGGCGCACGGTGGCGGGACGGACAAAGGGCAGGAGGTCAAAAGCAAGCTCGCCAAATTCATCCTGCAAGATGACCCGGTGGGGGGCACCGGTGAACTGCCCGGCCAGATAGACCTGTTGGTTAGAAAGCAGCCCGGCGGCATAATCCAGCCGCTCGGCACTATCATGGTTGCCGGCAATGGCCAGCACCGGGATGTTCCGGTGGGCAAGTTCGGTCAAAAACCAGTCCAGCAGCAAAACCGCGGCGGCAGGGGGCAGGGCGGTATCATAAATATCCCCGGCCAGTGCCACCGCCTGCACGCTGTGGGCAGTGCACAGGTCAAGGACCTGCTCTAAAATATAGCGCTGGTCCGGCAGCAGATCAAAGCCGTTGACCCGCTTGCCAAGATGGAGGTCGGCGAGGTGGAGAAGATTCAAGGTGGGGGCACCCCCTTTTGGTGAGTTAGGAGTTAGGAGGGAGGAGGTAGGAGTTAGTTCAATTAGGAATTAGGAATGAGAAATTAGGAATTGGAGGTGGGGAAAAATGAAAAAAGAATAGAGAATAATGAATAATTGTGGTGGACCGCGGCGCAGTTGCGCCGCTCAGGAGATATTAGGTTTGTTGCGGGTTGAAGATATGAGATGGACAATAAATGGTTCTGTAGGGCGCGATGACCTCATCGCGCCGGGGATGTTTGCCACACATGAAGCATAAAATGCGTTGATACGTTAATGCACCCCCTACTGCGCGGACAGCTCCCCTCCAGGGGAGCCAAAATATACGGCGGGCTTCTGTATGAATTGTTGCGGCATCCACCACAAAGTCCCGGAACGGTCAAGACCGTTCCCTACAGATTGTTTTATAATGCGCAATCGTCATTTTCTGTGTATCCCGCCCGTCGCTTTGTGGAGAATGGTGTGGAGGAATATACGGCAAACACTCTATAATTTTTACGTCCGCAAAGGCAAACTCCTGCCTTATGCGTGGCCCATTAAAGTTTTTCGCCCAGCCTTTTTTCAAAAAGGCTGGCTGGGTGGTCAGCGCCAGAGTTTTTCCCAGGTGGTGATGTCGAGGGTAACGCCGGGCAGGACTTCCATGGGGACGGTCTCGCTTTTGCGGAAGCGGCACTTTTTGCAGAACCCTTCGGCTTTCAGGTCCTTGGCCCATACCCGCAGGTACAGGCGGCTGCGGCCATCGCCCTCGGCCAGCTTTTGGGCATAGGCAACAATGCTGCGGCCAATGCCCTGGCCGCGGGCTTTTTCCAACAGGAACAGGCGGGAAAGGCACATGGCCCCCGTGGGGGTAAGATCCAGCGCAAAATAGCCGACCGGGTCACTGCCCAGATAGATCATGAAATAATTCACGGTTCCGCTGTGGATCTCGTCATCCGTCAGGATATCGCTCTGGTACTTTTCCGCCAGGGCGCGGGCCACTTTGGGGGTCAGCTTGGTGTAATGCTGAACAAAAATTTCTTCCGCCAGCTGGCTGATCTGCTCAATATAGCGGGTTTTGGTCACTTGCTTGTAGGTGGGTTTCATGGGGAACCTCCGTAATGTATAGTTATTCAACGGTAACGCTGGCGCGGGCGGGCAGGCAGGCAGCCCAATCGCCCTGTTTGGTCAGCACGCCAAAGGATTCACAGGTGTGGTCCGGGCAGGGGCTTTCCACAAAGCGGATGCCGCCGTTTTCCACAACCAGGTGGATGGTGTAATAGCCGGTATCAATATCATAGCGCTGGTCGGTATCCAGCGGGATGCGCAGCTGGGTGCTGTCATCGCCATAAGTCAGCACAGCAACCAGGCCGGACCCGGCAGCCGGATGGCCGAAACAGAGCCACAGCACCCCGGCGGCCAGCAGAATGATAACGGCAAACAAAATGTTCAGACGGGTAGATTTTTTCAAGGGGAAAACCTCATTCAGTCAGGGTCAAAATTCAGGGTCAGCCGCATGCCGTCAACCCCGGCGGCTGCGGTGGGGAACGTCTGCTGCGCGGCGGTAAGGCCGGGGGCAAGGTCCGTTACGGCGGCGCTGTAATGGGTCAGCCACAGGCGGCGCACGTTGGCTTCGGCGGCAAGGGTTCCGGTTTCGTGGCAGGTGGAATGGCCGTATAACTTTGCTTTGGGCAGGTCGGCGTCATCGGCATAGGTGGAATCCATCAGCAAAAGGTCGGCGTCCTGTGCGGCACGGCGCAGCGCAGCGCAGGGGCGGGTATCGGTCGCATAGACAACTTTCAGCCCGCGGCGCGGCGGGCCGAGCACCTGGGACGGCAGGAACCCGCCCACCGGCTGGCCGCTTTGCAGGGTGGACCAGTAACGCACCGGGATGTTGGCCGCCTTTGCGCGCTGGGGGTCAAACTTGCCTGCCCGCGGCAGGGTGAATGCATACCCGCAGCAGGGCACCCGGTGCTTGAGGGGGAACGCCTGCACGCACCCGGCGGGCACTTCAAACTCGCCTTTGCAGTCCGGCAGTTCTTTCAGCCGCAGCTCAAACGGCAGCGGTCCGGCTACGGCGTAAAAGGTGCGCACCACATCCGTCAGGCCCGGCGGCCCCGCCATGACAAGGGGAGCAGTGCGGCCCTGAGCGGCCATCGTCTGCCAGATACCGGGCAGGCCGAAAATATGGTCCCCGTGGTAATGGGTCAGCAGAATGGCATCCATGCGGAAAATGCTGACCCCGGCCCGGCGCGCGGCGGTCTGGGTGCCCTCGCCGCAGTCCAGCAGCAGGTTGGAACCGCCCACCGTGATGCAGGCAGCCGCCAAGGCGCGCTCCGGCAGGGGCTGCGTGCCGCCGGTGCCAAGCAGGGTGATATCCAGCATGGGCAGAACCTCCGATAGATTTAATACAAAACGTATTTTGCATGAGCTTTGAATAAACGAATAGTATAATTTGAGAGAAACGATTCACGAAAGCATACATTCCCCAACTTATCATACTGCTAACAGTATACCACAACATGCGAAACGGGAAAACCGGAAAATTTCAAACGGAGGGCAGCATAAAATGTTGAAAATTTCACACCTGCCGCGTATTATGATAAGAATGAAGCGAAAGGGCAGCTGATGCAGGATATCGAAAAAAGTGTGCCTTTACTCTGTGGGGAGCATAGAGGTGCATGCCGTGCCCGCGGGGCGTTTGCCAGTGTCCCGAAGCAAGATATCCGGCAAGGCCCGCCATGCGGGACGATGCAAGCATCGTCCCCTACAGATTGGATTCAGGGTTGCGATAAAATTTTATATTTCTCTGTGGGCGAACAATGTTCGTTATTACAGAAAGCTTTTTGGCAGGGTAAGGTGCGCTTTGAGATAGAAGCACCGCTGCCGCAGAAAGGAATGGGAACCGGTATGAAAAAGTTCAGGATTTGGATTTTGGCCGCGCTGGCAGCAGCGCTTTGCCTGTTGTGTGGGTGCAGCGCAGAAGATTTTGCCCTGCCGCATGAAGTACAGCTTGCCGTTGGCCAGCAGTGCGCGCTGGCCGGGGAGGTGCGATTTACCGGAAGCCTTGCGGATATTACGCCGCAGGACCGGGCGGAGTTTGCCCAGGCTGTGACCGATGCAGTGGTACATATTGCTTCGACCGACCCCAGTGTGGCCACGGTGGACCAGGACGGCAACGTGACCGCCGTGGCCCCCGGCACGGCAACCGTGCTGGTAAGCTGTGTGGACCTGGATTTTTATGCCGAAGTGAACATTGATGTGGTGGAAGCCGCCACGCCGGAAAGTGCAGCCCCCGCAACCCCGGAGACCGCCGCCCAGGCTACCCCCGAAACGGCTACGCCGGAGAGCGCTGCACCGGCGACCCCGGAAACCGCTGCAACACCCGAAAGCGCGGCACCTGCAACCCCGGAGACTGCCGCCCAGGCCACCCCTGAAACAGCCACACCGGAGAGCGCTGCACCGGCGACCCCGGAAACTGCTGCTACCCCAGAGACCGCCACACCGGAAACAGCTACCCCCGAAAGTGCAGCCCCGGCAACACCGGAAAGTGCCGCCACACCCGAAACAGCAAAAACAGCCACGCCGGAAACCGCGGCCCCGCCCAAAACACCCATAGCGACCGAAGCCCCAACGGTAACACAGGAAGAAACAACGGCTGCTGACGAAAAAACAAGGGAACCGTTCCGCGAATTTTTGAAGAAAGCGGGCAGCACCGTGGCAAACTTTTTGGCGGGTTGTTTGATAAAGGCAAGACCACGGGATGATGCCCGGCGGTGAGAATCCGCCCAAAAAGCAAGAAAAAGAACCGGAAAGACAAACAAAAAGTATTACACTTGCCAAAATTGAAAAAATGTGTTAAGATAATACCATGATTTTATAGCAATATGACAGATGACAAGTCCACAAAGGAGGCAGTGTCGTTGAAAATCTATGAATCCGCAGAGGATTATCTGGAAAAGATCCTGATGCTGACAGAACGCAACGGGGAAGTCCGCTCCATCGACATCGCTACCGAGATGGGCGTTACCAAGCCGAGCGTGAGCATTGCAATGAAAAACCTGCGTCAGGCTGGTTATATTTCGATGGATGGCGCCGGGTATATCACTCTGGAGCCGCCGGGACTGGAAATTGCTACCCGGATTTATGGCCGCCACAAAAAGCTGACCCGCTTTTTTGTTGCACTGGGCGTGGACCCTGCCGTGGCTTCCCACGATGCCTGCAAGATCGAGCATGACCTGAGCGCAGAAACTTTTGAAAAGCTGGTGGCCTTTGCCGAAAGCCAGCATATGCTGAAAGAATCCTGATTTTTCCCGATAAGAGAATTGCAATGCCCCGGACGAGAAAAGCTTCGTCCGGGGCATTTTTGTATGCAGTGTGCGGCAATAGAAAGCAAAACAAAATCCGCCCCGGCGGAAAAAGCACTGCCGGGACGGGAAAGACAAAAACATCAGGACTGCCTTTAGCTTTCCGCAAGGCCAAAGAAAAACTTGTTCAGCCGGTACTTGTTTTCTTCATACAGGCCAATGTGCTTGAACAGGTCTTTGTAATAGGCGGTCAGCTCAAACCGGGTGGTCAACACATCAAAGGGGTTCAGGTGGTGCACGGCACTGTCCGGGTTTTGCACATAGTTGTAAATGGGGGTGGAAAGTGCATAGAACTGCTGGGCATAGCGGATAAAGCTTAGATTGAAATACAAATCCTCGCTGTAGTCCAGCTCCTCGTTGCAGCGCACATCGGGGTGTTCGCGCACAATGTCGGCGCGGTAGAGCTTGTTCCACATCACGCCGTAATAAAAACTGGCGGGCTCCTGCATCAGGCCGCAGGCAAATGCGTCCTTATCCAGCGGGCCTTCCATCAAAAAGCCAAAAGTCTGTACCCGGTGCTGCGGGTCCAGGATGGGGTCCAGCACACGCTCCACCACGGTATCCCGCATGGTTTTGGGCAGGCTGACCGGCGGTTCAATGCGGTTGTAGTGGGCAATCACCATATCGGCGTGGCTGGCTTCCGCTTTTTGTACCAGCAGTTCGGTGGCATAAGGCTGAATGAAATCATCCGCATCCACAAACTGAAAGTATTTGCCGTGGGCTTCCTGCATGCCAAGGTTGCGGGTGGCGGAAACGCCGCTGTTGTTTTTGTCGATCACCACAATGCGGCGGTCAATGCCGGCATAGCTCTGGCAGACAGCATAGCTGACATCCTTGCTGCCGTCATTGAGCAGAATGATTTCCAGATTTTGATAGGTTTGGCGGCGGATGCTTTCAATACAGCGGGCAATATGGTCCGCTGCGTTGTAAACAGGAACAATAATGCTGACAAGCGGCTGGTTCTGCGGTTCGGTGGGCATGGCGGGCCTCCTTATATAAAAACGGGCTGATAGACCTTAAATTGCTGCCTTTACTATAACGCAGAACCTGCAATTTTGCAATAACACAAATACCGCAGGCTGTGCCCCGGAACGTTTTGACGTTGCGGTTCGGCCTGCGGTATGGTTTTGTTGGTTTTATTTGTTCTTTAAGGCGTCGATCTCGTCCAGCTCCACGGCGGGCACATAGTAGACGGCAAAGCTGTGCAGCGTCTGGTCAACATCATCGCCGTCACCCAGGGCAGCGGGGCCTTGGTCAATGGTGTATTCCCACATGGGCAGGTAATAGGTGGCAGTGCTTTGTACATAGGTCAGGCGCAGGTTGGCAAGGTGCTCCGGCTCTGCGGCGGGGTCAACCGCTTCCGCCGTACCGCTGTCCGTCAAAAATTCCCCATTGGCCAGCCGCTGGTCGGCTTCGGCGCGGGAAACACTGGTGTACTCGCCCAAAAGCTCCACCGTGTGGTCCGTTTCGTGCAGGCTCAGCAGATTGCCTTCGGTATCCACGCTGACCAGCAGATAATGGAAAGGATCCGCCGCGAACTTGACAAAGAGGGAAGAAGGCTGGCCGCTGATCGTGCTGTCGCCGCCGTCCGTCACGTCGGTATATTCCCCGCCCAGCAGAGCGGTGAAGAGGTCCCCGTATTTCTCTTGCAAATCGGCGGCCACCGCGCGTTCTTCCGTGAGATCGGCAAAGGTTTTTACCCCGGCGGAATTGTTGCAGACCACGCTGGTGCGCAGGCCGCTGGAAACGGTAATCGTCAGCCCACCGGGCCAGGCGCTTTCGGGGACAGTCAGCTGCAGCTGCGCGGCGTTGGAAAGGTAATTCAGCACAGCGGAATCCGCATTCCACCCGTTCTGTTCGGCGCTTTCCCGCATATCGGTTACCGTTTCGGGAATGGTCTCGGCGCTGTCGCCGCTGAATGCGGCGGTATCCGCCAGCGAAGCATCCAGACCCAGAGCGTCCAGTACCGTGCGCAGCTGAGCTTCCATGGCGGCGGTGTTGTCCGCAGCATCCAGCAGGCTGTTGCGGTAAACGGGCAGGCTGGCGGGGAGAACCGCGTCCGTAGCACCGCCCAGAACCAGACCATCTCCAAAATACAGCTCGTCAGCGCTGTGGGCCAGCAGGGTAGCACTGCCGTAAGCGCCGCTGCCCAGCAACGTATCGCTCAAAGCCTGCAAGGGGCTGCTGTCCTGCATTGCGGATTTCAGGGAGGAGGACAATGGGGAATCGGCAACGCTGCCAGCAGCGGCGTCCGGTTCGCTCCCCTCCATGCTGAATGTGCTGAAGGTATCAGGGCTGTTGGATTCATCATAGGCGGGGGCGCTTTCGTTCAAATTGGCAGTCTCGGCGGCCTGGCTGACCCCGGCGGAACGGTCCTGCCGGACCACCGCCACCCCTAACAGCACCACACAAAAACAGGCTGCTGCCGGAACAAAGCGCCGGAACTGCAGCGGGATGGTGCGCCTGGCGGGGGCTTTGTTGGCCGGTTCGATCAAATCATCATCAATTTGCCCGATCGCGCGGAATAAATCACGGGAGTTCACAGGCAGACACCTTCTTTCTCTAAGTAGGCTTTCAACTTGGCGCGCATCCGGTGCAGGGTAACGCGCACCTTGCTTTCGCCAATGCCGTAGCGCTTGGCAATATCGGCGGTGGCATCGCAGTACCAGTACCGCCGGATAAAGATATTGCGTGCCTGCTCCGGCTGGCTGCGCAAAAACGCGCTGATGGAGCGGGCAGTCTCGGCGCTTTCCACCTCCTGTGCGGTGTGGTCCCCGGCGGGTAGGCAGAATTCCAACTCTTCCAGCACAGCCTCGGTCTGGCCGCCGCCGCGCTTTTTGGCGTTCTGCCGTTCCCGCAGATCCAGCGCCAGGTTGCGGGTAATGCGCCCCAGGTAGGGCGCAAGCTTGTCCGGCCGGTTTTGCGGCATGCTGTTCCAGGCAGCCATCCAGGTGTCATTTTCGCATTCTTCAGCGTCTTCCTGGCTGCCCAGCAGGTTCATGGCGATCTTGCGGCAGTAAGCACCAAACTTTTGTGCGGTCTGTGCAATGGCCTGCTCGTCCCGTGCCCAGTACAGCGCAACAATGTCGGCATCAGTCATTGCGGCACACCTCGCTTTCCTCTTACTATTTATATAATAGGGGAATTGCCCCCAAATGTTACAGGCGGAAAAGTAAAAACCGCACCCCGGCGGGCGGGATGCGGCAAACCATACAAATCAGAGCATATGTTTTTTGTGCAGTACCCAGGCAGCGATCCCGCAAATAGCAAGCGTGAGCACGCAGACAATGGCAAAGCCATAATCAGAACTGGAAAACGGCATGCCGTCAATATCCACATTCATGCCATACAAACCGGAAATAACGGTCGGGACAGCCATCAACAGGGTAACGGAAGTCAGGTACTTCATCGCATTGTTCAGGCGGTTGTCCAAAATCGAGCTGAACAGCTCGCGGGTGCCCTTGATATCATCGCGGTAGATGCTGGTCATCTCAATGGCCTGCCGGATCTCAACGATCACATCATCCAGCAGTTCCATGTCATCGGGGTACTGTTCCAGCCGCTTGTAGCGGGTCAACCGGTCCAAAACCGTGCTGTTGGCACGCAGGGAGGTTGCAAAGTATACCAGGGTGGATTCCAACCCGTGCAGCTCCATCAAGTCACTGTCGCGCAGGGTGCCGGTCAGGTTTTTCTCAATTTCCTGGCGGCGGCGGTCGATCAGGCGCAGCTCCTGCTGGTACATCGTGGCGGCGCGGTACAAAATCTGGTATACGAAGCGCATCTTCTTTTTAGTAGAAAAGCCGCGCACCCGGCAGGAAGCGAAGTCGGATAATACAGGGGTATCCACGGAGCAAACCGTGGTGATGGTGGTCTGGGTCAACAGAATACCAAGGGGGATGGTGGTGTATACGCCCTCGGCGGCACCGTCTACCTTTAAGGGAATATCCACAATGATAACGGTATAGCCGTCTTCCAGGCTGATACGCGCGGATTCTTCCGGGTCAAGGGCGGCCTGCACGTCGGCGGGCTCAATATCTAAGGTGGCGGCAACTTCGCGGATCTCCTCCTGGCTGGGGGCAGTCAGGCAGATCCATGTGCCTTCCTCAATTTCGTCTGCGCGGGTCAAGCGCCGGTTGACGGTTTCGTATATCGCCAGCATGGAAAGATCACCATCATTTCTTTGTTAAATCACAGATTTTAGTATACTTGCTTTGGAACCAAAGCGCAAGTATGGAAGATAAATGATTTGGGAAAGATGGGGAAGCAGGGGATGGAGGACGCTATTTATATTATAGGAAGATGGGGGAGAAGGATATGAGACAGGGGTAAAAAGAGAATGAAACCGAGAAACGACGTTAAACCGTCCTTATGCACCTTATCCAAAAATAAATTAAAAAAATTAGAGAAAAAATCGAAAAAAGCGCTTGACTTTGCTTGAAAGTGTGGTATTATAAATAAGCTGTCGCGCAAGACAGCA
>CAVFVI010000046.1:0-24184 GCA_963626055.1 Acutalibacteraceae bacterium
CAGGATTTTTACCGCAGTTTCAATCAGGATTGCGAACTTGTTTCGCAATTACCTACTTCATTGTTTGCGGGGGCCGCTTGTGCTGCCTGCGGCATCAGGTCCTTACGGATCTTTGCCAGCTGGGCGGCATCGGCGTGGGGCAGGTCAAAGTACCAGGCAAGGGCCAGTTCCGGCCGCAGCAGGCCGGATGTTACCATGCTCATATACTCATTCCAGGTGCGGGTGCGGTCAAACAGCACGCCATCGCCCCAGTCCATCGTCAGGTCTTTCCCGGCGTCAAAGCTCAGGCCCGGCAGGCCGTACACCCTGCCCAGCGCGGCGCACAGCTCCAGCGCCTGGCCGGCACCGTTCTGCCACATGGCCTGCAATTCCTGGATGGTCAGGTTATAATCGCCCTCACTGGAGGTGATCTCCGTTGCGGTGCGCTCGGCGGCTTCCACCTCGCTCAAAATGCCGCGCTTGAAGCCGATCAGGCTTTCGCAGCTGCGCAGGATATCCTGCTTACGGGCCAGGAACTGCTCCACCCGCAGCTGCGGGCTGTAGACCGTTACCCCCACATTGGCGGGGTCGTCCGGCAGGCCGATAAAAAGATCATCCTGCAGGGTGCGGCGGCCATAGCCATCCTCCCGCAGCAGGTCCTCCGAGGCAAACACGCGGGAAGCCCCGTTTTCAAACTCCTGCCGCATCTGGTATTCCAGCCGGGCGGCGCTGTGCAGCAGGCCGGCGGCGGGGGCATACACCGCCACGGCATCGGGGCCGCCGTCCACACAGTTCAGCAGCGGGGTGCGCAGTGCAGCCAGGCCAACGCCCTGCACCCCCGGCAGCAGCAGGCTGGGTTGCAGCTGGGCGGTGGCGGGCAGCGCCGCCAGCGGCACCTCCCGGCCAAGGGTTTCGCCCGCCAGCTCAAACAGGCGGGTCTCAATGGTCAGGCCATCCGCCCCGGCGGTGCGGCGTTCCAGCAGCAGGTAGCCGCGGCCATTGTGGCGCAGCACCTCCATGGTGCCCACACCGGTCAGTGCGCCGTGGGCATCGCGGCCAAGGGGTGCATAACAGTCCCGCCGGATGGGCACAAAGTCAAACCCGTTGTCACCGGGCACCGGTTTCAGCAGGCATTCGCCGCCCACCAGGGCGTACTGCATAGCCTGTACCCGCACGGCATCCAGCGCGCGCAGGCTGGGGGCCAGGGGTGCGGTGGTTTTGCTTTCATACTCCGCAAACACGGTGCGGCACAGCTTGCTGACCACCAGCACCGCCAGCCGGTCGGCGGCATCCTCACCGGGGGACTGGGTGCCGTAATAAAGGTTCAGCCATTCCCGGATGGCTGCCTGCATCCGGGCCGAGGTCACATCTCCCCGGCCGAATGCCTGTTCCAAGTAACTTTTCAATCCATTCCTTCTTTCTTGGTTTTGCGGTTCAGCTGCCGCGCCGCCGCCACACGCTTTCCAGCGCATAGCGCACGGCATCAATGTGGTGGTTGTCGGCATCCGGCCAGGCGTTGGTCACCTCCCCGGTGCGCGCATCCCGCAGGTATTCATAGCCGGTAAACTCGGCGGCAGTTTCGGGGCAGCGCACAGGGTCAATGATGATGGCGTTCAGGCTTTGCAGCCATTTCATCCCGGCGGCCACACTGCCGGGACCTTTGACCGCTGCCCGGCAGGGCAGCCCCGCCGCGCGGTAGTCCGCACAGCTTTTGGGTTCTGCGGCATCGGCGGTCAGCAGCGCCGTGCGGTCCAGGCCGCGGTCCAGCAGCAGGCGGGCGGTTTCCCGGTTGGGGGTGCGGCGGCGGGTCAGCTCGTCAAAGATCGTCAGGGTGCGGCGGGCGGGATCATAATGCACCGCATTATAGGCCCAGGGGTCCGGGTACCAGCCCCAGTCCACCCCGTGGTACACCCGGTCAAAGCTCTGGCATTGTTCGGTCGTCAGGGTTTGCAGCTGGATGTTGCCAAACACCGCTGTGCCGCAGCCGACCGCTTCGCCCAGGTATTCATGGCGGAACGCCGTGGGGTTGGTCTGTTCCAGGTGGGCGGCATCCGCCAAAAAGCGTTCACCCAGCCAGGCGGGCGGCAGGTCGCGGTAGGTGGAGTGGTGCACCAGCTTGCCGGGGCGCTGTTCCAGCGCATAGCGGTTGGCCCAGCTGCGCCCCGATGCCGGCGGGTTGAAGCTTTTGAACGCCAGGGTAAAGCTGCCGCCGCGGAACACACTCTGTTCCACGCTGCGCACCTCCTCCGGGCCGTCGAACTGGTCCAGCTCCTCGAACCAGGCCAGGCCGATGGCCCCAAACGGCACCTTGATGCTTTTCAGCTTGCCGGGGTCGTCGGTGCCAAAAAAGAGGATCTTCTGCCCCGTGGGCAGATAGGTGCACTCCATGGGGCTGACGGTGCAGCGGAACTGTTTTGCCAGCCCCAGCGCCCCAATGGCCCACTGAATCTGCGCGTACACGCTGGTACGCAGCGTGCCGCCGATCTTGCGCAGCACCACCGCATGGCAGGCGGGGTGGCGCAGCAGCTGCAACACAAGCTCAATGGAAATATAGCTGGATTTGCCGCTGCCGCGCCCGCCCTTGGCCACCAGTTCCTGAACTGTGCCGCGGGCAATGGCGCGGTGCACCGGCCAGAACACCGGTGCTACCACATCCCGGATGCGCACCCTCATGGCGTCACCTCCTGTTCGGTGGGTGCTTCATCCACAATCACAACGGGCTCCTCCGCTACAGCACCATCGCCAAGGCCCAGATACTTATAAATCAGCTCCAGCGCACGCAGCTTATCGCCCACTTTTACGGGCGGGGCAGGTTCGGCCCCCAGGTCGGCAAACGCGATTTCTGCCAGTTCCGCCAGCACGCGCTCTGCCGTGATCTTTTCCAAAGCATCCCTTCTTTCTGGCAGGGGTGGCAGCCCCCGCCGGTTTTTGTTCCCGCCAGTGCAGCAGGTTCTTTTGGGAACATCTGCATCATAGCACAACAACTTCAAGTTGTCAACAGAATTCTGTAACATAATTTCAGAATTGCTGTTTTTGCTTCCGTATTTGTGCAGAACTTCTAAAACAGCACTTTTGTTTTTGTGCATCAAATCCGTGTTTTCCCTGCTCTGCCGCAAAAATAAAAAAGCACGCGCTTCACAGGTTTCTGAAATCGTTTCTGTCATTTCAGAAATCCTGCAAAGCGCGTGCTCTATTGTTCTGTTGTTCTTTTGTTGTTTATCTGTTGTCTTTTACCGCAAACACCGCAAATGATTTGTAGGGGCCGATGCTCGCCATCGGCCCGCATAGCCGAGCAACTCAGCGCACACCGCCTTGTGGAGAATGATGTGGTGCGATATATGGCAAAGCCCATCATCCGGGACGATGCAAGCATCGTCCCCTACAAATAATTTGCGGCGTTTACCACTATCGGCAAGGTTTCTCCCCGGCGCGATGAGGGCATCGCGCCCTACAAAGTGTTTATTGTGGAGCACCAATCATAAAAATATTCTGTAGGGCGGGGTGCCCTCACCCCGCCGCAAACCTGCCTTATTGCACATTATAGATTTTACAATAACCTTAATCCGAATTGTAGGGGCCGTTTGCCATAGGCAGAACATTTCGTGAAAAAGTTCTGTTTTTTTCAGGTTGGTGGGCGCACAATGTGCGCCCCTACGGTCTCCACAGGGTAAACGCACAGGCTTTCCATGCGCTTCCGTTGTGCTTTTGTTGTCCGCCTGTTGTTTTTCCTATGATTTCCGTCAGCACAACGGGGCCAGCAAACGCAGCAGGGCGGATACCATCAGGCCCGGCGCACTGGTGCGGCATTCTTTCAGCTCCACCAGGTGGGACTGCTTTTCCAGCTGCATCATAAATTCGCCCACATCGGCCAGCGCGGCGCAGCCATACAGCAGGGTGGCACATTCAAAGTGCAGGTACAGGCTGCGGTAATCCAGATTGATGGACCCCACCACCGCGGTTCTGCCATCCACCAGCCAGGTTTTTGCGTGCAAAAAGCCCGGCGTGAAAGTGTAAATTTTGACCCCGGAACGGATCAGCGGTTCAAAGTAGCTGCGGGTCAGCTGGTAGACCATCTTTTTATCGGGGATGCCGGGGGTATAAATGCGCACATCCACGCCGCGCTTTGCGGCCAGGCGCAGCGCAGTCATGGTGGCGTTATCCAAAATCAGGTACGGCGTGGTGATCCACAGCGTTTCCTGCGCCTGGGCAATCAGGTCCAGATAGACGTTTTTGGAAACATTCTCATCGTCCACCGGGCTGTCGCTGTAGGGCTGCACAAGCCCGATGGTCGGCTCTTCCGCCGGGAACGGCTGTTCCCTGCGGTAAGCATCCAGGCCGGGATCATCGGGGCGCTGGCTGGCCCACAGCTCCAGAAAGATCGTGGCAAAGCTCCAGGCAGCGGGGCCCTGCAGCCGCACGCCGGTATCGCACCAATAGCCAAAGCGCTCTTTCTGGTTAATGTACTCATCCGCCAGGTTAAAGCCGCCGGTAAAGGCAGTTTTGCCATCCACCACCACAATTTTGCGGTGGTCGCGGCTGTTCATTACCAGGTTCAGCAGCGGAACAAAGGGGTTAAACGGCACCGCCTGAATTCCCTCCGCCTGCAGGGTCTTCCAGTATTGGGCGGGCAGGCCGGTGGCACAGCCCACATCGTCATAGATCATCCGTACATCCACGCCCTGGGCCGCTTTACGGCGCAGCATATCATGTACGGCATCCCACATTTTGCCCTTGGAGATGATAAAGAACTCCAACAGTATGGATTCCTGTGCCGATTTCAGCGCTTCCAGCAGGTCGGGAAATACCACTTCACCCGAAGCGTAAAACTTGACGTCAGTGCCGGAATACACCGGGTAAGCGGCAAAATCCCGCAGGTACGCCGCGGTGCGCCCCGCGCGGGGGTTGGCCTGCTCCAGCATGGCCTGTGCCGCCGGGTCCGTGCGGCGCAGCGGGCGGATGCGGTCATAAGCCCAGTCCAGCTTTTTGCGCAGGCGGATTGCCGGGCGCTTATCGCCCCACAGCAGGTAGAGCAAACCGCCCTGCACCGGCATGATCATGAAAATAACCATCCAGCTGATCTTGAACTCCGGCGCGGTGGAATCCTGCCGGATCAGCACCGCGCACATGATAACGCTCAGGCAGAGCATCAGCGGGTTCAGCCAGTGCGCATAGCTGGAAAGGCTTGTGAACAAAGACCAGAACCATGCCGCCTGGATTAAAATCAGCACCCCGGTAATTACAATGCGGCTGAACAGCTTACTGCACAGCTTTTTTATCATTCGGCCAAGCTCCTGCATGGCCCCACCTCCCTTTTTTCTTTTGATTTATCTTCTATATTATACAGGAGAACACTTTAACGATACCACGCCCCATTCCCGATTTCAAGCCTTTCCCGGCCCGTTTTGGGCAGAATGGGAAAGATGTGCTATTTTCCTTGCGCTTTGTTTCGCATTTTAATTTCATCGTCAAATTGTTAATTTTATCTATTTTTAGCACTCGTATATCAAGACTGCTAAAAGTTCACACGCAGTTCATGTTTTGTTCATAATCATAGTGTACTGTAATACTCGTCAACAGAAACCGGCACCGCCCCCAAGGGTGCCGGAGCTGCTGAACCAATGCTGATAAAAAACTTTATGGATATGTTTAAGGAGATATGACTTATGGCTATGCTGATTGACCGCCGCTACAATCCGTTCCGCGATTTTGAGGATATTGACTGTTCTTTCTTTGGCGATAACAGCCTTGCAGAGTTCAAAACGGACATCCGTGATATCGGCGATGCCTATGTGATGGAGTGCGATCTGCCCGGCTTCCGCAAAGAAGATATTGCCCTGAACCTGCACGATAAAGTGCTGACCATCAAGGCCGAGCGCCACAGCGATTTTGAGAACGCCGAGAAAAAGGGCAGCTACCTGCGCTGTGAGCGCAGCTTTGGCAGCTATACCCGCAGCTTTGATGTGACCGGCGTGGATACCACCAAGGTGCGTGCTGCTTACAACAACGGCGTGCTGGCCATCACCCTGCCCAAATATGTAAAGCCGCAGCCCACCGCCCAGACCATCTCTATTGACTGACAAATCCAGTGCTTTCCGCTTTCCCTTATCCCCCGCCGCTCACCAGCAGGCTGTGGGATAAGGTACCCGGAATGATGCGGCGTGGGGCAGCGCCCGGTGTGTTCCGGGTACCTTGTCTCGCAGCCTGCGTCCGGGTTCGCTGCCCATTTTAAGGCAGCACCCTATCATTTATTTTCGTCATCTTCCCTGTTCTTCCCACGATAAAAACGAAAACCGCCCGCACCATTGAGCATCTGCTCGCCCGGTACAGGCGGCTTTTGTTTTATGAATCACTTTGCTGGCTGTGTTACGCCGGCAGCTTGCTGTTCAGGAACTGTACCCCAACGCCAAGCAGGTTCGGCCCCAGGTGTACGGCCAGTGTGGCGTCAATTTTGCCGTGCAGCACACGGTGGGCGTCAGGCAGCGCGCGGGTCAGGGCAGCTTCCAGCGCTGCGCCCTCTTCCGGCACATTGCCGTCGCACACGACCAGGTTGTACGCCTCGCCGGAGTGGCTGGCTGCCAGCTCCATCGCCAGTTCGATCAGCCGCTGCTGCACACCGCGGCGGCCGCGCACCTTGGCGGCGGTGGAGATCATGCCATCCTTGCGGTCAAAGGTCAAAATCGGCTTGATCTGCAAAAGCCCCCCGGCCAGCGCCGTGGCGCGGCCAATGCGGCCGCCGCGCTGCAGATACTTCAGCGTATCCAGCGAGAAATACACCACCGTGTCATCAATCAGCCGCTTGGTCAGTTCGCACAGCGGGTCAAACGCTACGCCGCGCACCGCATAGCGCGCCACCTGAACCGCCAGCGCACCCAGACCAATGCTGGCGCTTTTGCTGTCGAACACTTTCACGGTCAGCTCCGGGTGTTCCTCGGCGGCAAGGCGCATCAGGTTGTTGGCACTGGAAAGGCACTCGGCGATCATCAGCACGATCACATGGGTGTAGCCCTGGCGGGCGATTGCGCTGTACACATCCTCAATATCCTGCGGACGGGGCAGGCTGGTTTTGAAATTCTCGTTTTTCTGGCGGGTATAGATCGTTTCCACCGTAATATCAATGTTATCGCGGTAGCTCTCGGTCCCGCTTGTCACCACCAGCGGCACGCAGAAAATGGGGTATTCTTTCAGGTATTCCTGCGGCAGATCGCAGCAGGTATCGGTAATAATGGCGATTTTATTGGTTGCTTCCATTCTGTTCTCCTTGGTCAAAACACAAAACCGGGCAGCGCGGCGCATTACCATGCTGCGTTTACTTTTTTGCATTAAAAGGTATTATACCCCTGTTTTTTTGCCGCGTCAAACAGATATGCTGTTCAAACGGCGGCAAAGCGTGTATAATAAAAGGCATATTCCCCACCGCCAAATTGTTGCTGATAAAAGGAGTATTGCACTATGCTGAATCCCGGAATCAAAGGCAGCGCCAGCGTTGCCGTAACCGCCGCCAACACCGCTGCCGCCATGGGCAGCGGCGAGCTGAATGTGTTCGCCACCCCCGCCCTTGCCGCGCTGGTTGAAAAAGCCTGCTGGCAGAGCGTTGCCCCGGAGCTGGACCTCGGCTGCGGCACCGTTGGCGCCAAGCTGGAACTGGCCCACAACGCCCCCACCCCCGTTGGTATGACAGTGCGCTGCGAAAGCGAGCTGACCGCCGTGGACGGCCGCAAGCTGACCTTCAGCGCCGTGATGTATGATGATGTTGGCGAAGTTGGCCGCGCCACCCACGAGCGCTTTATCATCCAGAACGAAAAGTTCCAGAAAAAAGCCGATGCCAAAAAGGCCGCCGAATAAACATTCCGGTAACATCATAACACTCATTTCCAACAGCCCCACCCGCATTTTGCGGGTGGGGCTGTTGCTTTGCGCAGGGGCTTGTCCGCATTGCTTTTTTGCCGTCGAAGTCCGCTTGTTTTTCCGCCTTTACCGGGCGTTTTGGGGCTTCTGCGCACAGCGGCAAAAAGTGCGGGTGCCCTCCAATACAATAATAACACCATGCACACCGCATGGCTGAGGGAGGGATCACCATGCAAAACACACCAGCCACATCATCCACCGCGCCGCGCACCCGGCAGACGGTGCGCACCGCCAACGCCAAAACAGCGCCGCCCGCTTTGCCCCGCGCCCCGCTCTTGCGCGGGCTGAACCGCGCCGTGTTATGGCAGCTTGCTGCCTGCGGCACCGGGCTGCTGCTCAGCGCCGGGCAGGTTTACGGCGGGGCTGCACCGTTCGGCCTTGGCCTGCTGCTGGGCTGCGGCAATACATACGTCCCTGCTGCCGCGCTGGGCTGCCTGGCCGGGCTGCTATTATTCCAGCCGCTGGATACTGCCCTGAAGCTGGCAGGGGCCTGCATCGGGGCGCTGACTTCCCGCATTGTGGGCCGCCAGCTGGGCCAGACCGGCTTTTTGCCCGGCGCGGCCTGCGGGGTGGGCGTTCTGCTGCTGGAACAGGGGCTTGTCACCCTGGTGGGCGGCGCAAGCCCCGCGGATATGGCCAACCTGCTGTGCTCCGCCGCGCTGGCCGTGCTGGTGGGGCTGGGCATCTACAAGTTCCACATTGGCACCCCGCGCGGGGCCTGCCTGTGGGCCGCCATGGCCGCCGCCTGCCTGCAGCGCCTTGCCCTGCCGGGGTTCGCGCCGGGGCTGGCGGGGGCGGCGTTCTGCATTTTGTGCTGTGCCTGCGCGGGCAGCCTGGAACACACCGCCGTGCTGGCTCTTGTGCTTGCCATGGCCCTGACTGCTGCCGCCCCGGCGCTCTGCTTTGCCGCGCTGGCCGTGGCCGCGGGCGGGTTGGGGGCAGCAGTCTTTTGCCCCGGCGAGCGCCGCAGCGGGGCCGCCGTGTTTGCTGCCGGGTGTGCACTGGGAGCACTGGCTGCCCCCAGCCTGACCGGCGTGCTCACCCTCGGCCTTGCCGCCGGGGCCGGAGTGCTGGGCTTTCTGCTCTTCCCGGAGCAGGCCCTGCGGGCGGTGTTCCCACCGCCTGCCCCGCCGGTCGGCACCCAAAGCCTGACCAGCGCGGCGCGCAAACTTTCCGGCGTGGCGGATACTCTATCCGACATTGCCGAAACGGTAAACGCCGTGTGCAGCTGCCAGATGCCGCCCCGCGGCGAAAGCTATGACTATGTGGTGGAATTCTGCGCCCAGCACCTGTGCCAGAACTGCGCCCGCCGCAATACCTGCTGGGTGCAGGGGTATTCCACCGCCATGGACGGGCTGTACGCCCTGCGCGGCGTGCTGGAACACAACGGCCGCGTGGAGCTGGAGGACCTGCCGGGGCAACTTTCCACCTGTGTCCACCCGGCGGACCTGTGCGCCACCATCAGCCACGGGTACCGGCTGTGGTGCAGCCGCCGCCAGACCCGCGCCCGTGCCGAGCTGCTGCGCACCGCCCTGACCGAGCAGTACAGCGCCATGGCCACCGCCCTGGCCCAGATGGCCGCCCGCCTGGGCCGCGCCGGGCTGCCGGACCCTCGGCGCGAAGCCCGCACCACCCAGCTGTTTGCATCCCTTGGGCTGGAGCCGCTGGAATGCACGGTCCTGACAGACCTTGCCGGACGGGTGACCGCCGCCGTCACCCTGCCCCGCACCAGCTTTACACCCGGCGAATGCCGCGCCCTGGCCGAGGAAATGGGCCGCATCTGCCGCCGGGACTTTGACCCGCCGGAAGTGACCAACTGCCGCACCGTGACCATGCTGCATTTTGGCGAACGCCCGCTTTACCGCGCGGTGTTCGGCCTGGCCAGCCGCCCGGCCCCGCCGGAAACCGTGAGCGGGGATGCCTGCCGCCAGTTCTGCGACAGTGCAGGCCGCGCCCAGATGCTGCTGTGTGACGGCATGGGCACCGGCAAGCCTGCCGCCGTGGACGGCCAGATGGCTGCCAAATTGACAGCCCAGCTGCTGCAGGCCGGTTTTGCCGCCGAAAGCGCCGCCCGGCTGGTCAACGTTGCTCTGGGCCTGAAAAACGCCGGGCAGGAAAGCGGTGCAACGCTGGACCTTTTGACGCTGGACCTGTACACCGGGCGGGCCGGGTTGTTCAAAGCGGGGGCGGCCCCCAGCTTTTTGTGCCGGGCGGGCGTTGTGCGCACGCTGGATGGTGCCAGCCTGCCCATGGGGGTGCTGCCCACCGTGACGGGCCGTTCCACCGCCTTAACGCTGGATGTGGGCGATACCGTGATGATGGTCAGCGATGGTGCCCTGTGCGATGGCTCCGCCTGGCTGTGCGACCAGCTGACCCTGAGCACCCGGCTGGGCCAAAGCCCGCAGCAGACCGCCGAAGCCGTAGCCGCCAGTGCTGTGCGCCGCAGCGGGGCGCGCCAGGATGATATCACCGTGGCCATTGTGCGGCTGGAACGGCAGAAAAGTTAAAGCCAAACCTGCACCATATAGAACAGCGCAGGAATTGTGCGGTACAGCTATGAACGGATTTCCATTCCTGCTATGGCAGAATCACGGCAGTGGCAGCGCTTTGGCATTGCACGCACCAACGCACCAATTTTGCACCGTCTGCCTTGCCGCATCATTCGTTCACAAATATTTTCAAAAATATTCAAAAAAACTGTTTATTTTAGGCAAAAAGTGTGATAAAGTAAAAACATGCCAAATGTGGAGCATACCACATCACAATAAATACATATGCCGGGTGGGGAGAGCTTATCCCGGCGCGAAAAGAGGTTTGTAAGACAATGGAATACGCCAGTAAGGACATTCGCAACATTCTTGTGGCCGGCCACGCAGGCTGCGGCAAAACGACTTTGACCGAAGCCCTGCTGTATTTGAGCGGTGCAACTGAGCGCATGGGCCGTGTTGAGGACGGCACCACCGCCAGCGATTTTGACCCCGAAGAAGCACGCCGCAAAGCATCGCTGAATTCCAGCGTGATCCCCGTGGAAAGTGACGGCACCAAGTTCAACCTGATCGATGTTCCCGGCCTGTTTGATTTTGAAACCGGCGCTGCTGAGGGCATCACCGCTGCGGAAAGTGTCCTGATCTGTGTTTCTGGCCGTTCCGGCGTTACCGTCGGCGCAGAAAAAGCCTATAAACTGGCACTGAAAAACAACAAGGCCCGCATGGTGTTCGTGACCAAGTCTGACCTTGAAAACTCTGACTACTTCAAGATCCTGGAACAGCTGAAAATCAAGTTCGGCCCTTCCATCTGCCCCTGCGTTGTGCCTGCCCGCCTGGACGATGGCACCGTGGCTTACATCAACCTGTTCAGCCAGAAAGCATTCAAGTACGAAAGCGGCAAACAGGTT
Source organism: Acutalibacteraceae bacterium (assembly GCA_963626055.1). Classification (GTDB taxonomy): domain Bacteria; phylum Bacillota; class Clostridia; order Oscillospirales; family Ruminococcaceae; genus Gemmiger. The sequence goes on from CAVFVI010000046.1 coordinate 11,279, forward strand.
CAGATCGACCTGCCCGATATCGGCCACCGCTTTGAGGGCCTGATCCAGGCTATGTACGAAGCCATTGCCGAAACGGACGAGACCCTGATGGAAAAGTTCTTTGAGGGCGAACCGTTCACCACCGAAGAGATCGTTACCGGCATGGCTGCCGGTGTGCGCACCGGCCAGATCACCCCCGTGTTCTGCGGCAGCGCTGTCAACCTGCAGGCACTGGATATGCTGCTGTACAACATGAAGGAGCTGCTGCCCAGCGCCGCAACCGCCGCTGTTGTCGGCGAAAACGCTGACGGTGAGCCGGTCGAAATCACTGTGGACGATACCGCCCCCACCTGCGCTTATGTGTTCAAGACCGTTGCCGACCCGTTTGTGGGCAAGCTGAGCTTTATCAAGGTTCTGTCTGGCAAGCTGACCGCAGCCAGCAATGTCATCAACACCCGCACCGGCCAGCCGGAGCGCCTGGGCAAAACGTTGACTGTATGCGGCAAAAAGCAGACCGACACCCCCGCCATTGCAGCCGGTGATATCGGCGCAGTTGCCAAGCTGGCCACCGCCAAGACCGGCGATACCTTGTGCGATCCCGCCCGCGTTGTCACCCTGCCCGCCCCCAGCTACCCCGTTGCCTGCTACCGCATGGCCGTCAAGGTTGCCAAAAAGGGCGATGAGGGCAAGGTTTCCGGCGCGCTGGCCCGCCTGATCGAAGAAGATCCCGCTATTTCCTTTACCGTTGACCCCGAAACCAAACAGCAGATCATCAGCGGTCTGGGCACCCAGCACCTGGAAGTTGCCGTTGCCAAGCTGAAGAACAAGTTTGGCGTTGAGATCACGTTGGAAGTTCCGCGTGTACCCTACCGCGAATCCATCCGCAAGAGCTGCAAAGCCCAGGGCCGCCACAAGAAGCAGACCGGCGGCCACGGCCAGTTCGGTGATGTTTGGATCCAGTTCGAGCCCATTCCGGGTGAGGACGTTGAGTTTGCTGAAAACGTGTTCGGCGGCAGCGTGCCGAAGAACTTCTTCCCCGCTGTGGAAAAGGGCGTGCGCCAGGCAGCCCAGCATGGCGTGCTGGCCGGGTACCCCATGGTTGGCCTGAAAGCCACCCTGCTGGACGGCAGCTACCACCCGGTAGACTCCAGCGAAATGGCGTTCATCATGGCCGCCAAGCTGAGCTATAAGGCCGCCATCCCCGAAGCCGGCCCCGTTCTGCTGGAGCCCATCGGCACCCTGCAGGCTCATGTTCCCGCCGATAACACTGGCGATATTATGGGCGAAGTAACCAAGCGCCGCGGCCGCGTTCTGGGCATGAACCCGGACGAGGACGGCGAGCAGGTTGTGGAAGCCGAAGTGCCCATGAGCGAAATGCAGGACTTTACCACCTTCCTGCGTCAGCTGACCCAGGGCCGCGGCTGGTTCACCTTTGATTTTGTCCGTTACGAAACCCTGCCCCAGATGCTGGAAGCCAAGGTCATCGAGCAGGCCAAAGCTCTCGGCAACTTTGCAGAAGAAGAAGCCTGATGATAGCAAAAAAGAACCGGTGCAGCGCACCGGTTCTTTTTTTGCAGTTAGGAGGTAGGAAGTAGGAGTTAGGAGTTGAAGGAAATTAGGAATTAGAAATGAGGAGTTAGAAATTATTGGGTGTGTGCCGGATTCGATGTTTTACACAATAGATTTTATATTGCATGACATTTTCCATCGGAACGGTCAACACCGTTCCCTACGGATGGCAAAAAGGCCCATCACAAACGGATTCTGTGCAGAGCCTAACCCCATCGCCCAATTCCTAATTGCTAATTGCTAATTTCTAATTCCTTATTTTAACTCCTACCTCCTCACTCCTACCTCCTAACTATTCATCCATTCGCATATCGCCTCATAATACGCCTTTGCGGCTTGTTTGGCACCGGTGGGGGTGGCAAGGCGGGCGGCGTCTTGTGAGTTGGTCAAAAAGCACTGTTCCACCAGCACCGCCGGGCAGTTGGCATCCGCCAAAAGGCGGAAAGTCGGCTCATTGCGCGGTGTCTCGTCACTGGATTCATACACCATGCGGTTATCATATGTATCAAAATAGATGTACCGCACGCCGTCCTGCCCGCGCAGGGTCTGGCCGGTCTGGGTGATCTTCTGGGCGGTCAGGCGGGCCAGGGCCACGCTCTCGTCATGGTATTCCTGTCCCGGCGGGATGGCATAACATTCAAAGCCGCTGGCTGTGCCGCTCGGTTCGGAATTGCCATGGATGGAAAACAGCAGCACCGCACCCGCGTCATTGGCGCGCTGTGCGCGTTCCGCCGGTTCCACGCGCGGCATATCGCTGTTCTGGCTTTCTTCCTCGGTAATGGTCAGCACCGGGGCATAGCGGCCATCCTGTTCCAGCAGGTCCACCAGCTCGTTGGCCACCTGCCAGGTCATCTCGTACTCCCATAGGCCGCTGCCCTCGCTGCCGGGGTCGGTGCCTCCGTGGCCGGGGTCGATTGCGATCACCGGCAGGTTTTTGTTCTGCACTGTGGTAAAAATCTTTTCCGTCAGCGTGCCGCCCTCTGCTGCGGCGCTCAGCACCCCCGCATGGGGCAGAATGACCCCCACGGTAACGGCCACCAGCACAAACGCGAAGAGGAACATCCCCGTGCGCGCGTGCCGTTTCCAGCCGCGCCGCACCGGGCGGCGGGCGGGCTGCTTTTTTCTGTATACTGCCATCTGCTTTTTCCTTATATTTTCATGGCAGCACTGCATTCGTCCGGCGGATGTGGTGCTGCCTTTCTTTCTCTGCCTGTGATGCGGGGCAACTTTTCTTTCACGTTCTCTTTCAACGTTCCACTCAATAAAACGATGGAACCCCGCGTTTTGTTACAACTTTTTTGTAGAATTTTTTCCTGCCTGGGTTGTGCCTGTTTTATTCTGCACCGTCCGCCAGCTCACTCAGCTTCTGCACGCTGCCTTCTATATACGCAGAATTTTCAATGGTATCCGGCGCTCCCTCTCGGCCCTCCGCCGCCGTGGCGGGCAGGTTCAGGTCCTCTGGGTCACAATCCAGCCCAAAGCGTACCCGCAGCAGCGGCGCCATGATCTCCGGGTCCCAAACGATCACGCTGGCGCTGCTGGTCTGCACCGCGTAAGCGCTGGGGATGGTAAACACCACCTGTTCTGCCTGCAGGCTCTCCGCGCTGGCGGCAAGGTTCAGCAGGGTATCCATATCCAGGTTGGTCTGCACATAAGGCATAATGACCGGCACCAGTTTGGCCGCATCCACCAGGGTGCAGCTTTGGGCATAGCGCAGCAGCCCGGCAAACACGCTGCGCAGCACGCGCTGGCGATCCATATCTCCATACGCATAGCTGCGCCGCTCCCGCACCAGGAACTCCACCGAATTCCGGTCCAGCAGATAGTTCCCTTTGGGCAGGTAGGAGCCGCCGTTCTCTATTTCCTGCGGAATATCCACTTCCACCCCGCCAATGTACTCCACTATATCGCCCAGACCGTTCAGGTCCATGCCAAGATAACCATCCACCGGCAGGCCGGTCATGGCGGTGATCTCATCGCAAAGGCTTTGCAGGCCGTCCCTGTCCCTGGCCACCGCATTGATGCGCCCCGTTGTGCTGCCCTGGACGGTGGGGTTTGCGGCAGGTTCTTCCCCCTCCTGCATCTCCACCGGTTCGCTGCTCTGCCCAACATACAGGCTGGGCGGAACCTGCAGCACTTCCAGTTTGTTCTGATCACAGTCCCACTGCATATAGAGGATCATATCCGTCAGGCCGATTTTCTCTTCGCTTTCCTCTGCCGAGCGGTCATATCCGGCCACCAACAGGTTAATGGTGCCCGCATAGGGTTCCGCCGGGGCCGGTTGGCTATTCAGCAGCTGGCCGATGGGGTTGGCGCCCGCCGGGGCTGCCGCTTGGTTTTTGGTGTACCACCGTTCCGCCAGCCAGACAGCTGCCAGCGCCGCCAGCAGCACCACCGCTGCAGCAAAGATTTTGCGGCGGTTTGTACCGCCCTGTTTCTGTCTTGTCATCCTGCACACCAGCCTTTCCGGGTTTGTTGTGGTAGTTCTTACAATACCCTGCACTGGTATCAAAGTTGTAGCCAAAGATGGAAAAATCGCGCATAATTCCCGATATTCAGCTTCGATAAAACGTTATTTTTCTTTTTTGTCAAAATCGCCGGAAAATTTCGTTTTTTCGATTGCCAAATATTGACATTGGTGGGAATTAAAGGTATACTGTGTATACAAAAAGCGATTGCTTTTTCCGGGTGATGTACTACATTTGAAAGAGGTTAGCCTATGAAATCTACAGGAATCATTCGCAGCGTGGACAGCCTTGGTCGGTTTGTCCTGCCCAAAGAGCTGCGAGGTTCGTACGGTATCACCACCGATACTCCCCTTGAGATCTTTACCGATGGTGATACGATCCTGCTGCGCAAGTACCGCGCAGATGGCTGCTGTGACCTGTGTGGTGAAGTAACCGGGGATAGCATTATTTTCCGCGGTAAGCGCATCTGCGCAGCCTGCCGCAAAGAGCTTTCCAAGCTGTAAGCTCTGCTGTACCACCGCAGATACAAGCACTGCCTGCCCCAAGTGCATGGGGCAGGCAGAATTTTTGTTATATTACGGTTTTATCCGGTTCAGGCGTTGTGCTTGCGGATAACTTCCTCGCTGTTCTTGATCAGGTTCATCAGGCTGGTGGCGTGGCGCGGGTAATCCCTGGCCAGGGTCTCGGTGTTCATCTCAAAGGCTGCGGGGTCGGGCCGTGCGCCGTTCTCCCCCGCCATAGTGGCCGAAAGTTCGCCTTCCTGCAGGAACATGGCAGCATCGGCATCCCGCTCCCAGCGGGCGGGCGTTACGCGGAACATGCTGGCCACATTGCCCGGCGCAGCCTGGTACAGGCGGCGGAACATGCGGTAAACCGCCAGCATCAAATAGTTGCTGACCGAAGTGACCACCCGCTTATCCTTGCACTGGTCCAGCCGGTCAAACAGGATATCCAGCGAATTTTCGATCAGCTTTTTATACATGGTGGGCAGCACGCTGCCGCGGTAGATGCTGCCGGAGGTTGCGCCGCCGGCATCGGGCAGTTCTTCCACCTTGATGGTCTGGCCGCTGCGCTCGGCGCTGCGTCCCAAAAGGTAGTCACAGGAAACATTATAATAATCCGCAATCTGCACCACAAATTCAAGGCCGCATTCCCGGATGCCTTTCTCATAATGGGAAAGCTGCGCCTGGCTGATGCCAAGCTCCTGCGCCGCCTGTTTTTGGGTTATGCCCCGCTCCTTGCGCAGCAGGGTAATGATGCGGTTAAATTCCATCGCCATCTTGTTGCCATCCTTCACACTTTACCAGAACGCAGCGCGCAAAGGCCGCACGGGTTTGCGCTGTATCATCCGGGTGTATCGCATTATAAAGAAGCAAATATTCCATCTGCTTCTTTGTTTCCGGGTACACCCTTTGGGGCCAGCTTGCCCCCGCCGTTCTGTTTTCCGCTTTGCGGCTTTGCACCGCTGCCTGCCGCCTTACATCCGCCGGATTTGCGGCAGACAAAGACCACAAAACGCGCAGAAATCCCCATGGATCCGCTGCGCTTGTTGGGCCGGGCAGGCATATGATTGCAGCGGTTTGCCCTTTGTACCCTGCTTTTTGGCTGCGGTACAAATGCGGGCTCTACTGCATTCTACATGGTGTAAATTATATCTGCCAAAAAACGATTTGTAAACATCAAATCCGCCAATTTTTTATCATTTTTTTGGCAGTCCCTTCAAAGCGGGCAAAACAAACTAGATATTGACATTTTGCGCGTTTTCCTGTACAAATATTGTGTGTCTTTTTTCACTCATTTTTATTTTGTAACCATTTTGTAATCTTTTGCAACGCATATCCGTCAGGAGGTTTTGTTTTGAAATATTATAAACTGCATCTGATCCGCCACGGCCTGACCCAGGGCAACCTGGACGGCCGCTATATTGGCAGCGGCACTGACCTGCCCCTGTGTGCGGAGGGCCGCGCCCAGCTGGAGGAGCTGAAAGCCAAGTTCCAGTACCCGGATGTTCCGCTGGTGTTCTGCTCCCCTTTGCTGCGTGCCCAGCAGACGGCGGAGGTGCTGTTCCCCAACGCCAAGGTTACGGTTTTGCAGGATCTGCGGGAGATGAACTTTGGCAAGTTTGAGAACCGCCCCATCACCGAACTGGTCAAGGACCCCGAGTTTGCCCAGTGGATGGACCCCACCAGCCGCACCAACCCCGATGGAGCCGAGGACCGCAAAGCCTTTTATGACCGCACCAATGTGATGCTGATGAAGCTGTTTGAATACCAGCTGCGCACCCACACCGAGGAAGCCGCCTGCATCACCCACGGCGGCGTGATCATGAACATGATGGCCAACCATGTTCTGCCGCAGCACAAGCCGGAAGAATGGATGACCGACCCCGGCTGCGGCTACAGCCTGCGCCTGGACGCCGAAATGTGGATGCGCGACCACATTGCCGAAGCTTTTGACATTGTGCCTTATGGCTACCTGGACGGCGTGGAAGAGTAACCGAACCTTTCTTTATCAAAATTGTCATTTTCCGCAGCAGCACCCCTAGGTGGTTTATCCATCCCTTGGGGTGCTGCTGCTTTTTATTTTTGCTATTCCTGGTCATTCTTTGTCCGCTTTCCGCATACTGGTACTGCCGCCTGCGCAGGCGTGGGACCCGGCTATAAATATTGCATAAAAATTGATAACAAAATCCCGTTATGGGCTACCCAAATCCGATATTATTGATTATACTGTAATTATTGCTTTATCTTTGTCTACATCACACCTTGCAGGCAGCCTATATAAATAAAGAAAGCGTGATGACCGCCGTGGCCAAAGAAGTCAAAATCCGCCTGGTAAGCAACGGAAGCATCGTTGCCTCCCTTGTTCTTTCCATCCTGTGTATCACGATCTCGATTTTCGGGTTTAATCAATATACCGTTCTGCGTTCCGCCATGCAGGATTACATTGCCTGCGAAAATGCAGTTCACGAATTGCAGGAAGGCTCCGATAATCTCACCAAACAGGTGCGCCTTGCCGCTGCAACCGGCGATGCAAAATATATCGACGCCTATTTTGAGGAAGCAAACGTCACCAAAAACCGGGAAAAAGCCTTGCAGGACCTGGAAGAATTGGATGTCAGCGCGGATGCCATTGCGGAGTTGAAAGAAGCGCTTTCCGGCTCGACTGCCCTGATGCAGACGGAATATTACTCCATGCGCCTTGTGGAAGAAAATATTGGCCGCGCCCCCTCCACCTGGCCGGAGGAATTGCAGTCCATCCCCCTTTCAGCCGAAGATGCCGCCCTTTCGCCCGCTGAACGGCTGTATAAGGCACAGCAGCTTGTTGTTGGGCCGGATTATGAAGAAGCCAAGGATAACATTACCACCAATGTCAACGCAGCCATCGCGGTACTGACCGAAGTGATCGATGCCCGGCAGAGCCACGCCGATGCCTTATTCGTCCGTGTATTCTTTTTGATCATTGCCTGCGTGTTCGCCTTTGCCGTCATGATGCTGCTGATCTGCCTGCTCATGCGGTTCTGGATCGTCAACCCGCTGCTCAAGTTCAACCACGATATTGAGCGCGATACAAAGCTTACCGTGGGCGGTGCCAATGAGCTGCAAACCCTTGCCGCCACCTACAACAAGATCTTTGACGAAAACGAGGACAAGCAGCGCCTGATCAAGCATCAGGCGGAACACGACCCCCTGACCGACCTGCTGAACCGTGGTTCCTATGACCGCATTCTGAGCCTGTATCAAAACGAGAACCGCGATTTTGCCCTGATCCTTGTGGATGTTGACACTTTCAAAAGCGTAAACGACAACAACGGCCACGCCGTTGGCGATGACATTTTGAAAAAGGTTGCGCGGCTGCTGACGATAACCTTCCGTAATATCGACTATGTCTGCCGCATCGGCGGCGATGAGTTTGCCATCATCATGGTCGAGATGACCAGCGATCTGGATTATACCATTACGGAAAAGATCACCGAGATCAACCACCGCCTCTCCAACCCCAACGATGGTCTGCCCCCTGTTTCGCTAAGCGTCGGCGTGGCGTTCACCGACCGGAAAGACCCCGGCAAAAGCCAGTTTACCGACGCCGACAACGCGCTTTATTATACCAAAGAGCACGGCAAGCACGGCTGCACCTTCTACCCCGCCCCGAAAGAATAAAAAATACGCAAAATAAAAATCAGGCCTAAAATGTATCTTCCACATTTTAGGCCTGATTTTTTCTGTTTTATCGCATCAGCCTGCGTTTTCCACGCTGGCGGCTTCCGGTTCACTCTGGGGTTCCTCGGTGCTGTCGGCCGGTTCGGTATTTTCGCTGGTTTCTTCCACGGGCTGCAGGGCGGCAAGCTCGGCTGCGGCGGCGTCATAGGCTGCCTGGGCCTCTGCCACGCGCTGGCTGGCGGCTTCGTCATCGGAGCTGTCCGCTGTTCCGGCCGCGTCCTGCTGGGCCTGCAGGGCTTCGTTCAGGGCCGCCTGGGCCTGTTCCAGCTTTGCCTGGGCATCCACAAGGGCCTGGGCGCGCTGCTGTTCCAGTTCGGCCGCCTCGGCGGCTTCATCCGGCACGGCGCTGTCCAGCAGGGCCGGTTTTTCCGGCAGGGCCTGCTCATTGCCGTCCACATCCAACAGGCGCAGGGCCTGGCCATAATAGCCGCCCCAGATGGCAATAAAGCTCTTGCCGGGGTTCACATCCAGCGTTTTGCCGCTGGCATTGGTCAGCTGCAGCGGCGCTGTGGCATCGCCCTTGGTCCACTGGATGGGTTCCCACCCGCCTTTGGTCAGGTAGATGCCGGTTCCGCTGGTCATATCATACTGGCGGGTCACGCCGTCATCCTTCACGCCGGAGGAAGCATACAGTACAAACACGTTGGTGAACGCCGCCTGCTCGTTATTGCCCGCATCCATCATGGGGCTGCCGTCGGCGTTGTTTTTCAGGTACAGGCCCACTTCCGGCGAATAGACCAGCTCTTCGGTATCCTTGTTCGAGAAAGTGATATACAAGCTTTTGGCATTCTGCTGTTCCGGGTCCTTGCGCTGGGCAAAGTGGAAGAGCGGCATGTTTGCGCCGGTGGTATCGGTGTTGTAAACTGCCAGGCCGGCATGGATCAGATCCTTTGTGGTGTACCAACAGTTTTCCTCCCGGTAGCCGCTGTTGGCGCGGTCCTCGTCAAAGGCGAAGCCCGCAGTACCCACATGGTAGCCGTCCAGATCCTGGTATTGCAATACGTTCAGCAGGTTGGAGGCATACACGCTTTTGTCGATATGCACCGGAACGGCGTTCAGCGGCAATGCCAGCTGCAGCGGCAGATCCCGCCCAGGGGCCACCGGGCCAGCTTTTTCCACATGGTCCACGCTGGCAAACACAGCGGTCAGCCCAGCGGTTTTGCCCTCGGTCACGCCCTCGATCAGCACATCCGCGGCGGCAACGCCCCACTGGGGGGTGCTGCCCTCCCCGGTGCGGATGCTGATGGCCACCGGGCGCTGGTTGGTGTAATCGCCCTGCTCCCCGGTCAGGGGGTTGGCTTCGGGTTCCGGCGTGGCGGTGGGGGCTGCCGTCGGTTCCGCCGTGGGCTGCGCAGTGGCCGCCACAGCGCTGTCTGCCGGGGCACAGCCCGCCAACAGCAGGGCCAGCGCCAGGGCGGCGGCACACAGGGGATATTTTTTCTTGTTTGAACGCTCAGTCATACAGGCTCCTGTTACAAAAAAGTACCCGCCCTGCGGGCGGGCACTTTAGACTGTCGAAAAAAATTCTAAAAGCCATTCCAAGCGGCGGACATGCGCCGACGCTTGGAATACCTTGCGAGCAAAAAAGTAGGTTCGAGTGCCGTTCAGGCATGAGAATATGCTTTTTTTGCAATGGGGTGGTTTCAAAGGTGTATCTGAAAACAAAGAAAATAACGACTATTTCGCAAACACAAGACGAATTCAAGGCAAAAAGCCGCAGGAATCCTTTGTGGATTCCAAGGCTTTTTAACGCAGAATTCATCTGCGTTTGTAGAAATCGGCTAAATTTTCGACTTTTCAGATACACCCAATGGAGGGGTGCAGGAGCGTGGCGCAGCCACAATGCGACGAACCCCTCTTTTGGAGCGTGACGCTCCGGCGTCACGCTCAATCCGCCCAGGGGATATCTTCGCCGCTGTCATCGCTGGCAGTGTCATCCGCGCTGCTCTGGTCGGCGGGTTCCTGCTGCGGGGTGCTGTCCTGCTGGGGGGCAGACTCCGTGCTCTGGCTATCATTGCTGGTGTTGGTGGTACTGCTGCTCTGGGTGGTGCTCTGGGTATTGCTTTCAGTGTTGCCCACAGCCTGGTTGCTGCGCGCTGCGCTGACCAGGTCAGTGGTGGAAGCACCCAGGCTCTCGCCCGCCTTGGCATCGGCATCAATGGAAGTATTGGAAGCGCTTACCGTTGCGGCATCCAGGTCAAAGTCGGCCAGGTCGCCCACCTTCAGGTTGATGGCTTCGTCCACATCCACAATGGTCACATAGCTCTTGCCAATGTTGATCTCGCAGGAGGTATCGCTGCACTGGCCGTTTTCGTCCAGATAATACAGGCGCAGGGCTTCCAGCGGGGTGCCTTTCTGCCAGTAGATCTTTTCGCACTTGCCGCCATAGAAGTAGTAGCCGATGCCGCCCCAGCTGTATTCCACATACTGCAGGTCCTTGGCTTCGTGGCCGGGGTAAGTGTGGATATCAGTGAACAGAACGATCACATTGGGGAACTGCAGCTGATAATCGTTGTACTCTTCGTCAATGGTATCGCGCCAGCTGCCGGAGAAGTTCTGCTGCATCAGGTAGACATTGTTGGTGCTATCGTACAGGAAACGGGTCTTGTACGACTGGCTGTGGCTGATCTCCACATATTCGCCGTCCTTCACCACCGGGCCGTCCTTGGTGGTCAGCTCGGAATCCTGGGACTGGGTCAGGTCGCGCACCGGGTTATCCTGGCGGTAATCCACAAAGTTAAAGAAAGTGGAATTGTAGGTGCGGCTCATATCCACATTGTTGTTGGTGATATACTTTTCAATGTTTTCGCCGCTGGTGTACATGGTATGTTCCAGTGCCAGGCCGTTGCCATAGCTCAGGCCGCGCCAGTTCACGCGGTTGTAATCACGGTAGCCGGAAGCACCATCGTTGTTATTCAGCAGGCCGTAATCATAATCCAGGGCGTACTGCTGCATCACAACAGACTGGCCTTCGTGGATATACAGGGCCTGCCAGGGCAGGATCAGCTGGAAGAACTGGTCACGGCCGGAACGGATGGGGCCGATCTCGTCAATATCATGGTAATCGTTGAACACCGGCATAAAGCGGGTGATGCCGCCTTCCACCTTGATCTCAAACAGCATCTGCGCCTTGGAAAGCCCACGCTGCGGGCGGGCGTCCACAAGGTTGTTCACCATAAGGGCGGTAATGCGCTGGCCCTCCGGGTAATTTTCGCCTTTGGCCTCGCCGGTCAGCACATTGGCTTCATACGGGGGCAGGGTCGGGGTGGGTTCCGGGGTAGCCTCGGCCTCGCTGCTGGCGGCGTTGGATTCCGGCGTAATGGGCGAGATCTGATCGTCGGTTTTTTTGCAGGCAACCAACATGGCACAGGCTGCCATAACGGCCAGAATGCAAAGGATATTACGTTTCATCGGCTGGGTCCTCTTTTCTGCTCATACAGCTGGATGGATAAAATCCTGCCCGGCCCAAAGCTCCGGGCAGCGTATAGGCTTATTGTACTTGTTTTGTAATGATTTGTAAAGATTAAAACCAGATTTTACATATCACCGCGGCATACCGCCCACACCCCGCCCGCATTTTTTTGTTGCCCTTGGCCGCCAACACTGATATAATAAGTAAGTATATTTCAAGCGCAATGCTTGTTAAAAGCAAAGGAGATTCTACCACCATGGGACTGTTTTTCTCTTCTGACCGCTTTACCCGTCCCGGACCGGGCGTGCGCCCGGATGCCCCGCGCAAAAAGGGTGTTGCCCGCCTGGCCGAAATTATGGGCCGCGATATGTGGAACTTTTTCCGCGCCGGTTTCCTGGCTTTCCTGGGCTGCCTGCCTTTTATTATCGGTATGTTTTTTGCCGTTGAAACGCACGCCCTGCTGTTCATGCTGCTGGCCGGTATCATCGGCGGCCTGATCGCAGGCCCGGAGCTGAGCGCCATGGCCGATACCGTGCTGCGCAGCCTGCGCGATGAACCCGGCTACTGGTGGGAAACCTACCGCCGCGTGTGGAAGCGCAACGCCAAGGAAAGCCTGATCCCCGGCATGCTGACCGGCCTGATCCTTTCGATGCAGATCTTTACCCTGTTCCACATGTCGGTGATCAGCGCCGGTATTGTTACCTGGGTGCTGCTGATCCTCAGCTTTATTGTGGTGCTTGGGCTGGAAAGCTACATCTGGCCGCAGATTGCCCTGCTGGACCTGCCGCTGTACGGCATTTTGAAAAACAGCCTGCTGCTGTTCCTGGGCTACCTGCCCCGCAGCCTGGGCGCCATCGCCATCAAAGCCGTGTATTGGGGCGTTATTCTGCTGTTCTTCCCGCTGACGACGATCATTCTGCCGTTCACCAACTTCTGGCTGCCGATGGTTCCCGCCCTGCTGTGCGTGTACCAGCCGCTGAACAAGTGTTTTACCATCGAAAGCACCATCAACCAGATGCGTGAAGACGACCTGAACGCCGCCCTCGCCAAAGATAACGAGCCCCTGCCCGAAGAACCCGCTGCAGAAACCGAAGAGACCGCTGAAGAACCCGCTTCTGGCGACTCTTCCTCCGACGCTCAGTAAAATCCATTTTCCCCATACTAAAAAAGCGCACAGCGCCCGATCCATCGGCGCTGTGCGCTTTTTGCTAACTCCTAACTCCTAACTCCTAACTCCTAACTCCTAACTCCTAACTCC
>CAVFVI010000047.1:0-23369 GCA_963626055.1 Acutalibacteraceae bacterium
TTAACAACAAAAAATTGCCGTATTTATGCGGCTTTTGGCGTTTCGCAAACGCCTATGTAACGATACAAAAACAAAAGGAGAACGATTATGCCGCATCCTGAATTAACTTTGGAACGCCGCATTGATGCAGAGCTGTGCGGGCTGGACGCCAAAATGTGCGTATACGCGGATGACCTGCACGGCCATGTGGTGGAGCGCGGGGCCGATGACGAATTTGAATCGGCATCCACGATCAAGATTTATATTCTGGGCTGCCTGTATGCCCAGGCGGAAGCCAGCAAAGCCAGCCTGGATGCCGAGCTGACCTATGAAGCCCGGCATTTTGTGGACGGCTCCGGCCTGATCCGGTCCTTAGGCGAAGGTGCCAAGCTGCGCGCCCGCGATGTCGCCACCCTGATGATCGTTGTCAGCGATAACATTGCCACCAACATGCTGATCGACTATCTGGGGCTGGATACCATCAACGAATTCATCCGCGGCATCGGCTGCACCCACACCAAGCTGCACCGCAGCCTGCGCAGCGATAACTGGAGCGAAAAGCTGGGCACCATTACCCCGCGGGATATGGGCCGCTTTTTTGCCCTGCTGGCAAAGGGCGAGCTGGTCAGCCCCCAGGCCAGCGATGCCATGCGCAATGTGTTCCGCCAGCAGCACTACAACACCATGCTGGCAGGCAGCATTCCCCCCTATTACACCGACCCCGAAGAATCCCACGCGGACCCAGATCTGATCTATGTTGCCAGCAAAAGCGGCTCCATGGATGCCTGCCGCAATGACGGCGGCCTGATCCACACGCCTTACGGGGATTATGTTCTGGTAATGATGTGCACCGACTTTGCCAACAAGCTGGAAGTGAACGACCACCCCAGCGTGATTTACGGCAACCGCGTCAGCCGCATGCTGTTTGACCAGTACCTGGCGCTGGAGGGTAGTTTTGTAAAGTAAGGTTGCCGAGCAGTCAGAATCGTTCCTTATAGATAGAGCATTTTGAAGTTAGTGACGAACATAAAACCGAACTGTAGGGAATGGTCTTGACCGTTCCGGCGCATTACCGCATATGCCATCATAAAATTTGTGGCATGCCCCACCCGGCTGTAGGGCGCGATGCCCTCATCGCGCCGCGGAGAAACCTTGCCGATTGCCACAAACGCTGCAAACAATTTGTAGGGGACGATGCTTGCATCGTCCCGCATGGCGGGCCTTGCCATATATTTCACTCCAACATTCTCCGCAGGGCGGCGGGCGCACAATGTACGCCCCTACGGTTACCTTCCCTACTCCATAAACTCCTGCTTTCAACCGCCCCATTTTCCTTCCCTAAATCCCAAATATTGCACAACAAAAGGTTGTATCTTGCAACTTCCTATGCTATACTAAGGCTGAACCAAAACAGCCAAGTGAGAAAGGAACCTTGTGGGATGCAGCCTTTATTGATTATTCTGCTGTTGCTGTCGATACTGACCAATGTGTTGCTGATTCTGCTTTTACTGCGCAGCAGCCAGCAGAACACCGCCGAGGACCAGACCGATGAAATTGCCCGCATTGTGCGGGATGAGGTGGAGGCCGAAACCGAAGTGCTGGCCGACCAGCTGCGCGTGATGCAGGGCGAAGTGACCCGCACAACCTCCGCCAGCGCGCGGGACATGGGTACCCTGCTGGCCGAAAGCCAGCGCCAGAGCCAGGAGGCCGCCACCGCCCGGCTGGACGCCATCGACCGCGCCGGTGCCGCCCGCCAGCGCGCCGCCAACGATGCCCTGCTGGCCCAGCTGCAGGTGCTGGAAACCCGCCTGAAAAACCTGGAGGACACCAACGCCAACCGGCTGGACGGCGTGCGGGTGACCCTGCTGCAGGGCATGGCAAACATCCGGGCCGACAACAACAAAAAGCTGGATGAGATCCGCGGCACGGTGGACGAAAAGCTGGAAACCACGCTGCAGCGCCGGGTCAGCGAGTCGTTCCGGGCGGTCAGCACCCAGCTGGAACAGGTGTACAAGGGCCTGGGCGAGATGCAGAACCTTGCCGCCGATGTGGGCAGCCTGAAGCAGGTGCTTTCCGGCGTAAAGACCCGCGGCATCCTGGGCGAAGTGCAGCTGGGGGCGATCCTGAAAGAGATTCTGGCCCCCGGACAGTACGCCGAAAACGTGGCAACCGTGCCCGGCAGCAGCAACCGGGTGGAATACGCCGTCAAGCTGCCGGGGCAGAGCGGAACCGTGTGGCTGCCCATTGACGCCAAGTTCCCCGGCGATACCTATGCCCACCTGCAGGACGCCCAGGCCAGCGGCGACCCCGCCGCGGTTGCCGCCGCCCGCCGCCAGCTGGAAACGGTGGTGCGGCAGGAAGCCAAGGACATCCATGATAAATACATTGAAGTCCCGTACACCACCGCGTTCGGCATTCTCTTTTTGCCGTTTGAAGGGCTGTATGCCGAGGTGGTGAACTGCGGCCTGCCGGAAATTTTGCAGCGGGATTACAAAATCAACATTGCGGGTCCCTCCACCATGGCGGCCCTGCTCAACGCGCTGCAGATGGGCTTCCGCACGCTGGCCATCCAGAAGCGCTCCGGCGAGGTATGGCAGATTTTGGGCGCGGTAAAGACCGAATTTGAGAAGTTCGGCAGCGGGCTGCAATCCATGCAGCGCCACCTGAACCAGACCGGCAACGATCTGGAGGAGCTGATCGGCACCCGCAGCCGCGCCATTACCCGCAAGCTGGAAAGTGTGCAGCAGCTGGAGCCCACCGAAGCCGCCGACCTTTTGGGGCTGGCAGAGGGCGGAAGCAGCATTTCCACACAAAACAGCGAAATTGACCGGCAGGATAACGCCCCACGCCTGCGCCGCAAGGATGACGCAGGCACGCCCATGTGATATAATAAGGGTAGAGGCTGGTGCGCCCTGCATGGCGCAGTGCACACTGGCCCAAGCTATCCACAGGGAGGGACTGCTTTTATGAAAGAGATCCGTTGGGAACTGATTTTGATGCCGCTGGTCAGCATTGTGCTGGGCATTTACCTAATCATGCAGCCGGGTGCCGCCACGGTTGCGCTTTGTTCACTGATCGGCTGGCTGATTTTGCTGGCCGGTGCCGCCGGTGCGGTCAATTCCGTCACCTTCCAGCGCGCCACCTTTATGACTTCGCCTTTGCTGCCGGTCAGCGTGGCGGGCATTATGGTTGGCCTGTTCTTCATCACGCGGCCTTACACGCTGGTGGAAATCGTGGGGCTTATCATCTGCGTATTTTTGATGATCCAGGGCATGACCAACATCCAGACCGCGGTCAATCGCAAGCGCTGGGGCGACACCCTGTGGTGGGTGCCGCTGGTCATCGGCATTGCCTGCATGCTGCTGGGTGTATACGCCCTGTTTGCGCCGGGCGCTTCCACCGCGCTGATGATGCGCATCGCCGGTATCATGCTGGCATTCAGCGGCGTGGTAAACATGATCGCCGCGTTCACCCTCACCAAATAATAACCGTTAAAACCGTAGAAATAAGCCGACCGCAGAGGCGAATCCGTTATCGCCTTTGCGGTCGGTTTTATTTGTATGGGGGTTGTGGGGTGTTATGATTGGAGCGGTGCCGCGGCGGAGTCAGGTGCCCCCGCCCTACCAGTATTTTGCAGGTTAGCAACACATATTAAAGCAATCCGTATGGAGCTTTTTATAAGTGGTTTCCATCATTCAAGAGAGTGGTAGGGCGGGGTGCCCTCACCCCGCCGCAGTCTTGCCACGTTGCACATTACAAATTTGTGATAAGCTCTACCCCTGATTTGTAGGGGACGATGCTCGCATCGTCCCGCATGACGGGCATTGCCGGATATTTCACCCCAAATATGGCAAACAGCCGCGGGCGTACAATATGCGCCCCTACGGGAGTTTTGCATCTTTTTTAGCGTTTCACCACGCCAAAGCCAGGCATCTCTCATTCCGCCTTCACATACCACACCCCATCCGGCGCACGGCATAAACGGATACCAAACGCCGTATCCACCGCACCGGTGGCGGCCAGGGCGGCGGGGATATCGCAGCCAAGCAGGCGGCCGCCGCTCAACAGGGCAATGCGGTCCGCATACTGCATGGCCTGGGGCAGCTCGTGCAGAACCAGCACCACGGCTTTGCCGCCTGCCGCCACGCTGCGCAGCAGTTCCAGTAGTTCAAACCGGGCGCGCGCATCCAAAAAGGCCCCCGGCTCGTCCAACAGGATGGTGGTTCCGCCCTGGGCCAGCGCCATGGCAAGGTACACCCGCTGGCGCTCACCGCCGGAAAGTGCCCGCACATCCCGGTTTGCCCAATCCAGCGTGCCGGTCTGGCGCATGGCCTGCTCCACGGCGGCATTATCCTGCGCCGTCATCCGGCGGAAAAAGCCCAGATACGGGAACCGCCCGTGCGCCACCAGCGCCCGCACCGTGATTTCCGGCACCGGGCGGGACTGCGGCATAAACGCCGCCGTGCGGGCAAATTCCTTGCGGCCATAGCTGGCAATGGGGCGGCCATCCAGCAGAATCTTGCCGCCGCGGCAGGGCAGCGTGCGCGTCATGGCGCGCAGCAGGGTGGTTTTGCCGCTGCCGTTGGGGCCGATCAGCGCGGTCAGCTGGCCGTTCGGGGCAGCAAAACTGACATCCCGCACCACATCCTGCGCGCCATAGCCCGCGCTGACATGCTGTAATTCAATCATACATCCGCCTCCCCCTGCCGTGCAGCAGCAATCCAAGGAAGAACGGCCCGCCGATGAGGGACAGCAGAATGCCCACCGGCAGCTCAAACGGGGCAAACAGGCAGCGGGCCAGCACATCGCACAGCACCACAAAAGCCGCGCCAAGCAGCATGGCCGCGGGCAGCAGAACGCGGTGGTCGGTTCCCACCAGCCGCCGGGCAATGTGCGGGGCCAGCAGCCCCACAAAGCTGAGCAGCCCCGCAAAGCTGACGGCCGCCCCGGCCAGCAGCGCCGCCGCCAGAATGCCCAAAAAGCGCACCGCGCCAATATGCAGCCCCAAAGATGCCGCGCTCTGTTCCCCCAGGCACAACACGTTCAGATCCGCCGCCAGCAGCAAAGCCAGCAGCGCCCCGGCAATCAGGTAGGGCGCGGCCCCTTTCAGCCCGGCAAGCGTTACGCCGGACAGGCCGCCCACCAAAAAGTCCGATGCCCCGGCAATCGCATCCGGGTACAGCAGCTTGATCGTGTTCATGCCTGCTGTCAGCATTCCGCTGACGGCAAGGCCCGCAAGCACCAGCGTGGTACGGCTTACCCCAGCCCCCAGCGCCAGCCCATATACCAGCAGCGCGGCGGCCAGCGCCCCGGCAAATGCCGCAGGCTGTACCGCACCGGGGTGGGCGGGCCACAAAGCTGCCGCGCACATAGCCGCCAGCCCAGCCCCAGCGTTTACCCCGATCACGTTGGGGCTTGCCATGGCGTTGTTCAGCACGGCCTGCAGCAAAACGCCCGCTGCCGCCAGCGCGCTGCCTGCCAGCAGCCCGGCCAGGGTGCGGGGCCAGCGCACATGCAGCAAAATGCGGTAGGCGGCGCTTTGGGGATCGCCGCTGCACCATGCCTGCCACAGCTGCAAAGGGCTGTAGCCTTGGCTGCCAAAGCAAAGCCCGGCCAGAGCGGCCAGCACCACGGCCAGCGCCAGAACTACCAGCGCGGTTCCCTGCCTGCGCGGGGTGGGCAGTGTTGCGGGCTGCTTCATGCCAGGGCCTCCAACTGGTCAGCCAGCTGGGGGTACAGCAGCGCCGCAAGGGTGCGGTAGCTCTCGCCCCAGCGGGCGTTGGGCTTATAGTGGAACAGGGCTTTATCCAGCAGATAATAGTGGCCGCTCTGCACGGCGGTCAGGCCGGACCATGCCGGGTTTGCCTGCAGATTTTCGGCCAGCCAGTCCAGCGCTTTCCGCTGGCTGGCCCCCATAGTAACCACAAAAATGTCTTCCGGGTCATCCGCAATGATGTTTTCCATGCTCAGGTTTTCCAGCAGACTGTCGTCCGCATCGGCAATGTTCACCGCGCCCAGGTCCTTCAGCATGGCACCGGTCATGTTATCGCTGCCCTTTGCCTTACAGCCGGAGGAATAGGCCCGCAGCAGCAGCACATTGGGGGCGGGCAACTCAGCATTCTGCACCAGCTCCAGCACATCGGTGATCTGCTGCTGCACGGCAAGGCCGTTCTGTTCATACAAGTCCTCGCGGCCCGTCATATCGCAAAAAATGCGCAGCATGGAAAGATATTCATCAAATGTATTGGTTTTGAAATAGGCGTGCGGCACCCCCGCCTGCTGTAAAAATTCATGCAGGGCCACCTGTTCGCTGATCTCGACATCCAGAATCACAAAGTCCGGGTTCTGGGCCAGAATTCCCTCGGTGTTAGGGTCCTGGTTGGTACCGATCACCGCAGCGTCCGTCCCCAGGTCCAGCCCGCGCTCCTTGATGGCATCTTCCGTTGTAGCTACCAGCGTGCCGCCAGCCAGGGTCCATGCTTCGGCAAAGCTGCCGTACAGGCTGACCACACGGTTCCAGCTCTGCACGGTAACGGGGTAGCCTAAAGCATCGGTAAAGGTGATGCCTGCCTGCGTTTCGGTCGCTTCCGCCGTCTGCTGCGGGGCGGGTGCCTGCCCGGCCCGCGGTGTGGCACACCCGGCCAGCAGCAGTGCCACCAGCACAAGGGCGGGGATTGTTTTTTTGTATTTCATTTTTTGTTTTTTCCTTTTATAAATTGGAATTTGTCGGGGCCTTGTCGTATATCTCGTTATGGCATATACAGCAAAGCCCCGGAACGGTCAAGACCGTTCCCTACAACTTATTTTATGTTGCATTGCAAACATACAAATGGTCTGTAGGGCGGGATGCCCTCATCCCGCCGCGGAGAAGCCTTGCTGATTGCGGCAAACGTGAACTTGTCGGGATGAAATCCCGCCATCTTGCTAACGCAAGACCGTTCTGTCACTTGTCTATTTCCGTTGCCATGCCATTACATAATCTTTTTGCCCGGTAGCTTCATCCAGGCCGCTATCCTGAATTTCAAATCCTTCTCTTTGATAAAAGGATATCGCCCGCGTATTTTTTGCGTATACGTTCAAAAGTAATTTGTTCCTTTTCTCCTTTACATAATTCAGCAGAATTTTACCTCCCCCCTGCGATTGCATTTCAGCAGAAACAAAAATTCCCTCAACATATTCATCGTTCAGCCCTATAAAGCCTTGTATTTCTTTATCCTTCTCATACACATAAACCTCTGCTTGTGGCAGTTCTTCTTTTACAAATTCAAAATTACTTTTCCAGTATTGAGCAGGGATAAAATCATGTGCCTTTATATTTGTATCCAACCATATATCTGCAACTTTATTTATATCTGCTTTTCGTAAATTTCTAATCATAGCGGTGATGTTCCTTCAGCTCCCGATTTATCTCGTTATTCCTCTCTCTGTTCCATCTCCCGCAGCCGCTGCCGGTACAGTTCCTGCACGGCGGGCAGCTCTCCCAGGCCGCGCAGGGTAACGCGAACGGAATAGCCTGCTGTCTGCAATACGCTTTGCCAGCTGGCAGGGGCATCGCCCGCAATATCCCGGCAGGCGTGGCGGCCGGCCGCCAGCATCAGCGGGGCAAGGTGCACCGCCCGCACACCGGACTTTTGCAGCTGATCCAGCACCTCCAGCTGGCCGGGCCAGCCTTCCACCGTGCCCACCAGCACATCCTGCCTGCCCGCCAGCCAGAACGCTGTTTGCAGCGCGGGATACACCACCCCGGCAAACTGGTCCGTACCGTGGCCCACCAGTACCAGGGCTTCCCCGCTTTGGGGCGGGTATGCCTGCATCACGGCCTTTGCCAGCACCTGAATATCATCCGTTCCCGCCAGCAGCGGGCGGCCCAGGCGCAGCACGGCAAATTCCGGTTCTGCCGCCTGCACCTGGGCACGCAGCGTTTCGTATTCTGTGCCATACAAAAAATGGGTGGGCTGCACCAGCACCTGCCGGCTGCCCTGCCGCTTTAAGCGTTCCAGCGCTTCGGGCAGGCTGTCCACCGGCTGGCCGCGGGCGGCCAATACCCGCCGGATGCCGCCATTGGTGTAGGCGCGGGCAAACCAGCAGTCCGGCGCGGCCTGCCGCAGGGATGTTTCCACCGCGGTAATGCCGTCCGCTGCCGGTGCCGTTGTGCCCACGCTGACGCACAGCAGTGCTTTTTCCATGGTTTTTCTCCTTTGGTTTTGGTATCCTCAAAATTTTATTCCACCCGCCGCAAATAGTCAAGGTTTGGGGCAGGGTATCAAAATTCATAGTCCCACCCCTTAAATTTTTCAAAAACATTTTATTTGTCTGCTCAAATCCGCATTTCCCGCTCGTTATATTCAATAAGCAGGCAAAACACCTGCCGATGTGTGTGATAAAAAGGAGGTAGCACCATGCTGTTTACCCTGTTTGTATTGTTTTTGTTTGGCTGGCTGTTTTTCCATTCCATCGGGCTGGCACTGCACCTGACCTGGTGCGCAGCCAAAGTGATTGCCACACTGCTGTTTGCGGTGGCGCTGCCGGTATTGTTGGTCTGCCTGTTTGTGGCAGGCGGCGTATTGCTGCTGGTTCCGCTGGGGCTGATCGGCGCTGCATTCGGCATTTTGAAACTCTGCGCTTAAATCGGAACTTGTCGGGATGAAATCCCGCCATCTTGCTAACGCAAGACCGTTCTGTCACTTGCAAACCCCACTGGGGTTTGCATTGCTACACTTCGTTACGCAAACGCGAACTTGTTTGGCTACGGAGTTGTAAATGCGCAATAAGGCAAGGCTGCGGCGGGATGCCCTCATCCCGCCGCGGGGAGGCCTTGCTGATTGCAGCAAACGCGAATCAAGTTTTATCTCTCCTCTTGTTCTCTTAAACATTTCCCCTTTCCCCATGCAAAAAGGATATTTGGCTGCCGAAGCGGCGGCTGAATGTCCTTTTTTGCGTTATGCAGATTTTTTCAAAGCGAAGTTATTACCCTAGGTTGGCGGGCGCACACTATGCGCCCTACAGTCTCTATAAAAGCAACATTGCAATTTTCTTTCCCGTTCAGCCTGCACCGCATCTTATTTGCGGTGCGGCTTTTTTATTATCTGCTACAAAATTCTATAAACCCAGTTTGTTGGTATACAATCGCCATTCTTGGCAAAATATGCATTTTTTTCCTGATATTTAACCGTTACCGCTTTGTTCCTTGACTGTTTTGCGTACAACCGATATAATGTAGTAAATACACACTTGGCGCATTTTCCCCTTACAGGATTCCTGCGCGGGAATCCACAGACCGGCCACGCGGCTCCAAGGCCCTGATTCATGCAGGACTTTCTTTGCTCCATGCGCTGCCCCGGTCCACATAAATCCAAAAAAGGAGGCCCCTTGCTATGCACAAGCAGACAAAAATTGCTGCCTTAGCTTTGGCTGCAGCGCTGCTTTTGTGCGCCTGTGCACAGCAAAGCGTGCAGCCGGAACCCACAGCCAAAACCCTGCCCGAACTGAACATCGGCACCTCCATCAACGCCCCCCTATTTTTACGTTGCCAAGGATGGCAGCTATACCGGGCTGGATAAAGATATCGCCGATGAAGCCTGCGCCCGCCTTGGCGTTGCCCCGGTGTACACCGTGATCACCTGGGGTTCACAGGATGGGTACCTGTCGGCCGGGGCGGTGGATTGCTTCTGGTCCTGCTTTTCCCTGCTGGGGCGCGAGAACCAGTATCAGTGGGTCGGGCCTTACATGGACAGCCCCGAAGTTGTTGTGGTTGCCGCGGACAGTGACATCCAGACCGTAGACGACCTTGTCGGCAGAACCGTTGCCCTGCGCATTGATTCCAACGCGCAGCTGTACTTTGTAAACCGACCGGCTGAATTGCAGCCCGCCGTTATTTCCACCTTCAGCAATATGGAGGATGCCTTTGTTTCTTTTGGGCAGGGCTATACGGATGCCGTTGCCGGGCACAAAGCCGCTTTGCTGGAACTGACCGCCCAGCAGCCGGACCTTTACCGTTATCTGGATACGACCATCATTACGGCCAAACCCGGTGTTGCGTTTGACCCGCATTATGATTCCGGCTTTGTTTCCGCACTGGATCAGACCCTGGCCGACATGCAGGCAGACGGCACGATTGCCGCCCTTGCCGCCAACTATGGCCTGAGCGCCGCAGACATTGGAGAGGCAGGTGCTGCCGATGAATGAGAAGCGCTCCCGCCGCGGCGTTACCGTCAACCTGATGCTGCTGGCCGGTATTGTGTTTTTGCTGGCGGTGTTCCTTGTGTTTGTTCATCGGAACGATCTGCACGAAATTTCCAACCTGGCGGATGAAACGATTTCCTTTATGGAATCCGTCTGCCAGCGGTATGATAACTATGCCGCGGGCAACCGCGCCAGCGAACTGAAAAACGCGTTTGATAAAGCGGAAGTTCTGGCCGAATTTACCGATACCCAAAACCTGGCGGACCCGGACTTTTTGCTGCGCTTTGCCCAAGCGCAGTCGCTCAGCGGTGTTCTGGTAACGGACGGCGACCTGCACCTTGCTGCACAGGCGGATGTCAACGGCGAAAACGCCTATATGCTATGGGCACAGATCCTGACCAACCGGAATATAAAGGACATTCTGCAGCACAAAAACAAAACATTCAGCGGCAGCACCACCATTTCGGGCACAGAGTATCACCTGATTGCTCTGGCCCGCCAGGATGCTGACGGCCTGGTTTTGGCCTATGTTGAAACCGCCCTGCCCAGCACTGATATCTATGAATCTTCGCTGGAAAAAACGCTGGATAACAACACCTTCCACAAGAACCCCAAAATCGTAATTACCGATGGCACCAACCTGCTTGCCACCAATGTTCCCGCCCTGCAGGAGCTGAAAACCGTTGCCCGCTGCCCCATTACCAATGTGGGGGAACAGCGCTGGCAAAGCGGCGGCTTGATCCGCCTGCGCCAGCAGAATGAAGTGTGGTACGGCAAGCGCAGCGTGTACGGCAAATACTTTATTTATATTTTCTACCCTGCCGCCGAAGTATTTACCGATATGCTGCCGCTGGTAACAACAGCCATTGCCATTTACGCCTGCCTGTGCCTGCTGTTGATGCTTTCCCGCAGCAACTCTGAACGGCTGCACCGCAAAAAGGAGCAGCGCCAGCTGGATACCATCCGCGCCATCAGCACGCTGTATGTTACCTCTTCTATCCTGCATGTTCAGGAAGGCACGATCGAAGCCATCGCTTCCACCCCGCGCTCTCAGGAAGTTCTGGACCAGTATTCCCGTGCGGACGATGTTGCCATCCAGCTGGCACAGCATGTGATTGCCCCACGCTTCCGCAAAGAATATGTTGAATTTTTGGATTTTGCCACGCTGGATGAACGCCTGAAGGGCAAATCCAGCGTCAGCGCAATTTCGCAGGATGTAAACGGGGTATGGTTTTCGCTGTATCTGCTGCCGATGTCTTACGATGAAAACGGCAAATTGAAAGATGTGCTCTTTTTAAGCCGCAACATCAACGATTATAAGCAGAGCGAGGAAAAACACCAAGAAGAGCTGCGCAAAGCCGCCCGCGATGCCGAACTAGCCAACGCGGTCAAAAGCTCGTTCCTGCGCCGCATGAGCCACGATATCTGGACGCCGCTCAACGGTATCCGCGGCATGGCCTCCCTGGCCGAAAAATCGCTGGACAACCCGGAACAGGCGCGCGACTATATCCAGAAGATTCTGACCTCTTCGGATTATCTGCAAGCTTTGATGGATAACGTTCTGCGCATGAGCAAACTGGAATCCGGCCAGATCTTGTTTGAGGATAAGCCCTTTGACCTGATGGCCGTCATTCAGGATACTGCCGATTTTATCGCGGTCCAGGCCGAAAACCAGGGTGTGCGCTTTACCATGGATTGTTCTGCCATCACCCACACCCATATCATCGGCAGCCAGGTGCACCTGCGGCAGGTCATGCAGAACATTTTGTCCAACGCTGTCAAGTTCAACCGCCCGCATGGCAGCATCACCGCCACCTGCCGCGAAGTTTCGTGCCAGGATAACGTGATGACGTTTGAATTTGTCTGCGCCGATACCGGCATTGGCATGAGCAAAGAGTTCCAGTCCCACCTGTTTGAGCCGTTCACGCAGGAGGGCGAATCTGCCCGCAGCCGTTACAACGGCGCCGGGCTGGGGCTTTCCATCGTCAAGGAAATTCTGGATAAGCGCAGCGGAACGATTTCGGTCGTCAGCACGCAGGGCCATGGTTCCACCTTTACCGTCACCCTGCCGCTGAAAGTTGACCCATCCTTTGCCGTTCCCGTGCCGGAGGTCACCGGCTCCATTGCCGGTACCAGGGTTCTGCTGGTAGAGGACAACGAGATCAACATGGAGATTGCCCACTATCTGCTGGAGGATAAAGGCGCAGTTATCACTGAGGCCCATAATGGCCGCGAAGCGCTGGACGCCTTTGCCAATGCAGAGCCCGGCACCTTTGATGTGATTTTGATGGACATTATGATGCCGGAGATGGATGGCCTGGAAGCCACCAAGCGCATCCGTGCCCTGCGCCGCCGCGATGCCTCCACCATCCCAATTTTTGCCATGACGGCCAACAGCTTCTTGGACGATATCCACCATTACCGCCTTGCCGGTATGAACGAGCACCTGCCTAAACCGCTGAACCCGGACCAGCTGATTGCCACCATTTACCGGTACTGCAAAAAGACCCCGCCCGCCGGGGATGCCGCGCTGGGAGAAACCATGTAACCCACCCCCAGGGCTGAAAGGCGGCTTGCGCTGCTTTGGCCCTGGGGTTTATTGTATCAACACAGGAGGTTTTTGCATGAGCAGTTTTATGGAAAAAGAATACCGCGCCTTTGATATGTTTGACCAGCAGTGGGCCATCGTCACTGCCGGTTCCCTGGAGCATTACAACAGCTGCACCGTCAGCTGGGGCAGTTTTGGCAACATCTGGGGTCACACCGGCAGCGGCCGCCCCATCATCACGGTCTATGTGCACCCCGCCCGCTATACCAGCGAGTTTTTGACCGGCAGCGATACGTTTACCGTCAGCTTTTACCCCGAATCCTGCCGCAAAGCGCTGGGGTACATCGGCTCCCATTCCGGCCGGGACGGCGATAAAGCCGCTGCCGCCGGGCTGACCCCCGTTGCCATGGGCAACGGCGTAACTTACAAGGAAGCTAACCTCACCTTCCTGTGCAAAAAACTGTACCAGCACCAGTTCGCCAAGGAGGACCTTGCGCCCGAAATCCAGCAATATTACGCCGCCGCCCCCAAGACCTACCCCGACTTTCACGGCGGCTGGCAGCCGCACATTGTGTTTGTCGGCGAAGTGATTGACGCGCTGGATCAGCGGTGAGGTAGAATTCGAGGGGCAATCTGTAAGGTGGGGTCACCCGCTCCCGCCGGGGCATTTGCTCACTGCATGTTGAAAATTTGTGATGGAGCATCAACTTGCTTGTAGGGGGCGGCGTCCCCGACGCCCCGGACGGGGCATAAAAATTTACCGGATGTCTGCCGTTCATTACGCGGTAGGGCGGAGATAGACCGTTCCCTACAAAACTTTTTTATGATGGGTGATGAACCGTAAAATGGCCGGTAGGGCGGGATGCCCTCATCCCGCCGCTGAGAAAGCTTGCCTATCGTGACAAGCGCCGCAAATCATTTGTAGGGGCCGATGCTCGCATCGGCCCGCATCACGGGCCTGGCAAAACATGCCATACACCCCACCCACATCCCACAAAAAGACAAAATCGCCCCACACAAACCAAATCATCCCTGCCTTATCTCGTGCAGGGATGCTTTGCTTTTTATCGGTTCAATATCTCGTTCAAATCGCTCTGCGGGTCGCCGGTCGGGTGCAGATTGTACTGCTTTACCAGCACATCCAAAACATGGGGCGAAACAAACGCCGGGAGCGTTGGCCCCAGATAAATATTCTGAATTCCCAAATATAATAAAGTCAACAGAATGCAGACCGCTTTCTGCTCATACCAGGAAAGCACCAACGTCAGCGGCAGGTCATTGACCCCGCAGCCAAACGCTTTGGCCAGCGCCAATGCAATCTGAATCGCGCTGTAGGCATCGTTGCATTGCCCGCAATCCAAAATGCGGGGAATCCCCTCAATCTCCCCCAACGCCATATCATTGATGCGGTATTTGCCGCAGGCCAGCGTTAAAATCAGGGTATCCGGCGGGGTCATGCGGGCAAAGTCAGTATAATAGCTCCGGCCCGGTGCCGCGCCGTCACAACCGCCAATCAAAAAGAAATGCCGGATTTTGCCGCTCTTTACCAGCTCCACAATTTTGTCTGCATTGGCCAGCACCGCATTGTGGGCAAAACCGGTCGTCACCACGCTGCCGCCGTTCATTCCGGTCATGGGGTGATCTTCCGGGTATCCGCCGCACTCCAACGCCTTTTGGATCACAGGGGTAAAATCCTTGTCCTCCCCAATGTGCACCAGCTCGGGGTACGAAACCACCGATGTGGTAAACACCCGGTCGCAATAACTCTGGCGCACCGGCATCAGGCAGTTGGTGGTGAACAGGATCGGGGCCGGAATGTTGTGGAATTCCGACTGCTGGTTCTGCCAGCCCGTGCCAAAGTTTCCTTTCAGGTGTGGGTATTGCTTCAACTTGGGGTAGCCGTGGGCGGGCAGCATCTCGCTGTGGGTGTAAATGTTAATGCCCTTGCCCTGCGCCTGTTCCAGCAGCAGCTTCAAATCGTGCAGGTCGTGGCCGCTTACCACAATAAACGGGCCTTTTTCAATCGTAAGCGGCACCTGGGTGGGCACCGGGTCCCCGTATGCCTGGGTGTTGGCTGCGTCCAGCAGCGCCATGCAGTCCAGATTCACCTGCCCCGTTTTCAACACAAGGGCCAGCAGCTTTTCGGCGTCGTTCTCGTCTGCAATGGCGGTCAGCGCATCATAGAAAAAGTGGTTGACCTCTGCATCCGTTTTGCCCAGCACCCACGCATGGTAAGCATACGCGGCCATGCCTTTTAAGCCAAACAGAATCAAGGATTTCAGGCTGCGGATGTCTTCGTCAGCATCCCAAAGGCTGCACATATCAAAGTTTTCCGCTCCCCCTGCGCTGATTTGCCTTTTTTCTTTTTCGATTTCTGCAATCACCTGCAAAATCGTCTCATTGTTAAAGTTCACATTCGTGATGGTGGTAAACACCCCTTTCAGCATCAGCTCATCGGTGTGCGCGGTGGCGCTGCCCGCCTTTGCCGCCCTGGCCAAACCAATCAGTGCGCCGATCAACTCATCCTGGTGGTTGGCGGTGTCTGCCCGCTTGCCGCAAACGCCGGCTCGGCCATCACAGCCTGTATTGTGTGCCGTCTGCTGGCACTGAAAGCAAAACATCTCTCTCATTCAGCTTTTCCTCCCATCGTATCGCAATACAGCCCTATTCTGCCCGGCTGCGGGCGGCGCTATGCAAAATTTTATGGTATAATTATCAAAAACAAAGCGATAAGGGGCGATTGATCTTGATGCAAACCGTTCAGATTCAGGGCAGGGACTGCCATGTTTACGGCAGCGCCGGGGCGCAGTTTTTGCTGCTGCAGCCGGTGGACGACCATGACATGCAGGGCATGGAGGCAGAGCTGGCGGCGCTTTCTGCCGCCAGCCGCTCTCCCTTTTTGCTGGCAGCGGTGCCGGTTGATGACTGGAACGATGATCTTTCCCCCTGGCCCGCACCCCCGGTCTGGGGGAAGCAAGCCTTTGGCGGCGGCAGCGCCGATACGCTGGGCTTTTTGCTCCGGCAGCTGATCCCTGCATTAAAACAGCAATTCGACCTGCCGGAAAGTGTACCCATCATTCTGGGCGGCTACTCCCTTGCCGGGCTGTTTGCCCTGTGGGCCGCCACGCAGTGCAGTGCCTTTTGCGGCATTGCGGCGGCTTCCCCGTCCGTCTGGTTCCCTGGCTGGGATGGTTACGAAGCTGCGCATCCTGTTCAGGCGCAGTGCGTTTACCTCAGCCTTGGCGACCGGGAAGAGCACACCAAAAACGCCGCCATGGCACCGGTCGGCGATAATATCCGCGCACTATATCACCGGCTGCAAACGCGTGGCACCCGCCGCACACTGGAATGGAACGCGGGCGGGCATTTCAAAGAACCGAACCTGCGCACCACAAAGGCGTTTGCCTGGGCCATGGAGAACTGCCAATGACAATTTTGATCGATGCCGACGGCTGCCCCGTTGTGGACCTGACTGTTCAGCTTGCCCAGAAGTACAATGTACCCGTTATCATTTTGTGCGATACTGCCCACCAGATTGAGCGCGAAGGCGCGCAGACCCTGACATTTGACAAAGGTGCCGACAGTGTGGACTTTGCACTGGTCAACCGCGTAACCCCCGGCGACCTGGTCATTACCCAGGATTATGGCCTTGCCAGCATGTGCCTGGCCCGCCGGGCGCGCGTGCTGAACCAGAACGGCCTGGAATACACTGCCCAGAACATTGATCTGCTTTTACTGCGCCGCCACGAAAACAAAAAGCTCCTGCGTTCCGGCAAGCACCCCAAAGGCAGTGCCAAACGGACGAAGGAGCAGGATGAAATGTTTGAGAGGGCGCTGGGGAAGATGCTGGTTGAATGCCTGCGCGGGTAAGCGCCCAAAACAAAAGCGCCGTGCCAATGGCACAGCGCTTTTGTGGCGGAGCATCAGAGATTTGAACTCTGGCGGCGGTATTAGCGCCCTATCCAGACCCGATGAGTCGTAATAATTTCTGCATCGTATGCCATATCGGAATGCGCACTTCGATTTATCTCCTGCAAAGCGGACTGGTTTCCTACAAAAACAGCGGAAAGAAAACACGATGCTATAAAATTGCAAAGAAAGATGTTGCCGAATACCTGTACCGCCGCGAGTCCGAGCCGATGCGCTACACCCCGCCCAGCAGATGGTATTACAACTATCCAAAGCACAAGAAGCCCTCTGTATCGTTAGAGTGCAAGCTGAACTACAAAGGAGAGGAACGGCTGCTGGCAAGGGAATGGTATGAGCAACAACTGGCAAATTACCCGGATGTATTAACCGTAGAGCAAGTCTGTGAGGTGACAGGCTACCAACGCCACACCATTTTGAAATGGTGCAGCAAGGGACTACTGAAAACAATCCTGCAAACGCCCAAGTATATGATTCCCAAAGTATGGCTACTGGAATTTGTGACGTCCGACTTTTTCAACGAAATCAGCCGAAAATGTGGAAAGCACTACGCTGCCATCAAGGAAATTGGTGGTTCACGCAAAGCCAGATAAGATGACTATTCGACCTCATGTGAACGCTAACACTTTAAGACTGCTTCCATCGGCCTGATATGGTTCCCATTTCAATTTTCCAGTCACTGACTGGAAATTGGATATCTGAGATATGCAAGCCCCAAAATCTAGTTAGACAAATCGCCCAAAGCATATTCAGCTTTTACGCAGAACTCAATTTTCCAGACAGTGTCTGGAAAATTAGATGGCCAAATACAACAGGCTTATATTTTATAAATCAGCATATTATGGTCAAAGCTGTCAAACAGGGGTATCCACATTCAAAAGAGAAAGGCCCAAAGTTGGGCACAAAGAATAAGAAACAGAACAGAAATAATTGAAATAGAATATAATTCGTGCAAGACTAACATTCGGGGAAATGTCAACATTTTAATTTGTTGACATTTCCCCGAAATCACGATATAGTAATAGTAGAAAAAGGCTTAGGAGGGATGTTGGATGCCGAGCAATTACCAAATGCAAATAAAAGAAATTTTTGGCACATCCGATTTGGATAAGCTGCGAGAACTTGCAAAAGGACTAAAGGGCGGTCGTTCCAACCCTCGTAATGCGGGACGCAAGGCGCAGCTTACCCCCGACCAGACCGTAGAAATTTTGGAACTGCATAGAAAAGGTGTCGGAAACACCGAGATTGCGAAACAGTTCGGTGTGTCGCGTCAGACCATATACAAGTATATTTATAATGCCGAACATTTCAGCAAGAACTCTGATTTCACCATGCGAATGAACTTCATGAATGGTCAACAGCTATGTACGGTCATCGACATTGATTTCAAGCACGAGATTGTCCGCATGAAGAACTACACCGACCGAATCCCCCTGCGAGCGTTTGGTGTTGTAGAAAATCCGTCCTGGGCAGATTTTGAGGAGTTTTTGAAAGAAAGATGCTTACCGGTCAGCCGAGCTGGTCTGAAAGGTATTCTCCGGGAGATGGACGTTCCTTTCTATGATCCGCTGCTGATTATCGAAAAGACCAATGGACGTATGGCCGGAGATCGTCAATGGGTGCAGATGATCCGTAACACCGCTGCGTAAGGAGGACCCTATGGAAACAATTGATTTAAGCAAGTTTGAGCCACAAGAAACGTTGAACCATACCTCCAAGGGAAATCAGTTAAAATGGAAATGTGATGGATACTGGTACAAGGCTGACCACATGGGCTATGAGGGATTGGCAGAAACAATTGTTTCTACCCTGCTGGCCAAGTCAACCGTTAAGTACCCCTTTGTGGCTTATGAATATTCGCAAATCAAGTATAAAGAACGAATTTACAGCGGATGCAAAAGTGCTAATTTTCTGGCAGACGGTTACGACCTTATTCCGTTGGAAAAGCTGTATCGGAAATTTACCGGCGAGAGTCTCGCAGTAGATACGGCTCATCAGGGAGAAATCAAGGATCAGATAAAATTTCTGGTAAACTTCGTTGAGCAGACAACCGGACTGCAAAGCTTTGGACAATATCTGACCTCGATGCTGGAGATTGATGCGTTCTTCTTAAATGAGGATCGCCATACCAATAACATTGCGGTTCAATACAACGCTGCTGACGATACCTATGCGCTATGCCCATTATTTGATAATGGCTTATCACTTTTGGCAGATACCAATATGGATTTTCCTCTGGAACGCAGCTTAGAGGATTGTCTAAAAGCCGTCGAAGCCAAGCCGTTTTCGAGGTATTTCGATGATCAGCTTGATGCAGCAGAGGAATTATACGGCATACAGCTTTACTTTAACTTTAACACAAACGATGTAAAGGCGCTCATCGACAGCTATCGAACCGTATACAGCCAAGAAATTTGCGACCGCTGTGAAACCCTTATCCGTCGCCAGATGCGACATTATGGGTATCTTGTCAAATAGGCTTAGATTTGGGCTCTGGGGCAAGATAAAGTACAAATCATACACAAGGCCCCACAGGTTGGATATAAGATCTAGCCTGTGGGCTTTTCATCTTCCTTGCAATGATATCAAACCGTCTGACTTTTGAATTCTTCATATCTTACCCCATAATAACCAATAAAAATACATCTTGATCTTTTTTGTGTGTTTCAATTGCTTTTTAACTATAAATGCTCAACGTCGCGGATTGATTTTCCGCAAATAAGTTTGAGTTTTCGTCTTTTTTTATGATTTTTCAGGGGAAGTATGCTATAATATGTTAAATTGGTTGTCCTTTATCTTTGAATGATAGTATATTGCCGAAGGAGAATCGCCATGGCTGTCAGATACAATAAACTTTGGAAAATCTTGATTGACAAGAAGATGAAGAAAAAAGACTTGCAAGAAGCGGCACACATTACGCATTATCAGATGATGAAACTTGCAAGAGATGAAAATATAACCACCGAAATTATCGGTAACATTTGCAAGGCACTTAGCTGTACGCCCGATGAAATTATGGAGTTTTATGACGAATAAGCAGCGTAGAGGCTGTCTTATGTGACACAAACTTTGCGAGAATTAGGACGGGTGTAGATAAATGGAGCTTATAAACAATACTACAAAGACTCTAAAAGATGATTTGTCCGTAGAAATCAAGCAAGGTAGTAAACTATCCATTGCGGCGGCTTGCTTTTCTATCTATGCCTTTCAGGAGTTGAAGGAGCAGCTATCACAGATTGAGGAACTCCGCTTTATTTTTACCTCTCCGACTTTTGTGACGGAAAAAGCCAAAAAAGAACGTCGTGAGTTTTATATCCCACGCCTAACCCGCGAAAGAAGTCTTTACGGAACAGAGTTTGAAATCAAGCTCAGAAATGAGTTGACCCAAAAAGCTATTGCACGAGAGTGTGCAGAGTGGATTCGGCAGAAGGTCACTTTCAAGTCAAATGTCAGTGACAAATCTATTCAAGGCCAAATCGTAGTTGACGGCGTAGGCTATACTCCCATCAACAACTTTACCACGGTTGAACTGGGCTGCGAAAAAGGCAATGTAATCAGCACCACAATCGTAAAGGACGAGTCCCTTGCCCGCACTTTGCTTGCTGACTTCAATGAGATATGGAATGACAGCAAGGTACTTCAGGTCGTTACCGATGAGGTAATCGACAGTATCACAGCCGCATATAACGAGAACTCTCCCGATTTCATCTACTTTGTAACGCTTTATAATATTTTTAACGAGTTTTTGGAAGATGTGTCCGAAGATGTTTTGCCCAACGAGGCTACCGGCTTCAAGGGAAGCAAGATTTGGGGGATGCTCTACAACTTCCAAAAAGATGCTGCTCTTGCCATCATAAACAAACTCGAAAAATACAACGGTTGTATCCTTGCAGACAGCGTTGGTCTGGGCAAAACCTTTACAGCACTTGCAGTTATAAAATACTACGAAAACCGCAACAAATCTGTTCTGGTTCTCTGCCCTAAAAAACTGACGAATAACTGGAATACCTATAAGGACAACTATGTCAACAACCCGATTGCTGCCGACAGACTTCGCTACGATGTGCTTTATCACACCGATCTGAACCGCACCCACGGCAACTCAAACGGTCTGGACCTTAGCAGATTGAATTGGGGCAACTATGATCTTGTTGTGATTGATGAATCACACAACTTCCGCAACGGCGGCAAGCTGATTGAAAACCCGGATGAAGAAACCAAGGACAATCGCTATGTAACCTTAATGAAAAAGGTTATCCGCGCAGGCGTAAAAACAAAGGTGCTGATGCTTTCCGCAACGCCGGTCAACAACCGTTTCAATGACCTGAAAAATCAGCTTGCCTTGGCTTACGAAGGACACACCGATTATATTGACGAAAAGCTCAATACCAGCCGTTCAATCGATGAGATTTTCAGAAATGCCCAGCGAGCCTTTAATACATGGAGCAAGTGGGGAACCCTGCGACCGCACAACCGAAAACCTGCTTAAGATGCTGGATTTCGACTTCTTTGAGCTGCTGGACAGTGTGACGATTGCGCGTTCCCGCAAACACATTCAGAAATACTATGACACAAGCGACATCGGAACATTTCCCACACGCCTGAAACCTATCTCGCTGCGCCCGCATTTAACGGATTTGAAGGGGGGCCATCAACTACAACGAGATTTTCGAGCAGTTGATGCTTCTGAACCTGACGATCTATACGCCTTCCCACTTTATTCTGCCGAGCAAAATGGAAAAATACGCGGAGCTTTATGGCGACAACACTGTCAATGTGGGCTTTACGCAGGCCAGCCGGGAACAAGGCATCATCAGGTTGATGGCCATCAACCTGATGATGCGCATGGAAAGCTCTGTCTATTCGTTCAATTTGACGCTGGAGCGAATCAAAAGACTCCTTGACAGTACAATTGATACCATCAACAAGTTTAACCACCACACGGGCACCACACTGAATTTGACGGACATTTCCAACGTGAACGAGTTTGACGGTGACGATCAGGACACCGATGATTTGTTTTCGTTTGGCAAAAAAGTCAAGATCGATCTTGCGGATATGGACTATGCGTCGTGGCGCAAGGAACTGCAAAAAGACGCCGAAGTTCTGGAACTGCTTAACTACATGGTACGCGACATCACGCCGGAACACGACTTGAAGCTGCGTGAGCTTTTCCGCGTGATCAACAATAAAATCACTGCACCCATCAATCCCGGAAACGAAAAAATCATCATTTTCACAGCATTTTCTGATACGGCGGAATATCTGTACAACAATGTTGGCCCCTTTGTAAAAGAAAAATTCGGTCTGAATACCGCCATGATTACCGGTAATGTGGAGGGGCGCACCACCTGTCCGAGATTGAGGTCGGACCTGAATACGGTTTTGACCTGCTTCTCTCCTATATCCAAGGACAAAGAGCTGCTGATGCCCGGCGACAACACGAAAATTGACATTCTGATTGCCACCGACTGCATTTCTGAAGGTCAGAACTTGCAAGACTGCGACTGTCTCATCAACTACGACATTCACTGGAACCCTGTCCGTATCATTCAGCGCTTTGGGCGTATTGACCGTATCGGAAGCCGCAACAAGGTCATTCAACTTGTGAATTTCTGGCCTGATGTGACCCTTGACGATTATATCAACCTGAAAGCCAGAGTGGAAACCCGTATGAAAATCGTGGACATGACCGCTACGGGCGATGATAACTTACTCAGTGACGAGGAAAAGACGGACCTTGAGTATCGAAAGGCGCAGCTCAAACGCTTGCAGGATGAAGTCGTGGATATTGAAGACATGACAACAGGCATTTCCATTATGGACTTGGGACTTAACGAGTTCCGCCTCGATTTGCTGGAATATGTCAAGCACCATCCCGATATAGAAAAAACGCCTTTCGGTTTACATTCGGTTGTTCCGTCCGGCGAGGACGCGCCTGCCGGTGTTATTTTCGTTTTGAAAAATCGCTCCAACAGCGTAAACATCGACAACCAGAACCGACTGCATCCCTTCTACATGGTTTATATCGGGGATGACGGCAAGGTTATTTGCAACCATCTTTCCCCGAAACAGATGCTGGATAGAATGCGCTTTCTCTGCAAAGACAAGACGGAGCCGATTCCCGCAGCCTATAAGCCGTTTAACAAGGAAACCCACGATGGCAAAAATATGTCCCGACTTTCCAAACTGCTTGGCGATGCCATTGCCTCAATTATTGAGGTGAAGGACGAGAGCGGTATTGACAGCTTCTTGGGCGGTGGGCAGATTAGCTTCCTGACAAACGAAATCAAAGGACTTGACGACTTTGAGCTGATATGCTTCTTGGTCGTGCGGTGAGGTGATACCATGCTTGGACTTCCGAAGTCAACTGAAATGAATAAGCAGCTGCCCAAAAAGGCAATCTATGCCAAATTTCAGATGAATACCGCCTCCAAAGACAAAATCGATGCCGATATATCCCGCATTGCCATCGTAAACGAAATTTCTCCGAGCCGAATCAATATTCCCGCCGGAGAAGAAGTCTGCAGCTTCTTTGTCCTGCTTGTGGCGTTGAAGAAAAAAGACTTTGACGAGAAAACGATTGCCGCTTTACAAATGGATGTATTCCCCATCAACTGGGGCAGTGTGCCCGAGGTAATGAACAAAGAGCAATTCTTCCGGATTTGCCATATCAGTAAGTCCACGGCGCTGCACCTGCTCAAGAGCGGCAAGGTGCCCTGCGAGTGCTCCG
>CAVFVI010000048.1:0-21885 GCA_963626055.1 Acutalibacteraceae bacterium
GGTGACCTCTTGCATGCCATGCAAGCGCTCTCCCAGCTGAGCTAAACCCCCAGATGCTTTGCTGTCGCCTGACAACATGTTATATTATAGCGGCCAAAACAGCAGTTGTCAATAGATTTTGACAAAAAAGTTTGGCGGATTTTGAAAAAACAGCAAGGCAGGGGAGCTAGACGAAAGAAGTAAGCAGAAAAGAACGAAAACATGCGAAATATAAAACAACAAAAAGGCACCGCCAAGAAACGATCCTGGCGGTGCCCACTCAAAGGTCAAACCAAATTGTAATGAAATAATAGAAGTGAGCTGAAATCAGTCCTTTGCCGTCTGTGCGGGGGCCTGCTCCTGAACATAGCGGACGAACGCATCACGCTCCGTGGCGGTATCCAGGGTGGCAACGTACATCTGGTTGCCCATATCCAGCGAAAGCACATCCGGTACGCGGTCACACATCTTCATCTGGCGGCCATACCGGGCCAGAATCTCCTCGTGGCTGTGCTTGTAGGTGTGACAGTCGCGGCGGCCGGCGTATACACAGTAATGGTGGGGCAGATCCAGCTTTTCGTGGCGGAGCTCGTCATAGCACACCATATCGGCCCAGATCTGGTAGCAGTCCACACTGTTGGCATAGTTGATCAGGTCCGGGGTGTAGCCGCCGGCGGGGCGCATGTTCACTTCCAGCGCAACGTAATCACCTTTTTTGCCAAGGCCCTCTTTGTCCTCGTTCAGGCGGAAGAATTCGCAGTGGAAGAACCGGCTCTTGGCGCCGAATGCCTTGATGGTGCGGAACCCGACATCCCGCAGCTCTTCCGGCACGGTTTTCTGCGTCCAGTAGGAAAGATCGCCCAGCGAGTTTACAATGTCGATCATGGGGATGGGGAACACGTTGGAGGTGTAGAACAGCGGCACGCAATGGCTGTCGGCCACGCCGTCAAAGCTCACAATGGTGCCGTTGATGAATTCTTCCATAATATAGGCAGTATCCGGCAGTTCCGCATAGAACGCTTCCAGCTCGGCATCGTTTTTCAGCTTATAGGTAGCTTCGGCACCGCAGCCGTTGTCCGGTTTCACAATGACCGGGTAGCCGACCTGAGCCACAAAGGCGCGGGCATCGTTCAGGCCGTTTTCGTGCACCATGTGGTGGCGGGCCACGGGCACCCCGGCAGCAATGTAGCTTTCTTTCATTTTGCTCTTGTACTTGATGCGGTCAATAAAGTCGTTCTGTGCGCCGGTGGTAATGTTGAAATCGGTGCGCAGTGCGGCGTCCTGCTCCAGCCAGAACTCATTGTTGCTTTCCAGCCAGTCGATTTTGCCGTATTTGAAGGTGAAATACCCCATGGCGCGCACCATGGCATCATAATCCGCCATGGAATCCACACGGTAATATTCGGTCAGGCACTCTTTCAGTTCATCCGGGATCTCGTCATAGCCGGAATCGCCAATGCCCAGCACATTCACCCCGTTGCGCTTGAGCCGGTCACAAAAATTCCAGTAGGTTTTGGGGAACTGCGGCGAAACAAAAACAAAATTCAAAATATACTTTCCTCCCTTAGGGCGCACCTGAAAAGCCGAAAACAGCGCCTGTTTCCGCAAACGCAGCCGGATTTTGTGCTTGCGGAACGGTCAACGGTTTCTTTGCTTTCAGGTGCGCCTTGCGCAGCAAACAGCGCTGCGATATACCCAAAAAAACAGCACTTTACCCCCTGCGGGGCAAAGTGCCGTGCGAAAACATGCAGGTGTGATGAACACCTTTACACAAACTGGTTGCGGCTGGCGTTGTATTCATAGCCAACATCGGCCAGTTTTGCGCAAATGGCATCCTTATCGGCGTCCTGATCGGCACACAGGGCATCCAGGCTTGCGTAATGATCCCGCAGCTGGGTGTTGATATAACTGAGCAGGATGATTGGGTCAGCTGGCAGCATAGCAACCTCCTAAAAGTGTATCGAATCGATACATCCTGATAAAAATCAAAAAAGCACTGCCAAGGCAGCCCCTGACAGCAATGGGAACCCGCCTGAAAAAAGCGCGCAAAAATGCCGGCCACCAACTGTGACCGGCAAATTTTTGCGTCTTGATCAGACCGCGCGGGTAACCTTACCCGAACGCAGGCAGCGGGTGCAGGCGTAGATATACTTCGGGGAACCATCCACAACCGCTTTTACGCGCTTAACGTTGGGGTTCCAGGTACGATTGCTCCGACGATGGGAGTGGGAAACCTTGATGCCGAAAGTGACACCCTTGCCACAACATGCACATTTGGCCATTCTGCTTGCACCTCCTTTAACATAGCTGTACTATAATAGCAAATCTTAAGCTAAAATGCAATACCTTTTTTGAAAAAATCCGTAAAAAATCCGCAGAAACGGTACATTTTTTCAAAAACAGGTGCAAAGTGCCCCGCTGCCCTTGTTTTGGGGCGGATTGTACGGTATAATATTTCAAATAACTACCCGTATGTGCCTGTGCGGCCTGCCATGCGGTATGCTGAGGTTTTTATGAATCATTTTGCCCTCAATGGCTTGATCTCCCCGCAGGAGCTGTATTATTACGCTCTGCGCGCCGTGGCCATGCTGATCGTTATCCCGTTCCATGAATCCGCCCATGCGCTTATCAGCTGGAAACTGGGCGATTCCACCGCCAAAGATATGGGCCGCCTGTCCATGAATCCGCTGCGCCACTTTGACCCGCTGGGCGCTTTGTGCATGATTGCGGCCGGGGTTGGCTGGGCAAAGCCGGTCGGCATCAACCCCGCGCGCTTCAAAAATCCCAAACGGGGGATGGCTGTTTCCGCCGCGGCGGGGCCGCTCTCCAACTTTTTGCTGGCCTATGCGGCTATGCTGCTTTATAAAGTGGTATATTACGCCTGCGGCGGCGCGGCACCCCAGCTGGTGCTGGATTTCCTTTATGTTCTGATCAGCATGAACATCAGCCTTGGCGTGTTCAACCTGATCCCCGTACCGCCGTTTGACGGCAGCCGCATTGTACTGCTGTTCTTGCCGCAAAAGCTGTATTTTCAGGCCATGCGGTATGAAAAATACATCATGGGCGTTGTGCTGCTACTGGTGTTCTTTGGCCTGCTCAACACCCCGCTCAATCTCTGCGTAAACGCGGCGTGGCGTTTGCTGCTGAACCTGACCGGCTTTGTGGAACTGCTGTTCGGCATTGCCTGATGGCACATCTCAATTTAAGTAAGGAACGATACCCGCTGTTTTATGGAAACACTTACCTTTAAGCTGCAAGAAGAAAATTTTGAGGGCCCGCTGGATTTGCTGCTCTACCTGGTTGGCAAGAATAAAATGAACCTCTATGATATCAATATCATGGAACTCATCGAGCAGTATACCGCTGCTATCCAGACCATGCAGGCCGATAAGCTGGAAGTTTCCAGCGAATTCATTGATATGGCCGCGCACCTGGTCCAGATGAAAAGCGCCCTGCTGCTGCCCCGCAGCCCCGAAGCGGAACGCATGAAAGCCGAGCTGACCGGCCGCCTGATCGAATACAGCACCTGCAAACAGGTGGCGGCGGAGCTGGGCAGCCGTGCGCGGGACCTGTACACCGCCGTGCGCCAGCCCCAAAAGCCGGAAGGCCCGGCGGAATATTCCCGCAAACAGGACCCCGACCGGCTGGTGCAGGCATGGTTCAGCCTGATGGGCCGCAGCCAGCGCCGCAAAAAACCTACCCAGGAGCGGTTTGAACCGCTGGTCACCGCGCCGTTCGTATCGGTGGCAAGCCGTGTGGCCCATATGCTGCGCGGTATGCTGAAAGGCACGCTGTGCCGCATGGGCCAGCTGTTCAGCCCGCAGGAAAGCCGCAGCACCAATGTGGCAACGTTCCTGGCGCTGCTGGAACTCATCCGCGCCGGGCGCGTGCGGCTGGATGAAACCGGAACCCTGACGATGGACCGTACCCGCCGCCCGCGCAACAAGCAAAACCAACCCACAGGAAAGGAGGCCGCAGCCGATGCCGATCACACAGCGCAATAAAATTGGTATGCTGGAAGCCATGCTGTTTGCCAATGCCGAACCGGTGGAAACCGATCGCTTGGCCGAAGCGATGCGCGCCGACCCGGCAGAGGTGCTGACCCTGCTGGAAAAGCTGCAAAAGCGCTATGATGAAACCGAAAGCGGCCTGATGCTGCTGCATTTTGACGGCGACCGCTGGCAGATGGCGACCCGCCCGTATTACGGCGAGGTGGTCAAGCGCATTCTGGATACCCGCCGCAACGCGCCGCTTTCACCTGCCGCGCTGGAAGTTCTGGCCATTATCGCCTACAACCAGCCGGTCAGCCGCAGCTTTATTGAGCAGGTGCGTGGTGTGGATTCCTCTTCCACCGTGTCCAAACTGCTGGAGCGCGGATTGATCGAGGAAGCAGGCCGCCTGGACCTGCCCGGCAAGCCGGTGGCGTTCCGGGTGACGGATACCTTTTTGCGGGTGTTTGGCCTTGGCAGCCTGGCGGACCTGCCCCCGCTGCATGACGACCCCCAGAAAGAGGAAGAGCTGCCGGTGCAGCAAACCCTGGAGGAACTGCAATGAGCGCCGTGTTGGCGGTTGTGCTGACGGTGTTAAAAATAATCGGCATGATTTTGCTGGTGCTGCTTCTGCTTTTGCTGCTGGCGCTGCTGCTTCCTGCGGGGATTCACTTCCGCTGGAGCCATACCGGCGGCCTGCGTTTACAGCTGTGTTACGGTCCGCTGCATTTTACCCTGTACCCGCGCAAAGCGGATGAAGAGGAAGAAAAAGCAGAGCCAAAGGCAGAAACAAAGCAGGAGAGCACGCCCAAAACCGAGCCGACTCCCGCCGCACCGCCCAAGCCAACCCCACCGCCTGCAAAAACGGAACAGCCCGCACAGCCCACAGCAGAAAAGCAGGCGGAACCCACGGAAGCAAAGTCTGCGAAAGCGCAGGAAAAACCCCAAAAAGCAGAACCGGCCCGGTCCCCAGAAAGGGAACAGGGAACCCCAAAAGCACCGGAAACATCCCCGCAGCCGGAGCAGGCAGCGCAAAAATCAAAAGCCAAACCCGCCCCGGCCCGCCAGCCGGAAGCCGCTGCCACCCACGCCCCGGCGCCGGAAGCACCTGCCCCGGAAAAGCAGCAGGAGGAAGAAGACGCTGGCCTTGTGGACCGCATCAAAGCGGCAGTCAAGGCAGACCCGGTTGGTTATGTGCGGCACCTGTTCAGCGTGCTGCACGCCAGTGTAGGGCCGCTGCTGCGCGGCTTCCGCGTCAGCAAGCTGAATGTGTTCTGGACGATAACGGGGGAGACCGCCGCGGAAACGGCCATCCTGTACGGCCAGGCGCTGACCACCCTCAACACCATCCTGGCAATCGCACAGGACCACATTAAAATACAGGCAGACCAGCTCCGGCTGGAAGCGGATTATACCGGCAGCGCCAAACAGCAGCGCGTGGTTTCGTTCAAACTGCTGCTCTGCCCGCTTCTAGCGCTGGTTACGGTGGTGTGCTTTGCGTGGCGTGCCTGGCACGACCCACAGCTGCTGCCCCCAAAACACCCCAAACACAATACACCTGAAACAGAACAGGGAGGTAATTTATAATGGCAGAACATCCGATTGAAGGTATGATGGGCGTTACCATGGAAAAGATCCGCCAGCTGGTGGATGCCAATACCATCATTGGCGAACCGATCACGGTGGATGGCGCAACCATCATCCCCATTTCCCGCGTTACCTTTGGCTTTGCCTCCGGCGGCTCTGATGTTGGCGCAAAAACCAACAAGCAGATGTTTGGCGGCGGCACCGGCGCGGGCGTTTCCATTGCGCCTATCGCATTTCTGGTGGTCAGCGGCGGCAATGTGCGCACCATCCAGCTGGTGGAACATGTCAGCCCGGTGGACAGTGCCATCAACGCCCTGCCGGACCTTGTGGACCGCATCAGCGCCCTGATCAAAAAGGACAAACCCGAAACCCCGCAGGAATAAGCGGGCAGATTTCATTTTTTCCCCCAACCGGAACCCGGCCCCAAAGCGGGCTGTATAACTGAAACGCCGGGGGACACTATCATATAAGCAAATCCACCCGGCGGATATTACCCTGATATTGGAAAGGAACACCATGGCAGAACAACGGATTCAGAAAGTACTCTCGGACCAGGGCGTGTGCTCCCGCCGCGCTGCAGAAAAATTGATTGACGAAGGCCGCGTCAAGGTCAACGGCCACCCGGTCACGCTGGGGGATAAGATGGACCCCGACTTTGATAAAGTCAGCATTGACGGCAAAAGCGTGCGCATTGTGCGCAAGCGCCAGTATACCTATCTGATGCTCAACAAGCCCCGCGGTTATATCACCACCGCATCGGATGAACGCGGCCGCAAGACCGTTATGGACCTGCTCACCGGCGTGGACCGCCGTGTGTATCCCATCGGCCGCCTGGATAAAGACAGCGAAGGTTTGTTGCTGCTGACGGATGACGGCGCATTTGCCAACCTGCTCACCCATCCCTCCGGCGGCGTGGGCAAACTGTACCGCGTTACCGTCCGCCCCCGTGCGACCGAGGAACAGGTCGTCAAAATGTCCAGCGGCGTTGTGCTGGACGATGGTGTAAAAACCCAGCCTGCCGTCATCCATGTTGTGGTGGATGAACCCGATCGCACCGTGCTGGAAATCACCCTGCACGAGGGCCGCAACCGCCAGATCCGCCGCATGTGTGAAGCAGTCGGCCTGGAGGTCATCCGCCTGAAGCGCAGCGCCGAAGGCCCGGTCAAGCTGGGCATGCTGCAGCCCGGCGAATACCGCGAGTTGAAAAAATCCGAGATCAGCGCCCTGCGCAACGCCGCGCTCAAGGCCGCCCCGGCCCGCAAAGCAGCCCCCGCCGCTGCCCGCCGCCCCGGCCCCATCAAGCACGACTAAGCAAGCTGCTCTGCAAACAAACCGCTCCGCAAGGGGCGGTTTTGTCATAATTTTGGGCAAACCGTGCAGAAAAAGCTGAAAAATAAGGCGAAACGCAAAACTTTTTGGCGCTTTCCACTTGTCTGCTTTTAGACGAAGTAGTATAATAGAGCCATATGGCATATGATAACCATCTTGCTCATTGAATAAACAGGAGGTCAATGTATGGCAGCTAATAAGCCAGGCAAGGAAGCAATCCTTGCAGCATTTTTTGATGAGGGGAACTATTCTCCTCTGTTTACTGACGGTGCCGTCAGCGCAGCATTCGGCTGTGCCAATGGCCAAAGCGTTTATGCCGTTTACCAGAACGGGGAACCCGTTGGCGCGGCAGATCTGGATAAAACCACTCGCGTGCTGAAAATGGCCGCCGAGACCGGCAATCCCGTTGTAACGTTCTACAATTCTACCGGCGCTAAGCTGGAAGGCGGTCTGGAGCTGCTGAACGCAAACTCCCGCCTGACTGCTGAGATCGCCCGCATCTCCGGCGTTGTGCCTCAGGTTGCCGTTGTTACCGGCACCTGCGCCGGCACCAGCGCTGTGCAGGCCGCCGCAGCCGATGTCTGCATCATGGCAGCTGACGCTGAGCTGTTCCTGACCGCTCCTTTCAACGCAGAGGATAAGGTCAAGGCCGCTGGCTCTGCTGAGTTTGCCGCCAAGGCAGGCGTTGCCGCTATCGTGGAAGAGGATGCCGTCAAGGCAGCTTCCGCCGCTGCCCGCGTTGTGGGCATGCTGCCGGCCAACAACCTGGCTGGTCCCGCTGTGTTTGATTTCGAGGCTCCCGCCGCAGCTCTCAACCTGGCCAAGTACGATGCCAAGAGCGCTGCCGAGGCTGTTGCCGATGCAGGCAGCCTGACCGAGCTGTACGCTGGTTACGGCCTGAACATCTATACCGCACTTGGTTCCGTCAACGGCCAGGCTGTCGGTATCGTTGCTACCGCCAAGGGCACCCTGTGCCACAAGTGCACCGCTAAGGCTGCCCGCTTTGTGCGCCTGTGCGATGCTTACAGCATCCCCGTTGTGACTGTTGTCAACACCGAAGGCTTTGTCAAGAGCGAAGGCGACGACCAGGCTGGCGGTATTCGCCAGGCTGCCCGTATGGCTGGCGTTTACGCCGAAGCTACCACCGTTAAGGTTGCAATCCTTGCCGGTGAGGCTGTCGGCCCCATTTACACTGTCTTTGCTGCTTCCGCTGACTGGCGCATTGCTGTGGACGGCTGCACCGTTGCCCCGCTGGCACCGGAAACTGCCGTTACCGTTCTGTACAAGGACGAGATCTTCGCTTCTGACAACATCCAGCAGGCTACCAAGCAGAAGGCTGCCGCTTATAAGGCTGAGCAGTGCAGCGCAGCTGCCGCTGTTGCCAATGGCGCTGCCGATGCCGCTGTAAAGGCTGCCGATGTGCACGCTGCTGCCGCACAGGCCCTGGATATGCTGGCCACCAAGCGCACCACCCGTTTGCCTAAG
The DNA here is from genome assembly GCA_963626055.1 of Acutalibacteraceae bacterium. Classification (GTDB taxonomy): domain Bacteria; phylum Bacillota; class Clostridia; order Oscillospirales; family Ruminococcaceae; genus Gemmiger. The sequence goes on from CAVFVI010000048.1 coordinate 8,370, forward strand.
AAACACGGCAACATCACCCTGTAATATTTAAGGAGGATCCTTTTTATGAAAAACCTGACTGTTACCGTGAACGGCGTTGCTTACAACGTTACCGTTGAAGAAAACACCAACGGCGCTGCTCCCGCTGCTGCTGCCCCGGCTGCCGCTCCGGCACCCGCCGCTGCCCCCGCTCCGGCTGCTGCACCTGCCGCACCCGCTGCCGCTGGTTCTGTTCCCGTCAGCGCTCCCATGCCGGGCACCATCCTGGACATCAAGGTCAAGGCTGGCGCTGCTGTTAAGGCCGGCGATGTTGTCATGATCCTCGAAGCCATGAAGATGGAAAACGAGATCAGCGCACCGCAGGACGGCACCATTGCCAGCATTGACGTTCGCAAGGGCGATACCGTCAACTCCGGCGATGTGCTGTACACCATGGGCTGATAAAGCGTAAACGACCCCGAACGTTAAAAAATGAGGTGAACGAGATTGGCTAAGAAACCTGTTAAGATTACCGAAGTCGTTCTGCGTGATGCGCATCAGTCTTTGCTGGCCACCCGTATGACGATGGATGAAATGCGTCCCATCCTGCCCGAAATGGACAAGATCCCGTACTTCTCTGTGGAGTGCTGGGGCGGCGCAACGTTTGACTCCTGCATCCGCTTCCTGGACGAAGATCCGTGGGAGCGCCTGCGCATCCTGCGCAAAGAGCTGCCGCACCAGAAACTGCAGATGCTGTTCCGCGGCCAGAACATGCTGGGCTACCGCCCCTATGCTGACGACGCCGTTCAGTACTTTGTACAGAAGAGCGTTGCCAACGGCATTGACGTCATCCGTATTTTCGATGCTCTGAACGATCCCCGCAACCTGAAGACCGCCATCGAGGCAGCCAACAAGGAAAAGGCACACGTTCAGGCCTGCATCAGCTACACCCTGAGCCCGGTGCATAACAACGAATATTTCGCCAAGTATGCCAAGACCCTGGAAGAGATGGGCGCGGACTCCATCTGCATCAAGGATATGGCCGGCCTGCTCAAGCCCTACACCTGCGCCGAGCTGGTGAGCGAGCTGAAGAAGACCGTCAACATCCCCATCGACATCCACAGCCATTACACCGCCGGTCTGGCTTCCATGTCCATCCTGAAGGGCATCGAAGCTGGCGCTGACATTGTGGATACCGCCATGAGCCCGCTGGCCATGGGTACTTCCCATATGCCGACCGAAAGCCTGGTTGCCGCCCTGCAGGGCACCGATTATGACACCGGCTTTGACCTGAACCAGCTGAACGTTGTGCGTGCTTACTTCGCCAAACTGCGCGAAAAGTACATCGCCAACGGCCAGATCAACCCGAAGAGCCTGGGCGTTGATGCCAACACCCTGCTGTATCAGGTTCCGGGCGGCATGTTCTCCAACATGCTCAAACAGCTCAAGGACGCTGGCAAGGAAGATAAGCTGGACGAAGTGCTGGCTGAAATCCCCCGCGTGCGTGAGGATGCCGGTTACCCGCCGCTGGTTACCCCGACCTCCCAGATCGTTGGCACCCAGGCTGTGTTCAACGTCATCATGGGCGAGCGCTACAAGATGGTCACCAAGGAGTTCAAGGGCCTGGTCCATGGCGATTACGGCAAGACTCCTGCCCCCATCAAGAAGGAATTCAGCGACTTTATCCTGAAGGGCGAAGAGCCCATTACCTGCCGCTTTGCTGATACCCTTGCCCCCGAAATGGACAAGCTGAAGGCCGAAGCCGCCAAGTATGCCATCCAGGAAGAGGACGTTCTGACCTACGCTATGTTCCCGCAGGTTGCTCCCAAGTTCTTTGAAAAGCGCAATGCCCGTATGCACGGTGTGGATGCCCTGCATGCCGATTATGAGAACAAGTCTCATCCGGTCTGATGCAAACTGCGCTTGAATAAGCAATAAGTAACACCCGCAGGTGTAAGCCATTTGGCTGTCACCTGCGGGTGTTTTTTGTATGTCCTCTTTATTGTCAAGCCGCAACATAGGTGTATGCTTCAAATATCACATGAAACCAACGTTAAAACGCATCCCCGTAGGGGCGCACATCGTGCGCCCGCTGCCTAAAAATTCACTGGAGAATCGGTCACACGACAAACATCTCTAAAGTGTCCACTAACGCCCCGCTAATCATTCTAAAATATCACAATGCCACGAACGGTTACGGGTAACAAATACCGGCGAACGGCAAACCAACTGCATCCTAATAAAACGTGCCCTCTTATTCCTGCCCCGGCTTCTTCTCCAACGCATCAAACTGCTTTACAATCTCCGGGTCTGCCAGCTTGATGACCTTGCCGGAAAGATAATGCAGCGTGTTTTCCTCCGGAATATTGCCGAATGTCAGCCGCTGGGCACACAGCGCCTGCGTCTTAAACCCGGTTTTCTCGTTCATGCTGCGGTTGCCGTACTTGATATCGCCCAGTACCGGGTGCCCCAGATAGGCCAGGTGCGCGCGAATCTGGTGGGTGCGGCCGGTAATCAGCCCAATGCGGCACAAAGCAAACGGCCCAATGCAGCGGATCACCGTCACATCGGTGATGATTTTTTTGTACCCCTCGCTTTCATGGGCATGGATGCGCACCTTGTTGCCTTTTTCGCTGTGCTGCAGCCAGGCAACATGCCGCCCGGCTGGCGGGGCACCGATGGTAATGGTCAGGTACTCCTTTTTCATCCAGTCGTTGCGGATGATCTCGTTCATATCCCGCAGAGCGGTGTATTTTTTTGCGGCAATCACAAGGCCCTCGGTGCCGCGGTCCAGCCGGTTGCAGATGGCGGGCGCAAAGCGATTTTCGGCCTTGGGGTCATATTCACCGCTGGCCTGCAGCTGGGCGCAAAACGCATCCACCAGGTTGGCGTCACCTGTGCGGTCGCTGTGGCAAAGCAGGTGGGCGGGCTTGTACAGTACCGCGATGTTTTCGTCCTGATAGATCACCTTGACCGGCGGCTGGCGGCGCGGCGTTTTTGTGGCCGGGACCACTGGCTTTTCGGGAAAGAACTCATCATTGATGTACAGCTCGATCACATCACCGCTGTTCAGCCGGGTGTCCGCTTCACCGCGCTTACCGTTCACCTTAATGCGCTTGTTGCGGAAACTTTTATACAGCAAGCTGCGCGGCATATCTTTAGTCACGCTTTCCACAAAACGGGAAAGCCGCACACCGTTTTCGTTTTCGCCTGCGATAAACTTTTTCATGGGGGTCACATCCTCTTTGCAATCTTCAAACAATAGTATATAATAAGAACAGCCAAAGGTAAAGGATGTGCGCCCCATGCCGGAAAAGAAAACTACCAACTCGATCCACGAAGAGCACCGCGCCCGTATGCAGGAACGCGTGGCCCGCGATGGCCTGACCAGCCTTGCTTCGCATGAAGTGCTGGAATATCTTTTGTACTTTTCCATTCCGCGCAGGGATACCAACCCCTTGGCCCACCGTTTGATCCAGCATTTTGGCGGCTTTTGCCAGGTGCTGGATGCCAGCGAGGAAGAATTGATGCAGGTGCAGGGCATCGGCCCGGCCAGCGCAAGGCTGCTGCATTCCTTCCGGGATGTTGCCCGCTTTTACCAGATTCAGAAGCATAAGGAACACCCCGTTCAGCTGCGCAACGCCGAAATGTGCTGCGAGTACATCCGCCCGCTGTTCAGCGACCCTAAACGGGAAGAATTTTATATGATCGCCATGAATGACGATTATGTCCCCCTCAAAGAAATTTACATTGCATCGGGCATTCCTAATCGCGTTCAGTTTGATACCCATAAGCTGCTGCGGGATGCTGTCGCCAGCCAGTGCACCTGTGTGGTGCTGGCACATAACCATCCGTCCGGCCTGGCGGCAGCTTCCAATGCGGACCTGCTTGCCACGCAGGCCATTATTTTGGCGTTGGGCCAGGTGGGCATTGATGTGCTGGACCATGTGATTTTAACGCCTACCGACTGGTTCAGTATGGCGGAACATGGCCGCGTGCCGCAGTATAACCCCGGCACCGGCCAGCTGCTGTTTGCCGCCCGTGCCTCCTGGCCGATGAAAGCAGGGGAGTCCAAACAAATCAAGCGCTGAATGCGCCTTGATTCATACAAAACAAATAAAAAATGCCGCCCCGTAAAAGGGGCGGCAAAGTTATGCCGTTAGTGCGGCATTATGTTAAGTTAAACTGTCAGCTTATGCTTCCGGGATCAGCACACCGTACCCACCATCAGCGCGGCGGTAAACAACCTGGATCTTGTCGTTCTCGGTGCTGTGATACAGGAAGAAGCTGTGCCCCAGCAGGTCCATCTGCAAAATGGCTTCCTCGGTGCTGCAGGGCTTCAGGGCAAAGTGCTTTTCGCGCACAACGTCCATGCTTTCTTCCGGCTCGGTAGCGGGCATTTCCGCTGCTGCGGCGGTCAGCTTGGTGCCAAGGCGCTTGCGGTACTTTACCACGCGGCGGGTCAGCAGGTCAACGGCATCGGCCAGGGCATCTTCCATGCGTTCATCCGTTTTTTCGGCGCGCATGGTCAGGTCCTTGCTGCGCAGCATGATCTCAACGGTCTGCCCGCTTTTTTCTACCGTAACGGTAACCTGCGCCTGTGCTTCGTCAGGGAAAAACTTGTCCAGCTTCGCAAGCCTCTTTTCCGCATTTTCGATAAAGCTCGGTTTGAGCGTAACGCGACGGCCGGTACATGTAACTTTCATAGGACAACCTCCCTTTGTTTTGGGTGCCCAGCACCCTTGCCAGAAAGCCCGCCGCCAACTTGGCTTCATTTTTGGCAGCTGCTTTCTGTACCTCTATTATAGCAAATCTATACAAAAAGTCAAAATGTTTTTGCGGGCAAATTGAAAATTTTGTAAAATGTTCACAATTTACCGCACCCATCCAGAAAAGGACGAATTCATGGATAAAGTTTCCGTTTTGCAGCAATACTTCGGCCACAGCAGCTTCCGCCCCGGTCAGGAACAGGTGGTGGATGCCATCCTTTCCGGCCAGGATGTTCTCGGCATTATGCCCACCGGCGCGGGCAAATCTGTCTGTTATCAGGTCCCGGCCATGCTGATGCCGGGGCTTACGCTGGTCATTTCACCGTTGATCTCCCTGATGCAGGACCAGGTCGCCGCCCTGGAAGAGGAGGGCGTGCATGCCGCCTGCCTGAACTCCGCCCTGCCGGAAGGGCTTTACAGCACCATCCTGCGTGCTGCGCTGGAAGGGGACTACAAGATTTTATACGTTGCCCCAGAGCGTCTGCTGACGGAAAGTTTCCTCTACCTTGCCATGCACGCCCGCATTGCTTTTGTGGCGGTGGACGAAGCCCACTGTGTATCCCAATGGGGGCAGGATTTCCGCCCCAGCTACCTGAAAATTGCCGAGTTCATTTCCCGTCTGCCGTACCGCCCGGTCATTGGCGCGTTCACGGCAACGGCAACGGAGCAGGTCAAGCAGGATATCGTTGCCCTGCTGCAGCTCAACCAGCCCTTTACGCTGACCACCGGCTTTGACCGCCCCAACCTCTATTTTGGCGTGGCCCGCCCGCGAGATAAAGAACGATATATTGAAGAATATATTCTCGACCACCGGGACCGCAGCGGCATTGTCTATTGCGCTACCCGCAAATCGGTGGAGTCTGTCTGCAGGGAGCTGCAATCCGTCGGCATTTCCGCCACCCGCTACCATGCGGGCCTTACCCCGGAAGAGCGCAGTAAAAATCAGGAAGATTTTGTCTATGACCGCAAACGGGTCATGGTTGCAACAAACGCCTTCGGCATGGGCATAGATAAATCCAACGTCAGCTTTGTGCTGCATTATAATATGCCAAAAAATCTGGAAAACTATTATCAGGAAGCCGGCCGTGCCGGGCGTGACGGCGAACGGGCCGAGTGCATTCTGTTGTTCTCCCTGGGGGATGTGCAGACAGCGAAATATTTTATCCAGAACTCCCACGATAACGATGAACTGACCCCCGAACAGGCCGAAGCCGCCGCCAAGCGGGACCGTGAACGCCTGGATGTGATGGTGGGCTATTGCAAAACCAGCCGCTGCCTGCGCAGCTATCTGCTGGATTATTTTGGGGAGCACCACACCGGCGGCTGCGGCAACTGCTCCAACTGCACCGGCGAGTTTGTGCAGACCGATATCACCACCGAAGCGCAGAAGATCCTTTCCGGTGTGGCACGCATCCAAAAGCGCTGGCCCGGCGGGCTGGGTGTTGTGGCGCTGGTGCAGATGCTGCGCGGTGCCAAGGACCAGAAAACGCTGGAGCGCGGGCTGGATCAGTTCCCGACCTATGGCATCATGCGGGATGTACCGCCCCAGCGCATGCGCCTTTACCTGGACGCCTTGCAGGAGCAGGGCTACCTGGCCGAAACCGGCGATGAGTTCCCGGTCATTACCCTCACGGCAAAGGCCCCGGCGGTGCTTTTCCATGGGGAACAGGTCACGATGCAGGAGCGTGCCGCCACCGCGCAGGAAGCCCAGGTCAAGCGCCGTGCTTCCCGCAAAAAGACGGCCGCCCGCACCGCACTTTCGGAGGCAGATGATTCGCTGCTGGCCAGCCTGAAAACCCTGCGCAGCGAACTGGCACAGAAAAACCATGTTCCGGCGTATATCGTGTTCAACAACGTCAGCCTGGACGAGATGGCTGAGCTCAAGCCGCGCACGATGGGGGATTTCCGCCGCATTTCCGGAGTTGGCGAAGCAAAAGCTGCCAAATATGGCGAGGCGTTCATCAAACATATTGCCAAATGGGTGCGCGAACACCCGGAGGGAGAATGAGCCGGAATGCCGCCGCCCGATGCAGCCCCGGCAGCAGCGCATAAAAGCTGTAAAAAGCCGCAAAATGCCTTTACAATTAAAAAAATCTATACTATAATGAAACAACAGTAAGTTGTATAAGACAAATTTAAGTTGTAGATAAACGATCAACAGCAGGGGAGGTCCGCTATGCCGGAACAACAGGAAAATAAACCCGAGGTGTTCCACCTCAAAGCACCGTTCAAACCGACTGGCGACCAGCCCCAGGCCATTGAAGCGCTGGTGCAGGGCCTGAAAGCAGGGGATAAGGGCCAGACCCTGCTGGGCGTTACCGGCTCCGGCAAAACATTTACGATGGCCAATATTATCGCACAGTGCAACCGCCCCACGCTGATTCTGGAGCCGAACAAGACCCTGGCCAGCCAGATTTGCACCGAGATGCGCGGATTTTTCCCCGATGATGCGGTGGAATATTTTGTGAGCTATTACGACTATTACCAGCCGGAAGCCTACATCCCCTCCACCGATACCTATATCGAAAAAGACAGCGCCATCAATGATGAGATCGACCGCCTGCGCCATTCGGCCACGGCAGCGCTGTCGGAACGGCGAAACGTCATCATTGTGGCGTCGGTCTCCTGCATTTATTCGTTGGGCGACCCTATCGACTACCGCAGCATGGTCATCAGCCTGCGCCCCGGTATGCAGATGGAGCGGGACGAACTCTGCCGCCGCCTGGTCAAGCTGCAATATGAACGCAACGATATGAACTTTATCCGCAATAAATTCCGCGTCCATGGCGATATTGTGGATATCCACCTTGCCTATAATGATGAATACGCCATCCGTGTGGAGTTTTTCGGCGATGAGATCGACCGCATTTCCGAGTTCGATCCCCTGACCGGCGAGCGCAAAAATATTGTGCGCCATGTGGCTATTTTCCCCGCCAGCCACTATATCGTCGGCCCCGAAAAAATGAAGGAAGGCCTCGCCAAGATCCAGACCGAGATGGAGCAGCAGGTGCAGGCTTTCACTGCGGAAGGCAAGCTGCTGGAAGCCCAGCGCATCCAGCAGCGCACCCAGTACGATATGGAGATGTTGCAGGAAGTCGGCATGTGCAAGGGTATCGAGAACTACTCTGCTGTGCTGTCCGGCCGCGCGCCCGGTTCCACCCCCACCACGCTGCTGGACTACTTCCCCAAAGATTTTATCCTGATGGTGGATGAAAGCCACGTGATGCTGCCGCAGGTCCGCGGTATGTTCGGCGGGGACTACAGCCGCAAAAAAACGCTGGTGGAATACGGCTTCCGCCTGCCCTCGGCGTTTGACAATCGCCCGCTGAAATTTGAAGAATTTGAATCCAAAGTCGGCCAGACGATTTTTGTCAGCGCCACCCCCGGCCCCTATGAGCGCGAGCATTCCAGCCGCGTGGCCGAGCAGGTCATCCGCCCCACCGGTCTGCTGGACCCTGTCATCATGGTGCGCCCGGTGGAAGGCCAGATCGAAGACCTGCTGGGCGAGATTTTGCAGCGGATCGACCGCGGCGAGCGTGCCCTCGTCACCACCCTGACCGTCAAAATGGCCGAGGACCTGACTGACTATCTGGAAGAACACGGCGTGCGCACCAAGTATATGCACCATGAGGTGGATACTTTTGAGCGCATGGAGATCATCAAGGATCTGCGCACCGGTGCTATTGATGTGATCGTGGGCATTAACCTTCTGCGTGAGGGCCTCGACCTGCCGGAAGTTTCGCTGATCGCCATTCTGGATGCCGACAAAGAGGGCTTCCTGCGCAGCGAGACCAGTTTGATCCAGACCATTGGCCGCGCAGCCCGCAACGCAAACGGCGTGGTGCTGATGTACGCCGACGAAGTTACCCCCAGCATGGAGCGCGCCATCATGGAAACCGAGCGCCGCCGTGCGATCCAGGATGCCTATAATAAAGAACACGGCATTACGCCAAAAACCATCGTGAAAGCCATCGGCGATGGGCTGGAAATCAGCATGAGCGAAGAAAACAAGAAGATGCGCCAGCACCGCATGAGCCGCGCCGAACGCGAACAGACCATCACCCGCCTGACCCGCGAGATGAAAGAAGCCGCCCGCCTGCTGCAGTTTGAGCACGCCGCATTCCTGCGCGATGAAATCGAAAAGCTGCAGCGCGGGGAGGACCCCACCGCCGATACCAGCACCCGCCGCGCCGCCGAAAAACAGCGCAAAACGGGCAAGGGGAGAAGGAGCTATAAAAAGTGAGCAACATTCAAATTGATGCCAACAACCGCATTACCATCAAGGGTGCGCGGGAGCATAACCTGAAAAACGTCAACCTGGTTCTGCCGCGCAACAAGCTGATTGTTATGACGGGCCTTTCCGGCTCCGGCAAGTCCAGCCTGGCCTTTGATACCATCTTTGCGGATGGCCAGCGCCGCTATATGGAAAGCCTTTCCAGCTATGCCCGCATGTTCCTGGGCCAGATGGAAAAGCCCGATGTGGACGAGATCACCGGCCTTTCCCCGGCGGTTTCCATTGACCAGAAAACCACCAGCCACAACCCGCGTTCCACCGTGGGCACCGTGACGGAAATTTATGATTATCTCCGTTTGATGTATGCCCGCATCGGTGTTCCGCACTGCCCGGTCTGCGGCCGCGTCATCAGCCAGCAGACGGTGGACGAGATGGTGGACGAGGTGCTCAAACTGCCGGAGCGCACCCGCTTCCAGGTGCTGGCCCCCGTTGTGCGGGGCCGCAAGGGCACCCAGGCCAAGGAACTGGATGCTGCCCGCCGCGGCGGTTACGCCCGCGTGCGCATTGACGGCAACATGTATGACCTGGATGAAGAGATCAAGCTGGAAAAAAATATCAAGCATACGGTTGAAATTGTCGTGGACCGCCTTTCCATCAACGATACCGTGCGCGGCCGCCTGGCCGATTCCATCGAAACCGCCGTTGCGTTGACTGGCGGTCTTGTCATCATTGATGTCATCGGCGGGGAACCGATGGAGTTCAGCCAGAACTATGCCTGCCCTGAGCACGGTGTATCCATTGACGAACTTTCCCCCCGCATGTTCAGCTTCAATAACCCCTTCGGTGCCTGCGAAACCTGCACCGGTCTGGGCACCTTCATGAAGGTGGACCCGGCCCGCGTCATCCCGGACCAGCGCAAATCCATCCGCGAAAGCGCCATCAAGGCCAGCGGCTGGTATTATGCGGAAGGTTCCATCTCTGAGATGTACTACAAAGCGCTGGGCAAGCGCTATGGCTTCACGCTGGATACCCCCATCAAAGAGATGAGCAAAGAAGCCGTGCATGCGATTCTGTACGGTACCGGAACCGAAAGAATCGAGATGCAGCGCGAGAATATGTTCGGCTCCGGCACTTATATGAACACCTTTGAGGGCATCATCCCCAACCTGGAGCGCCGCTTCCGCGAAACGGGCAGTGAGTGGGTCAAGGAGGAAATCGCCCTTGTCATGTCCAGCGAGGAATGCCCCACCTGCCACGGCCAGCGCCTGAAACCCACCAGCCTTGCCGTCACGGTGGGCGGCATTAACATTGCCCAGTTCTGCGATATGAGCGTGAACGAGGAGCTTGAATTTATCCAGACGGCAAAAGTGTCTGAGCGGGATGAAGTCATCGCTGCCTCCATCTTCAAAGAGGTCAAAGAGCGCCTAGGCTTTTTGAAGAGCGTGGGCCTGGGTTACCTGACCCTGTCCCGCGGTGCATCGTCCCTTTCCGGCGGCGAAAGCCAGCGTATCCGCCTGGCGACTCAAATTGGCAGCGCGCTGACCGGTGTGCTGTATGTGTTGGATGAACCCAGCATCGGCCTGCACCAGCGCGACAACGATAAGCTGATCGCCACCATGAAGCGCCTGCGCGACCTGGGCAACACCCTGATCGTGGTGGAGCATGACGAGGATACCATGCGCCAGGCGGATTATATCGTGGATGTCGGCCCCGGTGCAGGTGTGCACGGCGGCGAGATCGTGGCCGCCGGCAGCGTGGAAGATATCTGCAACGCCCCGCGCAGTGTGACCGGTGAATACCTTTCCGGCCGCAAATTTGTCGAAGTTCCCACCGCCCACCGCCCCGGCAATGGCAAAATGCTCACGGTGGTCAAAGCGCGGGAAAACAACCTGCAAAACATTACGGTGGATTTCCCCCTTGGCAAAATGATCTGCGTGACCGGTGTTTCCGGTTCCGGTAAATCCACGCTGGTCAATGAAATTTTGTATAAGTCGCTGGCCGCGGCGCTCAACGGTGCCCGCAGCCGCCCCGGTCAGTGTGACGAAGTGCAGGGCATGGAATGGATCGATAAAGTCATCGGCATTGACCAGTCGCCCATCGGCCGCACCCCGCGCTCCAACCCGGCCACCTACACCGGTGTGTTCGGCGATATCCGCACTCTTTTTTCCAACACCCAGGATGCCAAGCAGCGCGGTTACGGCCCCGGCCGGTTCAGCTTCAATGTCAAAGGCGGCCGCTGTGAAGCCTGCGAGGGCGGCGGTATTGTGCAGATCGAAATGCACTTTTTGCCGGATATTTACGTCCCCTGCGATGTATGCAAGGGCAAACGCTACAACCGCGAAACGCTGGAAGTAAAATATAAAGACAAAAATATCTCCGATGTGCTGGATATGACGGTGGAAGAAGCCTGCAATTTCTTCGCCAACCAGCCCAAAATTGCGCGCAAGCTGCAAACTTTGCAGGAAGTCGGCCTTGGCTATGTGCAGCTGGGCCAGTCGGCCACCACGCTTTCCGGCGGCGAGGCCCAGCGCGTTAAGCTGGCCAACGAGCTTGCACGCCGCGATACCGGCAAGACCGTCTATATTCTGGACGAACCCACCACCGGCCTGCACATTGCCGATGTCCACCGCCTGGTCAAGGTGTTGGATAAGCTGGCCGATGCAGGCAACACGGTGATCGTGATCGAGCACAATCTGGACGTGATCAAGCGCGCCGATTATATCATCGACCTTGGGCCGGAGGGCGGCAGCGGCGGCGGTACCATTGTGGCAACCGGCACGCCGGAACAGGTGGCCCAGAACCCGAACTCCTTCACCGGCCAGTACCTGAAACCCGTGCTGGAGCGCGCCTGGAAACTGCAGGGCACAGCCCCGGCCCCGGTGCCCGATGAACCCGTTCAGCAGGCCCCCACAGAGGAAAAAGCCTCCGCCCAGCCGCAGCGCAAACGCAAAAAAGCAGACAAAAAATAACCACAACAGGGAACTTTGTGCAGCAAAAACGCAAAATTGGATTTGACAATTCCTGCCAACCTGTGGTTTAATTATCTTTACGCGCCTGAAAGAGTAAAAATCACGCGCGCGCAGGGGGCACGCAGCAGCGTAACACCCTGCATCCAAAAACGGGAGGGAACTGCCGAATGGCAAAAAAGAAGGAAGAATACGGCAACGAAAGCATCAAGAGCTTAAAAGGTGCAGACCGCGTGCGCAAGCGCCCGGCCGTTATCTTTGGCTCTGACGGTGTGGAAGGCTGTGCCCATTCCATTTTTGAGATCGTATCCAACTCCATCGACGAAGCGCGTGACGGCCACGGCAACAAAATCAATGTTACCCTTTACCCGGACCACTCTGTGGAAGTAGAGGACTTTGGCCGCGGTATCCCCGTCGATTACAATAAAGCCGAAGAACGCTGGAACTGGGATCTTGTGTTCTGCGAACTGTACGCGGGCGGCAAATATGGCGAGGGCAGCGGCAACTATGATTTCTCCCTTGGCCTGAACGGCCTTGGCCTTTGCGCCACCCAGTATTCCAGCGAGTGGATGACCGCGGATATTTACCGCGATGGCATGCACTATCACCTGGACTTCAAGAAAGGCGAAAATGTCGGTGGGCTGAAAAAAGAGCCCTTCACCGGCCGCCGCACCGGTTCCGTCATCCGCTGGAAACCGGACACCGATGTTTTTACTGATATCAACGTTCCGGCAGATACTTTCAAAGATATGCTGCGCCGCCAGGCCGTTGTCAATGACGGTGTGACCCTCGTTTTCAACGACCGCACCGGCGAACGCGCCGAAAAAATCGAATATTTCTATGAGCATGGCATTCAGGACTATGCCAATGAAATCGCCGGTGAGGGAACCCTGACCCCGGTGCATTTTTGCTCCGGTTCTGCAATCGGCCGCGACCGTGATGACCAGCCGGAATACCAGGTCAAGATGAACGTGGCGTTCTGCTTTTCCAACGCGGTGCAAACGCTGGAATATTACCACAACTCCTCATGGCTGGAGCACGGCGGCAGCCCGGACCGCGCTGTCCGCCTTGCCTTTGTCAACCAGATCAACAACTGGCTGAAAAATAAGGGCCTGTACAAGAAAAATGAAAGTTCCATCACTTTCAATGATGTGCAGGATTGTCTGGTCCTGGTCTCCTCCAGCTTCTCCACCCGCACCAGCTATGAAAACCAGACCAAAAAGGCCATCACCAACAAGTTTGTGGCCCAGGCCATGACGGAGTTCCTCAAGCACCAGCTGGAAGTGTACTTTGTGGAGCACCCGGACGAAGCCGAAAAAGCCTGCAAGCAGGTGCTGATCAATAAGCAGAGCCGCGAACACGCCGAAAAAGCGCGTGTGTCCATCAAAAAGACCATGACCCAGCAGATGGACCTTGCCAACCGCGTGCAGAAATTTGTGGACTGCCGCACCAAGGATGCCACCCGCCGTGAGCTGTACATCGTGGAGGGCGACTCCGCTATGGGCGCGGTCAAGCAGAGCCGCGATTCGGAGTTTCAGGCCATCATGCCCATCCGCGGCAAAATCCTGAACTGCCTGAAAGCCGATTAC
>CAVFVI010000049.1:0-19244 GCA_963626055.1 Acutalibacteraceae bacterium
CAGGATTTTTACCGCAGTTTCAATCAGGATTGCGAACTTGTTTCGCAATTACCTAATCATGATAAAAACAACCCGGAACGGGAACCACCGCATCCTGCGGCGGTTCCCGTTCCGGGTTGTTTTGTTGTTATGGGGCATATACTTGCAAACGCTCCTGTCCGTTCAGCGTACCGTGGCCAAGCTGTATGCCCAGCTTATCACATTCACCAGCAGAACGATCCCCACCATGGTACCGATCACACAGGCATGGCGCTTTCTGCTCAGGCTTAAGTAACCAACAAATTCGCGCAAGGTTGCGTTTAAGGTAAAGTACCACTTGGTTTTTGCCCCAAATCCAACGCAGCGGATACCGCATTGCCGCGCCAGCAGCAGCGCGCGAAACACATGGTACGCTGTGGTAACAATGGCAATCCGGGGTGCTGTGCCCTGCATCAATGCACAGGAGAACTGCAGGTTTTCCCGTGTGCTGCGGGATTTATTTTCAATGATGACTTTTCCCTCCGGCACACCATGAGCCACGGCATAGGCGGCCATGGCTTCCCCTTCCGGGATATCCTCGCCGGGGCCCTGTCCCCCGGAGCAGATCAGCCTGGCATCAGGGTTGCAGGCCATCAGCTGGATGGCTTTATCCAGCCGCCCGGCAAGCAGCGGCGGAACCTTTTGGCCAAACACTGCACACCCCAGCACCACAATGTAATCCAGCCTGCGCTTTTTGCGGATATGCACCAGATTCAGCAGTGCGGAGGTCACATACATGGCCATCAAAAACAGCAGATAGAATACTGTCAGGCCAATAAGTCCATAAATCAGTGTGCCAACTGCACCAATTTTCAGCCCGCCAATGCGCGGCCAAACGAGCAGATAGGTAGCCAATGCCGCTGCAAACAACAGGGACAGCATGTTGGCAGGGCGTGCCCCCTCACGCCGGAGAATGCGAAGGCCTTCGACAAAATAGACCAGTACCAGCAGCATAGGGAACAGCACGATAAAAACCAGTGCCGCCAATAACAAAAGAATGCCGATGCATATAAAAATTGGGTGGTTACCCAGCCACACGGTATACCGGGCAGCTACCAGCAGCGCTGCCAGTGAGGCACTGCCAATAAACAGCAAAAAAGTAAAGCCGCTCCACAGGCTGCGCGCATCATGCAGCATCACCAGGGCAAAAATCGCCCCAAAAACCAGCACCAGGCCAAGCGCAATCGTCATTGTTATTTCCTTTCCTGCCGGGTGTTTTCCCGGCTTTCCTATTGTAGCACACCGGGCCGCTATGGGGCAATGTGCTTCCGCTTTTGGCGTGTATTTCTGCCTCCTGGCAAACATCCGATTCATGCAGGCTGTCAAACTGCCATGTGGCGGCCTGTGCACAAATTTTGCACTTTGCATAGGTTAAAAGGTTCTTTTCTTGTCCGCGGCTTTTTTCGTTAATTTTACGCGGACATGCAATTTTTGCAATGTTTTCAGGCGCTTTCTTGCAGTTATTTCTTTCACAAGGCGCATCGATTCCGCTGTATGGAACGCTTTTCCTCAATACGGAAAGCGCAACGCTTTGCAGGTTCCGGCAAGCGGAACAAAAATAGTGCCAAATATTCTTTCTTATTTTTGTCAACTCCTGCAATGGCATCCTATATTGAAAAATGTTACACTAATTATGACATAATCGTGCACGGAGCGGCCCGTCTGCCGCACGGCACACAAACAGCAGTGCGCACGGCACTGCCAAGAAGAAGGAGATTATCTTATGGCAAAAAATGCGATCGTCGGTCAATCCGGCGGCCCCACCTCGGTCATCAATTCCAGCCTGGCCGGCGTTTATGAAAGCTGCAAGCGCCGCGGTGCGGGCAAGGTGTACGGCATGATGCACGGCGTGGCCGGCCTGTTGGAGCGCCGCGTCTGCGTGCTGGATGACAAGCTGAAAAGCGCCATGGACATTGAGCTGCTCAAGCGCACGCCGTCCAGCTACCTGGGCAGCTGCCGCTACAAACTGCCCGACTGGCACACCGCCGAAGGCGAGGCCGTATACCAGCAGCTGTTCGAGATTCTGAAAGAGCTGGATATCGGCTATTTCTTCTACATCGGCGGCAATGACAGCATGGATACCATCGGCAAGCTGGCTGATT
Organism: Acutalibacteraceae bacterium; assembly: GCA_963626055.1. Taxonomy (GTDB): domain Bacteria; phylum Bacillota; class Clostridia; order Oscillospirales; family Ruminococcaceae; genus Gemmiger. The sequence continues at coordinate 2,121 of CAVFVI010000049.1, forward strand.
ACGGCACCCATATTGGCAGCGATATCCGCTTTATGGGCGTGCCCAAGACCATTGACAATGACCTGATGGTGACCGACCATACCCCCGGTTACGGCAGCGCCGCCAAGTACATTGGCGTTGTAATGAAGGAAATCATCCGCGATGCCACCGTATACGGCACCAAGTACGTTACCATTGTGGAGATCATGGGCCGCAACGCCGGCTGGCTGACCGCCGCTGCCTCCCTGGCCAAAGGTGAGGACTGCGAGGGCGTGGATATGATCTGCCTGCCCGAAGTGCCCTTTAATGTGGACCGCTTTGTGGAAAAAGTGGAGCGGATGCAGAAAGAAAAGCCCTCCATCGTGATTGCTGTTTCCGAAGGCGTTAAGCTGGCCGATGGCCGCTATGTCTGTGAGCTGGCCGACGACGTACACGCAGTTGACGCGTTCGGCCACAAAGCCCTGACCGGCACGGCACGCTTTTTGGCCAACACCGTTGCCCGCCGCCTGGACACCAAGACCCGCTGCATTGAGCTTTCCACCCTGCAGCGCTGCGCGGGCCACCTGACCAGCCGCACCGATATCACCGAGGCATACCAGGTGGGCGGTGCTGCTGCCAAGGCCGCTTTTGAGGGCCACACCGGCGAAATGGTTGCACTGGACCGCATTTCCAACGCGCCGTACCAGTGCACCACCAGCCTGCACCCCATCAGCGAGGTTGCCAACCTGGAAAAGAAGGTTCCTCTGGAGTGGGTCAACGCCGACCACACTGCCATGCTGCCGGAGTTCCTGGCTTACGCCATGCCGCTGATCCAGGCCGAGCTGACCCCCATCTATGTTGAGGGCCTGCCCCACCACATCTACCTGCCGGAAGCCTGATTGCCGCCGCGCAAGCCTCTACCTTGCGTGACGACCGGTAACTATTTCTGAATATTAGATGACCGCCGCCCTGATATGGGGCGGCGGTTTTTGGTTGGGTTTTCTTCCAAATGTCAGCAGAGCGGCCAAGGCGGAGTGCCGAGTTAGAGACAAAATTTGTAATACCATCAATCGCAGGGTTCTGGAACGGTCAAGACCGTTCCCTACAAATAATTTTAAGATACATGGCAAACAGCAAAGTTACCGCTCGTGTGGTATATGGTCCAGCGCACATTTTGAATTGCAGAACGTCCCTTTATTAGCAACTCACCCGTAGGGGCGCACATTGTGCGCCCGCCAACCTAAAATAAGCAACTCATTTTTCAATGGCTCCGTACCGGGCAAACACCCGCGGGACGATGCAAGCATCGTCCCTTACAGATAAATTTGCGGGTTTGCAGCAAACGCTTTACGTTTCTCCCCGGCGCGATGAGGGCATCGCGCCCTACAGAACATTTTGGAGCCTCTTCCCCATTATAAATCAATTTGTCCTAAACGGTCTTAATCGTTCCAAAGCCATGTAGCAACTAGCATAAATAAAATTTGCCTTGCACCCACGCACTCCCAAATTATCGTTTTCGCTTCAAATCTTCTGCACACAAAAATGTGCGGCCCCGCTGTTTTCACCGCCCGGAGCCGCACATTTTTTATTTTATGTAGTGAAATGAATGAAAACGATTAAAGTTTTTCGCCAGGCCTTTTTTCAAAAAGGCCGAAAAAATCCCGCGTAATCGAGACTTAATAGAACCCGTAACTCGGCAAGATCTTGGTGCTCTGCGCCCACAGGGTCGGAACGGGCAGGCCGGACAAAACCGGGTAGAACCAGATAAAGCATACCATCGCCGCAATGCACAGCCCTGCGCCAATCTTTTTGGCGCGGTCCTGCCGTTTCATCTGTGCCAGAACCAGCACAATGGCCGTCAACGCAAAGACCGAACTGGGGAAATAATGGTACATAAAGGTGCAGCGCGATACCAGCATCCAGGAAAGCAGCTGGCTGGCGTACAAGATCAGCGCGCCCGCTCCCTTTGCCGTGCCGCGGGCCGAAACCTGGCGCCACAGCAGCAGCAAAATGCAGAACAGCCCACCCCAGCAGATGACCGGGTTATAGAAGCCCGCAATGCTGCCCTGAAGCCCGGTTTCCAGGTAAGAATTTTTGTAATACCACACCGGGCGCAGGTCCAGCAGCCAGGTGTACCAGCGGCTTTCAAACGGGTGGGTCGCTTTCAGGGTGGAATGATACCAGTACATATAGGTCTGGCAGTCCCACCAGTCCCGCAGGCCAAAGGTGGGGTCTTTCCACCAATAAGGCAGATAGGATGCAAGATAAATCAGGAACGGCACAATGACATAAAACGCCACACCGCCCACAGCAGCCATGCGGAATTCTTTCCAGAATCCCGGCTGCTTTTGCTTCCATCGGGCATACAGCACGCCCAGATACAGCACCGCAAGCCCTGCCCCGGCATAAATGCCGGTCCACTTGGATGCACACCCAAGCCCGAACGCCACGCCGCCCAGCGCCATGGGCAGCAGCGAGCCGTTCACGCCGTTTTGCAGCACGCTTTGGCAGTACCACACCATGAAATAGGCGCCCAGCAGAATGAAGAACGTACCGTAAATATCGATCGTGGCAATACGGCTTTGGGAGAAGCGCATGAACCCAGCGGCAATCAGTACACCCGCCATTGCCCCAGCCCAGCGTTTGTGGGTCAGGCGGCGGGCAAAGCACCACATCAGCGGCACCAGCATCACACCAAACAGCGTTCCGGCGCAGCGCCAGCCAAAGGCCGTCATACCAAAAATGGCGATGCCCAGCATGATAAAGTCTTTGCCCAGCGGCGGGTGGGTGGTTTCGTACACCGTCATGCGGTGCAGCATTTCGTACCCGGTGCGGCCATGATAGATCTCATCAAAATACATGCTGTTCAACTGGCTGATGGTGTCCGGTACTTCGCTCTGCTCATCAAACAGGGCATCCCCACCCGTTACCGGCACCAGTGCGCCGGTGGCATCCCGCAGGGCCAGTTCAAACATCTGCGCATTCTCAATCGTTGCAGTCAGGGTCTGCCCTGCCGGGGCGGTGATGAGTGTTTTGGTCCAGCAGAACGGCGTTGCATAGCTCAGCTCTTTCTGGTACAGCTCATTGCCCGCTGCATCAGTGATGCGCAGACTGCCGCCGGTGGAAACGCCAGGGTACACCCAGACTTCCACCGCATCCTGCTGCGGGGTAAAGTTGATGACCGCCGTGCTGTCTGTAGCATCCACAGGGTTCTGCGGTGCCTTCAGGCTGCCGAGGTAGGCAAAGCTCACCACAGCAACGATCAACGTCAGAGCTGCCAGAGCTTTCTTCTCTCTGGCCGTCCAGGCAGGCTGCGGATCAATGCGCAGGGTGTCCAGCTCCAGCTTTTTCTGCGCTGTTTTTGCTTTATCTTTTTCGACGGTTTCCGCTTTTGCCAGCGGAGAAACCGCCCCGTGGCGGCAGATGGCCCACACGGTGAAAGCCAGCAGCACAAAGGCCGCCGTTTCAGCAAAGCCGACTGCCATGGCAAACTCGCGGCTGGTATCGCTGCTGAGCCACTCGTCATCGCTGCCCACCAGGGTATACACCGTTTCCAGGTTCAAAAAGCCGGTCATAGCCAGGGCAAACCCGGAACCGTACAGGCGGATATCATTCCAGCGTGCCGCGGCAAGCAATACCAGCAGCATGCCCAGCACCAGGTAACGCTCGTGCATGCAGTGGGCAAAGGTAAAAATGCCCACCGTGTAAAACGCCGCCAGCAGCAGCGGAGAGAACCGCCCCGCCCGCCAGCTGATGACCGCCAGCACTACAAGCAGCACCGTGATGACGGCAATGTTGAAAATGCCCAACACTTTCCAGCTCAGGTTGAACACCGGGCAGACATCCAGCGCCTGCCAGTTGCCGCCCAGCGCCGCAAACCAGTTGAACGCATTGATGGTGGCATACTGGTAGCCGGACGCCGTGGTGATGTACTTATCTATCAGGGACGGCACCAGATTTTTTGCCCCGTAAAACGGCAGGCCCGCCAGCAGCGGCGGCAGCAAAGCCAGCGCAGCACCGCCAAAGATCTGGCCGACCGGTTTCAGCGGGCTTTTGCCGTCCTGCACAGCGTCCGCAACGGCCGCCAAGAAGCAGACGGCCAGCACCGGCCCTGCCAGCAGCGCCTGCGGCTTGATGGCCAGCGCCACGCCATACAGCACCGCAGCGGGCAGGTAGCGGCGCTCTTCCAGCAGCCAAAAGCAAAGCAGCAGCGGCAGCGCAAAAGCCCCGTCGATCTGCTTCCAGATGCCGGTATCAAACAAGGTCAGCGGGCAGAACGCGGCAAACAGCACCAGGCAGCGCTGTGCCCTGCCCTGCCCCATATACCGGCAGCTGATGTGGTCCAGCAGCGCCACCGCGGCGCAATCGCAGACTGCGGGGATCAGCGCCAGCAAAAAATAGGTCCAGCGGGATTCATAGCTCAGCTGGAACACTTTGCGCGCCAGGCTGACCAATCCCAGCACAAGGATATAGCCGGGCGGGTAGTCCGCAAAATAATCGGCGCTGTAAAAGGCCGCGGGGCCTTCGCTGGCCAGCTTATCGCCCCAGGCCACAAAGCAGCTCATATCATAGGTGTAGCCTTCAGTAATAAGGGCCAGCAGCAGGCGCGCGGCAAGCGCTGCGGCCAATATAATATACAGCGTTCGCTTTTCCTGTTTGGTTCTGGTATTTGGCATTCTAAACTCTCCAGATGATGCAGCGTATTTGCCGCTGCAATAAAATAAGGAACTGGAAGCAGAGGCAGATGCTTCCCTGTTTCCAATTCCTTTGTTTTGTCGTGATTGGGTGGCAAATAATTACAGCTTGGTCAGCTGCGGGCCCTTGGCGGTGTCCATTACGCTCCAGCCCAGTTCGGTGATCTGGGCGCGCAGGGCATCGGCGCGGGCAAAATTCTTGGCCTTTTTGGCTGCGGCACGCTCTTCCACCAGCTGCTTCACTTCATCGGGGGCTTCCTCGGCCTTGCGGTTATACATCAGGCCCAGCACACCGGTCAGCTCGTCAAAAGTAGCGGCAGCTTTTTCCAGCGTGGCCTTATCGGCAGCATCAGACATGGTGTTGATATCCTTGACGAACTCAAAGATAGCGGCCAGAGCATCAGGGGTGTTCAGGTCGTCATCCATGGCAGTCTTGAACTTCTTGCGGGCGTCCTCGCACTTCTCGGCAAGAGCGGTATCGGTGCCGTGGGCGTTGCGGATGGCAAAGTCCAGGTTATCGCGGCAGGTATACAGGCGCTCCAGGCTGTTCTTGCAGCTTTCGATCAGGTCCACCGTGTAGTTCAGCGGCATGCGGTAGCCGGCGGTGAGCATAAAGTAGCGGATCGGCTCATAGCCATACTTATCGGCAATTTCACGCACAGTAAAGAAGTTATTGGCGCTCTTGGACATCTTCTGGTTGTTGATGTTCAGGAAGCCGTTGTGCATCCAGTAATGGCTGAAGGTGCAGCCGTTGGCGCATTCCGACTGTGCGATCTCGTTTTCGTGGTGGGGGAAGATCAGGTCCTGGCCGCCGGCGTGCAGGTCGATGGTTTTGCCCAGGTGCTTGCGGGCCATGGCGCTGCACTCGATATGCCAGCCCGGACGTCCCTGGCCCCAGGGGCTGTTCCAGGAGGGTTCGCCCGGCTTGGCAGCTTTCCAGACGGCAAAATCTGCGGGGTCTTCTTTCAGGTCATCATCCATCTGGCTGCGCAGTTCGCGGTTGCCGCTTTCCAGGTCGTCCAGGTTCAGGTGGCTCAGCTTGCCGTAACCGGGGTCGGACTTGACGCGGAAGTAGACATCGCCGTTGCGGGCAACGTAAGCGTGGCCGGAATCCACCAGATCCTTGACGATCTTGATAATCTCGCCGATATGCTCGGTTGCACGGGGACGCACGGTGGGGGCTTTCACGTTCAGGCCCTCGGAGTCCTTGATGTACTCGGCCTCGAACTTGCGGGCAACCTCCTGCATGGTGGTGCCGTCCTCCTGGCCTTTTTTGATCAGCTTATCGTCAATATCGGTGATGTTGGAAACATACAGCACCTTGTTGCCAAGGTACTCCAGATAGCGGCGCAGCGTGTCAAACACGATCATGGGGCGCGCATTGCCGATGTGGATATAGTTATACACCGTGGGGCCGCAGACGTAAATGCGGTAAACGCCCGGCTCCTGCGGGATAAAATCTTCCTTTTTGCGGGTCATGGTATTAAAAATCTGCATGGACAGGAACTTCCTTTCCCAACTTTGCTGGTACGGCGCGGCTAAACCTGCAAACCGTTCAGATTTATTATAGCCGCCCTGGTAAGCGGTTGCAAGGGGTCAGCATCATTTTGCCTGCATAAAGCAGGAACGATTCTGCCACAGGTAGATGCCGCCGGAAAGCGCCGTGACGGCAGCAACGGCCCAGCACAGCACCTGGGTGGCAAAGCTGATCACCCCAACACCATCCGCCGGGGCAAGCGCCATGGCAAAATAATAGAAGATGATGGTAACCATCTGCAGCACGGTTTTGACCTTGCCCCACATGTTGGCGGCAATCACGGTGCCGGATTCCGCCGCGATCATCCGCACACCGGCCACGGCAAACTCGCGGAACATGATGATGGCCAGCACCACGGGGGAGCAGACGCCGTCCACGACCATATAGATGATTGCAGCAGTGGTGAGCATTTTATCGGCCAGCGGGTCCATAAACTTGCCAAAATCGGTTACCAGGTGGTTCTTGCGGGCCAGGTAGCCATCCAGAAAATCCGTAAAGCTGGCCACGGCAAACAGAATGCCCGCAATCAGGGCATACACTGCGTTGAACTGGAGCGTGCCCATATGGCTCATGGCAGCAAACACCATAAAGAACGGCACCATGATGACACGCATCATCGTTAATTTGTTAGGCAGATTCATGGTTTATTCCTCCACTTTGCTTTCCGCATAACCATAAAGATCATAAGTATCGGCATCGGTGATGGTAACGTTATAGAATGCGCCGGTTTCCAGCGGGGTATCCGCCGGGGTCATGATGCTGCCGTCAATTTCCGGGCAGTCTGCGGCGGAGCGCAGCAGGTACATGCCGGTTTCATCGTCCACGCCATCGCAAATGCACTCATAGGTCTTGCCGACCTTTTCGGCCTCTTTTTCCGCGCTGATCTCAGCCTGCAGCTCCATGATATGGTCTGCGCGGCGCTGCTTGACTTCCTCATCGATCTGGTTATCCATCTTGGCTGCCACGGTGTTTTCCTCGGCAGAGTAGGCAAAGCAGCCCAGGCGGTCAAACTTGACGGTCTTGACAAAGTCGCACAGTTCGCTGTACTGCTCCTCGGTTTCACCGGGGAAGCCCGCGATCAGAGTCGTGCGCAGCGTGATGTTGGGGATGGCTGCGCGCAGGCGCTGGATGGCATCCTCGATTTCCTTGCGGCCGCCGCGGCGGTTCATGTTTTTCAGCACTTCGTCATCGCAGTGCTGGATGGGCAGGTCCAGGTACGGCACAACTTTTTTGTTGCGCACAAGGGCTGCGATAAATTCATCGGAGATGCGTTCCGGGTAAGCGTACAGCACGCGGATCCAACGGATGCCCTCAATGGCGTTCAGCTTATCCAGCAGTTCGCAGACTGCACCGGGCTTGCCCCAGTCTTCGCCGTAAGCGGTGGGGTCCTGCGCTACCAGAATCAGTTCTTTCACACCCTCCCCTGCCAGCCAGCGGGCTTCGGCAACACAGTCGTCAATGGGGCGGCTGCGCAGCGGGCCGCGGATGAGCGGGATGGCGCAGTAATGGCAGCGGTTATTGCAGCCCTCGGCAATTTTCAGGTAAGCATAGTGCCGCGGCGTGCTGATGACGCGGGCACCGCCCAGCTCCATATCACGCTTGGGGCCATAGCTTTCCACCTGGCCCGCACCGTTGGCAGTCAGGCGCTCCACAATGGCGGGCAGGGCGGCGTTGGAGCCAATGCCCACAACGGCGTCCACTTCCGGCATTTCGGTCACGATCTGGGTTTTATAACGTTCGGCCAGGCAGCCGGTCACAATAACTTTCAGATTGGGGTTCTGCTGTTTATACTGGCAGGCCATCAAAATGTTTTCAATAGCTTCCTCTTTGGCGGACTGGATAAAGCCGCAGGTGTTGATGATAATGATATCCGCCTGTTCGGGGTCGGCAACCGTCTGGTGGCCCGCCTTGATCAGCGCGTGGCAGAACACATCGGCATCGACCTGGTTTTTGGGGCATCCGAGGGAAATAATTGCAATATTCATGTATGGTTGTTCCTGTCTCTCTTTTCAGTATTTTATGTTGGGCTCTGCCGCCCGCTTGGAGCAAAATTGGGGCAAAGCGATCCGTTCGGTGCATTGATACCACAATGCCGCAGGAGCATTTTTTGCCCCTGCGGTGTGTAATTTCTTGTGTTACGTTTCGGTTTCTTCTGTCTCGGCATCCGCCAATGCCTGGCGGATCACGCTGTGGGAGAACCCACGCCTTGCCAGCGCAGCAGCCACCTGCTGCCATTTGCCCTGTGCCAGTTTTGCGGCATAGTGGCGTTCCACCAGCGCGCGGGCGTTGGCCAGCTCCGGGTTTTCTTCCTCGTCCTCTTCGCTTTGGGCAAACAGGGCTTCCACCGCTTCGGCGGCCGTGTCACGGTCAATGCCTTTGGCGTGCAGGTCGTCCAGAATTGCACGGCGGCTTTTGCGCTTGCGCAGCAGCTCGGCTGCACGGCGGCGGGCAAAACCGGCGTCATCCAGCAGGTTCAGCTCCTGCATTTTTGCCACGGCAGCCGCGGCGCTGTGGGGGTCAAAGCTGCGGCAGAGCTTTTGATAAAGCTCCCCCGCCGCATGGTCCCGCAGAGCCAGCAGGTCCATGGCCTTATCCACAGCCTTTCGGGTATCGCTTTTGGTCTGCAAATCATGGATCTGCCACTCTTCCAGCTCGTCCCCGGTATGCAGCCCTTCCATGGCAAAGGTATCCTCGTCCAGAGAAAAAGCAAACTCACCGTCAAAAAAGAGCGCATAACGTCCCTTTTTTGTTTCTTTTACCTGTGTCAGCTCCGGCATCGTTTATTCGTCAACCATGATATCGAGGTCCATCTCGCTGCCGGTGGTCTTGGGTGCATCTGCCATGGGGGCGGCGGGGGCCTCCTCCGCGGCAACGGGGGTAACTGCCGGTTTTTCCAGCGGCTTCACGGTGCCTTTTTTGCCCGCAGCCAGCAGGCGGTCTGCATTTTCGCGCACCTGCTTTTCAATTTCAGCGGCCACATCGGGGTGCTCTTTCAGGTAGATCTTGGCATTATCACGGCCCTGGCCCAGGCGGATATCGCCATAGTTGAACCATGCACCGCTCTTTTGCACAATGCCCAGCTTAGCGCCCAAGTCGATCATCTCGCCCAGTTTGGAGATACCCTCGCCGAACATAATGTCAAACTCAGCCTCACGGAACGGGGGTGCCACCTTGTTTTTGACGATCTTGGCGCGGGTGCGGTTGCCGATAAAGGAACCGCTGGCGTCCTTCAGGCCCTCAATGCGGCGCACATCGATACGCACAGAGGAGTAATATTTCAGGGCGCGGCCGCCGGTGGTCACTTCGGGGTTGCCGTACATCACGCCGACCTTTTCGCGCAGCTGGTTGATGAAAATGCAGACGGTGTTGGTTTTGCCGATGATACCGGTCAGCTTACGCAGAGCCTGGCTCATCAGGCGGGCCTGCAGGCCAACATGGGAATCGCCCATTTCGCCCTCAATTTCGGCTTTGGGCACCATGGCGGCAACAGAGTCCACAACAATGGCATCGATTGCGCCGGAGCGCACCAGCGCTTCGCAGATTTCCATGGCCTGCTCGCCGGTGTCCGGCTGGCTGACCAACAGGCTATCGATATCCACGCCAAGGGCGCGGGCATAGGTGGGGTCCAGGGCGTGCTCAACGTCGATAAAAGCAACCTCGCCGCCCAACTTCTGGGCTTCGGCCAGAACATGCAGGGCCAAAGTGGTTTTACCGGAAGATTCGGGGCCGTACACCTCAATGATACGGCCGCGCGGCAAACCGCCAATGCCCAGCGCCAGGTCCAGCCCCAGGCTGCCGGTGGAAATGGCATCCACCTGCATGGCAACGTTGGTGCCCAGCTTCATCACGGCGCCTTTGCCAAACTGCTTTTCAATCTGGGCCAGTGCCGTTTCCAGCGCGGCCTTTTTATCCCCTGCCGGACCGGTGGGGAGCTGCTTGGATGAACTTTCCTTTTTTGCTGCCATAATTTTTTCTCCTTATCTGGGCGATGGTACGTTATATCCCGTATACACCGCAGGCAAGTGTGGTGCTGTTTTTATTTTTCTGCGGCAGGGCGCTGCGGTTCAAACCGCCAGCCCTGCTTTCGTCAGGTATTATTATAACCAATCCCGGCGCAAATTACAACCATTTGTTGTCAGCTTTTCAAAATTTTCTTTGTACTTTCCACATTTCAGCTTTGAAACGTTGAAAATCAGCCTTATTCCACCCGCCGGGCATACACCACACGGTCGTTGCCGCCGTAATCCTGCCTTGCCTGCACCTGCTGCCAGCCGTTTTGGCGGCATATCTCCATCACATCCGCCCGCTGGGCGCAGCCGATTTCAAACACCAGCCACCCGCCGGGGCATACGATTTCCCGGTAGCGGGCGGCAATAATGCGGTAAAAATCCAGCCCATCTGTTCCGCCATCCAGCGCCATGGCTGGCTCGTGGGCGGTTTCCGGCATCAGGGCCTGCATCTCCGCCCCGGTCAGGTACGGCGGGTTGGAGATGATGAGCTGCACGCTTTGGGGTGCAAGCTCCTGCCAGTATTGCAGCACATCGGCTGCTTTGGCCTGCACACCGGTGCCCTGCACATTGGCTTGCAGGTATTGCAGCGCCTGCGGGCTTTTTTCCACGCAGGTCACGCTGGCCCCCGGCGCAAAGTGGCGGATGCCGATGCCCAGGCAGCCGGTTCCGGCGCACAGGTCCAGCACCTGGGGCGCGGCATTCCCGGCCTGCTGCAGCAGTTCAATGGCGGTTTCGCACACCACCTCGCTGTCCGCGCGGGGGCAGAGCACACCGGGGCCGACTTTGAAGGTCAGCCCCAAAAAGTCCCACTTCCCCGCCAGGTATTGCAGCGGCACCCGCTGCATGCGCTGTGCCGCCAGTTCCGCCAGCCGTTCAGCCTGCGGCGGGGTGAGCGGTTCAAACAGCAGGCGCGGATCTTTGCCAGTGGCGATGCGCAGCAGCTCGCGGGCATCGTAATCGGCATCGGGGCAGCCTGCGGCCTGTAAGGCGGCCTGTATCACGCGCACCGCCTGGCGCGGCGGGATGCCCGCCAGCTGCTGCGGGGCCGGCGGCGTTACCATTGGCCGTCCTCCGGCTTTTTGGGCAGCACGGGGGTAACGGCGGCAATGGCCACTTCGATCATGTCGTCTTCCGGCTCAAAGGTCGTCAGGTGCTGCAACCAAAGCCCCGGCACCGAAACAACACGCGCCAGCAGCGAGTTGGAACGCCCGGCCCACTTCAAAATCTCATAACAGATGCCCACCAGCAGCGGCAGCATAGCCAGTTTGTACAGCACGCGCAGCATGGTGCCGCTCCACGGCAGCACCGCATACAGCACAATGCTGACCAGGATGACCAAAATCAAAAAGCTGGTGCCGCAACGGGGGTGGAACCGCGTATGCTTGCGGATGTTGGCAACTGTCAGCTCCTCGCCCGCTTCATAGCAGGCAATGGTTTTATGCTCCGCTCCATGGTACTGGAACATGCGGTGAATTTCTTTCATCCGGGTGCAGAGGAACATGTAGCCCAAAAAGATAACCAGCTTGAGTGCAGCTTCCAGAAAGACCCGCGGCCAGCGCCCCATGGGGACCACTTTTGCCGCCAGTCCGGTCAAGAATGTGGGCAGAAAGGTGAACAGAAAAACCGCCAGCACCACGCCCGCACAGGCAGAAACCGCCATCAGCGCGTTTTGCACTTTGGGACCGGTGTGTTCGTCCAGCCAGCGGTCCAGTTTGCTCTGGTTCTGCTTTTCCTCTTCTTTTTCTTCTTCCGTCATGGCAATATCAGCGGAGTGCATCAGGTATTTGTACCCGTTCATCAGGTTTTCCACCATATTGCACACCCCGCGCACCAGGGGAACTTTATTATACCAGTGGGTGGTCACATCGGAATAGCTCAGGTCAATGGTGCCGTCCGGGCGGCGCACCGCGCAGCAGATTTTTTCGGGGCCGCGCATCATAATGCCCTCCATCAGGGCCTGGCCGCCCACAGAGGTACGGAATTTTTCGGTTGGACGTTGTTCTTGCGGCATGGGTTCTCCTTTATTTTTGCGGTCAGATCGGCTCGTGCAGGTGTTCCTGGCCGGCGTGGTAGATGGGCAGGGTGATGGTAACGGTGGTACCCTGCCCCAACGTTGAGGTGATATCCGCCGTACCGCCCAGTGCTTTGGTGATCTCATCCACCACCGCCAGGCCGATGCCGGAACCGCGCACGGCGTTTTTGGCTTTGAAGAATTTCATCTTTACGTTTTGCAGGTCATCCGGCGCAATGCCGCGGCCCTGGTCCCGGATGCTGGCCGTTACGGTGGTGGAGGTGCGGGTCAGGGTAAAGAAAATCGTTCCTTCCGGCGGCGAATATTTGATTGCGTTATCAAACACGTTGACAAACACCTGGCGCAGGCGGGCGGGGTCGGCCCAGACGGGGTACGGCTCCGGCGGTTCGTCATACACAAGGTGCAGCCCCTCCTGCCGGATGCGGGCTTCCACAAACAGGGCGGCATCGGTGGCTTCGGCCACAAAATCCAGTACCTCGCAGTTCAGCTTGATGCCGTTTTGCAGGCGGGAAAAATCCAGCAGCTCCTCCACCATATCATACAGGCGGTCGGTCTCGCTGCGGATGATGGTAATGCCTTTGCGGTAGTTTTCATCATCGGGGTCGCGGATGTTGGCAATGGTTTCCACCCAGCCTTTGATGCTGGTCAGCGGGGTGCGCAGTTCATGGCTGACAGAGGAGATGAACTCGTTTTTCATCCGCTCCGTTTTGGTCAGGTCCTCGGCCATCTGGTTGATGGCTTTGCACAGGCGGCCGATCTCATCGTCATAGGGGGCATCCGGCAGGCGGGTGTTCAAATCGCCATGGGCAATGCGGTTGGCGGTGGCTTCTACCTGGCCCAGCGGCCACACAATGGTGCGGATAAAAAACAGGCCGCTGAACACCGCAAACCCCAGCACCACCGCCGCCACGCCGAACGAAACCATCAGGGTGCTGTACCACTGGCGGTCCACCAGCGTCAGGCTGGTAACAAGGCGCATGGCTGCCACATTGCCCGCCGCATAGGGCACCAGGCTGGTAACGGCCATTACATGCTCGCCATCCGCCGTGCGGAAAGTGACCATGCCGCTGCCGGTGGAACCGGTGACAGCCTGATAAAAATCCCGGCCCTCGCTCAGCAGGTTCTTGTTCATGGTGCCGCTGGAGGTTGCCAGCACCACGCCGGAAGAATCCAGCAGCATGAACTCGAACTTATCTTTTTCATCAAACTGTTCCACCGTGCGGCGCAGGGACTGGCTGCGGCTTTCGGACGTTGCCTGGCTGCTGCCGGCGGTACCGGTTGCCTGCAAACGCCCCACCACGGTGGAAAACCGCGCCTGCATGGCGCGCTGCACCCCGCCGTACAAATTCTGGTGGCTGTAATACAAAAACAGCCCCAGCGCAGCGGCCAAGATGCAAATGGTGATCAGCAGGCTGCCGCGCAGCCAGCGGCGGGTAATGCTCTGCACAGGCGGCAGCCCCCTTTCCATAAAAATGCGGTAATTATGCGTTCCAGCGGTAGCCATAGCCCCAAACGGTCAAAATGTGCTGGGGGCTGCTGGGTTCATCTTCCACTTTCATGCGCAGGCGGCGGATGTTGACATCCACGATCTTGACATCGCCGAAATACCCCTTGCCCCAAACACCCTCCAGGATCTTTTCGCGCACCAGGGCGGTGCCGGGATTGCGGAAAAACAGCTCCATGATCTGGAATTCTACCTGGGTCAGGTCAATAGGCTTGCCGGATTTGTACAGCACGCGGCTTTTTTCATCCAGAACAAAGGGGCCGCTGACCAGCTGGTCCGGCTCGGAGCCTGCCTGTTCCTCATCTGCGGCGGCGCTGCGGCGCACCCGGCGGGCCAGTGCTTCCACGCGGGCCACCAGCTCCGACACCGAGAACGGCTTGGTGATGTAATCATCCGCACCGATGGAAAGGCCGCGGATCTTATCGCTCTCCTGCCCTTTGGCGGATGCCATGATAATGCCGATGTACGGGTCGCCATGGCGGATGGTTTCGCACAGAGAAAACCCATCCATGCCCGGCAGCATGATATCCAGCAGCGCTACATCGCAGGGGGGATTTTTTTGGATCAGCTCCAGCGCACGTTCCGCGCTGGGGGCTTCCAATACTTCCCAGCCCGTCATTTTCAGGTTCAGTGCCACAAGTTCGCGGATGCTGGCTTCGTCTTCTACGACCAGAATACGTTTCATTGTTTTTCCTTTCCCGGTCGGGGGTCTTTGTCCCCGCCGCCTGATTGTTATGGCGCACCGCCCGCAGGGGCATGTGCATTTTACCGTACATTTTTAATTTTTAACGGAACACGGTTGTTCCGTGGATAATATCGTCAATGCTCAAGCCGTAATATGGGGTCACCACACGGGCCTGCAGCTGCTGGCTGCCAATGTTGGCAATGCGGCGGTACTCCCCGGCTTCGGTCTGTTCCCCGCTGGTGTCCTGGGTCTGGGTTTCTTTGGCCGGGTCGGTCAGGCGCAGTTCGCAATAAACTGTGGTGCCCTCGCGGTTGCACACCATCCAGCCGCTGCCGTCCCGGTTGGTGCGCAGCAGCACCGAGCCGTGCATGGACTCCGGCAGTTCCAGAAAGAAACTGTACTCGCTGTCATACACGCCAAAATGGCTGCCGGTCTCATCCGCCGCGGCAAAATCCCGCCAGAGGATAAAGCGCAGCCGCTTGTCCATCCCGGTGGAGATCTCACCGCCGTCATCGATCATCGTGGGGATTTCGATCGTTCCGTTGCCGTCCAGATCGGTGCTGACCAGCGCGGCATCATACCGCAGGGTCGCTTTGGTCAGGTTGGCCACGCCCGCCGGGCGGTAGGTCTGCAAAAAGCGGGTTTCCGGGTCATACACTACAATGGAGCTTGCCAGGCTGGTGCCGGAAGCACCGGTCCAGCCATCCACCACCAGATAGTTGCCATCGTCCGCGCCAATGCCTGCGTGCAGGGCCGCACAGCCGCTGTAATCGCCAATGGCAAGGGTCTGGGCGGAGCGGAAGCCATCCGCGGTATTGGTCAGCAGCTGCAGGTTCAGGCCGCCGCCCTCCTGCTCGGCAGGCAGGGCCAGCACCAGGTCCTGGGTGCCCTCGCCGCCCGTCAGGTTGGCAAGGATCATTTCGGTGTATGCCTGCTTGATGATGATCTGCAGGCCGTCCTCGGTGTACAGATAGACCACCATATAGCGGTCGCCCTGGGCACTGGCATAACCAACGAGGATCTGCAGAGAGTTTTCGTCCCGCAGATGGGCGGTGTTCACGCTTTCCACCTCGCTGGAAAGCCCCTCCGCCGTCTGTGTCACACGCCAGCCGTTTTCCTCGGTCGGTTCCAGAATTGCCAGGTACACATTGCCCGCGGAGGCATCCAGCGTGTACAGCACGGCAGCTTCGTCATCGCCGTCACCATCCCAATCGCCAAACAAAAAAGGGGAAAGAAAATCGCCGCTGGCGGGGTATTTCAGGGTCGCGGTTACGCCAAGGGCGCTGTTGAGCGCCTTTTGCACGGCGCTTGCCTGGCCGGAAACCTGCGGCGCGCGCAGCAGGGATTCCACATCGCTGCCGGTTACGGCAGAACAGCCGGAAAGCAGCAGCGCGGCTGCCAGTGCGCACGCGGCGCAGCTGCGGCGGTATGGCATGGCTGTTTCCCCTCCCCTGCATAGTTTTCGGGCACCGTTTGCACCCCAGACAGATACAGGTTATAGTATACCACAATCAAGCCAACGCTGCAATGCCAAGAATCATCGTCAGCACCCCCGCGCAAAAGCCCGTTACCCCCGTTTTGCGCCATGCCGGTTCAAACGCCGCGGGCAGCAGCTGCGCAGCCGCCACCCACAGCATAATGCCCGCCACCACGGCCACGATGCCGTTCAAAAGCCCCGGCGTCAACAGCGGGGCCAGCACCATCGCAGCCAAAATGGCCCCTGCCGGTTCTGCAAGGCCGGATACCAGCGCAGCCGCGGCCCCCTTGGCCCGGCTGCCGGTGGCGCAGGCAAAAGGCACCGCAACGGCCAGCCCCTCCGGAATATTGTGCAGGGCGATCGCCAGCGCCGTGCGCGCCCCCAGCTGCGGATCCGAAACGTTGGTCAGCAGGGTCAGGATGCCCTCCGGTAGGTTATGCAGCAGCAGGGCCGCCCCCGTTACCAGCGCAGCCCGCATAGCAGCGCCCTGGGTGCGGGAGCCGAAACGGGCGGCCAGTGTTTCCTCATCCGGCAGGGCACAGGCCAACAGCCATGCCGCCAGCATACCGCCCAGCAGCAACGCCGCAGCCGCGGCCCCACAGCCAAAGGGTGAAAGCAGCGCCCCGTAAAAATCCAGCAGCGCCGGGGCCAGGTCCGCCAGACTGACGGTCAGCATGACCGCCCCGGCAAAGCCGCCGCAGAACGCCATCAGCCTTGGCGTTGGCCGGAACAACGCCGCAATCAGCCCGCCCAGACCCGTGGACAGACCGGCAATGGTTGTCATGAGAAGTGGTACAAGCATAGCGAACACCCCGGTTGGAAGTTAGGAGTTAGGAGGGAGGAGTTAGGAGTTGGGCGCAATTAGAAATTAGGAATGAGGAAGTAGAAATTGGAGATGGAGATTAGGTTTATTATGGATTTTATATGCGGAGCGGCGGGGCGGTATGCGGGTGATTATTATATTGTGTTTTGCATGTTATGGCGTGCATTTATTATGTATGTCATCCGTAGGGGCACACATTTTGCGCCCGCTAGCATGTGGCAGGTGATGAGATGAAATATGGGGCAAAGCCCGCCATACGGGACGATGACGAGCATCGTCCCCTACAAATCGTTTTTAGAGTGGCAGCAGGGAACCACCCCTCAGGCCGCTTCGCGTCCAGCTCCCCTCAAGTAACCACTGATTAATTAAGGGAAAATCAGCAAGCAAATGAATTGAATCAATTA
>CAVFVI010000050.1:0-17706 GCA_963626055.1 Acutalibacteraceae bacterium
CTCTGCGTGGGGAACCACCCCTCAGTCACCTGCGGTGACAGCTCCCCTCCAGGGGAGCCAATCATGCGGGCAGGCCTTGCGGCAAATCACATCATGCCATCCACCACAAAGCCCCGGAACGGTCAAGACCGTTCCCTACAGTGTGTTTTGCGGTATGCGGCAACCCCACAAATAACCGGTAGGGCGGGGTCACCCGACCCCGCCGAAGCATTGCCGGAGCAGACACGAAAAACGCGTGATGCGCCTTGCCCCACAGTAGGGGACGGCGTCCTCGATGTCCCGTTGCTCTTTCGCTGGCAAATTACGCAGTAGGGCGGCCATCTCCGGCCTAAGAGCCGGAACTGGGGTCCGGTTGGCCTCCGAAACGCGCCTGCGGGCGCAGAGCCCCCTCTGGCCGCCGCATTGCGGGCCTTGATATTATTAGGCTCTGCGTGGGGAACCACCCCTCAGTCACCTGCGGTGACAGCTCCCCTCCAGGGGGGCCAATCATGCGGGCAGGCCTTGCGGCAAATCATATAATGTCATCTACCGCAAAGCCCCGGAACGGTCAAGACCGTTCACTACAGTGTGTTTTGCGGTATGCGGCAAACCCACAAACAACCGGTAGGGCGGGATGCCCTCATCCCGCCGGGGAGAAAGCTGGCGGGCGGCGAACAGACGCTACAAAAACCGGTAGGGCGGGGTCCACCCGACCCCGCCGAAACTTTGCAAACGGAACCTGTATCAAATCCTGCCCGCGGCAGGCACCCCGTAAAGCAAAATGTGCGAAACACTATCAACAATAAAACATTTTAACAAACAATCCGGGAATGTATTGACAAGAGCCGACTGGCAGGGATAAACTCAAAGCAGCAGGTATAACAAAGCCTTGAAAAATCAAAAGGGCAGGGAGGTGAAAAATATGCAGGAATATGAAGATCAATCCCAAAACGTGCGGGAAAATGCGGACCCCGGCCGGGAATACGCGGCCCCTGGGCTGGAAATCCAGCAGGAGCAGCCCCGCCATTATACCCCAACCCCGGCAGACCAGCGCCAGAACAGAAAAAACGCCCAGCGCGAAAAAATGCTGCGCACCCTGCTGTTAAGCACCGCCGTGGTAGCCACGGCAGCTGTGGCAACGGGGCAGCTGAGACCAAAAACTACTTGGCAGGTAGCACACCACTATGCGATTACAGACATATATCATGAATGGGTTGGGGATAAATGCCGACTGTATTTTACAACGGACGATAGCTATGACCCGGAACAAAGGCCTTACATCGCGCCATCGAACCGTGACGAGAACGATCAGGAACATCATATTGCAATGACCCCATATGACGCAGATCCGTATGGCATGGCAGAATCGCATCTTGAAGACCATTTGAATGGTGACGGATATCTGAGCGAAGAAAGAATAAAACAAATCGAAAACGCGCAGTTAGATGTTATCTGTTTCTATATTGAAGATAAAGAGCCTGGAGTTTCACTGAAAGGAACGGACAACGAAGATGGGACAAGAAGCTATTATTATGAAATAGACCAATATGATGCAGGCGACCCAGATATGTTGGAAGTTACAGATGATACAGTAGCGGTTATTGAAGTCAAGTATCCTGAAGGTGAAAGTTATTACGCAGATAAATATTACTATCAGTTTGGCAATGGAAGTGTTCGAGTAGAACCCCATGTGTATTGTGTACCAGGAGAAGGCCTGAACTGGTGGTAAAGTAAAAAAGAAAAGAGGTAACCCATTATGACCCCTGAACCCCAAAACCCGCAAAAGAAAGCGGCCCCCAGCGCGGCGCTGGTGGCGGTTGTGTGCGCTGTGGTGTACATTGTGTTCAAATATCTTGTTAAAATCAAGGTTTCCAGCTTTATTTCCGGGCTGGCTATGGTGTGGCTGGTGTACGCCATTGTGGAACTGCTGCTTGGCGCACTGAAAAAGCGCGCCGACCAGAAAAAAGCCCAGAATCAGCCCGGCGCGGCGGATGCTATTGCCACGGCCAGCGCTATGATTGCCAGCATTGCCAAATATGCGGCGGTTATTATTACCGTGTTGTGGCTGCTTACGGCGGCGGGCGTGGATACCACTACCATCCTGGCCGCAGCAGGAATTGTATCCCTTGTTGTAGGCTTTGCGGCACAAAGCCTGATCGAAGATGTAATCACCGGTATCTTTATCCTGTTTGAGGGGCAGTACAAAATCGGCGATATTCTGGTGCTGGGGGATTTCCGCGGCACAGTGATCGATATCGGCGTGCGTACCACCACCATTGAGGATGCCGGCGGCAACCGCAAAATCGTGAATAACTCCGATATCCGCAACGTCCAGAACCGCTCCCGCAATGAATCCAAGGCCGTGTGTACCATTGCCATCAGCTATGATGAAAACCTGGAACGCGTGGAAGCTGTGCTGGCCAAGGCCCTGCCGGAAATTTATGAGGAATGCAAAGATGTGTTTGAAGCGGTGCCCAGCTATAACGGCATTGAGGAATTCCAGGACAGTGGCATTCTGCTGCATTTCTCGGTAACGGTGGCGGAGCAGAACATCTTTAAGGCAAAGCGCGTGCTGAACCGCCAGCTCAAACTGCTGTTTGACCGCGAGCACATTGAAATCCCGTTCCCGCAGGTGGTCGTGCACCGCGCACAGGATTGATGCACCCTGAAATAGTAAGATAATAGGAAAACAAAAGGAAAGAGGAAACCACCCTATGAAGCGTACCTTTCAAGCGCCGGCGCTGCTGCTGAGCGCCGCGATGCTGGCGGCCCTGGCTGGCTGCGGTGCAGCCCAGAGCACGGCTGCCGAAAGTGCCGAGCCAACCGCCCAACCCGAAGCAACTACCGAACCGACCGCGACCCCTGCCCCCACGGATGAGCCCACCGCAACGCCGGAACCCACCGCGGCCCCTGCAACGGAACATGCCGCCCCCGTGTGGAGCAGCACCCACAATAGTGCAGATTTTACCCTGGATGAGCTGGCTTATGTGAACAGCGCTCTGTACCAGCTGCAGCCGGGGGACGGCAAGGCGTTCTGCCAGAACATGCAGCAGTATGACCCGCTGATGTCGGAGGACGGCATCCCCCAGCAGGGGCGGCAGGACACCCCGTATTATGACGCCAGCCTGTACACCTGGTTTGATGCGGACGGCACCATGAACTGGTACCGCGACGGCAAAGGCACGGTGGGCAGCACGGTTGCCGTGGTAAACCCGGAAAGCGGCTGCGGCCGCACCTGGGCGGTGCGCACCGACGGCGGCAAGTACCTGGGGTATTACCCCACGGCATACGGCAGGCAGACCATGGTAGAAAAGGACGCCGGGAACCCCTTTGTTTCGGAATATGACAAAGTATTTGCCGGGCCGTTCCAGTACACGGAAAAACCGGATTCTGATTTTTACCAGCAGTACCAGGATTACCTGCAGGGCGTGACCTATGAAGCATCGCTGAGCAAAGACAGCGGTGCAACCATGGCCGTATACGTCAATGATGATATGTGGCTGGTTTCCATGATGGAAAACACCATGTGGGGCATGCTGAGCTTTTATACCCAGGAAGTGCAGGACACCCAGCCGGATACTGCTGCCGTGACGGGGCAGTTCAATGACAGTGACTTTGTGGAATGCACCGTGGTCGCAGACGGCGAGACCTACACGGTGCCCATGAGCACGGCGGATTTTAACTATTTTGGCCTGTATAACAGCGATGCCGTTATCACCGCATCCGAAGAAGTGGAAGTGTTTGATGGGGACGGCGTATCCCAGGGCATGAGCACCCAGTTAAGCGACTGGCAGGATTTTAAGCTGACCGGCCCCGTGACCTTTACCGTGGAATAAGAGAGCGGAAAAAACCAAAAAGCACCGAAAAACCGAAAGAAACATAAGGCACACTACTTGACAAAGAGTTAAAACTCTGGTAGAATACTCTAGCAATCGTTCAGAGGGCTGCTCCACACGCACAGGATGGCGTCTGCTGGTAGCCGAAATTCGAAGATTGTGATGAGCACATATATCAAGTATGGCTCCCTTTAGTCATGATCGAGAAAGAGGTGAAATGAAAATGAAGCAGGGTATTCATCCCAACTATGTGGATTGCACCATTACCTGCGCATGCGGCAACGTGATCCATACCCGCGATACCAAGCCGGAAATCCGCGTTGAAGTTTGCAGCAAGTGCCATCCCTTCTACACCGGCAAGCAGAAGCTGGTTGACACCGGCGGACGTGTTGAGCGCTTTAAGCGCCGTTACGCCAACAAGGCTGGCAAGTAATTGCATTAAGGTTTTGTATACCGCAGATGGCAACATCTGCGGTATTTTTTTCAGATACATCATCTTGCATCTCAAAGGAGAACCCCTATGCCGGACTATCAAACGATCCGCGGTATTTCCACCTTTGAATATGAAGAAAAGCGCTCCCGCTTTATCGCTTCCGCCGCGTTTGCTGATACCGAGGAAGCCGCCCTTGCCCACCTGAACCGCATCAAGGCGGCCAACCGCACCGCGCGGCATAACGTGTATGCCTATGTTCTGCGCGAGGGCGGCCGCACCCGCTACAGTGATGACGGCGAGCCCGCCAAAACCGCCGGCACCCCCGTGCTGGAAGCCATCGGCCATGCGGGGCTTTCGGATGTGATCGTGGTGGTTACGCGGTATTTTGGCGGCATTCTGCTGGGCACCGGCGGGTTGGTGCGGGCTTACACCGCGGCGGCATCCGGCGCGCTGCAGCAGGCGGAGATCATCAGCATGCGGCTGGTGACGGACTGTGCTGTGACTGTGCCGTACCCCAAGTTTGAACAGGCCCAACGGATGATCGCCGCCGCCGGGGCCAAACTGCAGGAACCGGAGTATGCCGATGCCGTGACCCTGCGCTGGCGCATGCCCGCCGGGACTGAGGAAGCCCTGTGCCATGATTTGAGCGAGCTGACCCGCGGCAGCGCCGAAGTAGCGATCAGCAAACCACTTTATGCAGCTTTTTGATGCTGCACAGTCATTTCTGGCAAAAAAGCAGAATTTCCCATGAAATTTTTACATTTCATACAAGTGTTTGGCGGCTTTTTATCGTATTTATAATATAGAAAGCTGTTTTTGGGCATGATATGCCCAATGGGAACCGGATAGGGGAAAGGAGGCTTTGCCGTGACTGTGCGGGAAGAAACCCAGACCATTGAGCGCCTGACCTTGAGCCCTTATGCGGCCTTAAGCGAGCAGAGCCGCGGCCGCCGCACCCCGGAACCGGAGGATGACCTGCGCACCTGTTACCAGCGGGACCGGGACAGGATCTTGCACTGCAAAAGCTTCCGGCGGTTGAAGCAGAAGACCCAGGTGTTCCTTTCGCCGGAGGGCGACCACTACCGCACCCGGCTGACCCATACACTGGAAGTCAGTCAGATTGCCCGCACCATTGCCCGCGCCCTGCGCCTGAACGAGGACCTGACCGAAGCCATTGCCCTGGGGCATGACCTTGGCCACACGCCGTACGGCCATGCAGGGGAGCGCGCGCTGAACCGGCTGTGCCCCGGCGGGTTTACCCACTACCGCCAAAGCCTGCGTGTGGTGGATTACCTGGAAAAAGACGGCAAAGGGCTGAACCTTTGCTGGGAGGTGCGCAACGGCATTATCACCCATACCAAAGGTGCCTGGGCCCGCACGATGGAGGGGTGCACCGTGCGCTATGCGGACCACATCGCCTTTTTGAACCATGATATTGAGGATGCTGTGGCCGCCGGTGTGCTGAACCCCGCCGCCCTGCCGCGGGATGCCGTGCAGGTGCTGGGCGATACCAAATCCCGGCGCATCACCACCATGATCACCGACCTTGTGGCAAATAGCGCAAACTGCAAAAATGGGGAAATGAAGTTTTCCCCCGAGGTGGAGGAAGCGTACAACCTGCTGAAAGATTTTATGTACAGCACCGTGTATGTGGATAAGGATGCCAAGCGCGAAGAGAAGAAAGTGGACAAGATGATCGAAGCGCTGTATGAGCGCCTTTGCGCCGACCCCGCTCTGATGCCCAACTTTTATATGCAGGTGGCCTACCACCAGGGGATGGACCGCGCCGTGGCGGATTATATTTCCGGTATGAGCGATGAATTTGCCACCCGCCTGTTTGAAGAGCTGTTTGTGCCGCAAAAGTGGCAGGTGCTGTAATTTTGTGTGTACGGGGGAGCAGAAGCGGATACCCCTAAAAACTGCCGTTCACCCCGTAGGGGCGCACATTGTGCGCCCGCTCACCTATAAATATATTACAATGTATACGAGAAAGGAGGCCCGGAGCCCCATTGATCCCACAGGAATACATACAGGAAGTAGTTGCACGCAATGATATAACCGAAGTCATCGGCCAGTATGTGCAGCTGCGCCACCGCGGGCGGACCTATACCGGGCTGTGCCCTTTCCATAACGAGAAAACCCCATCGTTTACCGTTTACCCGGATACCCAAAGCTTTTACTGCTTTGGCTGCGGTGCGGCGGGGGATGTGATCAACTTTGTGCGCAAAATTTCCAACCTGGGCTATGTGGAAGCCGTCAAACAGCTGGCTGGCCGCGCCGGTATGCCGATGCCGGAGGAGGACGACCAGGAAAGCCGTTCCCGCTCCCGCCTGTTGGAAATCAACCGTAACGCCGCGCGCTATTTTTATGACCAGCTCAACGCCCCCACGCCGGAAGCCGCCATGGCCCGCCGTTACTGGCGCGAAAAACGCGGCCTTTCGGATGCGGCCATCCGCCGGTTTGGCCTGGGCTATGCGCCGGAAGATTTTGTCGGCCTTCTGCACTACCTGCGCCACCGCGGCTTTACCGAGCCGGAGCTGGAAGCTTCGGGCCTGGTCAAGCGCAGTGCCAAGGGCAACTTGTATGATATCTTCCGCCACCGCGTGATGGTGCCCATCATTGATGTGCGGGGCAGCATCATTGCGTTTGGTGGGCGCGTGTTGGATGATTCCAAGCCGAAATATATCAACTCGCCCGAAACGATGGTCTACCACAAATCCCGCACGCTGTTTGCGCTGAATGTGGCCAAAAAGTCAACGTCCAAGCGTTACATTCTCTGCGAAGGATATATGGACGTTATCTCGATGCACGAAGCCGGGTTCGATACCGCCGTCTGCGCCTGCGGCACGGCTTTAACGCCGGAACAGGTCAAGCTGCTGACGGAATACGCCGATGAAGTGGTGCTGAGCTATGACTCGGACGAAGCGGGCCAAAAGGCGACGGAGCGCAGCCTGGCGCTGTTTGCCGGTACCAATTTACAAGTGCGGGTGCTGAACATCCCCGGCGCTAAGGACCCGGATGAGTTTATCCGCACCTATGGCCGTGACCGGTTTGAGGCTGTGCTGGAAGGTACCGCCACCCCGCTGGAGTTCAAGCTGGCCAAAGCAGTGAAGAAATACGACCTGCGCAATGACGCCCAGCGCCTGCAATATGTCGATGAAGCCATCGGCATTCTGGCGGGCAGCGCGGTCAGCCCCACGGCGCGGGATGTGTACGCCGGGCGCATTGCGGAACAGACCGGCATTGATAAAAAAGCTGTGCTCGTTCAGCTGGAAAGCGCTGTGCGCGGGGCCGGGCGCAGGGCGCGCCGCAAAGAGCAGAACGAACTTTCCCGCCAGGGCATTGCGGCGGATATCCGCGTACCCTATGACCGCGGGGGCGAAGCCGCCCTTGGTGCCGCCAGCGCCGCCCGCCAGCTTGTGGCAGCGATGCTGCAGGATGCCGATGCCATCCCTTACATCCGGGAACGGCTGGACCTGGGCATGGTGGTGCTGCCGGAAATGCAGCAGGCCATCAAGGCTATTTATGACTGCGCCGCCCGCGGCCAGCCTGCCAACGCCACGACCCTTTCCCCCTTGTTGGAGGAAAAAACCTACAGCCAGGTGATGCTGGCCCAGGCCCAAAACGCCGATACCCGCCTGACCCGGCGGGATATTGATATGCTGCTGGACCGTTTGCAGACTGCAAAACCCGAAAGCGCCCAGGTGGCAGGTACCACGGACGATGAGTTCCGGCAGAAATTTGCCGCCCTTGCCCGCAAAAAAGTGGGCGACCGCCCGCCGGAAGAATAATTTCCACCCGGCCAAAACCATGTTGTTTTATCCCGTTCCAGTAAGATGGGCAGAATAAAAACCAAAGGAGAAACTACTTATGGCAGAAAAGAAAGATCCGATTCGCAACCTGATTGAGCAGGGCCGCCGCGCAGGCAAACTGACCAGCACCGAAATCAGCGACGCCATGGAAGAAAGCAGCCGTGTGATTGACGCGGAGCAGATGGAAAAGCTGTACGAAGAGCTGGAAAGCAACGGCATTGAAGTGGTGGATGATGACACCGCCGATATGTCCGCCGTGGCCGATATGGGCGAAGAGGGAATGGATGACTTTGAGGATACCGTTACCTCGGATGGCATTACCATTGATGACCCCGTTAAGGTTTACCTGAAAGAGATCGGCCGCGTGCCCCTGCTGACCCCCGATGAGGAAGTGCAGCTGGCCCTGGATATCCAGAAAGGCGGCAAGGACGGCGAGCGCGCCAAGCAGCGCCTGAGCGAAGCCAACCTGCGTCTGGTAGTTTCCATTGCAAAGCGCTATGTGGGCCGCGGCATGCAGTTCCTGGACCTGATCCAGGAGGGCAACCTGGGCCTGATCAAAGCAGTTGAAAAGTTTGACCACACCAAGGGCTTCAAGTTCTCCACCTATGCTACTTGGTGGATCCGCCAGGCCATCACCCGCGCCATTGCGGACCAGGCCCGCACCATTCGCATCCCTGTGCATATGGTGGAAACCATCAACAAGGTCAAAAAGGTTTCCAGCCAGCTGCTGCACGAAAACGGCCATGAGCCCAGCGCCGAAGAAATTGCCGAGCGCCTGGATATGCCGGTAGACAAAGTGCGCGAAATTATGCGCGTGGCACAGGAACCCGTCAGCCTCGAAACCCCCATCGGTGAGGAGGAAGACAGCCACCTGGGCGACTTTATCCCTGATGAGGAAGCCCCCGTTCCCGCCGAAGCCGCCAGCCAGACCCTGCTGAAAGAGCAGCTGGCCGATGTGCTGAAAACCCTGACCCCGCGTGAAGAAAAGGTCCTGCGCCTGCGCTTTGGCCTGGAAGACGGTCGCCCCCGCACGCTGGAAGAAGTGGGCAAGGAGTTCAACGTTACCCGTGAACGTATCCGCCAGATCGAAGCCAAAGCCCTGCGCAAGCTGCGCCACCCCAGCCGCAGCAAAAAGCTGCGCGACTTCCTGGATTGATGCCGCGGGCCGGAACGCTGCCGTATTTCATAAAGTCATAACAAAATAAAAAAATGTACACCCGTACTGCCGTTTGCCCGGCGGTGCGGGTGTATTTTTGTGTGCAGCAGTCATAAATGGCAAAACCACAGCATACGATTACCCTGATGATGTTAGGGGAGGGGATAATTATGTGTGGAATTGCCGGGCAGATCAGCGCGGACCCCAATAAAATTGCAGCCAGCTACCCGATTTTTTGCCAAATGCAGCAAAGCCTTGCGCGCCGCGGGCCGGACCAGCGGGGAATGTACCTGCACGGCCATGCGGCGCTGATCCATGCGCGGCTGGCGGTGGTGGACCTGGAAAACGGCTGCCAGCCCATGGTGCTGGACCAGGGCGGGGAAAAATACATTCTGGTATATAACGGTGAGCTGTATAACACGCCGGAGCTGCACGCCCAGCTTGCGGCACTGGGCCATCGCTTTGTAAGCCATTCCGATACCGAGGTTTTGTTACATGCGTTTGCCCAGTGGGGGCCGGATTGCCTGGCAAAGCTGAACGGAATTTTTGCCTTTGCCGTGTGGCAGCAGCGGGTGCAAAAGCTCTTTCTGGCGCGGGACCGCATCGGGGTCAAGCCGCTGTTCTATGCCCTGCGCGGGGAAAGCCTGATCTTTGGTTCCGAGTTGAAAACGCTGCTCTGCCACCCGGAAATCCCGCCGCAGATGGATGCCCAGGGGTTGGCTGATGTGCTGCTGCTCGGCCCCGGCCGCACGCCGGGGTGCGGGGTGTTCCGCAATGTGCAGGAATTGCAGCCCGGCTGCTGCGCGGAATACACCGTGCCGCAGGTTGGTGCACCACGCCTGACTGTGCAGCGCTACTGGCGGCTGACCGACCACGAACACCCCGATGACTTTACCCACACTGCAGCCAAGGTGCGGGATTTGGTGATGGATGCTGTCACGCGGCAGCTGGTATCGGATGTGCCGGTGGCGACCTTCCTTTCCGGCGGGCTGGATTCCAGCCTGATCTCGGCAATCGCGGATTCCCACTTTACGGCGCGGGGCAAAACGCTGCAGACTTTCTCGGTCGGCTACCAGGATAACAAAAAGTATTTCCACGCCACCCATTTCCAGCCAAGCCCGGATGCACCGTACATCCGCACCATGAACCACTTTTTGAACGCGCAGCATACCTGGGTGACGCTGGACAGTGAAGCACTGGCTGCCGCCCTGCTGGAAGCAGTGGACGCCCGCGACCTGCCCGGCATGGCGGATGTAGATTCCTCACTGCTGCTGTTCTGCCGCGAGATCCGAAAAACGGCTACCGTGGCGCTTTCCGGCGAGTGCGCGGACGAGATATTTGGCGGCTACCCCTGGTACCGGGATAAGACCGTGCGGGAGCGGTACGGCTTCCCCTGGGCACAGAGCACGGCGTACCGGGTCAGCTTTTTTAAGCCGGAGGTGTTCGGCGGCATTGACCCGGCGGCGTATATTGACGAACGCTACCGCGCCACGCTGGAGCAAACGTCCATCCGCCCCGGCCTGGACCCACTGGAACAGCGGATGCGCCAGATGTTTGCCCTGAACTTTAACTGGTTTATGCAGACCCTTTTGGACCGCAAGGACCGGATGAGCATGTACAGCGGGCTGGAAGTGCGTGTGCCGTTCTGCGATTACCGTATTGCGGAATACCTGTACAGCGTGCCGTGGGAATATAAGGATTACGAGGGCCACGAAAAAGGCCTGCTGCGCCAGGCCATGCAGGGCGTGCTGCCCATGGAAGTGCTGTGGCGTAAAAAGAGCCCCTACCCCAAAACGTGGAACCCGGCGTATTTGAACGCTGTCAGCGCCATGCTGCGCAGCGCGATGCAGGACCCGTATGCACCGCTGCTGCGTATTGCCAGGCGGGAAGCGCTGGAACAGCTGCTGACCGCTGCCGAGACCGCGACCCCCTGGTACGGCCAGCTGATGACCACCCCGCAGACCATTGCCTGGTTTGTGCAGCTGAATTACTGGCTGCAAAAATACCGGGTGGAGCTGGTGTGATACCCATGTGACTGGCCCGGAATCAAACGCGTAACAACAAAAGCAGATGAGTGCCCACCCTGTGCACGGATGACGGCGGGGGAGGGCACTTTTTGCTTGCAAAACGTAAAAACCGGGAAAGGACGGAAAAAACGCAGGCCGCAACCCATACAAAAAATGCACAAGGTAATTGGGCATTGTGCCAATTAGCGGCATTTCAGGGATTTGTCAAGTGGCAGAAAAAATGCAAAAATAGCACTTTGCCAAAAGAATTGTGACACGAGTCCGGGCGTTCAATCACCCAATAAAAAAACACACAAAATGCCAAAAAAGCCCTTGACAATCAGCTTTTAGGCTGGTATACTGGCATAGTATCACAAAATGGAATAGAGCGCCCTAAAGGAATTTTGATTTTTCCGCGTTTTTTCAAACTTTGTTAAAAACGACGAATGTCCCAAGAAAATCACTGCTTCGGCGGAGCGCTTTTGCCAAAAACAAATCTGAACGGAATAGGAGTGGTCGCATTTTATGGTAAAGGTCAAGCCCGTACAAAACGGTCGAACCTCCAGAATGAGCTTTTCCCGCATCAACGAAGTGATTGGCATGCCCAACCTCATTGAGATCCAGAAAAACTCTTATAACTGGTTCCTGGACGAGGGCCTGCGCGAAGTGTTCCACGACATTGACGCGATCGAGGATTACACCGGGAATCTCTCGCTGGAATTTGTCGATTACCGTCTGGACAAGCACCCCAAATATACCATTAAAGAATGTAAAGAGCGTGACGCAACGTATGCTGCGCCGCTTTATGTCACTGCGCGCCTGTTGAACAAGGGCACCGGCGAAGTGAAGGAACAGGAAATTTTCATGGGCGATTTCCCGCTTATGACGGATTCCGGCACCTTCATCTCCAACGGTGCAGAACGTGTTATCGTCAGCCAGCTGGTTCGTTCGCCCGGCGTGTTCTATGCTTCCAGCAAGGACCGCACCGGCAAGGACCTTTTCACCGCAACCATGAACCCCAACCGTGGCGCATGGCTGGAATACGAAACCGATTCTTCCGATGTATATTATGTGCGCATTGATAAAAACCGCAAGCTGCCGGTTACTACCTTCCTGCGTGCACTGGGCCTTGGCACCGATGAGCAGATCCGCCAGTACTTCGGCGATTCTGAACCCAAGATCAATGCCACCCTGGAAAAGGATATCACCCATTCTACCGAGGAAGCCCTGCTGGAGTGCTACCGCAAGCTGCGCCCCGGCGAGCCGCCGACGGTAGAAAGCTCCCGCAGCCACATCAACCTGCTGTTCTTTGACCCGCGCCGTTACGACCTGGCTCGTTTTGGCCGTTTCAAGATGAACAACAAG
Organism: Acutalibacteraceae bacterium; assembly: GCA_963626055.1. GTDB lineage: Bacteria > Bacillota > Clostridia > Oscillospirales > Ruminococcaceae > Gemmiger. Next base: position 12,588 of record CAVFVI010000050.1, read on the forward strand.
CTGTGCCTGTCCCGCCGTATTGCGGGCTACAAGGCTGCCGAGGACATCATTGCCCCGCTGACCGGCGAACTGCTGGCCGCCAAGGGCGAGCGGATCAGCCGCGAAAAGGCTGTTGAGATCGATAACGCCGGTGTTTCCCGCGTTACCGTCATCGTGGAGCACAAGGGCCAGGACCCGATCGATGTGATCGTGTTCTCCAACGGCTGTGTCGATGCCCAGAACTTCTTCAGCTTTGACGTGAAGGAATGCGGCATCAACGAGCGCGCTTCCTTTGCCGAGATCCGCAAGATCCTGGATGCTACCTCTGATCCGGAAGAGCAGAAGGAACTGCTGGCCAAGAACCATGATAAGCTCATCAGCCGCACCGTTACCGTTGACGATATCTTTGCTTCCGTCAACTACCTGCTGGGCCTTGACCATGGCATCGGCGTGACCGATGAAATCGACCACTTGGGCAACCGCCGCGTGCGTAGCGTTGGCGAATTGCTGCAGAACCAGTTCCGCATCGGCTTTGCCCGCATGGAACGCGTTGTGCGCGAGCGCATGACCCTGCAGAACCAGGAATCCGGCGAGATCACCCCGCAGAGCCTGGTCAACATCCGCCCGGTCGTGGCTGCCATCCGTGAGTTCATCGGTTCCAGCCCGCTGTCTCAGTTCATGGATCAGAACAACCCGCTGTCTGAGCTGACCCATAAGCGTCGTCTGTCCGCTTTGGGCCCCGGCGGTCTGTCCCGTGACCGCGCAGGCTTCGAAGTCCGCGACGTTCATTATACCCACTATGGCCGTCTGTGCCCGATTGAGACGCCCGAAGGTTCCAACATCGGTCTGATCTCCTATCTGGCATCTTTCGCCAAGATCAACAAGTACGGCTTCATTGAGGCACCTTACCGCCGCGTGGATAAAGAAACCGGCGTTGTTACCGATGAAGTTGTTTATATGCCCGCCGATGTGGAAGATGAATACATCGTGGCACAGGCCAACGAACCGCTGGACGAGAACAACCGCTTTGTCCGTCCCCGCGTTTCCGGCCGTCACCGCAACGACATTCAGGAATTTGCCCGTGAACAGGTCGATTTCATGGATGTTTCTCCGCGAATGATGGTCTCTGTGGCTACCGCCTGCATTCCCTTCCTGGAAAACGATGACTGTAACCGTGCTCTGATGGGCTCCAACATGCAGCGCCAGGCTGTGCCTCTGATGGTCACCCAGCGCTCTCTGGTTGCCACCGGCATGGAATACAAGGCTGCTACCGACTCCGGCGTCTGCGTTCTGGCTGCTCATGACGGCACCGTTGAAAGCGTTGACGCAGATAAGGTCGTTGTCCGCCTGGAAGATGGCTCTGCCGATACCTATGAACTGATCAAGTTCATGCGCTCCAACCAGGGCACCTGCGTCAACCAGCGTCCCACCGTTTTCGTGGGCGATGTTGTCAAGAAGGGCGACGTTCTGGCTGACGGCCCCGCCACCAAGGAAGGCGAGATCTCCCTGGGCAAGAACGCCCTGATCGGCTTCATGACCTGGGAAGGCTACAACTACGAAGACGCCGTTCTGCTGAACGAAAAGCTGGTCCGCGAGGATATCTACACCTCCATCCATATTGAGGAGTACGAGAGCGAAGCCCGCGATACCAAGCTGGGCCCCGAAGAAGTGACCCGCGATATCCCCAACGTCGGCGATGATTCCCTGAAGGATCTGGATGACCGCGGCATTATCCGCATCGGCGCCGAAGTCAAGACCGGCGATATCCTGGTTGGTAAGGTCACCCCGAAGGGCGAAACCGAACTGACCGCTGAAGAGCGCCTGCTGCGCGCCATCTTTGGCGAAAAGGCACGCGAAGTGCGTGATACCTCCCTGCGCGTTCCCCACGGTGCTTACGGCATTGTTGTGGACGTCAAGGTCTTTACCCCCGAAAATTCTGACGAGCTGCAGCCCGGCGTGCGCACCTGCGTGCGCGTCTATATCGCCCAGAAGCGTAAGATCAGCGTTGGCGATAAGATGGCAGGCCGTCACGGCAACAAGGGTGTTGTTTCCCGCATTCTGCCGCAGGAGGACATGCCGTTCCTGCCTGACGGCACCCCGCTGGATATCGTGCTGAACCCCCTGGGCGTTCCTTCCCGTATGAACATCGGTCAGGTGCTGGAAGTCAACCTTGGCTATGTTGCCAAGGCCCTTGGCTGGCATGTACAGACCCCCGTGTTCGATGGCGCGCACGAATCTGATATCCGCGACTGCCTGGCCGAAGCCCGCGATAAGTGGCATGGCGACCATGCACCGGAATATCCCACCAAGCTGCCCCGCCTGATGGGCGATAAGGGCCACATCATCGATTTCAGCAAGATCGACCTGACCGATGATGGCAAGACCACCGTTTACGATGGCCGTACCGGCGAAAAGTTCCCCTCCAAGGTTACCGTCGGTTATATGTACTACCTCAAGCTGCATCACCTGGTTGATGATAAGATCCATGCCCGTTCCACCGGCCCGTACTCCCTGGTCACCCAGCAGCCTCTGGGCGGCAAGGCCCAGTTCGGCGGCCAGCGCTTCGGCGAAATGGAAGTCTGGGCGCTGGAGGCTTACGGCGCCGCTTATACCCTGCAGGAGATCCTGACCGTCAAGTCCGACGACGTCACCGGCCGTGTCCGCACCTACGAGTCCATCGTCAAGGGCCACAACGTGCCTACCCCCGGTGTGCCGGAATCCTTCAAGGTGCTGGTGAAGGAGCTGCAGTCCCTGTGCCTGGATATCCAGGTGCTGGATAAGGACGGCAACCAGATCGAGCTGAAGGATGACGAGGACGCCATGGACACCTTCAATCTGGCCCGCATGGATGCCGACAACGACCGGCAGAACCGCTACGCCGATGAGGATGAGCTGGCCGACGCAGGCTTCGATTATGTCAGCGACGAGGAAGTGGACGCTTCCTATGACGACGTTGACGACGATGATGAATTTTGAGAAAGAGGAGGAGCTGAACAATGAGTTACGCAACCTTTGACGCCATCAAGATCGGCATCGCTTCTCCGGAGATGATCCGCGAGTGGTCCTACGGCGAGGTCAAGAAGCCCGAGACCATCAACTACCGCACGCTGAAGCCGGAACGGGACGGCCTGTTCTGCGAGCGCATTTTCGGGCCCACCAAGGACTGGGAGTGCCACTGCGGCAAGTATAAGAAGATCCGCTACAAGGGCAAGATCTGCGACCGCTGCGGCGTGGAGGTCACCCGGGCCAAGGTGCGCCGTGAGCGCATGGGCCACATCGAGCTGGCCACCCCCGTCAGCCACATCTGGTACTTCAAGGGCATCCCCTCCCGCATGGGCCTGCTGCTGGACATCAGCCCCCGTATTCTGGAGAAGGTGCTGTACTTCGCCGCCTATATCGTCACCGATCCCGGCGAGACGCCCCTGATGAAGAACCAGATCCTGTCCGAGAAGGAATACCGCGATTACCGCGAAAAGTATGAGGACGACTTCCGCGCCGGTATGGGCGCCGAGGCCGTGAAGGAGCTGCTGCGTCAGATCGACCTGGAGCAGCTCAGCGAGCAGCTCCACGCCGAGCTGAAGACCACCTCCGGCCAGAAGAAGGCCCGCGTCGTCAAGCGCCTTGAGGTGGTGGACGCCTTCCGCATCTCCGGCAACAAGCCCGAGTGGATGGTCATCGACGTGCTGCCCGTGATCCCGCCTGAGCTGCGCCCCATGGTGCAGCTGGACGGCGGCCGCTTCGCCACCTCCGACCTGAACGACCTGTACCGCCGGGTCATCAACCGCAACAACCGTCTGCGCCGCCTGATGGAGCTGAACGCCCCCGATATCATCGTGCGCAACGAGAAGCGCATGCTGCAGGAGGCGGTGGACGCCCTGATCGACAACGGCCGCCGCGGCCGTCCCGTCACCGGCGCCAACAACCGCGCCCTCAAGTCCCTGTCCGATATGCTGAAGGGCAAGCAGGGCCGCTTCCGCCAGAACCTGCTGGGCAAGCGTGTTGACTACTCTGGCCGTTCTGTTATCGTTGTCGGCCCTGAGCTGAAGATGTACCAGTGCGGTCTGCCCAAAGAGATGGCTCTGGAGCTGTTCAAGCCCTTCGTTATGAAGGACCTGGTCCAGAAGGGCATTGCCTCCAACATCAAGGCTGCCCGCAAGAAGGTCGAGCGCGCTTCCACCGAGGTGTGGGACTCTCTCGAAACCGTCATCAAGGGCCATCCCGTTCTGCTGAACCGTGCACCTACCCTGCACCGTCTGGGCATTCAGGCATTTGAGCCTGTCCTGGTCGAAGGCCACGCCATCAAGCTGCACCCGCTGGTCTGCACCCCCTTCAACGCCGACTTCGACGGCGACCAGATGGCTGTTCATCTGCCGCTGTCCACCGAAGCACAGCGCGAAGCCAAGATGCTGATGCTGGCTTCCGGCAACCTGCTGAAGCCGTCTGACGGCGAACCCGTCACCGTGCCCACGCAGGATATGATCCTGGGCTCTTACTACCTGACCATGGTCAACCCCGAAGACCCCGGCCACGACAAGGTGTTCCGCGATGAGGACGAAGCCCTGATGGCTTACGCTGAGCACATCGTCACCCTGCAGGCTCCCGTCAAGGTGCGCCGCACCATGGACTTTGGCAACGGCCCCGAAACCGCCCTTGTCACCACCACTGTCGGCAAGATCATCTTCAACACCCCCATCCCGCAGGATCTGGGTTATGTGGACCGCACCGACCCCGAACATAAGTTCGATTACGAAGTCGATTTCCAGGTCACCAAGAAGAAGCTGCCCGACATCATCAGCCGCTGCCTGACCAAGCATGGCACCAAAGAGTGCGCCATCATGCTGGACCACATCAAGGCACAGGGCTATAAGTACTCCACCCTTTCCGCCATCACCGTTGCCGTGCCTGACGCTATCATCCCCGATGAGAAGCCGGAGATCCTGGCCGCAGCCGACAAGAAGGTTGAAAAGGTCATGAAGAACTTCAACCGTGGTCTTATCTCCGATGAGGAGCGCTATAAGAACACCGTTGAGATCTGGCAGGCAGCTACCGAGGAAGTTTCCAACGCTCTGTCTACCAACCTGAAGACCCACCACCAGCGCAACCCCATCTATATGATGTCCGACTCTGGTGCTCGTGGTTC
>CAVFVI010000051.1:0-17488 GCA_963626055.1 Acutalibacteraceae bacterium
CCTGGCCGCCGGGGCACATGCAAAAAGTGTATACGCACCGCTGGCCCACATGCTGGCTGAGCTGATATTCGCCCCGCGGCAGGGCCGGGTGCCCGGCAGCGCCGTGGTAAAGGCTCTTTTCAATTTCTGTCTGCAGATGTTCCGCGCGAAAACCAACCGAGAACGGTTTGCATTCCAGCGGCAGGCCCATGGTGTGCAGCATGGCAAAGGTATCCCGCGCACTGTGGCCCACGGCCAGGATCAGCTGGTCGCAGGGGATGCTGCCCGCCGTGGTGGTAATGCCGCACAGCGCGCCGCCGCTGGTTTGCAGGCCGGTCAGCGCCGTGTTAAAGTGCACTTCCCCGCCCAGGGCTTCGATCTCAGTGCGGATGCTGGTGATAACGCCGCGCAGCAGGTCGGTTCCCACATGGGGCTTCTGCCGCCAGGCGATATCCGCCGGGGCACCGTGCTTCAAAAAGGCATCCGTCACAAAGCCGCACAGGGGGTCCCCCACACGGGTGGTCAGCTTGCCGTCCGAGAACGTTCCTGCGCCGCCCTCGCCAAACTGGATGTTGGCGTTGGGGTCCAGCGCGCCGGTCTGCTCAAACTTTTGCACAGCGGCCACCCGGTCCGCCAGCGCCGGGCCGCGTTCCAGCACAATGGGGCGGTAGCCGTTGCGGGCCAGCAGCAGGGCGGCAAACAGCCCCGCCGGGCCAAGGCCGACCACCACAGGGCGGTGTTTCAGCGGTGTTTGACCAACCGGGAAGGTAAAATCCGGTTTGCGGGTGAAACAGACACAGGGCGAGGCCCCGGCCAAAGCCGATTCCTCACCCTCGTCATGGAGCGTGATGGCGATGGTATACACCAGCACAGGCGTACCGTGCCGGGCATCCACCGAAAGTTTTGCCACGCCGGCCTGCGCCGGGGCATTGCCCCGCAGGCGCAGCGTGCGGTAAGCCTGCCGGACAGCTTCCTGCTCCGGGTCCGGACAGGAAAGCGGCAGGCGAATATTGCGTACAAGAATCATGGGTACCTGTTATCCTCTGGTTGGTGGGTATCGGATGGGCCGGACCCCCGGCTGACGGATACCCGGTTTATTGTGAGCTTGCCTGGCACTGCACCGTATAGTTGCCAACCGCGAAAATGTGGCTGGACGACGGCACCTGAATGCTGGCCGCCACGGTTTGCTGGCCAACGGATACCGCCAGGTTCTGGCAGTCCACCTGGGCCAGAATGCTGTCCGCCGAAAGTTCTTCCATCTCGCTCTTGGGGCCGTACAGCGTAACCTGATGGATCTGCGCGGTCAGCACTTCCAGGTCAATGGTGCTGGGCACATTGACGGTGCGGATGTTGGTTACGGTAAAGGTACGGGAAATCATATCGGTGGTATCAAACCGGATCGTTACGGCGGATACGCCATCCAGCGAAACCACACCGGCGGGCAGTTCAATGTTTTTCTGGTAGTCGCGGTCGAACGCAAACTCACGGCCAAGGTCAAAGGCCGCAACGCTCAGTTCGGTCAGGGCGCCGACCGTTTTGGCCGGGCCCGCCACATTCAGGGTGGGAATGCTGAGCGAATACTTCAGATAGGAAGTATCAAACCCGGACGGCGCGTTGATGAACACGATGGAAAGCGGCAGTTCCCGCACCTGGTAGACCGTCAGGTTGATATCCGCTGTGTTGCTGTCCAGCGTGGTGTATTCCGGTGTTACAATATCGCCGTTTTCATCCCGCAGTTCCAGCGATGCCGTTGCCGACACGGAATCCGAAAGCGAGCCTTCATGCGAAACAGGGGCCACCACTTCGCTGATTTTATCCAGCTCACTGGTCGGGCCGGTCAGGGTCACTTCGGTGGGGGTGGTGGCAATGCGGTTCAGGGTAAAGCCATCGGCAATGGTAATGCCACTGGTATCGGTGGTAACGGGCAGCGTTTTTTCGCCAACGGTATCAAACACAACGTCCACCGTCTGCGGGCTGAGCACCGTCAGCTTGATGCCCATGTTGGTATAGTCGGTGTTGGTGATGCGGGCTTCCAGCCGCAGGGTGGTTTTGCCTGCCCCCTGCACGCCGTTATAGACCGGGTAAACCATGATATCGGAGCTGGACAGCTTGCCGATCAAAGTACCGTTGCCGTCCGCCTGCACCTGCACGTTATCCACGGCCTGCTGGTCCACGATATCCAGCCCCTTGGAGGTGTAAATGGTGGACTGGTAGCCATAATTCACGCTGGCATCCTTGATGACAAAGGAGCCCTGCGGGTCCAGGAAGGTGGAGACCACCATCCAGACCAGCACTGCGGCCAGCACAGAAACCAGCCCCAGGAAAAGGCTGTTATCCCAAATGGAACCTTTGGCTTTACGCACCGGTTCAGCGGGCTGCGTTTTCTTTTGCATGCTTGCCAGCACCTCCTTTGTTCAGCAACCGGTTCAGCAGCGGCTGCTTTTGTGCTTCGGCTGTTTCCGGCGGAATAATTTCCTCCTGCAGCAGGTTGAACAGGTTCTGGCGGTCCAGGCGGCGGATCAGCACGCCGTTTTTGGCCAGGGAGATAATGCCGGTTTCCTCGCTGACTACCACCACAATGGCGTCAGAATTTTCGCTCATGCCAAGGCCCGCGCGGTGGCGGGTGCCCATATCTTTGCCCATTTCCAGGTTGTTGGAAAGCGGCAGCACGCACCCGGCGGCCACAATGCGGCCATCCCGGATCACAACAGCGCCGTCATGTAAAGGGGTGCCCTCATAAAAGATGGTGCCCAGCATTTCGGGGATCACATCCGCCGAAAGCGGCGTGCCGGTGCGGATGATCTCATCCAGGTTGTTCATGCGTTCCAGCACCATCAAAGCGCCAGTGCGCGTATCGGAAAGCTGCTCGGCGGCATCGCAGATGGCAACCACGGCGCTCTGCCACGCCCCGCGCAGGGTGGGGTCCTGCCGGTGGGTGGTAAACAGCAGTTTGGTCCAGTTGGTGCTTTGGCCCATGCGTTCCAGCGTGCGGCGCAGCTCCGGCTGGAACAGCACAATGGCTGCAATAAAGCCGATCTGCATCACATTGGTCAGCACCCAGCGCACCGTGCGCAGCTGCATTACATCCGCCAGCGCATAAAACACCAGCAGCAGCAGCAAACCGCGCACCAGCTGCCCGGCGCGGGATTTGCGCGCAAACAAAAGGATCTGATACATGGCCAAGCTGACCACTGCAATATCGATCACATCACGCAGGCCAAACGTGCGCAGGTTGCTCAAAATATCCTGGATCACATCAAAAAAGCCAAACATCGCGCAGGCAGCCCCCTTTCCTATCCGTTGTTCTGCCACAGTATCCGGCTGCGGCCCCGGCTGTTATCTTTCAGTATAACACAGTTTGCCCGCCATGCAAATGCAGCGGGGCAAAAAACTGTGCCCGTTATGTGCCCATTGTGGATTCCGGCTGTTTATAAAGTATCCGATATAGGCGGACCGGCCGCATTGCAAAAGAATGCGAAGGATCTATGCGGCATAAGCAGGCTCCTATAAAATATTTGTAGGGGACGATGCCTGCGTAGTCGTGGGTGCAGGGTGTTCCCAACCGTTAAAAAGCGTTATTGCTTTAGGTTGGCGGGCGCACAATGTGCGCCCCTACGGTCTCTATAAACGAAAAGTTCCGTTTTTTAGCACAAACAGTCGTTTTTTTATTAAAATTATGGTTACTTTTTCTCAATCAATGCCACGGCGTGGGCCGCAATGCCAAGGCCCTCGCCGGTAAAGCCAAGGTGTTCTTCGGTGGTGGCTTTCACGCTCACATCATCCAGGGCAAGGCCCAGGGCGTTGGCAATGTTCTGCCGCATGGCGGGGATATGCGGTGCCAGCTTGGGTGCCTGGCACAAAACGGTGGCGTCAATGTTGCCAACGGTGTAACCGGCTTCGTCCAGCAGGCGGCCAACCTCCCGCAGCAGCATCAGGGAATCTGCCCCCTCGTACCGAGGGTCGGTATCCGGGAAGTGCTTGCCGATATCCCCCAGTGCCGCCGCACCAAGCAGTGCATCCGAAACCGCGTGCAGCAGCACGTCTGCATCGGAATGGCCCAGCAGGCCTTTTTCATATGGGATCGTCACACCGCCCATAATCAGCTTGCGGCCCTCCACCAGGCGGTGAACGTCATAACCATGACCAATGCGCATTGTATTTTCTCCTTTGTTCTGTGCCGCGGCGGGCAGGTCTTCTTTCGTGGTAATTTTCAGGTTGGCGTAATCGCCCTGCGTCAGGTGCACCGGCAGGCCCGCCAGTTCAAACAGGCTGCAATCATCGGTCACCAGGTGAGCTTTTTCCCCCTGCACGGCTTCCAGCGCCTGCCAGTACAGGTCCCGGCGGAAGCACTGGGGCGTCTGCACCGCAAACAAAGTTGCGCGGTCCGGCGTCTGCACCACAGCGCCGTCTTTGGCGATCTTGATGGTATCCTTGACTGCCACCGCCGGGGCAGCGGCTCCCATGGCCTCGGCTTCCGCCAAAGCATCGGTAATGACCTGCTCGCTCACAAAGGGGCGGGCGGCATCATGGATGGCCACCAACTGACCTTTTGCCGCGCGCAGGCCGTTGCATACGCTGTCGGCGCGGGTCTCGCCGCCGCTGACCACGGTGCACGGTTTGGGGCAGGCCGCTGCAATCGCCTGGCAGGCGGGCAGGTTGCCGCCCGCCACAAGGATCAGCTCGTCCACCTGCGGGTGGGCGGCAAAAGCCGCCGCGCTGGTTTCCAGCACGGTTTTGCCGCCGGGCAGGCGGTAGCTGAGTTTATCGAACCCCATCCGGCGGGAAGCCCCCGCCGCCACAATGATCGCACTGACTTTTACCTGGGCATTTTCTTCCACAAAATGACCCCCTTGCGGATGTATTTCCACGTTTTGCCCGCACAGCATGGTACGGTTTATCGGCACCATGCTGTGCAGCAATTCTTCTGAATTTATTATACAGGCCACAGCCATAAAAATCCAGTCAATCCCGGTATTTTGGCGCAGGATTTTTGCGGAACACTCACAGCCGCAGCCACTTAAAACCGGCAAATTCTTTGCTCGTTCTTATTTCCCGCTGTTTTCTGCTTACAGAGGAACTTTTTTGGGCACAAAAAGAACTTCCTGCACAGATCAGGGAGTTTTCCCCAACCAATGCAGGAAGTTTATCGCTATGGTTGCAGATTATTTATTGGCTCAAAAGTGTGTTTTTTATCAATTTTTCGCAGCAAAATGTGCAATTTGTCCAGGTCGTGTTTTATGAAGTAGTTATTGCGTTTTCAGCTTAAACTCGTTTATTTTTATCACAATTATTTCGTTGTAACTTGTTTTTTCACGCCCTGCGCTGCTTTTTATCCAGGCGGATCTTATCGCTGATCATTGCGATGAATTCACTATTCGTGGGCTTTCCGCGCAGGTTATGGATGGTGTAGCCAAAGTAGCTGTTCAGGGTATCCACATCGCCGCGGTCCCAGGCAACTTCAATGGCGTGGCGGATGGCGCGCTCCACGCGGGAAGCGGTGGTGGCGTTGCGCTTGGCGATTTCCGGGTAAAGGCGCTTGGTTACGGCGTTGATATAGTCATGGTCGCTCACGGCCAGCAGAATGGCATCCCGCAGGAACTGGTAGCCCTTGATGTGCGCCGGCACGCCGACCTGGTGCAGAATTTCCGTCACCGTCAGCTCATCGCAATCCTGCGATACCGGCTGCGGGCGGCTGGTGGAACCGGCGGCTTTCAGCACGCGGCTGACCAGAACGTTTTCATCAAACGGCTTAACGAAAAAGAACGAGAACCCGTTATCCAGCAAATCCTGCTCCACTTCCTCGCTTTGGAACGCACCGGTCACAAAGAATGTTGTATGCGCACCGCGGGTATCCTGGGTTTCATAGCGCTGTTTGACCGTGATGGCGTCCAGGTCCGGCATGAACGCATCCAGCAGAACAGCCTGCGGGTGCTCTTCCAGCAGAGATTTGAGCGCCTGTGAACCGTTTTTCTCGCACACGGTCACATTGATTCCCTTTGCTTCCAGCGCCTGGCGGCAAAGCTGCGTGGTCTGCGCGCCGGTATCGGTCATCAAAAACTTGATCTTATCCATCAAAAAGTTCCTCCCCTTGCATGCTTCAGCCCGGCGGGCGGCGGTTTTTGTGGTGCCCGGAGCTGTTATTCGGATCTGCGGCTGCCTGCCGCTCTCTACATTGGGAATTTTACCATATTTTACCATATCATGCAAGTGGAATCGTACTTTCTTTTTTTTCAAAAATCCCCGTCAATTCTTACTTATCGACGGTTTCCGGACTCTTTCGTGCTCTCTCCCCTGCCCTTGCTGCGATGTTGTTCGGTTTTCTTTTTGCTTTTCTTTTCCGGTTTTACCATTTTCGTAAAAAACGTGCGATGCGCGCTTTTTCCCAGGAAATTACCTTCCCTGCACAGCATCGGCACGGTTCAGCATGGTTGCGGCAAAGATGCCATAGCCGCGGGTTGGGTCGTTGACCAGCACATGGGTCACCGCGCCGACCAGGCGGCCGTCCTGCACAATGGGGCTGCCGCTCATGCCCTGCACAATGCCGCCCGCTGCCCGCAAAAGTTCCGGGTCAGTAATGCGCAGCAACAGGTTGCGGTTGGGGTCCGGGGCGGTCATGTTGACCCGCTCAATGCGGACGGCAAAGCGCTGTGGTGCTTGGCCGGATATTGTGGTCACGATCTCCGCTTCGCCGGGGTGCACCTCCTGAAGATTGGCAACTGGGATGTTCTCCCCTGCCTGCGCGGAATTTGTCAAAACGCCGTACACACCGGTCGAAGTATTGGCTTTGATGTCGCCAAAGGGCTGCTGGCTGCCAAATTCGCCCCGCAGCTCCCCTGGGCTGCCCACGCTGCCGCGGCGGCAGCCGGTAACGGTAACGGGGACCGCTTCTCCGGTCAGCAGCGTTAAATCGGTACCGGTATCGCTGTCCGAAACCGCGTGCCCCAGCCCGGCAAAGGTTCCATGTTCGGCATCCGCAAAGGTCAGGGTGCCAATGCCTGCCGAGGAATCCCGCACCCAGATGCCAGCCCGCGGTGCCCCTGTACTGTGGTCCTTGACCGGGGTAAGGGTGCAGGTCATCTGGCTTTGCCCGCGCAGGTAGTGCAGTTCCACGCTGCCGCCCGCCGCGGCAGCAATGGCGGCGGTCAGTTCCTCATTGGTGCGCACCGGGGTGCCGTTTGCCTGGGTGATCAGATCGCCCAGGCGCAGACCCGCTTCTTTGGCCGGGTTCTCGCTGCCATGGGCGGTATAAATATCGCTGAACGCAACGACCAGCGCCCCATCCGTGAACATTTTGACCCCAAAGGGGGTGCCGCCCATCTGGACGGTCCGCCGCTGTTGCTGCACCGTGCGCACAGTTTTGACCGGCAGGCCCAGCAGGGTCAGGGTTACATTCGCGCTTTTATCCGCCGCCGTTACGCCTGCAGGGGCAGCGCTGCCCGCCGGAGCGGCGGGGGCGGCTTGCAGGAACGGCATGCTTTCCACCGCCAGCGGCTGGCCCTGCTCCAGCACAAAGGTATCCGGCAGTTCTGCCCGCAGGGCAAACAGCAGCCCCGCCGCCAGAACGCCGCCAGCCGCCAGCAGGGCCGCAGCGCGGCGCAGATATCGTAAGCCATTGGTTGGCATGGTTTCATCCCCTTCCCTACACAGTATGTGCAAAAAAGCGGGCCGCTGCGCAGCCAAAAGCTGGCAAATACCGCTGCATTTGCGCGCTTTTTGGTTTGGATGGTAGAATTTTTTTCGCCCGTGTGCTATAATGCTTGATAAGCATGATATGAGTTTTTATCTATTTGCTGCATGGAAAAGGAGAAAAAGGGATGTCCCGTACCAACAAAACCAAGGAATTGCTGGCGCAGAGCCTGACGGAACTGATGGTTACCACCCCGCTGGAAAAAATTTCGGTAAACGATATTGTGGAGCATGCCGGGGTTGGGCGCAACACCTTTTATTACCATTTTGAGGATAAATTCGACCTGGTGAACTGGTATTTCCAAAGTGGTGCAACGCAGTTTTTGGTAGCGCGCGGCCATTATGCCAGCTGGTCTGCCCTGTTGACGGATCTGGAAGAATACCTTTTGCAGAACAAGACCTTTTATGTAAACGCGCTGGCTTACACCGGGCAGAACTGTTTGCAGGAATACGTGTTCCACTACTTAAGCGAGATGTTTGGCCAGCGGCTGCTCTCGCTGGTGCCCAGCGCAACCGAGCGCGACTGCCAGTTTGCCGGCAACTTTTTGTCCGGTGCCATGATGGGCCTTTTGCTGCCCTGGGTACGCAACGGCATGCCGCCGCTAAACCAGGCTGATCTGGACCGCGGCCTGCGCACGCTGTGCAGCTGCAACCTGGCCGTTTTGCTGGGCTATGGCATTGACCCCAGTGCTTTGGTGTTGTAAGCAGCGCTTGCGGGGTACATTCAGTCCCTTATTATCCATAAACAGTAAACAAAAACCGGCAGCTTTCCCTTTTGCTTCAGCGGGAAAGCTGCCGGTCTTATTTATTTTGTGGTTCTGGATTTGCGGGGAATTATTCCACAGTTCAGTCCAAATTCAGCGGGAAAGTTTTCCCCTCCGGGATGCACCGCCCCAGTTCCGTTTTGGGGGTGATCATGTGGTTCAGGTATTTTACATCATGTTCCCAATCCAGCAGCAGGGCGGGAACCGCAACGCTGCCAATGCGGCTGTGGACGATTTGGCGGTACATGGCATTCGCGGTTTGCTGGTCCATATCCGGCTTGCGGGTATAAACGCAGAACAGGCCATACTGGGCCAGCACATCCAGCCAGTCGGTATCCACGGCCTGGGCGGCATCTGCCTGGCCCATTTCCACCAAAAAGCCATAGAACATCTGTTTGCTGCGCATGGCGTTGGCTGCGTGGCAGGCTTCGGTGGTAATTTCCGGCTCATGCAGGCACAGCAGCGTGATCACGTTATTGCACCCGGCAACACGTTCCATCGTCGCTTCATTAAATTTCTGGGCATCAAACAGAACAAAGAACACGCTGTGGGTATGGCTTTGCAGCATGGCGACCGTTTCCGGGGTAAGGTCCTCGTCCGCATACAGCACCCAGGCATAGCTGGAACCGGCCTCCGCTTGAATAATGGCATCGTCCAGATCCGGGGCGCTGCAAAAGCCCACATTGAGCCAGGAACGGGTCTCCCCATTCTGCTTGCGGTTGTTGGAAGCACAGCCAATGATAGCATCAAACCCAAGGTTGATGCCTGCGGTGCAGATGGCGTCCTCATTAACCTGCGCCACAAGGTTGTTGATCAATTTATAATACAGGCTGTCGGTGCGCTGCAAGACCGTCTGCGCATGGTCAAAAAAGCGCTTTAAGTCCGGGCGCTGCGCCAAAAGGGCGCACATATCCACATAGTTACGCAGCTGGCGGAAGCCATCGCGCCGCACATCGCGCACTGCGCGGTGGGCCAGCGTCATGGCAAAGCTGCGGGAGCTTTCCAAATCAGGTTTCATGGTATCCCTCTTTCGCAGCCGCGGAGCAGCGCGGCCGTTACAGTGTATGCAGGCAGCGGTACAGCGCTGCCCCTGGGGCATCCCCCTGATAATAGCATAGCACACGCGGGCGGCGTGTGCTATAGATAAATACGGGAAAATGTACCAGATTGTTTTACACACGCTGCACTTTTGTCAAACCAGCCCCAAAAATCCAGCCGGTTTTACTTCAGCTCCACAACGGTCACGCCGCTTTCGCCCTCGCCATAGCGGCCAAGGCGGAAGGACTTGACCCCGCGGTGGGTGCGCAGGTGTTTTTGGATGGCGTTGCGCAGCGCGCCGGTGCCGTTGCCGTGGATGATATACACAGTGTTCTGGTTGCTGAGCATGGCATGGTCCAAAAAGCGGTCCACTTCGGCCAGGGCTTCTTCCACGGTATAGCCCAACAGGTTCAGCTCCATGCTGGACTTGCGGTCGTGGTTCAGCTCCACACGGGTGCGGGTGCGCGGCGGTTCCTGCTTTTGGGTGCGCTTATCCATCTTATCGGGGGCACACAGGCCGTTCAGGGGAACCTTGGTTTTCAAAATACCGGCGCGCACTTCCACCATGCCGTTTTTATCCGGGCGGGAAAGCACCACGGCGTGCTGATCCAGTTCCGCGATCACAACCTCCTGGCCGGGCTTGACCTCCTTCAGCGGCACAAACTGGCGCTTGGGCTGCTTTTTCTCAGTGCGGTTCAGCAGCTGCTCGGTATCCTTGCGGGCAATTTCGCGGGCACGCACAGCGCGTGCAGCGGCGTTGGTCTTTTCATCTTTCTGGATGCGGCGCAGCTCATCCGTCAGGGCATATGCCTGGTTCTGCACATCCTGCATCAGCTCATGGGCTTTGCGGCGGGTGGCTTCCAGCTCTTCTTCGCCCTGTTTGATCAGGGCGTCACGCTTTTTCTCGGCGCTTTCCAGGGCATGCTCCGCTTCATAGCGGGCCTTTTCGGCTTCATCCTCGGCGGCTTTCAGCTGCAATTTCAAATCATCCAGCTGGGCCAGAACGCTGTCCAGCCGCTTATCATCGTTGGACATATGATTGCGGGCAGCATCAATGACGCTTTCCGGGATGCCCAGCTTGGCGCTGATGAGGAATGCGTTGGACTTACCGGGCACGCCCACGCTGAGCTTGTAGGTGGGGGCCAGGCTTTCCACGTCGAACTCACAGCTGGCGTTCACCACGCCGGGGGTTTCCAGCGCGTAAATTTTCAGCTCGGCATAGTGGGTGGTGGCCATCAGCAGGGTGCCCTGCTTGCGCAGCCGTTCCAGAATGCTGACGGCCAGCGCCGCGCCCTCCGCCGGGTCGGTACCGGCACCAAGTTCATCGATCAGGGTCAGGGTATCGGGGCCGGCCAGTTCCAGAATGCCGGTGATCCGCTTCATGTGGCCGGAGAAGGTGGACAGGCTCTGTTCAATGCTCTGTTCATCGCCGATATCCACCAGGTATTCATCAAAATGGCAGACGGTGCTGCTTTCGTGCGCCGGGATCAAAAAGCCGTGCTGGGCCATGGCGTTCAGCAGGCCAGCCGTTTTGATGCTGACAGTTTTGCCGCCGGTGTTGGGGCCGGTGATGACAAGGGTATCGTACTTTTCGCCCAGGGCAATATCCACGGGCACGACCTTTTTCTTGTCGATCAGCGGGTGGCGAGCCTTTTTCAGTGCAAAGCGGCAGCTATCGTTCACCTGCGGCATAAAGGCGTTCTGCTCCACCGCAAGGCGGGCCTTGGCCAGCAGCAGGTCAATTTGCAGCATGGCATCATAGCTGTAACTGAACTGCGGTTCCAGTGATGCCACCTGGCCGGAGAACGCCGTCAGGATGCGGGTGATTTCCTCCTGCTCTTGGGCGTGCAGCTGCATAATGCGGGCATTGGCTTCCACCACGGCGGTGGGCTCCACAAACACGGTGGAGCCGGTGGAGGAAACATCGTGGATAACGCCGCCGACTTCGCCGCGGTACTCGGCACGAACGGGCACAACATAGCGACCGTTACGGATGGAAACCACGGCATCCTGCAAAAATTTGTTGGTGGTGGAGTTTTTGATGATGGCATCCAGTTTGGTGCGGATGCTGTCCTCCGTTGCGCGGATCTTGCGGCGCAGGTCGCGCAGGGTGACGGAGGCAGTATCGGCCATTTCTTCCGGCGAAATGATACACTCGCCGATCTGTTTTTCCAGCACCGGCTGGGGAGCCAGGGCAAAGAATAGGTCATCCGTGGGCAGCATATCGTGGTCGGTCAGGCCGTACCACTGGGCCAGGCCGGAAAAATTGCGCAGTGCTGCAGCAATTTCCAGCAGTTCGCCCATGGAAAGAATGCCGCCCTTGGCCGCATGGGCCACCACGCGGCGCACCTCATGCACAGCGCCAAAGCGCGGGCTGCCGTTTTTCAGCAGCAGGGCGTTAATGGCGTTGGTCTGGGCCAGGGCGTAGCGCTCCTCCTCCGTTGTGGCAAACGGTTCAATGGCGCGCATCATCTCTTTGGTTTCCGCGCAGGTGCACAGCTGCACCGCACGGGCAATAATTTTATCCAGTTCCAGGGTTGTACGGTAGGAAACGTCCATAGGTAAATTGGTTACTCCTGTTGGGTCAAATGGGTCAGAAAATCTTATTCTATCGTATCATCTATCGTGCGCGGTCATTCCAGCACACTGTGCAAAAATTCAAGGCTTTTGGGCTGATAGTCCAGGTGGGCCGCCACATACTGTTCACACACGCGGCCCAGGCGGCGCTGACTTTGGTCCGTCAGGGTAAAGTTGAACAGTTTGGCATCCTCCGCCAAACAGATATGCCGCAGCGCATACAGTGCACCGGGGTCCAGGTTGGGCGCGCGGTGCTCCTTGGCGGCGCAATCAGCGCACAGCAGGCGGCCCGCTGCCGGATCCAGGTAAAAATCACAGCCGTCATACCGGGCGCACACATCGCAGGCCAGCACCCCCGGCATATATCCCGCCTGGGTCATGGTGCGCATTTCATAAATGGCTTTCAGCTGACGCAGAGGGCGCTTTTGCTCGGCCGTCATGTACAGGGTGTTCAGCAGCAGACGCAGGCAATCCGCGGATTCCGGCGGTTCCGGGGCCAGCGTGATGGTCAGCTCTGAAAGATAAGCCGCCAGGGCAGTGCCCTCCACGGTTTTGCTTAACCCGTGGAACACCTTGCTGACAGCGGCGCTGTCAATAAAATTGGTTTTGCGGCCCAGCGTAATGGCAAATTCTGAATAACAGAAAAGCCCGCAGGCACTGAACAGCTTGTTTTTCAGCCGCAGGCTGCCGCGGGCGGATGCTGACAGCACCCCGTTACCCGGTGTCAGCACTGTCAGGATCTGGTCGGCTTCGCCCACCCGGACCGCACGCAGGACAAGCCCCATTGTGTTGATCTGCATTGTTTTCCCCCGTGGTTATGCCCTGCGGCGCAGTGCTGCGGTAATCAAGGTAGTCATAAATACTGCCGCTGGCGGCAAACTTCTGCCACTGTGCGGCGCGGATTCCGTCGGTTTCAGTATTTCCTGGCATGATGGCCCGCCCCCTTTACGGATTAGCTTGCCACCATCATACCGGTCCATGCGTGGAAAAGTTGTCCAACCGTGTGGTTGGACAGGGTTCGCGCAGGGCTTTTCCCAACTGATACGCCGCTGTTACGGCTTGGCAAAGCCGAGGTTATCCAGCAGGCGGTCATTATCGCGCCAGTCCTCGCGCACCTTTACCCAGCATTGCAAGTTCACGCGGGCGCCCAGCAGCTCTTCGCAGTCCATGCGGGCGGCGGATGCGATCTTTTTCAGCATCTGGCCGCCCTTGCCGATAATCATGCCTTTATGGCTCTTGCGCTCGCAGCAGATCTCCACGCTGATGTCGATCAGATCACTGTCCGGGCGTTCTTTGAAGCTTTCCACCGTAACGGCAATGCCGTGGGGGATTTCTTCCCGCATGAACAGCAGGGCTTTTTCGCGCACCAGTTCGGCCACCAGCTCTTTTTCCGGCATATCAGTAAAAGCATCATCGTCAAAGTAATGCGGGCCGGGGTTGGCGTACTGCTTCAGCAGCGGGAACAGTTCCTCGCAGCCGGTGCCATCCTTGGCGGAAACGGTGACGATCGCATCAAAAATGCCAAACTCTTCCACCTGCTTTTTGCGGGCTTCCAGCGCGGCAAAATCATTCAGCAGGTCCACCTTGTTGATGACCGCGATCGCCGGGCCCGCCTTGCGCAGGGCTTCCACCATGCCAAGCTCGGATTCGGTAAACTCCCCGGTGGGTTCAAACAGCATCAGGGTCACATCCACATCTTTCAGGCTGGCGGCCGCGGTCTGGGTCATGCGGGAGTCCAGCCGGTTGCGCGGCTTGTGGATACCGGGGGTATCCAGCAGCACATACTGCACCGGGCCTTTGGTGATAATGCCGGTGATGCGGTTGCGGGTCGTCTGTGCCTTTTGGGTCACGATGGCAACTTTTTCGCCAACCAGGTGGTTGGTCAGGCTGGATTTGCCCACGTTGGGGCGGCCTACAAGGGCCACAAACACGCTGGAGGGCATTTCGGGTTCGTTGTGGTTCTTCTGCATTCGTACCTTCTCTTTCAATCTGTTGCAATCTGCGGGCACTTTTGCCCGGTTGACTGGCCTGCACTGCACCGCTGGTGCCGCCAGGCCTTATTTTTCTTCGCTTTTTTCTTCTGTCTTTGGAGTTTTGACCTGTTCCTGCTTGCCAAGGCGGAAGGTGAACAGGTACGCCGGCACCAGCGAAAGCACCCAAAGCGCCGTGCTGAGCGGCGTTGCCGTCACGCTGGTCCAGATGGCGTTCAGGGCGGCCGCGTTGCCGAACAGGCAGATGCCCACGATCACCGCGCCAAACGCCGTTACCAGCACGCCGCCAGCCGCCATATCTTTGGCGGCACCGGCGCTCCACCAGTGGGTGGTATCCGGTTTGTCCACGGCGCGCTCCACGGCGGAGTTCATCAGTTCCATGCCAAGCATCACAAACACGCAGATGGCCAGCAGCGCCACGCCGGTGGCATCAATATGCGCCATGCGCGCCGCGGCAAACACATACAGCGCCGCACACAGGTGGAACCGGAAATTGCGCTCTTCCAAAACTGCAGCACAGATGCCATGCCATGCGTAAACAAAGCCGTGCCCGAACCGGGCAAGGTCCGCTAACATGTTATTCTTTTTTCTGGGCTTCATGTACGGCTCACACTTCGTCGTTGGTGTAGCTGACGGTGCGCGGCAGGCCCAGCTGCATCAGAACAGCTTCCTCTTTTTCGCGCATGCGCACCGCTTCCAGCCCGCTGGATTCATGGTCATAGCCCAGCAGGTGCAGCATGGAATGTACCGTCAGATAGGCAACTTCGCGCTGCAGGCTGTGGCCGTACAGTTCGGCCTGTTCCATGGCGCGCTCCATGGAAATCACGATATCGCCCAGGATCTTGCAGCCGTTATCCTCATCGATATCATACTCCCCGTTTTCTGCCATGGGGAAGCTGAGCACATCGGTGGGGGCATCCTTATCCCGGTACTGCTTGTTCAGCTCATGGATGCGGGCGTTATCCACAAAGGTCACGCTGATCTCTGCCGGGCCGTCAAACTGTTCGTATTCCAGCACCGCATTGCAGCTGCGGCGGATCAGGATGCGAAGCCCCGAAGGAACTTTGACCGCGTTCTGCTCATTGGTGATCAATACTTTGTTAGACATAGGAAATCTGCCTCCTGACTGTGCTTTTGTTCGGTGCCAGCGGCACCGTTTAGGAATCATTTTTGTTTTTTATACGTTATACATTGGCCGTTTCCGGCTTGGGCTGCGGTGCCCGCTTTGGCGGCTGGGCGGCGCGCTCATATGCTCTTACAATCTGCTGCACCAGGCGGTGGCGCACAACATCCTTTTCGGTCAAGTAAATCTGTGCAATACCGTCAATGCCTTTTAACACATGCAGCGCATCAACCAGGCCGCTGCGGGTCTTTTCCGGCAGGTCCACCTGGGTCACGTCACCGGTTACCACAACCTTGCTGCCCACACCCATGCGGGTCAGGAACATTTTCATCTGTTCGGGGGTGGTGTTCTGGGCTTCATCCAGGATGATAAAGGCATCGTCCAGCGTGCGGCCGCGCATGTAGGCCAGCGGGGCCACCTCAATGGCCTGCTTTTCCACCAGCTTCTGGAACGTTTCCGCCCCCAGCAGGTCAAACAGGCCGTCATACAGCGGGCGCAGATAAGGATCAACTTTGTTTTGCAGGTCACCGGGCAAAAAGCCCAGCTTCTCCCCCGCTTCCACCGCCGGGCGGGTTAAAATAATGCGGCTGACGTCCTTCGACTTGAACGCCTTGACCGCCATGGCCACCGCCAGGTAAGTTTTGCCCGTACCGGCGGGCCCCACGCCAAAGGTGATGGAGTTGGCGCGGATGGCGGAGAGGTACTCTTTCTGGCCCAGGGTTTTGGGGTGGATGGGGCGGCCCTTGGCGGTAACGGCGACAAAATCATCGTTCAGTTCCCGCAGGCGCTTTTCCTCGCCGCCGCGGGCCAGGCTGATGCAGTAACGCACCGTCTGCTCCTCCAGCGGGGTGTGATTCTGCATCAGGGTCACCATGCCGTCCACTGCATGCACAGCGGCTTCCACATCTTTTGGCTCGCCGGTAAACTTTAACAGGGAGCCGCGGCAGACCGCCGTGACGTGGAACTCATTTTCCAGCAGTTTTACGTTCTGGTCACAGTTGCCAAAAATGGCGGCGGCCAGTTCAATGCTGTCTAATTCGACTGATTTTTCGGCCAATATGGTACCTCCTGTGCAGCCAAGCGCCAGCCGCCGGGCCAGCCGACACGCTTTTACGCCTGTTTTTGCGGTTTTTGTGGTAAAAGGTTACAGATAGCCATAATCTTTCAATTTGAATTATAGCACAGTTTTGTCGAAAATAAACTATGAATGTTGCACAAAATTTTAACCTCCTGCATGTTGAAATCCACGCAGGAGGTGATTGTAACCTTTTTTGGTAGTCATGAGCAAAAGTACCGCACCCAGAATATTTTTTCAACTTTTGCCCCGTTACCCCTTGACTTGTGCCAAAAATCCAGTATACTATTATTGTTGTGCTGGTGTGGCTCAGTTGGTAGAGCAGCTGATTCGTAATCAGCAGGTCGCCGGTTCAAGTCCGGCCACCAGCTCCAACGCAAAAGCCGCGATACATCGTTTTATTCCGATGCGTCGCGGCTTTATTTTTTGCTGTTTTTCAGGCTGGTTCAAGGGGAAACCGGCATATTTTTTACACAAATATGTTCGATTATGCGTTGTTTCTCAATATTTGTTATAAATCTGCCCGCGGTTTCCGGCATCAATGATTTCAATAATCAAACGGCCATTATCCACTGTATAGATAATGCGATAGGTACCAACCCGCAGCCGAAATTTTCCCTTGCAGCCTTTTAACTCTTTTATATCACCACGGTCCGGCAGCTTTTCGATTGCCTCTACAATGCGGGCTCGGTCAGGCTTTGGCAGTTTATCAATGAATTTCTTTGCCGGCTTATCAATGATAACCGTATATATCATGCCAGACCCCATTCTTTCTTACATTCGTCCAGCGTAAGGAACTGACCCTTATCCGGGTCCTTCTCATATTCTTCCACAAGATGTTCGCAAAAGGCATCGTCAGCTTCTTCGTCAGCGGTCAGGCCCTGCACATAAGCCAAGATATACCCCATTTTATAAGCTGGCACTTCGTCCAAAAGCTGAATCACTTTTTCTTTCTCACTCATAATAATGCCTCCTTTACGGCTTTTCTTTGTTTAGTTGTTGGCGGATAGCCATCGCAATATACGCATTCAGGCTAACACCTTCTGCATCCGCGGCGGCCTGTACTTCATCCTTTGTTGGGCTTGCGTCTTTCTTTAGAACAAGGTTCACACGGTCATAAGCTTTTGCAATATACTTATTTACCGCTTTTTGCCCTGCTTTCGTCGTCGGCATGCGATCACCTCTTGTTTATTTATTATATAGGCGTTTGCGAAACGCCAAAAGCCGCATAAATACGGCAATTTTTTGTTGTTAA
>CAVFVI010000052.1:0-16690 GCA_963626055.1 Acutalibacteraceae bacterium
CGTTCCTATTGTACACCATGCACGGCATTCTGGGAAAATTTAATCAGTGATTACTTAAAGGGGAGCTCCGGCGAAAGCCGGTGAGGGGTGGTTCCTCGCGCAGAGCTTGATAAATGAGATTTGTGTCTGGGCTCATCCGGCGGCCAGGGGGCTGGCCGCCCTACCGTACAGTTACCAACAAAAGGCCTGTAATTTATACGCTCCTCCGGGGCGTTGGGGACGCCGCCTCCTACGGCAGGGCAAGGTATATTACAATTTTTTAATTGTGTGCTGTTCCCAGTGTTTCGGCGGGGTGGGGTCCCCCGCCCTACTGGCCTGGCAAATATTTCACTGAACCTATGCCCACAAATACAAAAATACCGCAGCAGACTGTTACATCTGCTGCGGCATTTTTATTTAGAGGTTAATGGGCTGGTTACAGCTCATTGTTCAGGCTGTGGGATTACTGCAGAACGCCGGTGTTCTTATCAAAGTGATAAGTACGGCCGTCGATGACTGCATCGCCCTTAGCCATGGTGCCATAGATCGGGTCGAAATAGTAACGCTTGTCAGCGCTCCAGCCCTTGATCATGTGGCCCTGTGCGTCGTAGCGGACCCACTTGCCGGTGCCATCGGCGCGGTCAGCCCACTGGCCAGCTTCGGATTCCTGATAGACATCCTTGCTGGTGGCTTTCTTGCCCTGGTCAACGGCATCCAGCCAGTACCAAGCATCGGAAGCCGGGTCATAGATTTCCTTACCGCGGCCATCCAGGCCCTGGCGGACGCCCTTTTCGTACCAGAAGTCAGCGCCGTTGATGGTCAGCCACTGGTTGTCCAGAGCGATACCGGTGTACTGGTCAAATGCGCAAGGTACGCCGTCAATATCGCCTGCGCCCTTAGCCATAGCGCCGGTGATCAGGTCAAAGTAGTAGGTGCCCTTATCAGTCGTCTGCCAGCCCTTGACCATGTGGCCGTTCTCATCGTAACGGACCCACTTGCCGGTGCCATCGGGCTTATCAGCCCACTGGCCAGCAGCGGATTCCTGATAAA
Organism: Acutalibacteraceae bacterium; assembly: GCA_963626055.1. Lineage (GTDB taxonomy): Bacteria > Bacillota > Clostridia > Oscillospirales > Ruminococcaceae > Gemmiger. The sequence goes on from CAVFVI010000052.1 coordinate 1,030, forward strand.
CGTCCTTGCTGACGGTCATTGCGCCGCCCTGGACAGCGTCCAGCCAGTACCAAGCGTCGGAATCGGGATCATAGATCTCTTTGCCGCGGCCGGTGGTACCCTGCTTCACGCCGTTTTCGTACCAGTACTTCTTGCCGTTTTCTTCAACCCAGCCGTTCTTCTCGCCGTACTTGGCGGTGTAGTCCTTGTTGTTGAAGTTGACGGTAGCGGTGGTAACGCCGCTGGTCTGCTTTACAGTTGCATCCACGAACTGAGCGCTTGCGCAGTTCTTATCGGTGCAGGTAAAGACAGCCATTGCGGTAACGGTAGTCTTTTCAGCAGCGCCATGAACGGTGCGCTCCTCGGCTTCGAGGGACTGGACTTCGGTGTTGTCAGTGTTATCACCGGTGCTGCCGCCGGTATTATCCCCCTCGCTAGGATTGGTGGGTTCGGTGGGTTCAGTGGTTTCAATTTTCTTGAACTCTGCACTGATTTCAAAGTTACAATCACTCATGCCAACCGTATACGTACCACCATCTTTGACATTATCGGTGATAATGGTCTGACCATGGCGAGCCAACTCCAGTTCATAGCCAGATTCCGGCGTAACCGTCACAGCCATTTCAGCATCCTTAGGTGCGCGTTTTAAGTTAGATTCACCATTTACCGTAACGGTAATAGTACCACTCTTCTCCGGCTCAACTTTCGTGATAATGCTATACTGAACAGTTGTAAACTGTACACTAATAGTTACATTATCAGCAGGCATCTCGAAAGTATATGCACCATCTGTAGTGCCAGCCTTGTACTCAACAGGAGTACCCTTGCTATCCTTAACAGCCAAGCCGTCTTTAGACAACTCGGTCAGGATGGTAGCTTCGTCCTTCGGGGTAATGGTAAAGGTAACAATGTCGCCAGCTTTCAAGGCAGTGGTCTCGGTAACAGCTGCATCATTAGCTTTTACTTCTACCGCGCCTTCGCCCTTCTTGTCAACAGCAACGCTGTAAGTTTTAACCTCAACAGGTTCAAACTCAGCGGTAATGGTAGTATCGCCAGCAGGCATTGCAAAGGTGTAAACATTGGCGTCTTTCTCGTCAACAGTTGCCTTTACGGTCTGCTCGGTGCCCTCTGCGTCAGTGTAGGTAACCTTTACGCTGCCAGCCTTCAGGGCATAGCCGGTTGCGGGCTTAGCAGTCAGGGTTACGGTTTCTTTCTCTGCTGCTTCTTTGGCGGAAGCAGTGATTTCGCCATTGGTCAGGGCAGCAACATCGACCGCATAGGTCTTTGCGTTCTTTGCAACATTGATGGTCACATCGCCGTCCGGCATGGTGAAGGTGTAAACCGTCTTAGCCTTTTCGGTGGTAGCCTGGGTTGCGGTTTCGTCCTGCGTTGCTTCCTGAACTTCGGTCAGAGCAACATCGGTATCGCCGTTCTTTGCGGTAACGGTAACGATATCGGTGCCAGTCTTTTCCACAGTCAGGGTAACAGTGTCATCCTTGATGTAGCTGGTGTTGGTGGTGCCCAGTTTCAGGGTAACGCCATCAACGGTGGGCAGGGTGACGGTGTGGGGTGCGCTCTCGGTTGCGGTATGGCAGTCAGAGCACAGGTACACATCGTTGCCGACGGACTTGGTTTCCAGTTCGTTCAGTTCCCAGGTATGGCCCTTGGGCAGTGCGTTATCCGCATACTTCTTCTCGCCCTTGGTCAGGCCGTACTTGGTGGTGCGGGCCTGGGTGTATGCGGGGGTATCGCACCATGCTTCCACGGAAACATCCTTGGTTGCGCCGCTGCTCAGGTCGCTGACCAGGGACTCCATATCCATGGTCTCAACCAGGTTAGCGCACCACATGAACTCTTCGTTCTTGTTCTTCTCGTCAGAGCTGCTCATGTTGCGGTTGTAATCCGCATTGTAGTTCCAAGATTCGGTCTTGTAGCTCTTGCGGTCTGCGTAAGCAGTCTTGGAATCATCGGTCTTAACTTCCGGCTTGCCGTCAGAATCCAGCTCGTCCAGGCTCTTGTAGGTATTGGACAGGTTGGTGCCAACAGCAACGATCATCTGGTTCTCGCTCTTGTTGACGCCGGTGATAGCTGTACCCTGCTGGGTTTCGGTAGTTGCAAAGGTGTAAGTGGTGCGCACGGTCAGGCCAGCCAGCGGATGGTTCTTGTAGGTACCAACGAACTTCAAATCGCTGGTATCACTGGTGCCATCCATGATAACCATGCTCATGCCGGTAAAGTGGGTGTCGGGCTGGGTGCTCTTGCTGGTGGTGCCATCACTGTTGGTGGTGGTCACTTCAACCTTCTTCACGCCGCCGTTCACGGTGTTGTATTCCTTAACCTCGCTCACTTCGCCGGTGGTGGGGTTCATGCTGTAAATAGCGTTGTTGAGGTTAAAGTACAGCAGGCCATTGTACAGGGCAGCGGAGTGTGCCAGACCGGGGTACAACTTGCGGGCTGCAACATCAGCCAGGCATTCAGCGTTCAGGTTGTTTTCAACCTGGGTATGGTTGCCGTCAGCACTGGTATCGATCTTGTAGATGGTACCGGCTTCGGCCAGGACCTTGGCATCGCTGTCGTCATCCTGCCAGTTGTTGCTGGTTTCCTTCTTGTCGTTGTAGTACATCAGGATGATTTCATCGGGGTCGGTGGTCTTGGTAAAGCTGCTCATGCTGAAGTTCATGCCACCGGTGCTGCCAGTGCTTTCGGTCCGCACGTAGTAGCCTGCGCTGCGTGGGCGGGCTTCCAGGGTATCCGGGCCAGAGTTCTGCATTTTCTTGGCGAAGCTGTTCATCTGGTCGTTGTTGCTGGAGCTGTTGTTATTATCCTTCATCTGGGACCGATCCATGCTGTTGTACAGGTTCTGGTTTGTCGCAGAATCGACATAATAGAAGTAGTTATCGTCGAAGTAGATGGGGCTGCTGATGGAGCTGAACCAGGTATCTTCATAGCAGGTATCGGTATAGCGGGTTTCATCAGCATTGTTGGACTTGGTGTAAGAGTAATGCGGCTTGCCGTTGTTCATCACAACATTGCCGTTATCATCCACATCAGGGGTCTTGTTCTTGGTGTAGGTGTAGCCATCGTACAGGGAGTCAATGTAGTCAAAGTAGCCATCGTAACGGCCTTCGATGCCAGAGGGAGAAACCAGAAAGTTGACATGCTTCAAGTTGCCATCAGTTTCCACGCGGGTCTGGTCCATGCACTCGGTGTTGATGTCATCATAGCAGACGTCAACATAGTACCAGTTCTTGTTGGCTTCACCGGTGGTCAGCTTGGCAGAAGTGCTGTCGCCTTCCAGCTTGTTGACCTTGACAGCGTTGAAGTAGTGGACGTTGTTGAACATGCCGCCACCGAATGCTGCACCGGCAACACTGGTATCAGCAGTATCGCAGTAGTACAGAATCTGGACAAAGTCAACAACAGCGTCATCGCCTACTTCATCGGGGGTCTTCCAAACCTTTTTGCCATCAACGGTCTTCTTGTAGATGCTCTCGTTATCGGGCAGGTTCTGGACCATGTAGTTGTAAGCAGCTGCATAACCCAGGCAGATGCAGCCGTACTCAGCGCCGGAAGCGGAGAGATCGCCGCCCAGCAGAGCGCCGAAAGCAGTCATCTGGATGGGGTCGTTGTTGCCGCCGCCGGTAACATCGCCCATGGAGCCCATGTCGAAGTTAGCAACCTGGGAAATCCAGTCGTGCAGAATCAACAGCTTGGTGACATAGTCAGCGTTATCACCCAGCTTGGCAACTTCTGCCAGGCCTTCGTCACGCATAGCCAGCAGGGCACTGCCATAGTTCATAACGTAAGACATAAAGCCCTGCGGCAGGAACTGCAGCATAAATGCCATGGTGGTCGGCGGAACGGTGGCATCGGGGTCCATGCTGCACAACACTTTGATTGCACCCATGGTCCCGCTGATGTTGCCATCCTCACCCTGCTTCTGGACACCCTTAGAGGTCCAGAACGGGGCAACCACGCCGAAGTAATCTGCTTCGTCCTGGTTGAACTGGGACAGCTGGAAGTAATAGTAGTTCATCTGGGCGGTAGAGATGTCGTAAGTATTGGTGACCTGGTTGCCCTGGTCGTCCACATACACGGCAGTCTTCCGGCCATCGTAATACAGCATGTTGTTGGAAGTAACTTCCTTGCCGTTTTCGTCCTTGGTGGTAACGGTGTAGTTGATCTTGGATTCATCCACCGGGTTGTTGGCAACATCGTACCACTGCCCCCCCTCAACGCTTTCCACCAGGGTCACGCCGGTGCCGCCGGAAACGGTGTCAAATTTCGGAGTGCCGCCCACGTTGATGAACATGGCCTGTGCGGCTTCCTGCTCGGACTGAGCAGCGTTTGCAGCAGCCTGGTCCAGCGCAACAGTAACCGGCAGGGTCTGCATCGGCTGGGCGGTCACTTCTTCGCCGCAAACAGCGCACTTGAAGGTAATGCTGGTGCATTCCCAATCCAGGGTAACAGGTGCACCGACAGAAATCTTGCCGGTCTCGCTGTCATAGAACAGTTGGGCGTTGCTGTAGTCAGCGGCCAGCTCGCCCTGGATCTCTTTCATTTCCCAGTTGAAGGTAGCAACAAAGTTGCCATCTGCATCTTTGGGCACGGCATGGCTCTGGCAAGGCAGGGCGGCAATGTCGTCAGTACGGGTAGTGGGTTCTTTGTATTCCTTCTTGACCGGGCTCTTATCAGCGGATACACTGGCAGAGTAAACGGTCTTGCCAGCAACGCCGGGCTTTGCATCGGTGGTATCTGCGGTCACGGTGCCTTCTACCTTCTGGTAGGCATCACCCTTTTCGCAGGTATACACAGCGGTGTAGGCCCAGCCATCATCGGTCTTGGTCCAGTAGCCGTCGGGGGTCTCATTCCAGGTATGGGTATGGCCATCCTCCGGGTTGGTGTCGTTCCAGTACCATTTCGGCTCGCCATAGGTATGGCCATCCGCAGCGGCGCTGGCGGCAAAAGTATCGGAGTTTTCTGCAACGTAAGCCTGTGCGTAGCTGTCAGCCTGCTGCGCAATCACTTCATCGTCGCTGGTGGTCAGGGACTCCATAGCCGAGGTCATGCCGGAGCTGCCGGTAAAGGTAACAGCGGTCACAACGCCTGCGGCGTTCGTCTCATAGCCCAGGTCGGTAACGGCGCTGGTCAGATGATACGTTTTGATGGTGGCAGCCATCACCGATGCCATCTCGTCCTTGTTCAGGCCATAAGCTTCGGTGTCGATCTTGCCAGTTGCGGCGTTGGCATACATGGCATCGGCCAGTGCATTTTCCAACGCAGCAAGGCTCATGCCAGCCTTGCTCTGTGCAGTCGCTTCCAGCTTGGCATCGTCCTGCTCCAGCTCATGCACTTCACCCTGGGCAGCCAGTGTCTGGGCTGTCTGCTTGATCAGATCTGCGGTGCTGGTGAACTTGGGCAGGGACTGCACAGCGCTGGCTGCGCTTGCCGCGCTAGCTGCAACAGCCTGTGCTACCGAAGGATCAAGAGTGGTAGTTTCAGCTGCAGCGGGAAGCGCCACGCTTTGGGCAACCATGGCTGCTGCCAGCACGGATGCACCAAAACGCTGAAGGTTTTTCTTCATAGTTTTATCCTCCCTTAAGTGTTACTACTTTCCCAGTTTGTGTGAAAAGTGGTACGGCAGATGTGCGGCACTTTGCAGGTGTTGATTGCAAAACGCCTGGTTGTGCCCCTCGGTCTGGCTATCCCCTGCCGGGCTGCGGCCTGCTTTTTGGGCTTTTGGCCCCCGGCACAGCGGCTGACAAAACGCTGTATCGGCTGCAGGCCTTGGTCCCGCAAGTGATAACCATTCCGACACATCTAGGTATATACATTATACCACAGCTGCCAGAATTTGCATAGTAAATTGGCGCGGTTTCTGTGTAAATTTTGCCCTTGAATCAACTGAAAACTGTTTTCCGCACATTATTTGCGCTGTGGAGCAGGGGCTTTTTGGCGGCGTTTGTTAACATTTTTGAATGGTTTGTTCCTGCTTTTTCTCAAATGATTGAACATTGGTCCCTGCAATGTTCTTTGCGATATCTTAATATAATCAGCCGGTATTGTGACCGCGCATTTTTTGCCATTTCGGTTTGGTTTGTTGTTGAGCGATTTGGCAGAGATTGGAGGAAACTTGAGGGGAAATTTGGAAAGTGGGAATGAGAGATGAGAAATGAGGGATTAGGAATGAGAAACTAGAGGTGGGGCAAGGTATAGTGTGGTTTTCTAATGGTATGATATTACGCTGGGTTATGGTGGGGCGGGGATATTGCGGCACAGGGAGTATTCGAGCTGCATTTTTTTTAGTGGTTAGTTATGGGGTGACTGCGCTGGATAAAACGCCCTATGGGGAATGAGGGTGCGGCAAGTGAAACATTGGTAAGTATTCCGAGGTTGCGAGGCAAGTTCCAGAACGGGATTTACGGAAGGGGTTGCGGGACGATGACAAGCATCGTCCCCTACAGATTGTTTACAGCGTTTGTGGCAACCAACAAAGTTCCTCTGCGGCGCGATGAGGGCATCGCGCCCTACAGAGCGTTTATTGCTTGGCAGCGTGGGGCAAGGCAAGGTTTTGGCGTGGTCGGGTGGCCACTCCCTACCAGCATTTTCAATGTTTGTATGCAATTTCAAAATGTGCTGTAGGGAACGGTCTTGACCGTTCCGGGCCCTTACAATAGATGGCTTAACGGGAATGGTCTCAAGCCCCTCCAAAATGATTTAACTCCCCTTTTCCAAGTTCTCCCGATCTACTTTTCCCTATCTCCAATTCCTAATTTCTCATTCCTAATTCCTTTATACCGTCCTCCTCGTCCTTCCGTATCGGGCCTTTACCCCGCCTCCAACTCCTACCTCCTCCCTCCTAACTCCTAACTTTCCCCCTCTCCCCTTCCCCACTTCCAAAGTCGCACACAACAAAAAGGCCCCTGCCTTAACAGCAGGGGCCTTAAAAGCTATATCACAAGCCGAAAATTACTTCTCGATCTTGGAAACAACGCCGGAACCAACAGTGTGGCCGCCTTCGCGGATAGCGAAACGCATGCCTTCTTCCATGGCAACCGGGGTGATCAGCTCAACGTGCATATCAACGTTGTCGCCGGGCATGCACATCTCAGTGCCTTCGGGCAGGGTGATGATGCCGGTAACGTCGGTGGTACGGAAGTAGAACTGAGGACGATAGTTGTTGAAGAACGGGGTATGACGGCCGCCTTCTTCCTTCTTCAGGACGTAAACATGGCCATCGAAGGTGGTGTGGGGATGAACAGAGCCGGGAACAGCCAGAACCTGGCCACGCTCGATCTGGTCACGGTCAACACCGCGCAGCAGAGCGCCGATGTTGTCGCCAGCCTGAGCGAACTCGAGGCTCTTGCGGAACATTTCCAGACCGGTGATGGTGGTGGTCATCTTCTCTTCCTTCAGACCAACGATTTCCATCTGATCGCCGACATGAGCAGTACCACGCTCAACACGACCGGTAGCAACGGTGCCACGGCCGGAGATGGTCATAACGTCCTCAACGGGCATCAGGAACGGCTTATCAGCAGCACGGTCCGGGGTCGGGATGTAGCTGTCAACAGCGTCCATCAGCTCCCAAATGCACTTGTACTCAGGTGCGTTGGGATCGGTAGAAGTGCTCTCCAGAGCCTTCAGAGCGGAGCCACGGATGATCGGGGTGTTGTCGCCGTCGAAATCCTGGCTGTCCAGCAGCTCGCGGACTTCCATTTCGACCAGGTCGAGCAGCTCGTCGTCGTCAACCATGTCGCACTTGTTCAGGAACACAACGATCTTGGGCACGCCAACCTGACGAGCCAGCAGGATGTGCTCACGGGTCTGCGGCATCGGGCCATCGGTTGCAGCAACAACCAGGATAGCGCCGTCCATCTGAGCAGCACCGGTGATCATGTTCTTGATGTAGTCAGCATGGCCCGGGCAGTCAACGTGGGCGTAGTGACGCTTCTCGGTGTGGTACTCAACGTGAGCGGTGTTGATCGTGATACCACGAGCCTTCTCTTCGGGAGCCTTATCGATGCTGGAGTAATCCATGAAGTCGGCGTCGCCCTTCAGAGCCAGAGTCTTGGTGATAGCGGCAGTCAGAGTGGTCTTGCCGTGGTCAACGTGACCGATGGTACCGATGTTGACATGCTCCAAAGAGCGGTCAAATTTTTCCTTTTCAGCCATTGGAAGTATCCTCCTTTAATTCAAACAGATAAAATAGCCTGTTGTAAGGCTATCATACTAGATTTTTCAAGAAAAATCAAGTATTTTGCGCGAATTTGTGCAGAATCAGCCCTTATTGCGCTCGGTCATGATCTTATCTGCAACACTCTTGGGAACCTGCTGGTAATCAGCCGGCTCCATGGAGTACTGGCCACGGCCTTGGGTCTTGGAACGCAGGTCGGTAGCGTAACCGAACATCTCGGACAGAGGAACCATAGCGGTGACACGGGCAGTGCCATCGGTGGATTCCTGGTTCTGGATCGCGCCGCGGCGGCTGTTCAAGTCGCCAATGACGTTGCCCATATACTCGTCAGGAACAACAACGTCAACCTTCATGATGGGCTCCATGATGACGGGATCAGCCTTCTTCATAGCATCCTTGAATGCCATGGAGCCGGCGATGGAGAACGCCATTTCAGAGGAGTCAACTTCATGATAGGAGCCGTCCCACAGAGTAACCTTGACATCCACAACGGGATAGCCAGCCAGAATGCCGGACTTCATAGCGCCCTGGATACCATTGTCAACAGCGGGGATATATTCCTTCGGGATAGCGCCGCCAACGATGCCGTTGACGAACTCGTAACCCTTGCCCGGGTTGGGCTCAACCTTGATCTTAACGTGACCGTACTGGCCCTTACCACCGGACTGACGTGCGTACTTGGTTTCCTGGTTAGCATCCTTGCGGATGGTCTCACGGTAGGCAACCTGAGGTGCGCCAACGTTAGCTTCGACCTTGAACTCGCGGAGCAGACGGTCCACGATGATTTCCAGGTGGAGCTCGCCCATGCCGGCGATGATGGTCTGACCGGTTTCTTCATCGGTCCAGGTACGGAAAGTCGGGTCCTCTTCAGCCAGCTTGGACAGAGCAATGCCCATCTTCTCGCTGCCAGCCTTGGTCTTGGGCTCAATGGCAACGCGAATAACCGGCTCGGGGAAGTTCATGGACTCGAGGATGATGGGATGCTTCTCATCGCACAGGGTATCACCAGTGGTGGTGTTCTTCAGACCAACAGCAGCGGCGATATCGCCAGCGTAGCAGATGTCGATATCCTTACGGTTGTTTGCATGCATCTGCAGGATACGGCCGATACGCTCGTCCTGATCCTTAACAGAGTTGTAAACAGTGGTGCCAGCCTCAACGGTACCGGAGTACACGCGGAAGAAGCACAGCTTACCGACATACGGGTCAGTCATGATTTTGAATGCCAGTGCAGAGAACGGCTGATCATCGGAAGAAATACGATCCTCTTCCTCGCCAGTCTCCGGGTTGGTGCCTTTGATGGCCTCAACATCGGTCGGAGCGGGCATATAATCAACGATTGCATCCAGCAGAGCCTGAACGCCGCGGTTCTTGTAGGAAGAGCCGCAGGTAACAGGAACGATCTCGTTGGAGATAGTAGCCTTACGCAGAGCCTTCTTGATTTCGTCCTTGGTCAGCTCTTCGCCTTCCAGGTACTTCATCATCAGCTCTTCGTCGGTCTCAGCAACAGCTTCGATCAGCTTGTCATGATATTCCTGAGCCTGTTCTTTCAGGTCATCAGGAATTTCCTCAACGCGCACATCGTTGCCCATATCATCATAGTAGATATCGGCGTTCATGTCGATCAGATCGATGATGCCGCGGAAAGTGTCTTCCTGGCCGACAGGCAGCTGGATAGGCACACCGTTGGCATGCAGACGATCATGCATCATCTGTACGCAGCGGAAGAAGTCAGCACCCATGGTATCCATCTTGTTGACGTAGACCATGCGGGGAACCTTGTACTCGTCAGCCTGGCGCCAAACGGTTTCAGACTGGGGCTCAACGCCACCCTTTGCGGCCAGAACGGTAACGGAGCCGTCCAGAACACGCAGAGAACGCTGAACTTCAACAGTAAAGTCAACGTGGCCCGGGGTGTCGATGATATTGATACGATGACGGTTCTTCTTGAACAGAGCCGGATCGTGCTGGGTCTCGGTATGGCTCCAGTAGCAGGTGGTTGCAGCGGAAGTGATGGTAATACCACGTTCCTGTTCCTGCTCCATCCAGTCCATCGTGGCAGCGCCGTCATGAACTTCGCCGATCTTATGGTTAATACCGGTGTAGTACAGAATGCGCTCGGTGGTGGTGGTCTTGCCTGCGTCGATGTGGGCCATGATACCGATATTTCGGGTCATTTGCAGGGATACGTCTCTCGGCGTTGCCATGGCTTAAACCTCCTCAGTAAGCAGATCAATAACGGTAATGCGCGAAAGCCTTGTTGGCTTCTGCCATCTTGTGGGTATCTTCGCGCTTCTTGACGGCGCCGCCAACGTTGTTGGTAGCGTCGATGATCTCGGCGGCCAGGCGAGCAGACATAGTCTTTTCACCACGGTTGCGGCTGTACAGAGTCAGCCAACGCAGGCCGAGGGTCTCGCGGCGGGCGGGGCTGACCTCCAGGGGAACCTGGTAGGTGGAGCCGCCAACACGGCGGGCCTTAACTTCGAGGCTGGGCATGATGTTTTCCATGGCCTTCTCGAACATTTCGAGAGGATCGTTGCCGGTCTTCTCTTTGACAGTCTCAAAAGCTTCGTAAACGATCTTCTGAGCGACGCCCTTCTTGCCATCCAGCATGATGCTGTTGACCAGACGGGTGACGAGCTTGGAATTGTAAATAGGATCAGCCAGAACTTCGCGCTTTGCGATTTTACCTCTTCTGGGCATCTTTCTTCCCTCCTTCACATTAATGATATCATCGGTACTCGAAAGTTAAAGAAAACTCCCGTTATGCCACAAAAGGGTCAGCTGACCATTTTATGGCGAAAAGATGTTTCCTTACTTCTTGGCACCGGCCTTGGGACGCTTTGCGCCGTATTTGCTGCGAGCCTGGTTACGGTTTGCAACACCCTGAGTATCCAGAGTACCACGGATGATATGGTAACGGACACCGGGCAGGTCCTTAACACGACCGCCACGGATCAGGACAACGCTGTGCTCCTGCAGGTTATGGCCGATACCAGGAATGTAGGAGGTGACCTCGATACCATTCGTCAGGCGGACACGGGCAACTTTACGCAGAGCAGAGTTGGGCTTCTTGGGGGTCATGGTACGAACAGCGGTGCAAACACCACGCTTCTGGGGGCTGTTCATGGTGGTGTACTGCTTCTTCTGGGAGTTGTAGCTCTTCTGAAGGGCAGGAGCAGTGCTCTTGGTTACCAGGACCTCACGGCCTTTGCGTACGAGCTGGTTAAAAGTAGGCATTTCTTTTCTCCTTTCTTGATTATTCCGCGCAGTTTTTGCGGGGTTTGTGCTTCCATTTTGGCCGCACTTGACCCCTTAACTCACGCATTTATAATAATAGCGGATAAACCACGCGCTGTCAAGAGTATTCACAAAAAATATTTCAAATAATCGTGCAAGATGCTGATTTTTTGCACTGGGGGTTCTAATTTTGCGCTTGGGCCTTTCCCCTGCTTATTTTGCAGCTTCCAGCTGTGCCACGCAGGCTTCGGCTTCGTCCAGAATGCGGCCAAACTTATCCAGGGCGGCATCCACCGGGGCGGGGGTGGTCAGGTCCACACCGGCATGGCGCAGCTCATCCAGCGGGTAAGCACTGCCGCCCATGTGCAGGAACTCCAGATACTTCTTCACAGCCGGTTCGCCGTTTTTCAGGATGCCCTCGGACAGTGCTACGGCAGTGGAATAGCCGGTTGCATACTTATAAACATAGAACGGGCGGTAGAAGTGCGGGATGCGTGCCCACTCGTACTGTACCTCGTCATCCACAACCATCTCCGGTCCAAAGTAGTCCACAATGAGCTTCCTGTACAGGTTGTTCAGGGCGGCGGGGTTCAGGGCTTCGCCGCGCTCGGCCATCGCATGGGCATCGCGCTCGAACTCGGCAAACATGGTCTGGCGGTAGACGGTGCCCTTGAAGTTTTCGAGGTACTGGTTCAGCAGGGCCAGACGGGTTGCAGGATCCTGGTCCTTTTCTGCCAGCAGGTGCTCAATGAGCAGGTTCTCGTTGACAGTAGAAGCGACCTCCGCGACAAACAGGGTATAGTCGGCATACTGGGCGGGCTGGGTGTGGCGGCTGAACCAGCTGTGCATGCTGTGGCCCATCTCGTGCGCAATGGTGGAAACGCTGTCCAGCGTGCCGGTAAAGTTGCACATGATATAGGGGTTGGAATCATAGCTGCCGCCGGAGTAAGCGCCGCCGCTCTTGCCCTTGTTGGGGAAGACATCGATCCAGCGCTCGGCAAAGCCCTTGCGGACGATGCTGCCGTACTCTTCGCCCAGCGGGGCAACGGCATCCAGAACCATCTGCTTGGCCTGGTCATAGGTGTAATGGGCGCTGACTCCCTTGGTCAGCGGGGCGTACACATCATAGTAGTGCAGCTCGTCCACACCCAGGATGCGCTTGCGCAGGGCAACATAGCGGTACATATCCGGCAGATGCTTGCGCACGGTGGCCACCAGGTTATCATAGACCTGGCCGGGCACGTTCTCCCCTGCCATAGACATGGCGCGGGAAGATTCGTAATGGCGGACGGATGCTTCTGCGGTAGCGGTCTTGACTGCACCAGAGTAAGAGGCGGCCAGCGTATTGATGTGCTGGCGGAAGCTCTTGTAGTAACTTTCAAAGGCATTCTTGCGCAGCACGCGGTCGTTGGAGGTCTGCAGCAGGATATAGTTGGAAGCGGTCAGCTCCACATCGTTGCCCTCGCCGTCCTTGACAGAATCGAACACCATATCGGCATCTTCCAGGTTATCGGCAACGTTTTTCGGGGTGCCGAATGCCTCGCCGAAGGCAGCCAGCAGCTTTTCTTCCGGGGCGGTCAGGGTGTGGGGCTTGGCGCGCAGCAGGTCTTCCAGCGCAAAGCGGTAGGGCGCAACCTGCTCATCGGCCATGATGGCATCCAGCGTTTCCTGCGGCAGTGCCAGGATTTCCGGCTGGGCATAGGCGATGGTACCGATGGCCTTTACATATTTTGCGGTAGCGCGGGCGTCCATGCTCTGGGCATCATCGGCGCGGGTATCTTCGCTCAGGCGCAGGCTGGTATAGACAGCCAGGTTTTCCAGCTCACGGAACACGCCGATTTCTGCATCATAAAATTCACGAATGCTGGCGGCGTTGTTCAGCTTACCCTCCCAGGCAGCCAGTGCTTCAATTTTGGGGTCAATGGCGGCAAACGCCTTTTCCCATTCGGCATCGCTTGCGTACATTTTGGTCAGGTCCCACTGGTACTGCGGGTCCATCTCTTTGCGTTCTTTCAATGCTTCCGACATGGCGGATTCTCCTTTTCTGTATGGTGTCATTCCGGGCCAGACGCGGGATAGCCTTCCCCGTCCCCTGCGCAGGCACCATCCATCCTGCACAGACAAACCCAGTATAAAAGTATTATACACCAAATGTTAGAAAAAACAAATCCGTTTTTCTTGCGCAAAAAAGCCTGCACATGGGGCAGCGTTTCTGCACTGCTCATGCACAGGCTGGTTTTTTCCGATTTCTTAATTTTCCAGTAGTGCCTTCACTTCACCTGCCAGCTTTTCACTTCCATCGGTTGTAAAGATACATTCAGACTGGTCTTTCCCGATTCTGAAAAACACCTGATAGTCTTTATTTCCTTGGAACGTCAACACGTCCAGCATGGGTTCGCTTTCCCCTGCCCGATAAGTAACCCAAAAGCGCAGCCGCAATGGATTGGGAGTTATTTTTCCCGCCTGTTCATTGGTCACGCCATTGCGGCAGACAAGATATGCCGTTGCGGCCCCCTGACTTGTTGGTAAATCCACCTGTTGCATATAGACACCGCTGCCCATTGTTTCACAATGCTGCATCCATGCGGCAACTGCGGGGTATTGCTGCCATACATCTTGTGGTACATTCCACATCGCTATACTTTGATAGTTTGCAGATGCCACAAAAGCAATGCACCATAAAAGTACCGCCAGCAGTGTTGCTGCCGCCAAATACAGGACCCGCCTTGCTGCTGCTTTTGCAGCCGTTGCAGTGCCGCTTTTTCCCGCCGCTATAAAAAAGAGTCCGCTTATTGAAATGAACAGAAGTATCAACAATCCGATTACCGCACCAAGCCCAACAAATTGCAGAGCGAGCCATAGCAAAATTGCCATTACCGCAATCAGTGCCCACGCTTGTTTTGCTGCCAGGCTTCCGGCCATTTCTGCCTTTTCCTGTACATCTGGTTCTCTTGTTTCTGTCTTTTCTTCCAAAGCAGCCTCTTCCGGCGGGATACCCAACATTTCCCGGAGCATAAACAGGTTCGCTGTGCCAGGCAGTGCTTTTCCTGTCTCCCACCTTGCCACAGCCTGCCGTGTTACGCCCAATTTTTCTGCCAACATTTCCTGGGTCATGCCTTTTTCTTTCCGGGCGGATGCAATTTGCTGCCCCAGTGTCATGGTGTTCTCCCCCTTTCTTTGGGGCCAGCATAGCACAGCTGTACTACTATTTTCAAGCAACTTTGTATCACTTTTCTGCCACTTTTCCGCAATGATTGACTGCATGCCCTGTAAAACAGCAAAAAATCCCCCACAGCACCCTCCCCTGCCGCGGTGGGCCGCGTGGGGAATGCTGTGGGGGATGTTATGTTTTATTGCTCAGCAAAGCGTTTCCGCTTTACCGCACAAGGATCAGGAAAGCTTACTTTTCAGCGTGGTCGTAAGCACTGCCTTCGGCATCGCGGATTTCCTCGGCGCGAGCCAGCTCTTCCTCAACCTCCGGCAAACCGGTACCGGCGGGGATCAGCTTACCGATGATGACGTTCTCCTTCAAGCCGGCCAGCGGGTCAACCTTGCCCTTAATGGCGGCTTCGGTCAGAACGCGGGTGGTTTCCTGGAAGGATGCAGCAGACAGGAAGCTGTCGGTTGCCAGGCTGGACTTGGTGATACCAAGCAGGATCTGGCTGGCCTGAACCAGCTTCAGGTCGGTTTCGCCTGCATCGATGCGTTCCTGGATCTTCTCGTTCTCGATCATCACATCGCGGCGGTTGACAACGCTGCCCATGATAAACTCGCTGGAGCCTGCATCGTCAATGCGAACCTTACGCATCATCTGGCGGACAATGACTTCGATATGCTTATCGTTGATTTCAACGCCCTGCAGACGGTAAACCTTCTGAACTTCGCTGATCAGGTAGTTCTGGGTTGCAATGCGGCCCTTGACAGCCAGGATATCCTGCGGATAAGCATGGCCTTCGGTCAGCAGTGCGCCCTTGACGAGCACATCGCCCTCCATCACCTTCAGGCGGTGGCCGAACGGGATCAGGTAGCTCTTGGTGATGGCTGCGCCGTTATCATCAACGCCGGTCACTTCAACGTGGCGGCTCTTCTTGGTATCGTCAATGTGGACGGTACCGGCGATTTCGGACATGATAGCCATTGCCTTCGGGCGGCGGCTCTCGAACAGTTCTTCAACACGCGGAAGACCCTGGGTGATATCTTCAGCAGATGCGATACCGCCGGTATGGAAGGTACGCATGGTCAGCT
>CAVFVI010000053.1:0-5222 GCA_963626055.1 Acutalibacteraceae bacterium
CGTTCCTATTGTACACCATGCACGGCATTCTGGGAAAATTTAATCAGTGATTACTATAGGGGATGCGGGTGCCGCGCACAAGCATGCGGTGGGTGTTGATGGCATACGGCGTGCAGGTAACAAGGGTGCAATAGTCCTGCCCCGCGGTGATTTCCAGATCCTCGGTGTGCTCCGGTTCCACCACTTTTACCTGATCCACCTGATAGGCCAGCGTTTCATCCAGAATATGCAAGTAGAAACAGTCGCCCTCTTCCAGCTTGTCCAGGTCGGTAAACAGCACGGCTTCGGGCAGGCCGCGGTGGCCGGTCAACACGCTGTGGGTGCTTTCGCCGCCAAGGGGGTAGCTGGAACCCTCCAGATGGCCAACGCCCTTTTGCAGCACATCATCACTGGTGCCTTCGTAAATAGGCAGGTTGACGTCAATTTTCGGGATGGTGATATACCCCAAGCTTTCGCCCACATCCACAAGGTCCACATAGCTGGTGCCGGTATCCGCCGCTTCGCCCGCGGCGTCACGCTCCACGGCGCTGCCCAGCTGCTGGTTATAGCGGCGGGCGGCCTCCTTGGCGGCGTCCAGTTTTTCGGTATCCATGCTTTTTACGGTATCATCGTAATTTTGTATTGCTTCGCTGGCATGGCGCTGCGCCACCGCGTTGCTGATAACCGGGTACGATGCCACCCCGATGCCGGACAGGATCATCAAGGCCGCAAAGCCGATTTTTAGTTTTGTTGTGGTATCCATAGTACTTAGAGTGATCCTTTCCGCGAGAAGATTGAAGTTAGGAGTTAGGAAGGAGGAGTTAGGAGTTGATGGAATTAGAAATTAGCAATGAGGAATTACATGAAAGAATAAATAATAAAGAATAATGAATAATTATGGTGGACCGCGGCGCATTTGCGCCGCTCAGGAGATATTGGTTTGGGGGTTATTTGGGGGTTGAGGGAAACGATAAAACGGTATTGGACATTTTTATCATGCGTTGCAAACCCAAAAACAACCGGTAGGGCGGGGTCACCCGACCCCGCCGCCAACGGGCCTTGCCGCGTTGCGCACAGCAAATTTGCAATAAACTCGCAAACCGTTGTAGGGGACGGCGTCCTCGACGTCCCGTTGACGGGCGTAAAATCCACCGAACACACGTTTCCCGACACAAACATTGCAAAATTTGTAGGGGCCGATGCTTGCCATCGGCCCGCAGGCGGGCGTAAAAATGCCTGGGCATCTGCCCCCTGGCCGCCGGATGAGCTTTGCGATAAATCCTATTATGGCATACACGGCAATGTTTCGGAATGGTCACTGCGCCCGCAGACGCGTTTCGGAGGCCAACCGGACCGAAGGTCCGGCTCTTAGGCCGGAGATAGACCGTTCCCTACAGAGCATTTTATAATGGGCGACAAACATAAAACCAATCTGTAGGGCGGGGTGACCCCACCCCGCCGCGGACGGGCCTTGCCATGTTGCGCACGGCAAATTTGCAGCAAACCTGCAAACCATTGTAGGGGACGGCGTCCCCGACGTCCCGTTGGTGGACGTAAAATTCACCGAACACACGGCCCCTGACGCAAACATTGCAAAATTTGTAGGGGCCGATGCTTGCCATCGGCCCGCGGACGGGCGTAAAAATGATTGGGCATCTGCACCCTGGCCGCCGCATGACGGGGTTTGCCGCAAATCCTATTATGGCATATACAACGCGGCCCCGGAACGGTCAAGACCGTTCCCTACAGAGCATTTTATAATGGGCGACAAACATAAAACCAATCTGTAGGGCGGGGTGCCCTCACCCCGCCGCGGAGAAACCTTGCCATGCACCGCAAACGTTGCAAATTATTTGTTGGCGGGCTTGCCTTACACCTCGTTTTTTAGGTTCTGCACGGGGAACCACCCCTCAGTCACCTTCGGTGACAGCTCCCCTCAAAGGGGCGCCAATATCTCACCTTATGTTTGCGGTGGCTCCCCTAGAGGGGTGACTCCCCGCGGGGCGGGGAGATGTCGTATCACGCGTAATTTTAATATTTTCATTGACTGCAGTTAACGCTTCAACAGGCTCCAATGTTACGTCTATAACTCCATCGGTCGTTGGTTTCTGTTCGATCGTCGCAATCTGATAAGCTGTAAAGGTAACGCCCCCTAACAGTTTACTTTCATCCTGCTCATTGCCTTCATATTTATAAATAGTCAAACTGCCTTCTGCCGTTGTATCAATCGTCGGAACAGGCGTTTTCGTCGCCTCATCCGCCATCGCTGGCATGGCGCACAGGCTGAGGGCCATAACGGCGCTCAACAGGCCTGTGAGAAAACGTTTTGCTTTTTTCATTTCAGTACCTCTTCTCTTAAAAATAATCATCGGGTGGGCGGCGGGGCTGCCCGGTTTAGGGTTTCTGCATCAGCACGGCGTACAGTGCGGGGCGCAGCAACCGGGAAATGCTGCTGCGCGCCCGCGCCGTGCCGTGAAGAAAAAAGGGAGGGAAAACCGGGCCACTTGCCTTACATTGTGCCTGCGCTCTACCGTAAACGGGCACCGCACTGGCGGGCTGGCCCTGTACCCTGGGGATTGCTGAGTTTCCGGGGGTGGTTAATGTCGCCGGCCCCCTTTCCTGTTGTAGCGGAATGTGAATATCAACAGCCCTGCCACCGCCAGCGGCATGCCGATCAGCAGCCACAGGCTTGGCGCGTCTGCACCCGTGTGGGGCAGCTCAGGCGTTTGACGGTTCAGAACGGTTAGGGTAACTGTGTAGCCGCTGGCTGCTGTGCCCGTTGCAGTTTTGGTGCTGCCATCGTCTACCGTGTACGTTCCGTCTTTGTAAAAGGTAATTTCAATCGACTTGGACAACAGGTTGTACCCTGCATGTGCCTTGGTTTCCGTCAGGCGGTATCTGCCGGGTTTCAGATCCTTGAAGGCATTGGTGATTTTGCCATCTTCGCCTGTTGTGGCGGTAATGGAACCTGTTTTGTTCTCGTCGAATTTATAGGAAGTATCCACTTCCCACTGCGGTTCTCCTTCGGTTGTGCCAGTCTTTTCTTTCAGCTTTTCCAGCTTGAACTCAACACCATTCAAAACTTTATCCTTATCATCGGGGTCTTCCTTGATGATGTCCAGCCTAAACTTCGGGTCCTGCAATGTATTGGTCAGCTCAATCGTACCGCTGCCGCCGGTGATGGTTCCATCGGTGGCTGTGGCAGGCGCTGTTGTATTTCCTTCGCTGTCCGTCACACTGTCTGCTGTTGATATAGTTGTACTTTTGGGCATTAAGCGTATAGTTTGAGCTTCCGAGCCACCATTAACCAGTTTTAAGCTTTCATCTTCATTAGGTATATAGAAGTTTGCCGTTACATTCGTTAAATCAGATGTACTGCGGTTTTCAAACTTAATGGTCTGGCCTGCAAAGTACTTATGGCCTTCCAGGGTGGTAGCGTCTAACCACTCTTCTTTTTCCGAATCATACATTTTGAGGTTGTAGGAGTTTATAGTAGCGGAAACTGTTAATTCTTTCTTTCCTTTCCAATCATTATTACCACTCCATAATTGAAACTGGATTATCGTGAAATTATTACCGGTAGCATCAGTACAATTTCTCAATGCATAGATTGTGCGGCCATCACTTGTTTTGATGGTTGTTTTTTCCATTGGATGTGTACACCAAGTATCTTTTCCACCATCCATTTGCCCATTGAACTTAATAACATCTGTATCATCAATTGTTTTACCTTCAATTGTGTTACTACTATTTACTGCAAAGTAAACCGTGAACCCATCTGCCGCTGCCTGCTCACTAACCTCCAGCGTCCCATCCTCATCGTCCGCTTTCTCGGCATCCATCTCCGGCTGTTCGGTCGGTTCCGGGGTGGCGGTGGGGGTCACGGTCGGCGTGGGGGTGGCCGTTGCAGTGGCTGTCGGCTCCGGGGTCAGGGTAGGTTCTGCCGTGGCCGTGGGTTCCGGCGTTTCGGTCGGGGCGGGCTGCTCCGGCTCGGCGCTTTGTTCCGGCACCGGGGTGGCTGCATCCTGTTCCGCATCGGCTTTCTGCTCCGGTGGAGCGGTGGCGTCCGGCAGCTGCTCAATGGTATCCTCTTCGGGGGCCGGTTCCGGCTCACCCTCCAGCAGCTCTACTTCGTCAGGTACGTCGGGCAGAATGTCCGCCTCGGCGTATACAGGCAGGGCCATTGCCATAACCAGGCAAACGGTGATAAGCAGCGCTGTCAGACGGCGTGCCCAACCTGTTGTGTTGTTTCCTGTTCTGTTCAATCTGCTCACCCGCCTTTCGCGCTGGCTCAATGGAAGCTCATTGTTCCACAGGATCTCTGTGGAACAGTAAAAGAAGCTAGCTTCTTTTACCTGCGCAACCGTTGCCATATAGTTTTCAAAAAAATTACGCATTGAGTTTTCTCATTGCGCATTTGCTTTTTACAATTAAAATATAGCATCTCTGCTTCAAAAAGACAATATCTTCCGCGCAAATTCCTGATTTTCAGCATTTTTACTGATTAGGCTTTACTCCAATTATACAATCTGCTCAAAGGCATTGTGTAACTTGTTCCAGAAGTTCTTCATGGTGGTAGGCGTTTTTATGCACATTGACCGTGTGCTTTATCGTTCTCTGCGCACGCAGAGCGCAACTGCGCGGCGCAATACCGATTTTTTGTTACATTTCTTTGCTTTTGCGCAATTTTCCGTTTCGCATGCGCTTATTTGCGGTGGGGTTTGCGGATAGTAGGGTGCATTGTGGGAGGGGTTGCAGGTTTGTGGTACATTTGCAGCGTGGCAAAATTTATCCGGCGGCCAGAGGGGTTGCCGACCTACCGCGCGGCAAAGGGCAAATACCCAATCATTTTATGCCCGCCCGCGGGCCAATGACAAGCATCGGCCCCTACAAATGTTTTGCAATGTTTGCGGCGGGGCCATGTGTTCGGTGAGTTTTGCGCCCGTCAACGGGACGTCGAGGACGTCGTCCCCTACTGTGGTGCACAGTATATCACGCATTTTTCGTGTCCGCTCCAGCAAAGTCTCGGCGTGGTCAAGTGACCACGCCCGACCAGGTGATATTTAGGTTTGTAACACATCATTCACGTTTCTTTGCGGCGCGATGAGGGCATCGCGCCCTACATGACAAAACCACGCAAATTGCTTAACCCTGCCATATTGACATTTACAAATTGTCTTATATTTGCCACACGTGATAGAACATCCTGTCATACCTTATTGTTCACCATCCCTCCCCTTAAC
>CAVFVI010000053.1:5293-16586 GCA_963626055.1 Acutalibacteraceae bacterium
CCTTAACCACTCCCGCCCCCTCCCCTGCCTCAAATTTCTAATTTCTCATTGCTAATTCCTAATTGTATTACCTCCTAACTCTGCACTCTATCCTGTGTAAACCGCAACTCCCCACGCTCGCCATTCTGTGCTATACTTACCTTATAATATAGGGGTGCTATCCTGCGTAAAATTGCAACTGATCTGTTTGAAGCATCCATGAACTGTTGCAATTCTACACAGGGTATCGGCCGTATTCTTTGTCGCTTATCCCCGGAAACTGTTGGAAATCCGCACAGGGTAACATTGTTTTCCCCTGCCGCCTACTGTTGGAAAATTGCACAGGTTTCCTCTGGAATGGTTGCAATTTTACACAGGATCTCCCCTCTCCCCTGCCCCGCTGCGGTCCGTGTACCTGTTGGAAAATCACACAGGATACACCCTTTTTCGGTGTTGCAATTTACACAGGTTTGGCCGTTTTGGGCTTACTTGCAACTTTACGCAGGTTGCTTTCCGCACAGGAAAATGGTGGTGGAATCCACAGGTTGCTGTTGGTTGAACACACAGGTTTGAGTTGTTAAATTACACAGGCTCTACCTATTACTAATATATAACTAAATAACTAAGCCATAATAACAACCAAACGTAAGCCCGCAAATGGGGGAGAATGTGAAAGGATTGGTGTTGCAATTCCATCAGGTTACAGAACTCTGAAATCGCAGGAGAGAGAAAGACAATAAAATCCTGTGCAATCTGCACCCTGCCCGTAAACCTCACAGGATAGAAGGCAACCTATCGCGCTGGTGTTGCAATTTGCACAGGATAGTGCAGGCAAAACCCTGTGTAAATTTGCAATTCTTGCGCTGGGCAACAGGATGTGCTATAATGTCTACCATGATGTGTGTGACCACCCGGGACACCGCAAACGATACAGGAGGCCCCTGCTTATGGCGGCAAGTAAACAGAAAAAAGATGATCCGTTTGTCGTTACGTTTGAAGAACGCGGGGACCAGACCATCGTTCGCAAATCCAATGACCTTGTACAGATGACGCGCAACAACCTGACGCTGAGCCAGCAGCGCCTGATGCTGCATATCTTTTCGATGATCAAGCCGGAGGATACCGACCTGCCCTCTTATGAGCTGAGCATCTATGATTTTATCAAGATGACCGGCATGGACCCGCACAGCGGGGCGCTGTACAAGCAGGTGCGCAAAAATATTGAGGAACTGGCCAACGCGCCCATCCAGTGGATCAAAAATAACGGCACTTCCACCGTGGAAACATTCCGTTGGATCGATAAAGTGCGTATTGATGAGGGCCGCGCCCGGATGACCATTACGCTGGACCCGGTGCTGAAACCGCATTTGGTGCAGTTGAAAACCCTGTACACCACCATGGACGTGACCTACACCATGCTGATGCGGTCCACCTACTCCATCCGCATTTACGAGCTGTGCAAGAGCTACCAGAGCCTGTATCTGAAAAAGAAAGCGGCCGGGGAACCGCTGGTCTGGAACCTGAGCATGCTGTATGAGCAGCTTTCCTATACGGCCAACCGCTGGTCGGACTTCCGCCGCCTGGCGCTGGAAAAAGCAAAGGCGGAAATCAACGAAAAGACGGATATTATTTTCAATTACGATGTGTACGAGAAAAAAGGGCAGAAGGTTCTTTCGCTGGTGGTGACGATCGACCCGGTGGATGACGCCGCTGCGCAGGCTAATCTGGACAGCATCAACAGCACGGTGCGCAAAAAGAGCAAAAAGAAGGGCCGTCCCACCGTGGCGATTGAGGATTCGCTGCTGGACGATCCCCGCGTGATTACCTTTGATTATGTTTCGGCACCGGAAACAACGATCCCCTATTCCTTTGGCCGCCACCGCACCGAGCTGCGGGAGGAAATTGTCGTCAAAGCGCGGATGGATCAGCTGCGCGCGGAACTTTCGCCCGAAGAGATGCACGCGGTGGAAGTGATCATTGATGTGCTGGCGGATGCCTGTTGTACCATTCAGGCGGGCGATGGCGAGCAGGACGGCGGCAACAAAACGGTGTTTGGCAAGATGAATGCCATCATCCTGGATTGCGGCGGTCTGACCAGTTGGCTGGCCGGTGTGGCACCCCGCTATGCGCAGGAGATCATTCCCCGGTCGCAGACGATGCGCAGCCCTGCGCGTTACTTGAACAAAGTGCTGCGCGAGGACATGGATAACTACCGTATTTATATTTTCCGCAAAGCAAAACCAGCAGCGGAGCCCAAAGATGACCTGTTGGAAGCGGAGTACCATGTGATGGACGAACCGGTACAGCAAACGATGGTGGAGCCGGAACCGCCCAAAGTGGAGCTGATTCCCGATACGATCGTAAAGCGGCAGGATATGCGCAAAGAGTTTGCCAAGTTTGTGGATGATGCGTACCTGGAAAAGACGCTGACGAGCGGCCAGCGCGGTGCTTACCATGAAATTTACCGCCACCTAGCAGCACGGTGCGTGCCATCGCCTTCCAGCCTGCGCAACGGGCTGAAAGACGAAATGCGACTGCACTATCTGGCCTGCATGAATGAAGTGATTGAAAAGTATGGCAGCTTGACCCCGCTGATGGAAGCTATGGCGCATGAACTGGATTTTGATGTGTTCTGGGCAAAGGCGGCCAAGGATCCTAACGTCAATAACCCGATGGGGTTGTTCTACCACATTATTGAAGAGCGTGCCCTGAACCCGATCGGTACAATCATGAACGATCAGGCACAGCGGCAGAAAGTTACCGCCAAGACAAAAGGCGAAAAAGATAAGTGGCACAACGAGAGCTGGATGGATGCCTTTGAGGAAGATATCCCGGATGACAACGAGGAGTAACCGGAATATAACAAGGTAGGACATCAGCTACATTTATTATAATAAGGTAAGCAGCGGCTGGCAGATTGCTGGCCGCTGCTTTTTGTTGGGGTGATTTGTGAGAATGAAAGTTGGTGAGTGGGAATGGGTGAAAACAGTACGAACGGATAAGAAGGAAGGTTAGAAGAACAAAAATACGAACAGCAACGAAGAGTTAAAGTAATAGATTTGATGCTGGAGATAGGAAGAACTGTGTATAAGGGCAGATAAATAATATTTGTGAGAAGATAACAAAGTAGAGAGCGATTGGTAATATTCTTGACCGGTGAGAAATAGGATAAGCGAGCATAGACAAAAAGCTATAGGGAAAAAACGCAAAAGAATGCGGTGCCTTGAATGAGAACAAAGAAAGGCTGGGATAACCTATATATTATAAAAGGTAAAAAGGTGGATAGCTGTGGAATAATTTGCATTAAGAACTGTGGCATAGAGTGCTTCAAAAGGAATATAGGAAATTTGATTTGCGCGTGAAATGTGGCTTGGATATTTCAACAGCAACGAAGAGATGCCGCACTTGTATGGGGTGAAAGGTGAAGTGATAGAAGGGATAAGTAATAGACAAACGTAAGATATAAGAGAACAACGGCCGGGAAAGCAGGTCAGATAATAAATTTGTTATTTGAATAAAGAGGATAAGATTAGAAGATAGTTGAAGTGAAGATGTGCCAAAGGAAGATAGGCACAAAGAAAACGAAAGAAAGCAAAACATGCGACTAGTACCAATCAGCCGATAGAGTAAGCCATAAAGAAAATAGCAGGAATAGAAATATTTACAGCAACGAAGAGATGCAAACATAATATTTGTGATTCGCCAAAATATCCGTTGACACGCGCGAAGCATATGATATAATAGAAACTATAACAGCAACGAAGAGATGTCGCACAGCGCTAGACCTGTTTCCCCTATTCTGTATTCCGCAATTACATAAAAACGACGTGCGGTACCGCAAATAAACCGAATAAAAGGCAAAAAACAAACCGACAGCAACGAAGAGATGCCTGCACAAAGGCGCTCGCAAGGAGGAAAACAATGGGATATTGTATCTCAGTCTGCATTGAAAAAGGCGGTGTGGGCAAAACCGTTACCGTCTGCAACCTGGCGGCGCTGATGGCGCAGGACGGCAAGCGTGTGCTTGTTGTGGATATGGACGCCCAGGGCAACTGTACCTATACCCTAACAGGGGCCCGCGTGACCGATAATACTTTTGACCGCGCTGGCGTGTATGACATGTTCCGCGCCTATGGCATCAGTGGCACGAAAAACTATATCTCCCGCACACAGTTTGATAATATTGATATTATCCCGGCAAACGGCAATACCCCGATGGCGGCCAAACAGCTGCAAATCCTGGAACAGTCCGAAAGCACCAGTATCAATATGTTTTTGGCCATGTGCCTGGCACAGGTTGCCAGCGAATATGACTTTATTTTGATCGATACCCCGCCGTCCCGTGATGTGATGGTGACCAACGCCCTGATGGCCAGCGATTTTGTGCTGATCCCCTGCGTGTGCGATGACTACAGCCGCGATAGTGTGTACCGTACTGTGGCCATGTGCCAGCAGTTGGAGCACGATGAGGGCGAAAAAATTGATGTTTTGGGCATTATTCTGACGATGGTGGAAAAAACTGCCCTGACCGAAGTGATCCGCAATGAACTGCGGGAAAGCCAGCTGGGCGGCAAGCTGTTTGCTGCCGAAATCCGCAAGGGTCAGGCTGTAAAGGATAGCACCCGCCTTGGTGCGCCGGTTGTGCTGTGCGCACGTAGCAGCAACCCGGCAAAGGATTACGCAAAGGTGTATGCCGAGCTGAAAACGCGCATTGAACAGGAGGCGGAGTGATGGCAAGCAAACTGGATCGACTGCAGAAAAAAGGCTTCAAAGTAAACGAAGCAGCGTTAAGTAAGATTGCGCGCGGCGATCAGGAGCCGGGCGGCGAATACAGCGAGATCAATATCAATGATATTGAAGAAAACCCGGATAATGCCCTTTACCGTGAGCTGGACACCGAGGAAGATATTGCGCTGCTGGCCGATGATATCCGCCGTGCGGGGCTGCTGCATAACCTGGTCGTGTTCCCTAAGACCGGTGTGGGCGGCAAATATGTGCTGCTTTCCGGTGAGCGCCGTCTGCGTGCGCTGCGCCTGTTGGTGGAGCAGGATAAGCACGAGCAGGAAGAAAAGCAGCTGCCCAACCGCATGAGCGAGTGGCAGAAAGTGCAGTGCAAAGTGGTGCGCAACTTGACGGAAAACGAAAAAGTTGTGTATATTGACAGCGCAAACCTGCAGGTGCGCGGCGGCATCAGCAATGAACGCGTGATGCGCCAGGCGGCGGCACGTTTTGTGGAAAATCTGCAAAAAGCGCCGTATAACCTGAGCGCAGCGGAAGCAAAAAAAGCGCTGAAAGAGGTCAGCCCGCTGAATTCCCGCACGATCGATAAGGCACTTTCTATTCAGAAGGATCTCAACCCGGATCTGCGCCGCCTGCTGGATGAAGAATTTCTGAACCGTGCCGAGTGCGAAACCTATCTCCGCTTGACCCTGGAAGAACAGGCCCGCGCAGCCGCAGTGTTTTTGAAAATTGCAGCCCTTGACCCGCGCAGCCATGAGCGCCGCGCCATCAAGGACGCATTGACCACCGCTCTGCTGGATGTTGCAGTGGAACGCCGCAGTATGCAGGAGCGCAAGACCGTATTTGCGGCAGCGTTGCAAAACGCACAGGATGCAGTCAACCAGGCCAAAACGCAGGAAAACAAAGCGGCAGCGGTGGATAAAGACCACAACTTTATTTCGGCCAAGCTGCCCACAACGGCCCGCAAACTGCGTAAAATAGCAGCGGCAAAGAATATTGAAGCCAAGATCCGCAGCTATACGGCCGAGGACCGCAAAGCAATGTCGGACCAGATGCAGGAGCTGATTGCGGCTGCGCAGGAGCTGAAAGCCCTGATCGATGCCGTGGAATAATCCAGATCCACGAAAACAGCAAACAACAAAAATCCATGCAAATAGGAATACAGGAACCCACGATATGAAACAGCGAATTGTCATCCGGCTGCACCTGGCTGTGCGGGCAGTGCTGCAAAGCGAAGCGGACTGGCGCGGCACGCGGCTGGGCACCCTGACATCGGAGCTGATCCATGAACAGGCTGTGAAAGCGCGTCTGTACGGGGTGCAGAATTACGAGCTGAACCCCGTCAGCAGCCGCTATGTTCCCGTCACAAACGGAACAAAATATAAGCAGACATCTGGCCTGGAGCAGATCTCCATCTACCTGAACGATGAGGACATGCAGACCTTGAAAGAGCTGGCATTGGCCAACGATAGCGTGCGCGTGATCAACGGCAGGCAGGCAATCACCTACCGGTACGTTGTTCCCGGAATGCTGCTGAACGACCCGATGTTTACAGGCCTGACGGAGCAGAACAGCACGGCAGGGTAAGCACTTCAAAATCTCGAATAGATCAAAGACGGCACCGCGTTTTTGGAAAGACGCGGTGCCGTTTTGTATGCAAAAGCAGGGAAAAGCGGCCTGAAAATACTACAAAACATAAACCTGTGCGAAATTACAACAAAACGGATAGAAAATGAGAACAGGAAAAACAGGGGGAAAGTGTTGGAATTTTGCACAGGTTTATAGGAAGAAACAAAATGAAAAGTACGATGCAGCGTTTGTGAAATAAAACGGATTTTGGCTGAACCAGACGCAAACGGACAAAAAAGAGGTGAAACCTGTGTAAATGGCAACAATTTGCGGGGGAAATTACCTTTTTATAATGCAGCAGGGACAGTAATACCCTGTGTAAAGTTGCAACACTGTACGCGGCAAAGGGCAAGAGTTGCAATTTTACACAGGGTATTGGTGTGATTTTGAGCGGGAGAAAGGTAAAATAACAATAACAAAACGGCATATACAAGTTGTATTGTACAAATTGGAATTGGAACAAAGGGCGAAAAGGTGAGTTTTGGGGAGAAAAAGCCAGAGAAAGGCAGGGGGCACAGTGAAAGGATTGGAAAAATAGGTGGAGTGGAATCAGAAAATACAGATAGGATTGCAGGAAAAGTGCAGCAAAGCAGAGAGGGGAGAAAAGGCAGAAAAGAGAACAATGAGGGAGTCTTTGTGTTAGTGTTAGGAGGGGGGAGTGCAGTTTGAAACGGATATAAATAAGATGATGGGGGAAGCGGCCATATTGGCAGAGTGATAGAGAAAAGTGAGAGAAACAGGGGGAGAGAGATGAGGTAAATGGCTGGCAGCATAGGGCGACAAATAGGTTATGGGCTATACGGTGCAGATAAGGCATAAGGTAGAGGAAATCGTATAGGCAAAAATAGAGAGAGTGTGTGCGATTCAGGTAAATAAAAGGAGACGAAAGAGGGGACAAAAACGGGCAGAGAATGCGGCGGGGGATATGGCAAAAGGTATTCTGATTAGTCGAAGCAGATAGAAGTTGGTGAGATTTGGAGAAAAGGAAAAGGTGACAGAGCTGCGCGAGGGGGAGGCTGGATATGCCGATTGATAGATAGAAACGGGGAAAAACGGTGTGAAATAGCGAGAATACAACGCCATATTTGTATTAAACGAACAGAATAATACAATGCGTATTCAAATACAGAGGATTTCCCTGGAAAACAAGCGGGGATGGATTTGGTGATTTAAGCAATCATAGGGGTTCTGCCACGTGGAAGGCACTGCCTTCGCATCGGCGGGAGCCAGCCAAAATAATGCGGAATGCTTAGTACCAAGGAGAAAATGACAGCCGGCCGCCGCGGGAATCGGGCAGCATAAAAACAGAAATTTTTAGAGACAGCCTGTGGAGCCACCTTTCAGTCATCCGCGGTGACAAGCACAAACACCGCCGGTACCCTCCGTTGCTCTGCCATTCCGCGGCGTCTTTCCGCCCCGCGGGGTGTCGCCCTCAATAAAAAGGCAAAGCAGGTTAGATTATACGATGAGAACAATCAGCCAAAGGAATGATAGAGCGGGCGTGACCTGCCAGGCGTAACATAACCTCACCCCGCCGATGCAAACCGGTGGGGCAGAGCTTTCTGGCCGCCGGATGGCAAGGTTTGCGGCAAATGCTATCCTGTCTATCATATTATGATAGACGCGGCAAAAGTTGGGAACGCTCACTGCGCCCGCGGCAAAAAGCGATTGGATGCAGGTAAAAATATAATACAGATAATACAGCCGAACCTAAAGCATAAATCGGCGGTTACGGAACAGTATGGCGGTATGGCAGTGCGAAGCAAAAATTATATTGCACTCAGTGGGGCAGTCAGCAGGGGAGGGGAGAGGAGGATAACCGCACCCAAAAGCTATCCGCGGAACGCTGACAAGCATCGTCCCCTGCAAATATTTTGCGGGCACAACACAGACCAACAAGGTTTCTCCGCGGCGGAATGAGGGCATCCCGCCCTACCGAATGTTTGTTGGTTTGGCAACACATAACAAAGAGTTCTGTCGGGAACAGTTTCGACCGTTTTGGAACATAGCGATAGATACCGTAACAGCATTTCCCGCAGGGCCTGTTCCACCAGCCAGGAGCAAAAATCCCGTCCCACTACCCCGCACAAAAATCCATCCTATCCCCATCCACCCAACCCCAAAAATCCAAACCATTCCCCGCCCGAACCACCCTCTCGCAAAATAAAAACTACCCGCCAATCCCCACGAAAACACTCACCCCCATACACCTAAAAACAAACGCAAAAAACAGCGGGGCTGATGTAACCCCCAAAAGTCACATCAACCCCGCTGCTTGCGGATATTCCAATATTTTCAAATCATCTTGTTGTCAACTCCGGGTTACACCCCCGCGCCGACAGCCCCCGATGATACCGGAAACAAATTCCCAACGCTTACCTTATTAGCAACACGCATGAAAGATACCCTGTGTATTTATCCAACCATTTTGCTTCCGCTGCATTCCCGGTTCCCTGCATCCGCCTGGTTCAGTTGGGCACGGCAGCGCCAGACGGCGAAGGAGATGAACATGCAGCAGATCACCCAGGTAACCGGCTCGCAGATGCACACAGCGGGGTAGCCCCAGACGGGCACCAGCCACATGCCAAAAATCAGCTTGCCGATCAGCTCCAGCGCGCTGGAAAAAAGCGGCGCAATGGTGTGCTGGATGCCCTGCAGCATGTTGCGGAAGATCACGATCACTGCCATGGGTGGGATCATCGGGATGCTGATCTGCAGGTAAAGCAAAGCATTGGTCAGCACGGCTTCATCGCTGCTGCCGGTCACGGCCTGCACGGTGGGGCGGCCAAGGGTAAACACATACGCCGTGGCGAACACCCACCAGATCAGGTACAGCCCCAGCGCAACCCAGGCACCTTTCATGATGCGGCGGTAGCGCCCGGCGCCAAAGTTCTGGCTGCTGTAGGTGGCAATGGCAATGCCAAGTGCTGTGCCGGGAATGTAAAACAGCTCCGCCAGGCGGCGGCCCGCCACCTGGGCCGCGATGTACACGTTGCCCAGTGCGTTGATGCTGCTCTGCAGCACCACGCTGCCAATGTTGTAAATGGCGGTCATCAGGCCCATGCTGAGGCCCGCCCACAGCATGCTGCGGGCCATGCTGCCGGTACCGCGGTAGTCGCTGCGGGTAAAGCGCAGTTCCGGGTAGCCGCGCAGGATGTACCACCCGCCCAGCACCGCGCTGATGCCCTGCGCTAACACCGTGGCAATGGCTGCGCCGCGCACGCCAAGGCCCAGCGGGCCCATAAAGGCGATATCCAGCCCAATGTTCAGCACGCTGCTGAACAGCAGGAAAAACAGCGGCGTGATGCTGTTGCCAACGGCCTGCAGCATGGCGGATTCCAGGTTATACGCCATGGTCAGCGGAATGCCCAGCAGAATGACCGCCAGATAGGCCAGTGCGCCGTCCATGGTGGCCTGCGGCACCTGCAAAAAGGCCAGCATGCCGCGCCGCAGGCCGTACAGCGAACCCGTCAGCACCGCCGCGGTGCAAAGGGAAAGCGTCACCATCCAGCAGGCAGCGCGGCGCACACCGGTTTTATCGCCTGCGCCAAAGCAGCGGCTTACTGTCAGGGCCAGGCCGCTGTTCATGCCAAAGGCAAAGTTGGTGATCAGGCTGTACAGCGCAGCGGTTGCGCCAATTTGCGCAAGGGCGGCATCCCCCAGCAGATGCCCCGCAATGGCGGTATCGGCAAGGTTATAAAACTGCTGCATCAGGTTGCCCAAAAACAGCGGCATAGCAAATTGCAGCAGCAATTTGGCCGGGCTGCCCTGGGTCATATCCAGAATGCGGCTTTTGCGTGGTTTGCTCATGGTCCATGCTCCTTTTGTATTGATCTGTTCTATTATACAGACAAAAACCACTTGCTGCTTGCGGATATGCGCCATATAATAGTAAAAAAGCGACAAAACGGAGGCCCGCCATGATCCGCAACCGCAGTTACATCCCCATGGACGAAACCCGCAAGGAGATCCCCCAACAGGACCTGGCGCTGTTTGACCTTGTGGCCAATGAGGGCAACATCCACGAGTACGCGGCGGGGCATATCCCGGCGCACTGGCATACCGAGCTGGAGATCTTTCAGCTGCAATCCGGCTGTGTGGAGGCTGCGGTGGGGGATGCCAGCCGTACCCTGCACCCGGGGCAGGGGTGCCTGGTCAACACGGGGGTGCTGCACGCCTTTACCGCGGTGGGGGCGCAGCCCTGCCTGTACCGCTCTTTCGTGTTCGATGCGGGCATTGTATCGGGCAGCCCCGGCAGCGTGTTTGACACCCGCTACCTGCGCCCTTTGTTGGAAAATGGCCCCGCCGCCGTATGGTTCAGCGCCGCGGACACCGCCTTTTCCGCCGCGTTTGGCCGCGCATTTGCCGCCTGCGTGCAGGAGGGCGATGCCTATGAATTCACCGTGCGGGAAGCCCTGACCGCCCTGTTGCTGCACGCCCGCAGCCTGGCCGCTCCCGCCCCGGTGCGCAAAGCGCCTTCCGCACAGGAGCAGCGCATCAAGCAGATGCTGGAATGGATCGATGCAAACCTGGATGCCGCCATCACGGTGAAACACATTGCGGCTGCGGCGGGGGTATGCCCGCGGGAGTGCCAGCGCATTTTTGGGCGCTACCTGCACCAGCGCCCCATGGAGTATGTACAGCGCCGCCGCCTGCTGACAGCCGCCGCCCAGCTGGCGCAGACCAGCCTGCCGGTAACCGAGATTGCCCTGAACTGCGGGTTTGCCAGCCCGGGGTACTTTTCGGCGTGCTTCCGCAAGCTGCTGGGCTGCACGCCGGGCCAGTACCGCAGCCGCACCCAAAGCCCGGCCCCTGCGGCAAAACCATAAAAGAATAAACCGGAACAAAGACCAGCCGTGTGCCAGCAAAGCATACGGCTGGATTTTTGTTTTGGGCAGCTTTAGCAAAATGACAACCCCCAGCTCTGCTGGGGAGAGTAAAAAAG
>CAVFVI010000054.1:0-16371 GCA_963626055.1 Acutalibacteraceae bacterium
ACAACACAACACAACACAACACAACACAACACAACACAACACAACACAACACAACGGTATCGCTGTCTCTACGACCGGATCGTTATCAAGCGCCGCAAAGTATAAGCGTCTCTACGACAGAATCGTTATCAAACGGAAGATGTAAGGGCATTATGGGTGTCCCTATTACTTTTTTGGACAAGTACAATCCCGAACAGTTCGAAATTGTCGGAATTACTTTGGGAAATACCATTGATTATGAAATGACTGCCATTTATGAAAATGCTGTTCAGCACAATCAAAATGGCAGTACACAAAGCGGTAGTAAGGTCAACACACGGGCGGAATCCTTGTAAAAGATAAGCCGACAAATAAGGTGTATTACACAGCAGACAATGCAAATGGATATTTGATAAGTATATATCCGCGTATTTTAATCAGGAGGAGGGCAAACCGTGAAAATCGAGCCGAAACAAATCAAGGTTAGGGAAGTGTTTGACAGCTATGCCGACAACGGTGACGACGGTGTTTTCGCCTATGGTGGTCGGCTTGCAATTCGCCCGCCATATCAACGTGAATTTGTTTATGACAATGAGCAGGCAGAGGCGGTTATTCAGACAGTACTGAAAGGCTTTCCTTTGAATGTCATGTATTGGGTTAAGGTTGGAGACGACAAATACGAGGTATTAGATGGCCAGCAACGTACCTTGTCTGTTATGCAGTTTTTAAAGCATAAGTTTTCGGTTGCTCTGGACGGCCGAAAGTATTATTGGGATGCACTGCCAGATGATAAGTACAATGCAATCATGAATTATGAATTCATGATTTATATTTGTGAGGGTGAGGAGTCCGAAAAATTAGAATGGTTTCGAGTTGTTAATATTGCCGGAGAGAAACTGACAGAGCAAGAACTCCGAAATTCTGTTTACACAGGAACTTGGCTCTCAGATGCAAAGAAATATTTTTCCAAACGGAACTGTGCGGCAAAGTTAATGGCGGATAAGTACATTACTGGTGATCCGAACAGACAAGAATTACTGGAAAAGGCATTACGAGGTATTTGCGAGTATCAAAGCATTACTGAAATTACTGAATATATGGCGCAGCACAAATCGGATGCAGATGCAGATGAACTGTGGCAATATTTTCAAGATGTTGTCCATTGGGTTGAGAAAATCTTCCCAAAGTACTTTCCAGACATGAAAGGGCTGGACTGGTGCCATCTCTATAATAAATATCATAATTGTACTTACAATTCGGCAACAATAGCGGCAGAAGTAAAACGACTACATGAAGACGATGAGGTGCAAAAGACGAAGGGCATTTATGAATTCTTACTATGCCGAGATACAGATCCTTTTGCGGGTCGCCTTTTGAATCTGCGAGCATTTGACAAAAAGGTTAAAATGGCTGCATATAGCAAACAAAATGGAATTTGCCCGGTTTGCAAAGAACGCTTTAAATTTGAGGAAATGGAAGGCGACCATATTAAACCTTGGAGTAAAGGTGGAGAAACAACGCCGGATAACTGTCAAATGCTTTGCAAATCCTGCAATGGGAAAAAGACGGATAAATATTAAATGTCCCAGTGTCAGAAGTTATTGCAAAACAATTTTCCCGCTTGATTCCTCCCCGAAAAACTGTTATGCTTTTATGTATTGCACGTTATGGCGGTATTGCAGAAAACGGGGGTGCGGGAATGCCGGAACAGAACAAAAAACTGAAAATTGCACGCGTGGTTATGCTGTGCGTTACGCTGGCCATTATGGCGGCCATCTTCCTGTTTTCTGCCCAGCCGGGGGAAGGCTCCTATGCCCTCAGCCAGCAGGTGACGGAAAAAGTGGAATCCACCGCTGCCCACCGCCTGACCCCCAAATGGTTCAGCACCCAGAACGCCAACGCCAATATCCGCAAGTGGGCGCATGTTTATATCTACTGTGCGCTTGGTGTCAGCACCGCCATTACCGCCCACCTGTTTGGCAGTGCGGGCAAAACGGGCGGGGCTAAACAGCTTTTACAAGAAGCGCTGCTCAGCGCCGTGGTCTGCACGGCTTATGCGGGCACCGATGAATTCCACCAGCTTTTTATCCCGGACCGCGCCGGAATGATCCAGGATGTCGGCGTGGATGCGATGGGGTTTTTGCCCTGCATTGCGGTAACCTTTTTTGTTATTGCCTGGCTGCGGCACAGGGCGGCACGGGCATAACCGCTTAATAAAACAACACCACCCGCCGGGGCGGGGAACAGGCAGCACAGCGCTGTTTGTTCCGCCATTCCCGGCGGGTGGTTCTTTTTTGGATTTTATCCTTTCAGGGTGATGCTGTGTACTTCCGCCAGCGGGCCATCCCCGTGCAGGTAGAGGGTCACATATTTCAGCTGTCCGTCCGCCCCATAGTCTTCCAGCTCGTCGCGCCCAACGATCTGCCGCGTGGTGTGCGCAGTGCCGTTTGCATCCGTGCTGCGGCTTTCCAGCAGAATGAATTCCGCATCCGGCAAAAATTCCAGTGCTTCCGGCACGGTGGCAGCGGGGTAATCCGTCTGTTCCAGCACCCCGTAATCGGCATTCATCTGCAATACCCGCACCGTTTGAGCGGCATACAAAAAGGAAAGCTTTGCGGTAAAACTCTGTTCGGTTTTGCTGGTGCCGTCCCAACTGCTGCTCTCGGTCTGTGCGGTGCTGACCGAAAGGGACAAGGTGGAACCTTCCAGATTCTCGGCACTGCAAGTCACACGTTGGCCCTCG
This sequence comes from Acutalibacteraceae bacterium, assembly GCA_963626055.1. GTDB lineage: Bacteria > Bacillota > Clostridia > Oscillospirales > Ruminococcaceae > Gemmiger. The sequence continues at coordinate 2,723 of CAVFVI010000054.1, forward strand.
GCCAGGTAGATCTGCCCGTCCGCCGTCTGATATACCGGGCTGAATGTAAAGCCGGTAATATCTTCGCTGATTTGGTTGATATCGGCATACAGTGTTCCGGTCATGCTCTCAGTAGATTCATTGCCGTTATGCGCGCTGTTGTAAGCAAGGCCGCTGAAATACGGGTCCGCCCCGGTGCCAAGATAAACGGTATCCCCATCTTCATCCGCCGTGTTTTGGCACAGCGCATAGCCGGTCACATCGGGGAAGATATCCCGCCACTGCGCGCCCTCCGGCCGGTCGGCGCTGTCCCAGTCCGCGTACAGGCGGGCGGGGGAATCATCACCGGAAAGAAAATGTTCGGAAAAATAGGGGATGCTCTCCCATGTGGCGTACCCGCCGATCAAAGTATCCTGCTCCGCAGCACCCTGCGGCAGCGCCAGCTGGCAGCCGCCCAGCAGGCAGGCCAAGGCAGCGGCACCCGCGCCAAGTAACATATTACGTTTCATCACAATCACCTTCGTCCAGTTCGCCGTCAAATTTCAAAATATCGCCTACATCACATTGCAGGTAGTAACAGATGCGGTTGATGGTGTGGAACCGCACGCCCTTGGCTTTGCCGCTGCGTAGGATGGAAAGGTTCGCTTCGGTAATGCCAACCTTGGCGCAAAGCTCCTTGGCCGTCATGCCGCGCGCCCGCAGCTGTTCATCCAGATACACTTTGATCGCCATCAGATGAACCCCTCGTTTTCTTCCCGCAGGGCACAGCCTTCGGCCAGCCAGCGGCTGAACAGCAGCGCTGCCACCGCAAACAGAATGGGCAGCAGGGCAATGTGCAGCCCGCTGTTCAGCTGGTGCAGCTGCCCGGCAAAGCAGAGCTGAACAGCCATAAAAACAGCCTGCACAGTAACATCCACCGCCGCCGCGGTCCCCGCCAGCGTACCACAGCGCGCGGCAGCTTTGGCCATGCCGGGGGCAAAGTGGTCGGTTTTTGCCAGCTCGGTCAGCTGCAGCAGCCCGTGTACAATGCCAAGGTCCAGCAGCGCAGGCAGGCTTTGCACCAGCCAGCCGCACGCCAGCAGCAGGGTGGTGGGGCCAAGCGCCGCAGCATTCAGCATGGTGTTTGCCTGCTGCATGGCGGCAATCTGCCCGCGCAGGTTCAGCACCCCGGCACCAAATACGGAAACCACAAATACCCCGTCCAGCAGGCAAAGCCCAATCTGCATCCCATGCAGCAGGCTGTGAGTGTTCAGGCTGCGCCGGTGGAGCGCCCCCAGCAGCAGCCAGACCGCGCAGGCCAGCGCAGCAGCCCAAACCAGCTGCCCCAGCATGGCCACGGCAACCTCCTGTGCCAGCCCGCCCATCCGCTGGGCCAGCAACCCGGGATTGATGAGGAAATAGAGCGCCGCCGCCAGCACCGCGCTGAACCCAGCCAGCGGCCACCGGTGCCGGATATCCCGCAGGGCAATCCCGGCGGGCAGCAGGCAGAGCAGGGCATACAGCCCGCAGGCCACAGCGTTGCCAATGCTGCCGCTTAACGAAAGCTCCCGTAGCCCGGCCCCAATGCTGCCCCAGGGGAACGCCAGCCACCCGGCTTCGACCGGTGCAAACCATGCCCCCAGCGCACAGGCCGCGGCAAGCCCCGCCAGCCCGCCATAAAGTAAACGGAAACCCTTCATCGCTTCCACATCCTTTCCGATTCTGTCTGCTTCAATTTATGATTTTGCAGCCAGGTGAAATGAAATTATAATAAAACAATAATTTCGCTATCATCAGCGTACCAGATAAATTATCGTTTGTCAATAATTTGACCACAAAATGTTTTGCAGTATTTTGCCGCGGCCCTGATAGTATCAGGAAAGCATAAAACCAGCAGCAGCGGGCGATACTTTAATCGGGTTTCAATCGGGTATAGATGTCCGCGCTTTGCACAGCATGCCACCCAGTATGTTGAGCCATAAACAGAAAATCCGATAAGGCATGGAATAGTACCGCAAAAAGGAGGAAAACACGCCCATGAGCATCCGCCGCCTTGCTGTCCTCTGTGCCGCCATGCTCTGTGCAGGGATGCTGGTGCTCTGCCGTGTGTTCTGGATCGCGGCGGACCAAAGCTATGCCGCCAGCGCGGCGGCGCAGACCGTCAGCGAAACCGCGCTTCCCATCCGGCGCGGCAATTTTTATGATAGGATGGGCCGCCCCTTAACCGGCGTTACCCCGCGGTGGTACGCGCTCTGCATACCGGGGGATTCCAGCTACGCCACGCTGTTTCCCTTTGTGCCGTTTGCCCAGCAGGCTCAGCTGTATGCCCGCCGCAACAGCATCACCCCATTTTTGATTGAAGTGGAAAATGATCTGTCCGCAAATGGCGTGTTCATGGTGGCGGATGCCCGGCGCTATCTGCCAACCCCCATCGCCCGCCATTTGATCGGCTACCTGGATGGGGACGGCCACGGCGTGACCGGTCTGGAAAAAGCCTATGATGATCTTTTGGCCGCGGCGGGGGATACTCAGGCCGTGCTTTGTACCACCACCGCCCGCGGCGACCTTTTGGCAGGCACAGCGCCGCAGGTGCAAACCACCGCCCGCGGTACCAGCACGGCCGTCACCCTCACACTGGATGCCAACATCCAGCGCGCCTGCGAAGCCATCGCCGCCCAAAACATGAGCAAAGGCTGCATCATCGTCATGCAGGTGGGCAGCGGCCGGGTGCTGGCCAGCACCAGTGTGCCGGAATTTGACCCCGATGATATCGCCGCCAGCATCCGCGCCGATGATACCTCCCTCATTGACCGCAGTCTGTCCGCCTTCAGCGCCGGTTCGGTGTTCAAGGTGGTGCTGGCCGCGGCGGCCTATGCCCAGGGGCTGGACTGGTTCACTTATGACTGCACCGGCAGCATTCAGACGGCGGGGGAAACTTTCCGTTGCGCGCTGGGGCGGGCACACGGCACGGTCAACCTGCGCGGCGCACTGGAACAAAGCTGCAACTGTTATTTTATTGCACTGGGCCAGCTGCTGGGCGGGCAGGCCATTCTGGATGCCGCACAGAGCTTTGGCCTTGGCACCCCGGCCCTGCTGGCACCGGGGCTGAAAAGCGCGGCGGGGGAGCTGCCCAACGCGGCGGACCTGCAAAACGCGGGCAGCCTGGCCAGCCTTTCGTTCGGGCAGGGCGGGCTGACCGTTACCCCACTGCAGGTGACGGCCGTGTTCAACGCCATTACCTCCGGCGGGGTGTATCACAGCCCCTGTATTGTCAGCGGCATCACCGGAGGGGCAGAAGTTCCGCAGCAGCCGCAGGCCACAGCGGCCTGCAGCCCGGCAGTTGCACGGGTGCTGCAAAGCATGCTGGCAACCGTCGTCAGCAGCGGCATTGGCGGCGATGCCCAACCCCGCACCGGCACCGCCGCCGGCAAAACCGGCACCGCCCAGACCGGCCAGTTTGATGCCGACGGCCGGGAGCTGCTGCACTACTGGTTTGCCGGTTTTTACCCGGCGGATGCCCCGCGCTATACCATCACCGTTTTGCAGGATTCCCAGCTCAGCCCCCAAACCAGCAGCGCGGCCCTGTTTGCCCAGGTGGCGGATGCCCTTGCCATTCTGGATGACGCCATAACGGAAAAACCGGCAGAAAACAGTTGACAACCGGCAAAGGCTGGCATATAATAGCAAAGTAAAAGGAAAAATAGCGTTGAAAGGGTCAATGCCCCATCATCCGCAGCCATTCAGAGAGGGTGCCGTTAAGCTGCAAGGCACCCGGTGCGGGCAGGGCAGCGCCGCCCCGGAGCTTCCGAAAAAATCGGACGTATGCGCCGCGTTAAGGCGCGCCAAAGCGGCAGGCTGTACGGCCTGCAATCTGGGTGGTACCACGGAAGTTATACGGCTTTCGCCCCTGTGCCGGACGGCATTGTATCTGTCTGGCGGGGCAAAGGCCGTTTTTCTTTTCCTTTTTTGCGGCTGTGGCAAAACCCAGGGCAAAACAGTATCCCAATTATTTCAGCATACGAAATGGAGAATCAGGATCATGCAGTGGACAGGACTTAACGAATTACGCGAAAAATACCTGCACTATTTTGAAGGCAAAGGCCATCTGCGCCTTGGCAGCTTCCCGCTGGTGCCCAAAGACGACCCCAGCCTGCTGCTTATCAACAGCGGCATGGCACCCATGAAAAAGTGGTTCCTTGGCCAGGAAGAACCGCCCCGCCACCGTGTTACCACCTGTCAGAAGTGCATCCGTACCCCGGATATTGAGCGTGTCGGCATTACCGCACGCCATGGCTGCTTCTTTGAAATGCTGGGCAACTTCAGCTTCCAGGATTATTTCAAGAAAGAAGTCATTCCCTGGGCATGGGAGTTCCTGACCAAAGAGCTGGAGATCCCCGCTGACCGCCTGTACATCTCTGTCTATCAGGACGATGACGAGGCTTATGATATCTGGACCAAGTCTGTCGGCATCCCCGAAGACCACATGGTCCGCCTGGGCAAAGAGGATAACTTCTGGGAGCATGGCTCCGGTCCGTGCGGCCCCTGCAGCGAGATCTACTTTGACCGCGGCCTGAAGTACGGCTGCGGCAAGCCGACCTGCGGCGTTGGCTGTGACTGTGACCGCTTCATGGAGATTTGGAACCTGGTGTTCAGCCAGTATGATTCCGACGGCAAGGGCAACTATGAGCTGCTGCCCAAACCGAACATTGATACCGGCATGGGCCTGGAGCGTCTGGCCGTTGTCATGCAGGATGTGGACAACCTGTTCGAGGTCGATACGGTTGCCGCTGTTCTGCACCATGTGGAGCGCATCTCCGGCAAGCAGTACGGTGCAAACGAGAAGGACGATATCTCCATCCGTGTCATCACCGACCATATCCGTGCTACTGTGTTCATGGCTTCTGACGGCATCCTGCCCTCCAACGAAGGCCGCGGCTATGTTATGCGCCGCCTGCTGCGCCGCGCTGCCCGCCATGGCCGTATGCTGGGCATCGACCATCCGTTCCTGACCGACCTGGTGGATACCGTTATCACCTCCAGCGAGGTCGGCTACCCCGAACTGCGCGAGCATGAATCCTATATCAAAAAGGTCATTGGCACCGAGGAAGAGCGCTTCTATAAGACCATTGACTCCGGCATGAACATCCTGAACGGCATGATCCAGCACCTGCACGATACCCACAAAAAGATCCTGTCCGGCCTGGATGTCTTCAAGCTGAACGATACCTTCGGCTTCCCGCTTGATCTGACCAAGGAAATTGCTGCCGAAGCCGGCCTTGGCATTGACGAAGCCGCTTTCCACATCGAGATGACCCGCCAGCGTGAGCGCGCCCGTGCCGAACGCCTGGCCAAGGATATCTCCGGCTGGAGCGAGGACCTGTTCGGCGAGCTGAACGCTGAGCCGACCGAGTTTGACGGCTATGATGTGCTGAAAGAAACCTCCAAGGTTCTGGCCCTGTCTGACGGCGAGGAACTGAACGATGCCGTTTCCACCGACTATGAAGAGCGCGAGAATGTGCTGGTCGTTCTGGACCGCACCCCGTTCTATGCCGAGATGGGCGGCCAGGTTGCTGACCACGGCTACCTGACCAGCGGCACCGCCAACCTGAAAGTCAACCAGGTCAAAAAGACCCCCAAAGGCTTCTATGTTCACACCTGCACCCTGCTGGATGGCACCATCCGCGTGGGCGATACTGTGACCGCAGCTGTGGATGAACAGCGCCGCGCTTCCATCTGCCGCAACCATACCGCTACCCACCTGATGCAGAAAGCCCTGCGCGAAGTTCTGGGCGAGCATGTCCACCAGGCCGGCAGCTACCAGGATGACAAGATCACCCGTTTTGACTTTACCCATTTCAACGCCGTTACCCCCGAAGAGCTGGTTGAAGTGGAAAAGCGCGTGAACGAAAAGATCTTTGCCGCTCTGCCTGTTACCATCCAGAACCTGCCCATTGAGGAAGCCAAGAAGATGGGCGCTATGGCTCTGTTTGGCGAAAAGTACGGCAAGGTCGTCCGCGTTGTGGATGCAGGCGGCTGGAGCGTTGAGTTCTGCGGCGGCACCCATGTCAAAAACACCGCCCAGATCGGCTGCTTCAAGATCCTGTCCGAAGCCAGCGTTGCTGCCGGTATCCGCCGTATCGAGGCTACCACCGGTTACGGCGTGCTGAACCTGCTGGACGACCGCACCTCTGAACTGGCCAACACCGCTGTTGCCCTGAAAGCCAACAACATGAAGGATGTTGCCGCCCGTGCTCAGGCTGTGACCGCTGAACTGAAAGAAGCCAACAAGCAGCTGGAGATCGCCAAGGCAAAGCTGGCATCCAGCCAGATCGACGGCCTGTTCCAGAACGCTGCCGATGTGGACGGCGTGCGCATTGTTACCGTTTACCTGAACGGCACCGCCCCCGATACCCTGCGCAGCATGATGGATAAGCTGCGCGATAAGGAGCCCAACGCAGTCGGCGCTCTGATCGGCACCGATGGCGGCAAGACCACCCTGGCAGTCGGCATTGGCAAAAATGCCTTGGCCCGCGGCCTGAAAGCCGGTGCCCTGGTCAAGCAGATCGCTGCCATCGCAGGCGGCAACGGCGGCGGCAAGCCGGACTTCGCCATGGCCGGTATCCGTGATACCTCCAAGATCGACGATGCCCTGAACGCTGTGGAAGGCATCGTGAAAGAAAACCTGGAAAAAGCAAACTGAGCGTGCTATAATACAACTGTACAATTTTAGGGTGCCGGGCCAACCGCCCCGCACCCTGAGAAAGGGGGCAAAACCGATGGATGACTGCCTGTTTTGCAAAATCGCAGCGGGCCAGATCCCGTCCAATAAGCTGTATGAGGATGATACCCTGCTGGCATTTTATGATATTGACCCGCAGGCACCGGTGCATTTTCTGGTGATCCCCAAGCAGCATATTGAATCTGCGGCAAAGCTTACCGAAGCAGACGCTGCACTGCTGGGCCACATTTACGCCACCATCGCCGACCTGTGCAAGCAGCTTGGCGTGGACGAAAGCGGCTACCGCGTTGTGACCAACGTTGGCGCCGATGGCGGCCAGAGCGTGAAGCACCTGCACTTCCATGTGCTGGCAAAGCGCAGCCTTGCATGGCCTCCGGGCTGATGCGGGCCCTTTTGCACCGAAATGTGAAAAGAGGTTGTTTACTATGGCAAAAACCTATACCCTGCATGTGGCAGGCCTGACCCGTGAACTGCCCATCTGCAAGATCAATGACCATCTGGACATTGCCGCATTCATCATGTTCAGTGATGTTGAGCTGACCATTGCCTGCGCCAAGGCTCTGCTGGAAAAATGCCCGGATTTTGATGTCATCCTGACCGCTGAGGCCAAGGGCATCCCCCTGGCATACGAAATGTCCCGCCAGAGCGGCAAGCAGTGGATCCCCGCCCGCAAGGGCGTCAAGGGCTATATGACCGAGCCCGTTGTTGTGGAGGATCAGTCCATCACTACCGCCGGCAAGCAGACGTTGGTCATTGATAAAAAAGACCTTGACTATATGAACGGCAAGCGCATCCTGGTTGTGGATGACGTGATTTCCACCGGCGGCAGCCTGCATGCGCTGGATGCACTGGCAGCCCGCAGCTCCGGCACCATTGTGGCCCAGGCAGCTGTTCTGGCGGAAGGCGATGCAGCCGAGCGCAAGGATATCATCTTCCTTGAGCCGCTGCCCCTGTTTGTCCACTAAAAACCCATGACTCGTAAGCTGGCTGGCTTTGGTTTTGCCTTCGCATTGGCAGAGCTGGCCGCGGCGTACCTGCCGCCGTTGGCCTCGCTGCTGACGGCGGCACTTTTTATATCGTTGTTTGTGTTTGCTGCCTTTACCCAGCGCCGGGCGGCCCGCTTTGCGTTGCCCGCTGCGGCGGGGCTGCTGGCTGGTCTGGTATGGAGCGCCGCATTTCAGCTGGCGGTGGTAAAACCGACCCAAAGCCTGGAGGGGCAGACTTATGCCTGCACTGCCATTGTGCAGCCGGATGCCGAAACTTCCTGGCAGCCGGGCAACGTGCGTGCCACTCTGCTTGTCACCCAGCTGGATGGCCGCAAAACCTCGCTGAAACTCTACTGCACAGACCTGCCGTATTCCGAAGCAGGGGATATCATCACCGGCCGGTTTCAGCTGCAGCCCCTGCGGGCAGATTCCTACCGCATGTCCCGCTATGCCAAAGGCATCTGGCTGGGGGCATCCTATCAGTCGGATTATGTCTGGCAAAGCACATCGGATGCGCTGCCGTACCGGTTGTATCATCTGCGCCAGGCGTTCGCCAAACGGCTGCACACCTACCTGCCCAATGACCTTGCCGGGCTGGAAGCTGCCATGCTGCTGGGGGAGAAAAGCGAACTGACGGACGAATGGAAGGATACCTTCCGCACGGCTGGCATTGCCCACCTGCTGGCGGTTTCCGGCCTGCATGTGGCGCTGCTGTGCGGCCTGTTTGCAATGGGCCAGGGGCGGCGCAGCCGGTTCTCGGTTCCGCTGGTCCTGCTGCAAATCGCGGTTCTGCTGCTCTATATGGGGCTGACAGGGCTTCCGTTCTCGGTGTTCCGCGCGGGGGTCATGTTCCTGATCGTGCTGGTGGGGTGCCTGCTGCTCCAGCCGCCGGATTCCCTTACCGCGCTGGCGTTGGCGGCTATCATCATTGGGGTGCAGCAGCCTTTTGCCCCGTGCGATATCGGCTTCCAGCTTTCCGTCTGCGGTGTGTTGGGTGTGTTGGCGGCTTCGACGCTGGCCAAGCGGCAGGCGCAGTTTGTGCAGGCGCGCTATGCAGCCCGCCATAACCAAACGCGGCAGAACACGCTGCCGCTGCCCGTTGCCATCGCGCTCCGTGCGTTGGATGCCGTGCAGGCCGCAGTGTTGGCTACTCTGGCAACGCTGCCGGTTCTTCTGCTGCATGGTATGGCGGCCAGCGGTGCCGCGGTACCGGCCAACCTGCTGGTGGTATGGCTGCTTGGCCCGGCGCTGCGGCTGGGGATACTGGCGCTGGTGCTTTCTTTTATGCCGGTGCTGGACCCGCTGTTCCATGGGGCAAGCCTGCTGTTGGGCATTGTGCTGCGGTTGATGACCAGCCTTGCCGCCTGGTGTGCGGCTTTGCCGATGGCACACATTGCCCTGCCGGTGCGGTATACCCTGTGGGTGCTGGCTGTTTTTGCCGTGCTGGCGGCGCTGTTCTGGCGTGCCCGGCAGCTGCGCCGCTTTGTGCCGGTTGGCTTTGTGTGCGCAGCGGCAGCCATTATGCTGGGCAGCGCCATGCAGCGCGATGTGGTACGTCTGGCGATGGTGGGCACCGCGGGCAATGGCTGCGTGGTGGCTGTGCAGAATGACCGCGCCGTGGTGCTTTACCGCGGCAGCGCCGCCAACGGGCGTGCAGTGCAGCAATACCTGACCCAAAACGGCGCACCGGAGCTGGCCGCGGTGATCGACCTGCGCACCGAACCCGGCGAAATGCCCTTGCAGGCCGCGCAGCTGCTGACCATTGCCGACTTGCCGCAGGGGTTGACCCATTTGCAGATGCTGGATACCATGGAAGTGCACCTGTTCCACACCAACGCCGCAAACCTTGCGGTGCTGGATGTCGGCGGCTGGCACGCCGCAGCCAGTGCGGGCAAGCTGACGCTGGCCGAGCCGGTGGCGGTGGATCTGTACTGCGCGGGCGGCAGCTGCCCGGAAGCCATTCAGGCAAAGGCAATTTTGTGCAACCAGCAGGCCCCCAAATGGCTGCCCAAAGCGGGGGATACCCCTGTTTATTACGATGCCGAAACCCCGACTGCCGTGGTGCGCCCCGGCAAAAGTGTTGTGTATGAGGAGGTGCAGCCCCTTGCTGTACAGTGAAAACGAGCTGAAAAAACGCCTCAAGTCCGGCTGCCCGGTGTTTTACTTTTATGCCAGCGATGAAGCCCTGGTGCGCAGCGCCGCCGCAAAGGCGGAGAAATTCCTGAGCGAAGAAGCCCCCGATACCACCACGCTGGATGGCCCCACCCCCAGCGTGGAAGATATTGTGCTGGCGGCGGGAACCATCTCGTTCTTTGGCGGCCGCCGTCTGGTCATGCTGCCGCTCATCCGCCCGTCTGCCTATTCGGATAAGGATTTGCAGGAACTCTGCGATACCCTTTCCGATACCGAGAACGCCGTTTTTGTGCTCACCAGCCTGCTGGAAGAAAAATACGGCAAGATCAAGCCCGGCAAGCGGGAACAAAAGCTCATCACTGCGTGCGAAAAGCTGGGCTATTGTGTGCAGATCGCCAAGCCCGGCCGCGCTGCTTTGCAGGAGATGGCCCGCACCTGGGCAGGGGAGTATCGCACCACCTTTGCCCCCGGTGCCGAAGCTGCCCTGCTGGACCGCTGCGGCGATGACCAGTTCCTGCTGCAAAATGAGATCGCCAAGCTGGCGGCGCTCAGCGGATACACCACCATCACCACCCAGATGATCCAGCAGCTTGGCACCGTCACGCTGGATGCCGATACCTTTGATATGGTCAAACTGGTGGCGGCAGGCAACACCCGCCAGGCCCTGGCCAAACTGCAAACCCTGCTGGAACTGCAAAACGAACCGATCCTTATCACCGGCGCACTGATCGGTAACTATCTGGATATCTACCGGGCCTTTTTGGCCAAAAAGAGCCGCCGCCCGCTGGCGGACCTGGCCAAGGATTTTAAGTATACCGGCAAATGGAACTACCGCCTTGGCAACGCGGACCAGACCGCCGCCCGCTTTAAGCGCAGCCAGATCGAAGAAAGCCTGCGCATCCTGCACAAGCTGGATCTGGACCTGAAAGGCAGCCGTTTGGACGCCCCGCTGCTGATGCAAAAAGCCATCTGTGAACTTTCGCTGGCAAGGAGCCGTGCATGAACCAAAACAAATTGAACCTGACCCAGGCCCTTGTGGTGGAGGGCAAATACGATGCCGCCCGCCTGGCAAATCTTGTGGAAGCAACCATCCTGACAACGGACGGCTTTGCCATCTTTAAGGATAAATCCATGCAGGCGCTGTTCAAGCGCATTGCCGCCGCCCAGGGCATGATCCTGCTGACGGATTCCGACGCCGCGGGCTTTAAGATCCGCCACTATATCACCGGTCTTGTGGGGGCACAGAATGTGCTGCAGGCATATATCCCCGCCGTGCCCGGCAAGGAACCCCGTAAACCGGAACCCGGCAGGGAGGGCCTGCTTGGCGTGGAGGGCGTGGATGACGCCTTAATTTTGCAGGGGCTGCGCACAGCACTTGCCACCGCCCCCCTGCAGGCCCAGCAGCAAAACGCGGACCCCATTACCTATACGGACCTGTATGAATGGGGCCTGAGCGGCAGCGCCAATGCCAGCGAGCGGCGGCGCAGCTTCCTGCGCACGCTTGGCCTGCCGCCGCGGCTGAGCAAAAAGGAGATCATTCAGGTACTGAATACACTATATACCCGCGCCGCATTACAGGCGCAGCTGGAGGCTATGAATTGAGGTGCCGGATTGCACCTTGAACATTGCAAAGGGAAACGTATATGATCGAAACCATGAAGGAAAAGGTTGTATCTTGTGCGGGCCGCGTGTGGTTCTGCACAAAGGAATTGTTGAAATGGCTGGCACTGGCCGTGATTACCGGTGTGCCCTGCGGCATCATTGGTGCGGCGTTTGATCTGGCTGTGGAGCATGTAACCGAGCTGCGGACCGAACATACCGCCATTCTGTTTCTGCTGCCGTTCATCGGCCTTGTAATCGTGGCGCTCTATAAGGCAGCAAAACTGGAGGGTGTTTCCACCGATGATATGATCGACTGCGTCAAGGATGGCAAACCCATCCGCTTCTGGCTGCTGCCGGTCATGTTTATCAGCACGGTGCTCACCCACCTGGGCGGCGGCAGCGCCGGGCGCGAGGGCGCTGCACTGCAGATGGGCGGCACCATCGGCTGGTGGGCCGGCGGCGTGCTGCACCTGAATGAACACGAGCGCCGCATGGCCGTACAGTGCGGCATGGCAGCGTTCTTTTCCGCATTGTTCAGCACCCCGCTGGCCGCTACGTTTTTTGCCATGACGGTCATCAATGTGGGCGTTGTGTTCTATGCGGCGTATATCCCGTGCTTTGCTGCGGCACTGATCGCCTATGGCATTTCGCTGCTTATCGGTGTTAGCCCTACGCGCTTTGCGGTGGATGTTCCGGCGTTTGAGCCAGCCATGGCAGTGCGGGTGGTATTGCTGGCACTGGCCTGCGCGGTGGTGGTGCATCTGTTCTGCTTTGTGCTGCACAGTGCGGCGCACGGCCTGCCCAAGCTGCTGCCCAACCCGTGGGTGCGGGCCTTTTTGGGCGGCTGCGCGGTGGTGCTCTTCACCCTGCTGTATGGCGATATGCGCTATAACGGTGCGGGCGTGAACATCATTGCCGCCGCAGTGGAGCAGGGCCAGGCCCTGCCGTGGGACTGGATCATCAAGATCCTGCTCACCGCCCTTACCCTTGGTGTGGGCTTTAAGGGCGGCGAGGTTGTGCCCAGCTTTTTTGTGGGGGCAACCTTTGGCTGTGTGGTGGCACCGCTGCTGGGCATCCCGGCAGGCTTCGGCGCGGCCCTTGGCTTGGCCGGTGTGTTCTGCGGTGCCAGCAACTGCGTGGTGGCATCGCTGGTTTTGGCAATCGAGCTGTTCGGTGCACAGGGGCTGTGGTACTTTGCCATCGTGTGCGGCATTACCTATGCGCTTTCCGGCTATGCCGGGCTTTACCACAGCCAGCTGTTCCTGACGGATAAGCTGGAACCGGAATACCGCATCATCCGCAGCCACAAACATCATTAAACACTTTGGCCGCGGGCCGCAGGCAGGGGAGAACCTGCCGCGGGCCGCGGCTTGTATCATTCAGCTGCCATAATAAGCGGGCACATCGCCATCCAACAAAAAGCTTGCCAGCGGAACCCGCACTTCCACCTGGGTCAGCGCCGCGCGGCCGTTCAGGATAACATTCACGGTGGTTTCCAGCACAAGGTCCGCCGTAAATCGGGTGCGGTTGATGGCGGCGGGCTCCATGGTTTCTTCCATGCGCCCCTCCACATACCCGTCCGGGTTCAGGTGTACCGTCCAGCCCGGCCCCATTTCCAACAGGAAGATGCTGCCGGATAAGCTGCCTAAGGAAATACTGATGTCATTTTTCGGCATGGCATTCAATGCCTGCTGGGCGGTCTGTACCAGGGCGGCCCGCGCAGCGTTGATCCGTTCGCTGTCCCCCGACAGGCAGCCGTCGTTCAGCGTGTACAGCCCGGCATACCGCTGCGGATTGGCGGAAAGCTCGCCATAGACCGCCGTGTTCAGGCACTGCACCACAAGGCTGCGGCATTCGTGCTGGGCAACTTCCCGCATGGCGGGCCACATGGCATCCTCGATGCAGTCGGCCAGGTGCCAGCAAAGGCAGAAAACTGCCGCTGCCAATGCCAGCCACCGCCCAAGCACGGTATGGCGGCTGCGGTGCCCGGCGCTGCGGCGCTTGCGCATGGGGCATCACCTCCCGCCGTTTTATTTTCCGCGCAGCCCATGCTATGCCCGGCAAAGCAAAAAAGTGAGCCAAACCCCAAAAAACTTTCAAAAAAGCAGTTGACAAACACCCAACACCCTGTTATAATAACACCTGTCGCCGGTTGAAGAACCAACCACGGCAAAGTATCTGGGGGTTTAGCTCAGCTGGGAGAGCGCTTGCATGGCATGCAAGAGGTCACC
>CAVFVI010000055.1:0-16256 GCA_963626055.1 Acutalibacteraceae bacterium
TAGATGAAGGTGGTAGCCAGCTTCTTGTGCAGCTTGATGATCTCGGTACGCATGCTGGTACGCAGCTTAGCATCCAGGTTGGACAGAGGCTCGTCGAGCAGGAAGACGGCCGGGTTACGAACCATTGCGCGGCCCAGGGCAACACGCTGGCGCTGACCACCGGACAGAGCCTTCGGCTTACGGTCGAGCAGGTGCTCGATTTCCAGAATCTTAGCAGCTTCACGAACGCGCTTGTCGATTTCGTCCTTGGGCATCTTGCGCAGTTCCAGGCCGAATGCCATGTTCTTGTACACGGTCATATGCGGGTACAGAGCGTAGTTCTGGAACACCATGGCGATGTCGCGGTCTTTCGGGGGAACATCGTTGATCAGGCGGTCGCCGATGTACATTTCGCCCTTGGAGATTTCTTCCAGACCTGCAATCATACGCAGGGTGGTGGACTTACCGCAGCCGGAAGGACCGACGAAAACGATAAATTCCTTATCAGCAATTTCCAGGTTGAAATCCTTAACGGCAGTAACATTGCCCGGATAGATTTTGTAAATATGACGGCAACTAATGCTGGCCATGGGTCATTACCTCCAAATTAGTTTTTATGATTTTATTGATACGCTCAACACGTATTTTTCTTGACAAATCTATAATAACAGGGTACGATTGAAAAAGCTATAGCACTTTATTGATATTGGAGGTCAGAAATTGATATTTAATCCAACCACCTGCTGCGCCTGCGCCGCAGTGCAGGAATTACAGGGTGAGGAGCCGCTGACCCTTTCCGGCGAGGGGCTGTGGGCGGGGGTGCTTTCCAGCGGGCAGTGCGTGCTGGAATGCCCCGGCAGCCAGAGCGCCGCGGGTTCTTCGGGTGATCTGCTGCTGGGCTTCGGCAGCTTTACCCTGCGGCCCGTTACCCCCTGCCACCTGCTGTGCGTGCGGCTGACCGGGCTGGCCGTGCAGCAGTTTTTGGCCGGGCTGCCGCAACCGCGCTTTGCGGATGGCCCTTCCTGCCCCGGTGCAGCGGAGCTGCTGGCCCGCGTGTGCGGTGCCGGGGATTCCGACGATGCCGCCAGCGCCGCCGCCCCTTACACCTTGCTGTGCGCCCTTGCCCACGGGGACGAGGAATCCCGCCATCTTTCGCCGCTGGTGGCCCGCGCGGTGGAAGCCATCCGTGATAACTATATGGCCCTGTACGGGGTCGAAGAGCTCAGCGCCCAGCTGGGGGTCAGCAAGTGCCACCTTGTGCGGGTCTTTTCTTCCGAAATGGGCATGCCGCCGGGCCGCTTTTTGACCAGTGTGCGCATTGAAGCCGCCAAGCTGCTGCTGGCCGAGCGGGAGTACAGCCTGGAAATGATTGCCGGGTTATGCGGCTTTTCCGGCGCCAATTATCTGTGCCGCGTTTTTAAGCGGGAAACAGGTTTAAGCCCCGCCGCCTGGCGCGAAACTGCCGCCCACAAAGCCGTAGTGCAAAAGCTGCCCGCCCGCAACAACGAAATCTATGTGTAAGGTCAATTTCTTTTGTATCCTTATATTAAAGAAGAATCATTTGTGTATCCAGGAACAACCTGTTCCCTATAGAGACCGTAGGGGCGCACATCGTGCGCCCGCCAACCCAAGGGTAATAGCGTTCCCCAAAAATATAGCACAAACCAAACGTCCGCGGGCGCACAATGTGCGCCCCTACGTGGGCTATGCTTTACAATAAAAGGAACTTTCCTCTGTTAGACTCCATTCCCCACTTTTTCGCGTTTTTTCGTTGACTCAATCGTTCCGGTCCTATATACTGAAAGATACGGCACTTTTGCCGCCGGTCGGTTTGCCTGGCTGTATCCCGGTAAGGAAAAGGAGGAGATGCCGTGATTTTCGGCAAGTACATCAACCGTTATTACCTCAAAAATGCGCCCGTGCTGCTGCTTGGGCTGCTGGCCCTTTTAACGGTTGACTATATCCAGCTGTTGATCCCCCAGTTTTACCGTCTGGTCATCAACGGGGTCAACCTGGGGCAGGTGGTCGTAAACGGCCAGACCCTGCCCTTTACCAAAGAGGTTTTGCTGCAATACATCTGCCTGCCCATGATCTGGATCGTGGTGCTCATGGTCATTGGGCGCTTTTTGTGGCGTATCTGCTTTTTCGGCTCCGCTGTGCGGGTTGCTGCCAACCTGCGCGAGCGGATGTTCGACCACAGCCGCCAGCTTTCGCAGCAGTATTACCAGGTCAACAAGGTCGGCAACCTGATGAGCCTTTACACCAACGATATTGACACCATTCAGGAATGTTTTGGTGACGGTATCCTGATGTTCTTTGATGCTCTGGTTCTCGGCCTGATGGCCCTGTACAAAATGTGGCGCATGGATTATAAGCTCACCCTGCTGGCTTTGATCCCCGCCCTCATCATGTTTGCCATCGGCACCGTCATGGGCAAAGCCATGACCAAACGCTGGGAAGAACGCCAACAGGCATTCTCCGACCTTTCGGATTTTGCACAGGAGAATTTTTCCGGCATTGCCGTCATCAAGGCGTTTGTCAAAGAGCTGAAAGAGCTGATGGCGTTCCGCAAGCTGAACAAGCAGAACGAGGAGATCAACGTCATCTACACCAAGATCGCCACCCTGCTGGAAGTGCTTGTGACCCTGTTTGTCGAATCCGTCATCTGCGTCATCCTGGGCTATGGCGGCTATCTGGTCTATCAGGGCCGGTTCAACGCAGGCCAGCTGGTGGAGTACATCGGCTATTTTGAAGCCATCGTCTGGCCCATCATGGCAATTTCCATGCTGATTGAAAAGACCTCCCGCGGCAAGGCTTCCCTGAACCGCATCACCGAGCTGCTGGATGCCCCCATTGATGTGACCGACCGCCCCGGCGTGCAGGAGCTGCAGGACCCACAGGGCGGCGTGGAGTTCCGCCATCTGACCTTCCGCTACCCGGACGGCGAATACGATGTGCTGCAGGATATCTCCTTCACCATCCACCCCGGCGAAAGCGTGGGCATTGTGGGCAAGACCGGCGCGGGCAAAACGGCGCTGGTGGACCTGCTGCTGCGCACCTACAACGTGCCGGACGGCACCCTGTTTGTGGACGGCAAAGATGTGAACACCCTGTCCATTCATTCCGTGCGCGCGGCCTGTGCCTATGTTCCACAGGATAACTTCCTCTTCTCGGATACCATTGCCCACAACATCGGTTTTGGTGTTGACGATGCCACCCCCGAAATGATCGACCACGCCGCCAGCCTGGCCGATGTGCGGGATAACATTGTGGACTTTAAGGACGGTTACGAAACCGTTCTGGGCGAGCGCGGCGTGACCGTTTCCGGCGGCCAGAAGCAGCGCATCTCCATTGCGCGCGCTTTACTGAAAAATGCCCCCATCCTGATTCTGGATGATTCTGTTTCCGCTGTGGATACCCGCACCGAAAAAATCATTCTGGATAACCTGAAAGCCAGCCGCGCCGGCAAGACCACCCTGCTGATTGCCCACCGCATTTCCACGGTGGAGCGGCTGGACAAGATCATCTTCCTGGACGAGGGCAGAATCGAGGCCGTCGGCCCCCATGACGAACTGTACGCCAACTGCACCAAGTACCGCCGCATGGTGGACCTGCAGCGGCTGGAAGACGAAGCCGGAGGTGATGACAATGCTTAATGTAAACCCGCTTTTGCTGGTTGGCGGCGTCATCGGTGCCGTTACCGCGCTGCTGATTTTTGCCTATGCTTCGGTCAAAGATAAAAAGACCGCCATGGGCTTTGAGCGCACGATGGCGGACGGCGAGATTCTGCGCCGCCTGTTCGCCTATGCCAAACCGTACTGGGCCAAGTTCCTTCTGGTCCTCTTCCTCATGCTCTTCTCCATCGCTTACGATATTATCTCTCCCCTGATTGTTGGTGCAATCGAAGAGCTTGTCGCCACCGATTT
Source organism: Acutalibacteraceae bacterium (assembly GCA_963626055.1). Lineage (GTDB taxonomy): Bacteria > Bacillota > Clostridia > Oscillospirales > Ruminococcaceae > Gemmiger. Next base: position 3,906 of record CAVFVI010000055.1, read on the forward strand.
CGTCCTCAGCCGCCTGTTCGCTTCGGTCGCGGTCTATGCGGGGGTCCTGGTGTTCTCGATGGCAAGCACCTATTTTCAGGCGGTCATTCTGCAGCGGATCGGCCAGCGCATCATCTCTGATCTGCGCGAGGATCTGTTCACCCACATCGAGTCCCTCTCCCATGAGCAGCTCAGCGAGATTCCGGTCGGCAAGCTTGTCACCCGCGTTACCAACGATACCAACGCCATTTCCATGATGTTCACCAACCTTTTGGTGAACCTGATCAAAAATGCGTTCGTCATTTTGGGCATCCTGATTACCATGCTCTGCCTGAACTATGAGCTGACCCTGATGGTGCTCTGCTTTGTTCCCTTTATCGTCATCTTCACCGTCATCTTCCGCAAGTTCTCCCGCCGGGCCTACCGCAAGGTGAAAGACGCCACCACCGACATCAACACCTATCTTTCGGAGAACCTTTCCGGCATCAAGGTCACCCAGATCTTTGGCCGCGAGGACGAAAAGATGGCGGAGTTCTACCAGAAAAGCCAGACTCTTTCCAAGGTCACCCAGGAGCAGATTTTTGTGTTCGGCGTGTTCCGCCCGCTGGTCTACATGCTGTACATCAGCTCTATTTTGTGCCTGTTCTACCTGGGCGGCATGGGCCACCTGAACAACGTTTCTTTCCTGGGGCAGACCATCACCGGCGGCACCATTGTCACCTTCTACATGTACATTTCCAAGTTCTTTACTCCCATCCAGAACCTGGCCGAGCAGTTCAACTGGCTGCAATCCGCACTGGCATCGTCCGAAAAAGTCTTTTCCATTATGGACATTCAGCCCAAGCTGGTGGATGCCCCCGATGCCATTGAACTGACCGATGTAAAAGGTGAAATTGAGTTCCGCGATGTCTGGTTCAGCTATATCCCCGGCGAATGGGTGCTGCAGGGCGTTTCGTTCCATGTTTCCCCGCGGGAAACCGTGGCCTTTGTCGGTTCCACCGGTTCCGGCAAAAGCACCATCCTGTCCCTCATCTGCCGCAACTATGAATTCCAGAAGGGCGAGATCCTGATCGACGGCATCGACATCCGCAAGATTAAAATTTCTTCTCTTCGCCGCCATTTTGGACAAATGCTGCAGGATGTTTTCCTCTTCTCCGGCACCATCCGCAGCAACATCGTCCTGCGGGAGGATAACATCTCGGACGAGGAGATCATGCAGGTCTGCCGCTATGTCAACGCCGACCACTTCATCAACAAGCTGGACCACGGCCTGGATGAGGAAGTGCGCGAGCGCGGCAACAACTTCTCTGCCGGTCAGCGCCAGCTGCTCAGCTTTGCCCGCACCATCATCCACAAGCCCAGCGTGATGATTCTGGACGAAGCCACCGCCAACATTGACACCGAAACCGAACTTCTGATTCAGGATTCCTTGGAAAAGATGCGCACCATCGGCACCATGCTGATCGTTGCCCACCGCCTTTCCACCATCCAGCATGCGGACAACATCATTGTGCTGTCCCACGGCAAAATTCTGGAACAGGGCAATCATCAGGAGCTGCTGGCCCGTCACGGGCGGTACTATCAGCTGTACACCCTGCAATATCACAAAGAACAGCTCAGTTCCTGATTCTATCCCCCAGCAAACAATCGTGCCCCCGGCAGCAATGCAAAGCTGCCGGGGGCACATTTTGTTTTGCTATTTTGCTTTTTTGTCCGCTTCGGCGGTTGTCTTGGGCTGCGTATCCGCTGCCTGTTTCAGAGCTTCCTGCTCAGAAAAATGCTGGATGATCTTATCCTTCGCCAGCTGCAAATGGCGCTTGTTGATGGCCCTTGCCTCGTCCGCATTGTTGGTCAGCAGGCAGTGCACGATATCGCGGTGCTCTTCCATCGATTCATTAAAGCGCTGGGTGCTCGTCAGCGAATAAATGCGGAACTGCTGGTTCAGCGAATGGATCCTTGCATACATGGATTCCAGCAGGCTGTTGCCGCACAGTTCGATTAGCAGCCCGTGCAGCTTGGCATCCATATCGGTGTAAGCGCGCAGGTCCTTTTGGGCGTGCAGCCGCTCCATCTCGTTCAGGCAGTCGATCAGCTGTTCCATATCCGCCGTTGTCAGGTGGTGCTGCAATCTGCCAATGGCGTAATCTTCCAGCAGCACGCGCAGGTCAAAAATTTCCTCAATATCCCGCGCGGTAAACTCTTTTACAAACACACCTTTGTTGGGGATCTCCACCACCAGCCCGTCCGAAGCCAGCTGGCGCAGCGCTTCCCGGATGGGGCTGCGGCTCACGCTCAGGCGTTCTGCCAGCTCGTTTTCCTGCAGCCATTGGCCGGGGGCAAATCTTCCTTCGCAGATATCATCCTTCAGGATCTGGTACACCTGATTGCGGATCGTTTTGATTGGGCGGCGTTCCATAGGTTTTTCCTTCACTTTCCCTTGTGCGGGTTTTGCTCCCGCTCCCATTAACCGGAGATATTTCTATTATTGTATCACACGTTTTGCCCTTGCGCAACGCAGTTGCCCTTATTTTTCTGCCTTTTTACCTATATTTTTATGTGTTTTGCAAAAATTCTTCTTGCAATTTGTATAACCCATTACTATAATAAAATTGCTTTTATCTTGCCTGCCGCTTTTGTTCCGGCAGGGCATCCCGTGTTTCCCAGGGTGTATCGGAAAAGTCGAAAATTTAATCTATTTCTTTGTTTTCAGATACATCTTACAAAGAAAGGGTCGTGTGATCGTATGAAAATTGGTTTTATCGGTCTTGGCATCATGGGCCGCCCCATGGCCAAAAACCTGCTCAAAGTCGGCTATGACGTTACGGTGGACAGCCATTCCCCCGCTGCTGCCGCCGAGCTGGAAGCCTGCGGTGCCAAAGTGGCCGACCAGCCCACCATCGGCTCCACCTGTGACCTTGTGCTGACCATGCTGCCCAACGCCCCGCAGGTCAAACAGGTCATGCTGGGGGCAAACGGCGTTGCCGCCCACATGCAGCCCGGCTCCACTTTTATTGATATGACCTCCCTGAACCCCATCGCCAGCAAGGAAATTGCCGCCGAGCTTGCCGCCCGCGGCATTCAGATGCTGGACGCCCCGGTTTCCGGCGGCGAACCCAAAGCCATTGACGGCACCCTGTCCTTCATGGTCGGCGGTGAGGAGGAAGTGTTCAACACCTTCAAGCCGGTCCTGCTGGCCATGGGTTCTTCCGCCGTGCGGTGCGGCGGCATCGGCGCAGGCAACACCACAAAGCTGGCCAACCAGATCATTGTGGCGGCCAACATCCAGGCTGTGGCCGAAGCCCTGACCCTGGCTCAGAAAGCCGGTGTGGACCCCGACCTGGTGTTCCAGGCCATCAAGGGCGGCCTGGCCGGTTCCACCGTCATGAACGCCAAAGCCCCTATGATGATTGAGGGCAACGATAAGCCCGGCTTCAAGATTGACCTGCACATCAAGGACCTGAACAACGCCCTGGACTGTGCCCACACCGTGGGTGCCCCGGTGCCGATGACCGCCGAAGTGCAGGAAATTTTGCAGTGGCTGCACAGCAACGGCAAAGGCCAGGCGGACCACAGCGCCATTGCCCAGTATTACGAGCACCTGACCGGCATCAAGCTGGGCCGTGACCTGTAAAAACACCTTGTAAAACCTTAAAAATTTATCCTTTTGGCGGTGCGGGCATCCCCGTGCCGCCAAAATTTTGCCGCCAATTCTGTACGTTCTGCCGATTGCTGAATGATTGATTCACATGTTATAACAGAAATTAAAGAACCAACAAACAAAACCGAAAAGAGTGTGATTCCTATGTCTAAACTCCGCCAAGATGCTGACGCCATCATTCAGGCCGCCATCACCGCCGCCCAGCCGGACGAAGCCGTCCGCAAAGCGCTGGAAGGGCGCGATTTCGGTTCCGGGCGCGTTGTGCTGGTTGCCGCCGGCAAAGGTGCCTGGCAGATGGCCAACGCCGCCAGCCGCATTCTGGGTTCCCGCATTGATACCGGTGTCGTGATTACCAAGTATAACCACAGCAAAGGCCCCATCGCCAACTTTACCATCCGGGAAGCCGGGCACCCCATCCCGGACGAAAACAGCTTTACTGCCACCCAGCAGGCGCTGGACCTGGTCAGCGGGCTGACCGCACAGGACACGGTGCTGTTCCTTCTTTCCGGCGGCGGTTCCGCTTTGTTTGAAAAGCCGCTCATCCCCGCCGCAGATCTGGAAGAGCTCACCCACAACCTGCTGGTCTGCGGGGCGGACATTGTGGAGATCAACACCCTCCGCAAGCGCTTTTCCGGCGTAAAGGGCGGCCGCTTTGCCCAGCTGTGCGCCCCGGCCCATGTGGTTTCCATCGTGCTTTCGGATATTCTGGGCGACCCGCTGGATATGATCGCCTCCGGCCCCGCTTACCCGGATAGTTCCACCTGCGCGCAGGCCAAAGAGATCGTGCAGAAATACCACCTGCCCATGACGGAGCAGATGCTGGCCCTGCTGGAACAGGAAACGCCCAAAGAGCTGAACAACGTGGAAACCCAGATCACCGGCAGTGTGCGCCAGCTGTGCGCCGCCGCCGCTGCCACCGCCCGCACCCTTGGCTATGAGCCGCTGATTTTGACCGACTGCCTGAGCTGCGAAGCGCGGGAAGCCGGTGTGTTCCTGGCCAACATGGTGCGCTACCAGCGCACCGCGGGCCGCCGCATTGCCCTGATTGCAGGCGGCGAAACGGTGGTGCATCTGACCGGCCACGGCAAAGGCGGCCGCAATCAGGAACTTGCCCTTGCCGCCGCCCCCTGCATTGCCGGGCTGGATGGCTGCGCGGTGTTCTCCGTTGGTTCCGATGGCACCGACGGCCCCACCGATGCCGCAGGCGGTTTTGTGGACAGCACCACCCAGGCCGCGCTGAAAGCCCAGGGCTGCGATATCTTTGCCACGCTGGCGGATAACGATGCCTACCACGCCCTGCAAAAATGCAACGGCCTGATCATCACCGGCCCCACCGGCACCAACGTCAACGATGTCTCGGTCGCGCTGGTCCGGGCGTGATTTTTATCGGTAAGTGTATTTTTACCTGGTGTCAAATATAGGGGCAGCCCTGCCATGGAGTTCCCGCCGTTTGCCGCAAACGCTGCAAACAATTTGTAGGGGACGATGCTCGCATCGTCCCGCCCGATGGGCCTTGCCTCATATTTCACCCCGTCATTCTCCGCACGGTAACGCGCGCACAATGTGCGCCCCTAACGGGTGGGATGCGTAATAAACGATATTGCCCATTTCAAACTGCTCTGTAGGGAACGGTCTTGACCGTTCCGGACCCTTGCGGGAAATCTTTTTTTGAATTTGGCCTCCTCCAGCAATCTCGCTTCCCCACCGCACCCTACCGACCGTTTTCCCACCGTCCGCACATAATAAAATATTCCGCTTCCCATCAGGCACATCCATGCTGTATCCCATGGCTGTGCCTGATTTTTTATATTTTTTGCTCCCCGCTCCGCTGTTTTTTAACACTTGCCACCCCAATTGTTAATTTTTTATTGACAGCCCCGCTATTCCGTGCTATACTTCCCCCAACGTCTTAAACATACTTACCAAGTATGTTTATTGTATTTATCACCTCGCACAAAATCAAATATAGGAATTGTTTCATTGTGTTTTTGAACATTCTGTGAACCGTTTTCCTGTTGCATTGTACAAATTTGCATATTTCTTTTTACTATTTTAATCCAAACTATTGACTTTATCCAATTTCAAGGCTATCATCATAGTATCAAACGTATGATGTATACAATCCACACTTGTGGTTCGGAACATAGAGCACCCACAACCAAGGAGGCATTTGTATGAAAACCATCTCGATTCCTTACTATACTTCCACCCTGGACCTGCATGTTGACGAAGCCAACCTGAAAGCTGTTGTCACCGCAAAAATGCACGAATACAAGGCCGGCAAAACGGAAGTAGAACTGGTGCACGAAGCATTGGAGCATCCCATTGCCTCCCCGCGCCTGCGTGACCTGGCCAAGGGCAAGCAGAAAGTCGTGCTGGTCACCAGTGACCACACCCGCGCCGTCCCCAGCAAGATCACCCTGCCCATCCTGCTGGATGAGATCCTCCAGGGCAACCCGGACGCAGATATCACCATCCTGATTGCCACCGGCCTGCACCGCCCCACCACTGAGGAAGAGCAGCGCCGCATGTTTGGCGATGTCATCGTGGATAACGAAAAAATCGCCATCAACAACGCATTTGACCCGGACCAGTTCGTCCACATGGGCGTTCTGCCTTCCGGTGCAGACTTCAACGTCAACAAGCTGGCCGCCGAATGTGACCTGCTGGTGACCGAAGGCTTTATTGAGCCGCATTTCTTCGCCGGTTTCTCCGGCGGCCGCAAGAGCATCCTGCCGGGCATCTGCTCTCAGGAGACCGTCAACGAAAACCACAGCTACAAGGCCATTTCCAGTCCGTATGCCAACACCGGCGTGCTGGAGCACAACCCCATCCACGAGGACATGCTGGCCGCCGCCAAGATGGTCAACGTTCAGTTCATCTTCAATGTAGCGCTGGACGGCCAGAAAAAGATCATCGCCGCCTGGGCAGGCGATCTGGAAAAAGCCCACGCCGAGGGCGTTGCCTTTATCCGCAAATGGAGCCAGTGCCCCAGCATCACCGGCGATATCGTGGTCACCAGCAACGGCGGCTACCCGCTGGACCAGAACCTGTACCAGAGCCCCAAGGCCGTTGCTACGGCGGAAGCCTGTGCAGGTGAGGATGGCGTCATCATCATGTGCTGCAGCTGTGCAGACGGCATGGGCGGCACCCACTTTGAAAAGCTCATCACGATGGGCACCGTGGACGAGATCGACGGTTATCTTTCCAAGATTCCGCCCAAGGAGACCATCCCCGAACAGTGGTGCCCGCAGATCTATGCCCGCATCCTGAAAAAGCACCCCGTCATCCTGGTAACCACCTACCTCAAGCCGGAAGAAGTGCGCAAGGCCAACATGATCCCCGCTTCCACCCCGGACGAAGCTTTGGAAATTGCTTACCAGATGAAGGGCCGCGATGCCAGCGTTGTCGTTATCCCCGACGGCGTCAGCGTGCTTGCTGTTAAGGAATAACCGGTAACCCCGGATACATAAGTCAATAAGAAATCGCAAAAGGAGAGTGAGCGTAATGGAGATAAAGCTGGCGCTGAAAGTCAACGATAAAGATAACGTTGCCACCATTTTTGCCAATGGCATTACCGATGGTACCGAAGTTGAGATCCGCGACAAAAAGGGCAACGCTGAAACCGTTACCGTGATCGGAGATGTTCCCTATGGCCACAAAATTGCTGTGCGGGACATCAAAAAGGGCGAACTGATCAACAAATACGGCGAAGAGATCGGCATTGCCACCAAGGACATCAAAAAGGGCGAGTATGTGCATGTCCACAACCTGGACAGCATGCGCGGCCGCGGCGACTGGGCCAAGGAAGGCAAGTAAGGAGGGTAAACTGCTATGGAATTTATGGGTTATGTGCGCCCGGACGGTAAGGTTGGCGCGCGCAACTATGTTGCCGTTATCCCCAGCGTTACCTGTGCCAACGACGTTGCCAACGCCATTTGTCACCAGGTACAGGGCACCATTACATATCTGCACCATCAGGGCTGCTGTCAAATGCCCCCTGATCTGGAGCGCGTGACCGATACGCTGATCAGCCTGGGCATGAGCCCCAACGTTGGCGCTATCCTGATCGTAAGCCTTGGCTGTGAAGGCACCGACCACGAGCGCATGTACAAAGAGCTGAGCGCCACCGGCAAGCATGTGGAGATCATCCACATCCAGGAGCTGGGCGGCGTCAGCAAGGCGATCCAGCTGGGCACCGATATTGCCCGCAAGCTTGTGATTGAAATTTCCGGCCTGCAGCGCCAGCCGGTGGATGTTTCCAAGATCGTTATGGCCATCAAGTGCGGTGCTTCCGATACCACCAGCGGCATGGCTTCCAACTGCGTTATCGGTTATGTGGCCGATAAGCTGGTCGATCTGGGCGCTACCGTCATCTTTGGCGAAACGACCGAGTTCCTGGGCGGCGAACACCTTTTGGCCCGCCGTGCCGTGAACAAGGAAGTTGCCGATAAGATCTATGAAATCGTAACCAACATGGAAAACCGCGCCAAGAGCATTGGCTGCGATATGCGCAAGGGCCAGCCCACACCGGGCAACATCGCCGGCGGCCTTTCCAGCATCGAGGAAAAGAGCCTTGGCGCAATCGTCAAGAGCGGCACCCGCCCCATTCAGGGCGTGCTGGAATACCCGCAGCATGTAACCGACCAGAAGGGCCTGTGGATCAAGGATACGCCGGGCCGCGAACCTGAGATCCTGACCGGCATGGCCGCCACGGGTGCTCAGTTCATGATGTTCTCTACCGGCCGCGGTGCCCCGCAGGGCTTCCCCAGCATGCCGGTCATCAAGATCTGCGGCAACCCCAACACCTACCAGCGCATGGAAAACGATATGGACCTGAATGCCGGCCTGATCATTACCGGTGAGAAGACCATCGAGCAGGTTGGCGAGGAAGCCTTTGCCAAGCTGCTGCGCGTACTGAGCGGCGAAATGACCAAGAACGAAGCCATCCAGTATTTCAGCGCCATTGATATCCATTGCCTCGGCCCCGTGATCTGATTTTTCTTTTGTAACACTTCTACACATTCCGTTCCTTCAGGAAAATTGATCCAGGTGCACCAGATGCACCCATGAAAAAAGTAAACGTTAAAAGCAAGGAGATGTTTTTATGAATCCAGTTATAGCCATGTTGATCGGCGTTGTCGTCATGATGGTTCTGGTTATCTGCACTAGAATGCACGCATTCCCCTCCCTGATTATTTCCGCTATCCTGATCGCAGTTCTTTCCGGCAACTACCTGTTGGTTGGCACCGGCAATGAGGGTGGCAACCTGTTAAGCGTTGCCATCAGCACCGTGACCAGCGGCTTTGGCGGCACCATGACAAGCATTGGTATCGTCATCGGCTTCGGCTGCATCATGGGTATCTTTTTGGAAAAAAGCGGCGCTGCCAAGCGTATGGCCATCACCATTCTGAAGCTTGTCGGCGTTAAGCGCGCAGACGTTGTTCTGGGCCTGACCGGTTTTGTGGTTTCCATCCCCGTTTTCTGCGATTCCGGCTTCGTCATCCTGTCCTCCCTGGCAAAAGAGTTCTCCCGTCTGACCAAGAAATCCATGGTCGGCCTGGGCGGCATTCTGGGCATGGGCCTGTACATCACCCACTTCATGGTTCCCCCCACCCCCGGCCCTCTGGCTGTTGTCAGCACCTTCCAGAATGAAGGCATCAACATTGATCTTGGCATGTTCATCATCGCCGGTCTGCTGTTCTCCATCCCCCTGTTCATCTTCTCCGTGTTCCTGTTCCGCTGGTTCGGCAACAAGTACCCGCAGTTCATCGTTCCTTACGAGATCGACCGCAGCAAGTACACCGAAGCTCAGCTGAAAGTTCTGGATAAGATCGACGCCAAGATCAAGGCCGGCAAAGAGCTGGAAAACGAAGACTTCACCGAGCTGCTCAGCACCGAAAAGCTGCCCAGCGCCGGCCTGTCCTTCACCATCCTGCTGCTCCCCGTCTTCCTGATCCTTGCTAACACTCTCGTCAGCCAGACCGCTTTCAAAGCCACCATCGTCGGCGAGATCATCACCTTCCTCGGCAACCCCGTTATCGCTCTGTTCATCTCCCTGTGCCTGGGCGCTTTCCTGCTGGCCAAGGACCTGGATAACAAGACTGTTGTTGGCATGATGAACGATGCTCTGCGTGATGCAGGCCCCATCGTTATGATCACCGCCGGCGGCGGCGCCCTGGGCGCAGTCGTTAAGGCTACCGGCGCTGCCGGCATGATGGCAAACGGCATCGTGGCCATCGGCATCCCCGGCATCCTGGTTCCCCTGCTCATCGGCACCATCATGCGCTTCCCGCAGGGCTCTGGCACCACCGCTATGATCACCGGTTCTGCCATTATCGCCCCCATGCTGGCCACCCTGGGCATCAACCCCTACCTGGCTGGCCTGGCAGTCTGCTTGACCTCCATGTGCCCGTCCTTCCTGAACGATAGCTACTTCCACGTGGTTACCAGCTTCAGCGGCATGGATATCAAGACCAGCTTGAAGACCTGGACCATCGGTTCCATCCTGGTTCCCGTTTTTGGTTCCGTCATCATCTGCATCCTGAGCCTCTTCATCCACTAATTTAGCTTTTTGCGGCGTTCAGCGTTCCCTGGCTGTTCTACCGCATGGAATGTGTAGTTACCAGCAAGCAAACAGGCCCGAACCTGCGGCACCATTCCGGTGCAGTGGTTCGGGCCTGTTTGTTTTTGCTGGGCTTTTGCCGTGTATGGTATGAAGTTCCTTATAAGGCTTTGAGCCGTATCTTTCTATCCCGGAGCACCGCCAAGAACTTGCGCGGTGTGTCGAAATATGGTATCCTGTTCTTGCTGCTTCGGCAGCAAGGCGCTGCACACAACGGCAGGCGGTCAGCCACACTTCCCGGAAGGGGGGTGAGGCAATGCCAATTACATTGACCTTCCATGTCTTCGGACTTACGGTAACGATCACTGTAAAAAGTAAGAACCGCCACCCTGGCCGGTGACGGTTCTCTGTTAGGACTACGGTTCTAACTTAGTTCTCCACTAAAAGGGCTAACCGCTTGTCGCAGCGCCTTTTCTATTTCTATTATAGAGTCCCCTGCTGTATCTGTCAAGCAGGGGATTTTTTGTTCTGCTTGTTTGCCCACCATACAATCTGCCTTAAAATGCAGTTTTACCGCTCGTCTCCCTCTGCCCTGTCCGCCTGCCGGGGCACAGCGTCACAGGTCAGCAGTTTTTTGTAACTCTTATCCATCCCCAGTGCACCCAGGGGTGCCGTGATCAAAATGGCCAGCACCGCCACCGAAAGCACGATCTGCCCGCACGGCAGCCCCATAGCCAGCGGCACCGATCCAATGGCCGCCTGCACCGTTGCTTTGGGCAGGTAGGCAATCACGCAGAACAGCCGCTCTTTTTTGTTCAGCGCCGTGCCCGCCATGCACAGGGTTACCCCCACCGCCCGGAAGCACAGCGCAACCAAGATCATCAAAATCGCCGCGGGCCCTGCGCTCAATGTATAGCGGATATCCACCGCAGCGCCCACCAGCACAAACAGGATCACTTCCGCCGCCAGCCACCGCTTGCCGAACTTTTCGGATAGGCGTTTACTGACCGAGGGCACGCATTTGATTTTCAGTGCGCACGCCATGCTGACCACCGCCAAAAGCCCCGATACCGGCACTCTGCCTTTCAGCCAGGTTTCCACCGCCATCAGCAAAAAGGCGGTGCCCAGCACAATGATCACCTTCATGCTGTTGCGCACATAATGGCTGCGGGCATAGGCGGTTTCAAAAAAGCGGCTCAATGCGATGCCCACAACAGCCCCCAGCGCAACGCCCAGCACGATAGAAACCGGGATATTCACGAAATCCCCAACATGCACACTGACGCCCTGCGCCATGTTGGCAAAGGTGGTGAACAGCACGATCACAAAGATGTCATCGCAGGAAGCCCCCGCCAAAATCATCTGCGGGATGCTTTTGCGGGTACCGTACTGCTCTTCCATCAGCTGCACCATGCGCGGCACCACCACGGCGGGCGAAACCGCCCCCAGCACAGCGCCCATCACTGCTGCTTCCACACGGGTAATGCCCAGCACATACGGCGCAAACAAAATGAACGCCAGAATCTCGCAGCTGGCCGGAACGCAGGCCATCATCACCGCCGGGCGGCCTACTTTTTTCAGGTCCGCCAAATTCAGCGAAAGCCCCGCCTTGAGCAGAATAATGATCAGCGCCATCTGCCGCAGCTCGGACGAGATGGACAAAATGGACGCATCCAGCCAGTTCAGCACATACGGCCCCAACACAATACCGGTCAGCAGCATGCCAATAATGCGCGGCAGGCTGCACTTTTGGCAAACCGCCGCCATGGCAAGCCCCAGCAGAAAGATCAACGCAAGCGATGTCAACATAATAAAAAATCCTCCCAGCAGCAAAATTCATCCCGACACGCAAAAAGCTGATGCTTTCTGCGATACGAACATCACAGAAGTCATCAGCTTTGTAAAAGCGGTTTAGGAAGGTGTATCTGAAAACAAAGAAAATGACGACTATTTCGCAAGCACAAGACAGATTTAGTCATGACCCCCGGCCAAGCCGGGGGCTTGAGAAAGCCCTAGAAGGGCACATTACAGACAACGCCCCTCAAGGGGCCTCGAACGGTTCGGCCAACTGCATTGCCGACTCGTGGCAGGCCCCTTAAGGGGCGTTTTACTTATGCCTTGGTATTCTTGCTACCCGTAAACGGGTCAA
>CAVFVI010000056.1:0-15828 GCA_963626055.1 Acutalibacteraceae bacterium
ATTGATCAGTGCAATTTTCATCGTTTGATTTCTCCTTTTATTTTTATTCTATTTTTATATTTTCTGATAGAAACAGGGCCATCTGCAGCGGCGGCCCCATTTATCACATTACAAGTTCGCGGAAATATTTGGTATTCACCGTCTGGTCCACCTCGGCCAGCTTGGCAATGCAGCCATCCAGCGTCTTGGCAATATCGTCCAGCGTATGCCAGTTGGCGGCTTCGGGCTTGACGTACTGCTCCAGATACGGGGCGACCTCGGTGTGGGAGCAGGCACCTTCAATCAGGTAGGCACCGTCCTTGGCGGGCTGGGTCTGCGGGGCATAATCGTCCGCGCTGGCCAGCATCACCAGCTGGAAATCCCCCTTGCGGCCGCGGCCACCCACCAGCAGCCGTACCCCAACCGGGGCACAGGGCGTTTGCCGGGCTGCCTGCTGCAATACCTTGACGGCCTTTTCCAGCGTCATATACTGCACATCGTATTCATCCAGTTTATTGATGATCTGGGCCGCTGCTACAGCATCCCCCGCAAAGCCAACCAGCACATTGCGGTTCAGCTTGCGCACTTTGGGCAGGGCGTCCGTCAACACCTTGATTTTGCCGTCTGTGATCGGTTCTTCCACCATGCGGCCATCGCTGACCATGGCACAGAACGCCGTACCGCATACTGCAAGAATTGCGCTCATGTTATCGTTCCTTCCTGTTCCGCCGGGCTGCCGGCGGTGTATCTATCTGTATCTTACCATAGTTTTGCCCCAATGGGAAGAGCCGCGCATCAAAAAGCCAAAAAGCGGCACAAGCCCAAAGCCTGTGCCGCCTGTATTTCTCAAATATGCCGGGTTACTTGTTTACCTTCATCATGTCATCGCCGGGGTTGACATTGCCGGAAGCAACCACATCCACGCTGGCAAAATCATCGGTGTTGGTAACAACGGTGATAACCACCGCCGGGTGGCCCGCCGCCTTGATCTTATCCAGGTCCATCGTCAGCAGCAGCTGGCCCTTGGTGACCTTGCTGCCCAGCTTGACCTTGGATTCAAAGCCATCGCCCTTCATTTCCACGGTATCCACGCCAACATGGATCAGCACTTCCACGCCGCCGGGGGTGGTGATGCCCAAAGCATGCAGGGTATCCGGCGCCTGGGTGATCTCGCCGTCACAGGGGGCATACACTTTGCCCTCCGAAGGATCAATGCCGCAGCACTGGCCCAGAATGCCCTGTGCAAACACCTCGTCCGGGATATCTTCCATCTTGACAAAAGCACCCGCTGCATCCGCTGCCAGCACAACCGGGAAGGACGGTGCGGCGTCCTTCTTTTTGAACATGTCAAACAGTCCCATATCAAAATCTCCTTCTGTTCATGGCCCGCTGCGCAGGGCGCGGCAAAGCCGGATTTATGCGTTAATTATCACGGCGCGGCCGCCGCGCGCACAGCGCGCACAGCCTGCCATGTGATATCTGCAATTTCATCTACCGTTTCAGGCTTGCCGTTTTGCAGCCACAAATCAATGTTGCCAAAACACCCCTGAACGGCAAATGCCACCATATAGCGCTGCAACTGGGTTTCTTCCTCCCGCGGGCGCAGGTAGCCAAGGCAGCTTTCCTCAATCACGCCTTTCAGCCGGTGTACAAATGCAGTATCCCCATTTGTGCCCAGCAATACACTGCAAATGCCGTCATTTTCGTCCAGATAGCTGAACAGCGCCCGCAAAGCTTCCGGGGTGGAATCTTCTTCCAGCCGCGGCAGGATATCATCCATCAAAAGCTCCAGCGTGTGGATTTGTTCCCGCTCCACATGGTCCATCAGGTCATAAATATCGGTATAATGGAAATAGAAAGTTCCCCGGCTGACGTTGGCCAGTTCGGTCAATTCCCGCACGGTGATTTCCCGCACCGGTTTTTGCATCAGCAGCGTGATCAATGCATCGGACAAGCGCTTGCGGGTCAGCCGCACGCTGCGGTTCTCCTCACCCTTGCTGTTCATAAGCGTATGTTCCCTTTCCGTCAGGTACCCGCGCCGTGCATTCCTGCGCTGGCCGGGCATCTGCTTGGTTAATATCTTAATAGTAAAGCCGCACGGCCTTTTTGTCAAGGAAAAACTGCACTTTTGTATAGATTTGTGCCTAAAGAGCATTGTGTTTTTGTGCGCAGTATACGATTTTGCTGCTTTTTGCGGTTTGCGGCGCTGTGCCCCCGGATTTGTGCTATAATCACAGCAGAATCAAAACCAATCAGGAGATGGATACCGTGACTGTTGACCGCCAAAAGGTTCTGGATGCTTTTGCCGCCTATATCAAACCCTATGATGCGCAGGACCCCAAAGTAAGCCTGAAAATCCACCACACTTACCGTGTGGCCGCCCTGTGTGAACAGATCGGCCGCAGCATTGCGCTGGAGGGCACTGCGCTGGATCTGGCCTGGCTGTGCGGCATGCTGCATGATGTCGGCCGCTTTGAACAGCTGCGCCGCTTTGGCACCTTTGATGACAGCAAGAGCATTGATCACGCCCGCGCCGGGGTGCAGGTGCTGTTTGAGCAGGGGCATATCCGGGATTATCTGGACGATGCTTCCGAGGATGCCATGCTGCGCACCGCTGTGGAATGGCACAGCGCCTACCGCCTGCCGGACGGGCTGGACGAACGCACTATCATGTACTGCAACATCCTGCGCGATGCGGATAAGATCGACATCCTGCGGGTCAATGTGGAAACCCCGCTGGAAGATATTTATAACGTGACCACCGCTGAGCTGCTTTCCTCCCCCGTTACCCCTGCCGTGCAGCAGGCGTTTTATGAGCACCACGCGGTGCTGCGCAGCCTGAAACAGCACCCGGCAGACCATGCCGTGGGGCATTCCTCGCTGGTTTATGAGCTGGTTTACCCCGAAAGCCGCCGCATTGTGGCGGACCAGGGCTGGCTGTGGAAGCTGATGGATTTTAAGACCCACAACCCCGAAACCGCCACCGCGTTCGCCCTGATGCGGGAGCACATGCACCAGTGGCTGGCGGAGAACACCTGAGCTCTTCTTAAATAATAATGAATAAATAATAAAGAATAATTTTGGTGGACCGCGGCGCGGGGCGCCGCTCAAAATATTGGGGTTATAGCAAACCAAAAAAAGACCGCCGCCGGGCGGGCATGAAAGGCAGTTCATGCAGCCCGGCGGCGGTTTTGCGTTTTACTTTTTCTTTTTGCGGGGGATATGCACCTCTGGGATGGCCACATTTTCGTAGTGGATGTTTTCTTCCTCCCCGGTATCCTGTTGGGCAGCCTGCTCATGGGCTACCTTGCCGGTATGTACCTCCGGTACGGCAACATCTTCATTGCCAACATGGTAAACTGGGTCCTTTTTCTTACTCCATTTCCAAAACATACAGATGTTTCCTCCAAGTCATCTCTTGATGCTTTTGTATGCCGTGCACGGCTTTGCACAGCGTGGTTCAAATAAAGTTGATAAAAAATGTGGTAACAAGGCTGTTGATAAAATCCGCAAACAAACTGCCAACCAGGGGGATCAGCAGGTATGCCTTAACCGAGGGTTCGTATTTTTCGCACAGGGCCTGCATGTTTGCCATGGCGTTGGGGGTTGCGCCCATGCCAAAGCCGCACACGCCGGAAGAGATCACCGCTGCGTCATAGTCGCGGCCCATCACACGGAACACAACAAAGTAGGCAAACACAAACATCAGCAGCGTCTGGCCGGCCAGCAGGATCAGCAGCGGCAGGGCCAGTTCGGCCAGCTGCCACAGTTTCAGGGTAATCATGGCGATACCCAGGAACAGCGAAAGGCTGATACCGCCGATATCGTTGATCTCGCCCATATAGATGGTGATTTTTCCGGTATATTCGCCGATATTGCGCATACAGGCGGCCGCGATCATGGCTCCGATATAAATCGGGAAGGTCATGCCGGTCAGCGAGAGCAGCTTGGAAACGATGGTGCCAATGCCAATGGCGATAATCAGCTGGAACACAGCGGAAGGATACATGCTGGTGTGGCGTTCGTGCTTGATCTCTTCTTCCACCAGCAGGCTGTCATCCTCCTGCACCACGGTATCCAGCAGCTTGTACTTTTCAATCAGGCGGCGGCCAATGGGGCCGCCAATCATACTGCCTGCAATCAGGCCATAGGTTGCCGCGGCAGTGCACAGCGTGGTCGCGCCGGAAATGCCAAAATCCTCCAGCACCGGGCCAAAAGCGCCCGCCGTGCCGTGGCCGCCAACCATCGAGATAGACCCGGTGCACAGGCCCACCAGCGGGCTGATCTGCATCACGTTGGACAGGCCCACCGCTAAAAAGTTCTGGGCCAGAATCAGCGTAATGACCAGACCCAAAAATACCAGCATGGACTTTCCGCCGCTTTTTAACACTTTCAGGTTCGCCTGGAAGCCGACCGAGGTAAAGAAAAATACCATGCAGACTTCTTTCAGGATATCATTGAATGTAAACTCTACAATGCCAGTCACATAACACACACAGGTGAACACGGCAAACAACACGCCGCCCACAACAGGGGCCGGGATACAGAATTTTTCCAGCAGGCTGCACTTTTTACGCAAAAACTTTCCCAACATCAGCACCACGACCGCAATAGCAAGGGTCTGGTACATATCCAACTCTATGATCATGCTGCATCCTCCCCTGCTGCCATGCCGTTCTCCTGATAATACGCCGCCGCACCGGCGTGGACCGGCACCCCGATTTTATCCGCGGGGCCCAGTTCCAGGGGGAGGCCAAGCTCTGCCTGCAGGGTATCCACCCCGTCATACAGCGTCTTGGTCAATGCTTTTACGGTATTTTCCGAAAGTTCATCGCTTGCCAGCAGCACAGCCTTGACCCCGATGGTCGGCACATCCTGGTCCTGGCCGCTGTAGCTGCCCGCCGGGATCACGCCCTGGCTGTACGCCGGGTAAGCTGCCAGCAGGCGGGCCGCTGCGCTGCCATCCACCGGCAGCAGGGCAATGCCGCAGCTGTCGGCCAGCTCTTCGATCATCTCAGTCTTTACGCCGGAGGTGCAGAACAGCGCGTCGATCTCGCCGCTTTGCAGCTGCTTGGCCGCATCGGTGTAGTTCAGGTTGACTTCCTTGACCAGCTTTTCATCCAGACCGTATGCCGCCAAAATCTGTTTGGCGTTCTGCTCCGTGCCGGATTCTTCCTCGCCAATGCTGACATTCTTGCCTTGCAGCTCCTCCACAGTGGTAATGCCGGAATCTGCCCGCACAACAATATGGCATTCTTCCTGATACAGTACCGCCACGGTGCTGAAGTTATTTTCCACTTCAGATTCCGCAAATGCGCCAGTCTGGTTATAAGCATCCTGGGCCATATCCGCCTGGGCTACCGCCATCTGCAGATACCCGCTGGACAGCAGCCGCAGGCTTGCCGCCGAACCGGCGGTTTCGCGCACTTCCAGCTTCTGGCCGCCGTTCTGGGCCTGCAGGGCGGCATAATTTTCGCCAAACACCTGGTACACGCCGCCGGTGCCGGCCACACCCAAACGGATGGTCTTGCCGCTGCACGCAGCCAGCAGCAGCGCCATCAGCAGTGCTGCCGCCAGCGCAAGGGCGGTTCTTCTTTTCTTCTTCATCGCTTTCCTCTCCTTATATGGCGGCCCTGTCAGTAGGCTCAAAGCGTCAAAAGCTGCGTTTTTTACCGTAGGGGCGCACATTGTGCGCCCGTCGCCCCAACCATCTGGTGAATGACCACGAGCGAACACTGTTCGTTCCCTACCATTTCTACAAGGTAAAAACGCCGTTTTTAACACCTTAATCCTGCTGCCGGACTACCGATTCCGCAATCGTGTGCCGCACAACACACGCTTACTTCTTTTGTTTTGCCAGCCATTCCACAGCCGACAGGGCCGCAACATTGCCCTGCCCCGCCGCCTTGATGTACTGGTACGGCTTCCCGGCCAGATCTCCGCAGGCAAAGCAGCCCGGCAGATTGGTTGCCATGTTGGCATCCACCTTTACGTGTGCCCCCTCCACGGCAAGCCCCGGCACCAGCTTGTCCGGCGCAACGGCATCCCGCAATACAAACACACCGTCCGCCGCATAGGTATTCTGTTCCGTCTGCACGCCTTCGGCATGGGTCTGGCCCAAAATGGCCATGGGGCGCTCGTGAATGACCTGCACATGGTCGTTCACAGTAACCTCGTGGGGCACAACGGGGAAATACAGTACCCTGCCTGCGGTTTCTGCCAAAAAGTCCGCTTCCCGGCAGGACTCTGCGTTATACCCCAGCACCGCAACGGTTTTTCCGGGGTAAAAATGCGCATCGCAGGTTGCACAGTAGCTCACGCCGCGGCCCAGCAGCTCGTCCTCATTCGGGAACGGCTTGCCCATCACCACGCCGCCCGCCAAAATCACGCTGGATGCTTCCAGCATGGCGTCCGGCGTCTGGATGCCAAAATAGCTGCCCATGGCGTATACCGCCGTAACCTGCTTTTCCGTGATCGGGATTTCCAGCATATCCAGGTGTTTTTTAAGCGCCTGGGCCAGCTGGGAGCCGTCAATATCCGGCAAACCGGGGTAGTTCTGGATTTTATGGGCCTTGGTCAGCTTACTGCTCAGCTCCCGGTTGCCAAACAGCAGCACCTTTTTGCCGCGCACCTTTGCCGTAATAGCCGCCGAAACGCCCGCCGGGCCGGTTCCGATAATTGCAATATCCGCACGCTCCATTGTTTCTCACCTCTCTGTTCCGCACCCATTGTGGGGTGCAATTTTATTTATAATTATCGTAAATTATACCACCGATAAGCCGCCTGCGTCAATTTATGGGGAAATTTAACAGGGGGAGATAAAACTTTCTCCATACTGTCTATAGAAATGCACAACCAGAATAAAAAAACAGAGAGCCATCCGTAAAAGGATAACTCTCTGCTTTTTTGTAAAGCCTTTTCTGCGCAAGTTTGGTGTCAATGTGGTGTCAAATCAGCCAAACACGGTTGATAAAAGGCGTAGAATCAATACTTTTTAGTCGATAGGCTTCATCGTCGGGATACTTTCCGGAACCAGCTCACAACGCTTCGTGATGCTTCACAATCGCATTTTCACTTGCATTCCCGGTATTCATAATCCTTCGTGATTCACCGTCATTCTCGTAGTTTTGCTGTCAATTTGCTGTCCTTGAAAGAATTTTGCTGTCAGACAAAACGCTCAGTAAGAGCCCTTCTTCGCTATCAAAAAATATCCAGCGTAGCAGCCAAACGCTCAAATGATTCCTGTTTTTTCTCCTCGGTCGCTTCGGCATAAATGTCCATCGTGGTCTGAATGTCTTTATGCCCCATGACCGATTGGATGACCTTCAGGTTGGTTTCTTTTTCGCAAAGCCTTGTGCAGAACGTGTGCCGCAGGTGGTGTGCCGAAAAGTCCGGCAGTAGAACTGGTTCCCGATGCTGCTTCTTCGCTTCTACTTCTTCACCCGCATTGTAGTCTGCAATGATGCGTTTGATGGCGCGGTTCACAGACTGCGGATTCGGAACATTGCCAAAGCGGTTGCAGAAGATGAAGCCCGTCATGCCATCAATCTCCACATCGTTCCAGCCGGATTCTTTCTGCTCCTCATGCAGCATTTCAAAGGCATCCTTTACGGTATCAAACATTGGAATCGTCCGAATGCCTGCTTCCGTTTTGGGCTTTGAGATGTGCAAAACAGAATTGCGGCTTTCGCCCACCGGGTAATAGACCAGACTGTGATTGATGCTGATGGTGCGCCGTTCATAGTCCAAATCATCCCAGCGCAAACCCAACGCTTCACCGATACGGCAGCCTGTTCCCAGCAGAACTGTGAACAGCGGCCACCAGTGGCAGTAGACCGGGTGATTGGCGATATGCTCCATGAATGCCCGCTGCTGCGGAATCGTCAGGGCATGACGCACACCTGTGGTCTGCTCGGAGCTTTTCTTGATTTCTGCCATCACACCATCCGTAGGATTCTTTCGGACGATTTCATCCCGAACCGCCAGCTGAAAGGTGGGGTGCAACAGTGTATGAACGCTTTCCAACGTGTTCGTTTGCAAGCCTTGCTTGTCCAGCAGATAATTGTAGAACTGCAACACGTCCGAGTAGCGAATCTCCGCAATTTTCTTCCTGCCGAAGGTATCGCGGATGAAGCGGTCATACATATAAAGATAGTTGCTCCGGGTGGTCTGGCGTAGATTCGTTTTCAGGCTCATATAGCGGTCAAATACAAAATTGACCGTTGCTTTGCCTGCAACGTAAATATCCAGACCATCCATCTGGTCTTTGGTGAGTTGTGCTTCTTTCTCCCGAAGGGTCACAAGATCATTTGCGTAGATGTATTTGCGCCGCCCTAGTGGGTCTGTGTAGGAATACGCATACCGCTTATCGGAACTGCGCTGCATCTCGCCTTTTCGCAGGGTACGTCCCCGCAGGTCTTTTCGTGTCGTTGCCATATCAATTCTCCTTCCCGAAAGAAGAAGGACTTGATACTATTTAAGGTCAGACAAAACTTTGTCCAGCCCCTGCAAGACAACTTCTGTTACAGTCAGTTGATGTTGTTCGGCATAAGTACAGATACGCTCATACAAGGCATCCTCCACCCGAATGCTCAAGGTTTTCTTTTTCGCATTTTCGGATTTTGGTCGTCCCATCTTTGCCATAGCTGCTCTCATACCTCCACAGCATCAGTATACTTTCCGTGTGACAGAAAGTCAAGCTGTAAAAAGCCCTTCTTGAAAATTTTTACGAAAAATCGAAAGTTCACAGTCTGCTCATTGACATTCGAGCCTTGATTTGCTATTATAATGGTAACAACTCCCCCAGGCCTCTGCGCATAGCGTATGCACACTTGGGGGCGTTTTGCTTATAAAGGAGATTTTTCATGGCAGACAAGGACTTCAAAACGATAGACGAGCAGATTGAAATTCTTCGTTCACGCGGCCTTACCATCGAGGATGAAGCCGAAGCAAAAGATTTTCTACTGCGGAACAATTATTACCGTGTCAGCGGCTACTCCCTAACGCTCCGCAAGAATGATGTTTTTGCGAAGTCTGCCACGTTCCAGAACATCGAAGATATTTACAATTTCGACCATGAGTTCCGTCATATCATCCTGCACCACATCGAAACCATCGAGGTGCAGATGAAGTCCATCTATGCCTATGAATTTACAAAGGTGTATGGGCCATTGGACTATCTGAATGCCGCAAACTTCTCCAACCAAGCAAAACATAAGGAAATCATCGACAAAGCCAACCAGCAGAAGCGGCAGCGGCTGGCCCATGAAGCCTACTTAAAGCACTTCATCAACGACCTGCACCAAGAGATTCCGCTCTGGGCATACGTTGATTTGCTGACGATCTCCGATATTTCTTTCCTGTATTCCATTTCCGAACGTCCGCTCAAAGAAACGATTGCGCATCGGTTCGGGCTTACCATGAATCGCGGCCCGGAAATTCTTGGGCAGTATATGCACAGTATGACGATCATCCGCAATCTCTGCGCACACGGGAGCCGCATTTATAACCGTCTCTTTGAGCAAAAGCCTTCCCTCAACAAGAAAGAACAAGCGTTACTGATTCGCAGTGAAGATGGCACGATGGATAATGCCCACTTCTTCGGGTTCTTCCTCATCATGAGAAGGCTTCTGCCTGCTGAGAACTTTACAGAAATGAAAGAAGCAGTCATTGCTTTGACCGAAAAATATCCGTTTGTGCGGATGGATTATTATGGTTTCCGGGATGACTGGAAAGAAAAACTCTGATTCTGCATAGAATAACGGTAACCTCTCCCACGAGCTGCTCTGCAGCGCAATACTGTGGGCGGTCTGTGGCCGGGGGATTTTCCTCCGGCCTATTTTTATGCAATGCGGAAGGATTCCAGATACCGCTCAAAAATCTCGCAGTTGACCAACGCCACCTTGTCGATTTTATAAACAGCCTTAGCTTCTTTGGCCAATTCTTGAAACTTTGTCAAACCAAGGCTGTATTTTTCAGCCCCTTCCTGATAGCGAACAAATTTCTTTGCGTTCATTTTTGTTCTTTCAACGTCCTTTCGGGCGTAACCCATAAGCAAAACCTCCGTACTTTATTTTTGATGTAAGTTCAAAATTGCCTGCTCACTCTGCTCATCCTGCACATTTCACGCACCGTGAGCAGGCTGAGCAGGGCTTTTTCAAGTTGATTCTTATTTTTTAATCCCACGGGCTTGGAATATCAACAGGCAAAAACAGGTCGATGTCCACATTGTGAAAGCCCCGGTTCGTGCCGATACACTTATCATCATAGACGATGCCCAGACTTTTCTGATTGTCTTTCAGGTGATGGATAAAGGTGGATGCTGCCAACGGCTTTTCCAGATTGTCCAGACACCAGCGTTCATAGACTTTATAAAAATCGGTGGACTTGCACTTTGCACCTTGCCGAATCTCAAAATAGCCCTCGGATTTGAGGAAGCCCAGAATGTTATTGCCCTGCTCCATCGCTTCTTTCAGATTTGCGGCGGTGCGTTCGCTGATGGTAAACTGGTAGTTGTTCTGAATCAAACGGTGAAGACCTTCCAACGCCCAAAGCAGGATACCTTCTTTTTCATTCCGCATCTTGTCAATGAGAAAAGGATCATCCACTCGGCCAACGGGCTTTTCCTTTGTGGTAAGCAGCAGTTGGCGGCGATAGAAGCCATTGGACTTGTCATACAGAGCGTGTAGACTGCCATTCCCGAAGCAGGCAAACCGCACATACAGCGTCCCCTGCACACTCTGCTGACCTTTGCGCTCAATGTCGATTTTATCTTCCAGCGTGACAAGGGTTTTGATGTTATTGGTCTGAGGTAAGGCTTCGGTTTTCATATCATCGTCCACCAGAAGCAGCTTGTACTCTAAGTCTGCACGGGCAAAGCGGTTAGTTTCTACCTTTTGCAGACTTCCCGTGTACATGCTGCTTCCAAACAGTTCTCGCAGAATCAGCCCGATTCTGGATTTTCCCTCGCCGCCCTTGCCGACCATCAGCAGCATTTTCTGTGCTTTGGTAACGGGCAGCAGACAGTAGCCGATGTACTCCTGCAAGGCCGGAATGTCTTCTTCGTACAGCAGTTCGTTCAAGAATTGCAGCCAGCGCGTTGGTGCTGGTGCATCCGGCACATAGGCGATGGTCAGTCGGTTCATGCAGTATTCCTTTTCAGGTGTAAAGTGACCGTCCACAAAGTATGTACCGTTTCGGACATGGATGCGGTCTGTCTGAATCTCTGGTGGTTCAGATGCACAGGCCAGCTTGATGGCCTGCACGATGTGTTCAATGCGCCGCGCTACGCTGGTGGTGGCATAATAGCGAATCTGCTCATAGATTTCCTTTTTCAATGGGGCTTCATCCTCAATCATGCCATCCACCGTGAACAGCCTGCCTTGAAAGCAGCGCATGGGATGCAGGCTCAAAAAGTAGTCTGCGAACAACGGCTCGATGATTTTCCCGTTGTCACCCACCCAGTTCCGGGCAGATGCGCTATGCTGCTTCTTCGGTTTCTTTGCATCGGTTGATTGCTTCTCCAAGGGCGGTCACTTCCTTTCCGTTGAGTAGTAGTTGTTTTTCATGCAGGCTTCCCTGCAAAAGAATATCCAGCAGATATTGCACACGTTCTGCGTAGTGCTGGCTTGCAATAAAGCAAGAATGTAGTGGTTCTTCTGGATTTTGTGGCGCATAAGTCATGCGCCAATTTACCAACAGGGAACGATAGCTGCACAAGATTTTGTAAAGTTGTTCTTTCTGGCTTAGTGGCTTTTCCACAAGTTTATAGCGTATCCGTGGAAAGTCATCCGTTCCAGAAAGCCCAAAATCTGCGGCCAGCTTTTCAGCCGCCTGCCGCAAGGACAGTTGGAACAGTTTTGCGGCAAAGTCGATCACATCGCCATCTGCGCCACAGCCAAAACAGTGAAAGCGAGAATCCACTTTCATGCTGGGATTGCGGTCTGCATGGAATGGACAGCAAATCATACCGCTGCGGTTTGGCTGAAAGCCATAGGCTTCTGCGGCTTGTCGGACGGTGATATTCAACTTTACGACTTCAAATAAATTGTTGTTCTTGAAAATTTTCCTCCTTTACAGTTTCATTCCATAACTGCGCTTCTTCGGTTTGGTTCGTGTCTGCTCACGCTGTGCGATTTCTTCCTGCCTCTGGTGCAGCTTTTGCAGGACAGATGGACGAGCGTTTTCTTTGATTTGTTCGATGGCAGGCTTTTTGATTTCCGGCTTTGTGAGCGATGCTGTAAAGCCAGTCGCAAGCTGATTCACCGCATTGACAACACGTTTTCGCAAGGTGGTAAACTGATTGAGTGTATATTCCAAGGTGCTCTTGGATGCTTTTCGCTCTGGTTTTCGCAGCCAGTCTAAATACAAATCAATCTGCTCTGTGCTTTCTCTCAGCGCATCCTTTGCAACTTTTTCAGAAACAATGGCAACAGCTTTATCGTAGGCGATAGCAGAGATTTCTTCCAGCAAATTTTCGGAATCTTCAATTTGCCGAGAAAGTTCATCTATCCGTTCTTCCTGCTTTTGAATCTTCTTGTCATTGCTCATAATCGTCAAAGACTGATATGTTGTGTGGCGAACCTGTTGAAGACGTTCATTCTCATATTCCTGTTTCAAATTTTCAAACTGAACGGTTTGCTCCTGCACGGCTTTTTCCTGTTGGGCAAGCTGTTCCTTTTGCTTTGCCATGATATAATCCTGCTTTTCCAGATAAGCCCGTCCGCCGTATTCCGGCACCTCGTCCAATTCAAGGCCGTGGCGTTTGGCAATCTCGAACAGCATTGTGCGGCAGGCTGCATCAAACGTAATCTTGCGGTTATTATAACGGCCAAGGGGCTTGTCCGGCTTTGGTAGTTCAAAGCCAAGTGCTTCCAATGCCTTTTCCTGCTGTGGAGCAATCTCACTGTATTGGTTCTCACAGTCGAATACATGGCGTTCATGGATGTGTGGCGTTCCCTCATCCAGATGCAAGGCCCAATCCAGAATGTGAACGTGCTTGCCAAAACGCTCGTGGAACTCATCCATAAATTCTGTGGCGATTTGAAAAAGCTCTTTCGGGGAAGCGTGGCTTTCCAATGTTCCAAGCTGATAGATGCTTTCTTCAGGGCAGGTTTTCTTGCTGGCAAGCAAATCTTCAGTAGAGCGATTTCGTTCCGTGTGCCGGATTCTGGCGTTGCGCTCATTCTGCTTTTCGGTGAAGTTGGTGTAATGCAGTTTGTAATAGAGCTTTTCGACTTCTTCAAAGGTGTCGGCCAGACTATCCGCATCTTTGGGCTGCAGGGCAGAACGGATGCCGTTATAACAATCCCAATAGATGTTTTGCTGGACACGCTCTGGGTCGATATGCTCGCTGTTGGTGATTTCAAAACTGCGGTCATTGTGCTTCGGATTATAAGTGCCGTGCTTTCCGGCTCGGCCATTGTGTCGGGTCAGTTTCAGCGACCATCTCTCCTTTCTATGGTTACGCAGAGGACGCCGTGCGCGGGATAGGGACGACGCGGTGCAGCGAAGCTGCAAATCTGCCGCCTGCTATGCGCCAGATAATACCCAGTAGGATATGACGCAGAGCATCACATCCACTGGGCAAGGCTGCCGCCCTTGACCCGCGCAAAGATCTGCGATCTCTGCACTCTTGCGCCGAACAACCTGACAGACAAGACTTTGCAAAGTCCTCTCTGCCAGCTTGCCCGGTCCTTCTTCGGTGTCGGTCTGCCTGCAAGCTGTCCCTGCCCGATCTCCTCCGGCGTATGGCTTCTTCTTGGTGCGCTCATATCATGGCGGCACTTCTCCGAAAAAGCATAGTGGCTTGCAGCCGATCATGCTGTTATCAAGGTACAATGTTTGCAAGAAGTCGAGGGCTTTCAAAAATACCGGTAGGGCTGTTTTTTGAAAAGTAGTCCCTATACCCTATACAAACTTTAAGGGGTGTTTTTAAACCGGGTCTTTTGAAAATTCAAAGAAAATTCATTTTTCCAACGTTCCCCTCTACCTATAACAATCCAAAATGGGTGTTTGGCATACAGATTTTCTAATTTTGTTGAACTGCCTAATTTTAGAATATAGATTTTGTTTATTTCCCACTTATAGAACTATAGGAAAGCCGTTTTACGAAAGATTTTAAAAGCCCCTACACTAATAGGAATCCGCAGGACCGTTTTGGAATACAGTTTTGAAAATTTCACAATTTTGGGCAAAAAGAAAAACGGCAAAGTTCGCAATGAAACTTTGCCGCTATTGTGTGAGATCGTATTATTGTATTAACTTAAATAAAACGCTCAGCGCAATGCTCCTTTACACATTCTTTCCCATTTCATAGGCCTGCTTCATAGCAGGGGTATTTTTCACCTTGTCCGGCTCATAGACGCCGCTGCCGATGATAACACCCTTTTCTACTGCACCTTCCACGCAGTCGGCATAGCCTCGGAAGCAAGCCAGTGTGGTATCAGCGGACGAATGGGCTTCGTCTGCCATGGTGACGATGTAGTAAAACTCCTTGTTCTTGACTTCCAGCCAGCGGGCAACCGTGCGGTCGATGACCGCTTTCAGTTGTGCGTCAATGGAATAGAAATAAACGGGGCTTGCAAGCACAAGCACATCAGCGTCAATCATCGCTTGCAGAATTTCAGCCATATCGTCTTTATAGGCGCACTCGCCGCTGTGTTCACGGCAGAAATAGCAGGCATGGCAAGGGGCAATCTTTTTGCTTGCCACATTGATTTTAGTTACATTGTTTCCCGCTTCTTTTGCGCCCCGCATAAATTCATCGCAGAGCAAATCGGAATTGCCGCCTTTACGGGGGCTGCCGGATAAGATAAGTATATTTTTCATTGTTCAAATTCTCCTTGTTTAGTTTTTGTAGCCAAGCTTGGTCAGCCATTTCTCCCATAATAAGCGATAAAAGCAAAGGGAAAGGACATTGCGACCGTTTCAAAAAAGTATAAACCCGCCGATTTATCGGTATCAAAAAACTTAAACTCGGTGAGGTAGAACAGTTCCTCGTAAAAGGCTCTGCCGATAAACACTGTAGCACCGTATGCCGCCGACAAAACGGCAAGGATTTGACCTGCCCGCAGAAGCCCGCTGTTCTTTTTGAGTTTGTTTATCAAAGGGGTTAAATGAAGTCCCATATGCAGGCTCATCAAGACAAATGCCCACGCAGTCGATACAAGGTGAAGCGTTCTGCCGAATCTTGCTCCGCCCAAATTCAGAAAAGCAAAAACCTTTCCCGAAACCAATACCGAACTCACTATACAGCACAGCATGGCGGCAAGCAGGGCAAGATTGATTGTTGCCAATGTGATTCTCGGCGCTGTATATCTGCCTTTGAAAAGGGATTGATACCAACGGAAATTCAAGACAGTATGGGCAATAAACAAGGCAAACAGCGTAATACCCAGCCATTCGTGTAATCCGTCCGACCATAAATGCTCCTGCATAAGAGCGACAAAAATCAGATACATCGCAATATCAATGATCATTTTAACGGTTCGCCTGCATCTCATTTTCATCATCTCCATATCCAGCGCAGTACGATGTCGCTTTCTCTCATAGCGTTATCTTTCAAGGCTTTCTACCCAAGCCGTTACATCGCTTTCGTCGGCACCGGAAGAGAAGCGCTGGCCTTCCTGCCAATCGCCTGTGCCTGCCATTTCAGAGAGCAGTTCTCCGCTTTCGCCCAAGCCGGAACTGGCCGATGTTGCAAACGGAATCACGGTCTTTCCTGTAAAATCATTTGCTTCGATAAATCCGTCAACCGGCCAAGCGGCAATACCCCACCAAATCGGGTAGCCGATAAAAACGGTATCGTATTCGTCCCAATTTTCCACGGTGCTTTTTACAAGGGCAATG
>CAVFVI010000057.1:0-14240 GCA_963626055.1 Acutalibacteraceae bacterium
GAGCAACTGACTCTTAATCAGTGGGTCCTGGGTTCGAGTCCCCGATGGTGCACCATATGAACATTAGACGAACACTGTGTAAGGTCGTTTAATGTAACAGTTTCTTGACCGTTCTGCGTATTTAGCAGGACGGTCATTTTTTGTGTGCCGTCTTCTTCATCGGAAAGATAGATGCTATTTACCAGAATATCAATCAGATAACGGTTGTACTCCAGACTATCAATGTTGCCCTGAATAAAGTTGTTGAAAAAGAAAATTACTTCGTCCTCTGTCGGTATCCGATGGAGGACTTTTTCTTTTGCGATGTTTTGCTCCAACAGTTTTTTTTGCTGTTCACGCTGTTCAAGGCGGTCTGCCATTGCCTGCGAGTTGCGCCCGGCTTCAATGAGGTCAAGCAGATTATTGATACCTTTGTTCACTTCGCGCAGTTCGCTTTCAAGTTTCAGCAAGTTGCCGTTATCCTGTGCATCGTTGCAGCATTTGACAACGGCTTTCGCCAGTTCGGGAATATTGTTTGCCAGCAGCACCTTTTTAACGGTATCGACAACAGCGGTTTCAAGGACTTCTTTGCCGATGTAGTGCTTTGTGCAGCCATTTTTATTAGAACGGTTGGTGCAGGAATAATATTGATACTTGCTGCCATTTTTGGAAATGCCGGAGATACCGGACATGGTGCTGCCACATTGCGCACAGAACAGTTTGGTTGTAAGTAGATACTGGTCGTTTAGCGGCTTGTTTCTTGCGGGGGCGCATTTGTTCTTTCCAACTTGGATTTGTACGCGGTCAAAAAGTTCCTTATCAATGATAGCGGGAACACGAATGCCGATATCTTCCCCTTTGTATAGACGGATACCGATATACATTTTATTGGTCAGTATGCGGCGCATGACAGAAATAATAAACGGCTTTCCGGCAGCATTGACGGCGCCTTGTGCGTTGAGTTGATTTACGATTTCGGTCATGGATTTTCCTTGGTCGTAAGAATTAAAGATTTGACGGACAATCTGTGCTTCGCCCTCATCGAGAACATAGTGCTTATCTACAACGCGATAACCAAAAACACGCGGCCCGCCAGAAGTCTGCCCCTGCATAGCTGCACGGTGCATTCCGTCTGATACTTTTGCTGCCAGTTCGGCGGAATAAGCCTCGTTGCCGCCAAGGATAACGCCTTTTATAATGGCGCGGTGGCTTCCATCTGGGATTTCCTCGGTTGCAGAAATTAGCTCGACATTATTTTGATGAAGCAAGCGCTCGTATGCGCCGTGGTCGTCTAAGTTTCGGGCAAAGCGGTCAAAACGCCAGACCAGAACAATATCAAATAAGTGCTTGCTGCTTTCATAAATCATACGCTGAAAATCGGGCCGATTATCGGTTTTCCCTGTTTTCTTTCTGTCCATGTATGAGCCGACAATAAGCATGTCATGCTTTTCGGCATAGGCAGTACAAATTTCAATTTGGCGTTCAATGCTTTCTTCTCGCTGGCGGCTGCTCGAATACCGGGCGTAAATAACGGCGCGTTTTGATTCCATTGTCAATTTACACCTCTTTTGAGTTCTTTCCATTTTGCTTTTAGGCGTTCACCAAATTCTTCGTCGGATTCTGTCTCAAAATCTGGAAAGCTATTATTTGCTTGTGCTTGGCGGTATGCGCTCACATTGATGATAAACTCAAACTTTTTTTGTTGCGCAAGATTGTAAGCATGGGTTGCCTGCTCATATTCCGAGCGTGCCCATTCGTTCCAAGTGTCATAAATACCTTGCAATCTTTGCACTTGTGGCGATGAATCTGTCTTTTGTGAGCGAAGTTCATTAAGCTGTCTATTATGGTATTGCTGCAAGTAGCGGAACTTAGAGTAGTAGGGGCTTCTGTTGTTGTTTGCTTTGATGCTTTTATCCTTGCATGACTTGCTGCAATAGAGTTTGTTACGCTGGCTCATGCGGAATGCCTTTTTACAGCAAGGGCAGACGGCAATCTGTTTGATGGAATCCGATGAAAAGTAGGTGTAGAAGAAATCAAGTGAAAGATATTCAACCAAAGATTGTACTGTGTATACTTGGATGATTTTGCTGTCCAAAAGAACGAAAGTGGCTGGATACGGATTTGACTTGAAAACCGTTTTGACGTCTTCAAGGTCTTCATGAGTGAACATATAAATGGCCTTGTTGAAGCGTTCAGAGTTAGAGCTACCTGTATCTGGATGTTCTGAAAGGGCTGCATCTAAATTGGAAAAAGTATTCTGAATGCAGTTGCAAAGAAAAATCACGGAACGATGGATAGCATCTTCCTTGCTATACAAAGCAAGGCTGGCATCAAGCGAATCTGAATAGAATTTTTTTGTTAATGGATAACTATTTATGATTTTAATGGCGTATTTATCGGCGGTAGCTTTGTCAGCGTCGGAATCAGAATCAGAATCAGGGTACAAATTCAGAAGCTGGCCATCAGGAAAGGCTTTGTACAGTGAAAAATGATTATAGAAATTCATGATTTCGTTTCCGACTTCTTGCTTTGAAATCATGGTGGCAGTGTTATCAGATAAAGATACTTGTAAAAGCATCCCATCACAAAATGTAATGTTCATAATTCCTCCTGAATATACGACAACTGATTTTGCGAAAATTTGCGTGTATGGTTTAGCTATCGCGGAAACAAGTAAATACTGATATACTAATTGTAGTGATACAATCAAATGAAATGATTGAATGTATCATTATGATACGCTACGACTTCGCTAATGTCAAGAGGACAGTATGGACTTCAAGATGTCAAAATTTGATATTGACCGTCCGTATTGCCTGTCTGATGTACCGCGATATTGCAGCGTACATAGACGACCAACGCAAGCAGTCTTCGGATTGTGATGCAGCGGCCAGAAAGGAGGAAAAGCAAGATGCGTTTGAACAATGCGACCATCAAGCAGGTGATTGTATCTCCTGCGACCCTCGGTGAGCGTCTCCGCCTGTGCGGTATTCGCCCCTACAACGAGTACATTGACGGCAATCGCACCGACACTGTTCTGGGCTACACTTACACGGTGACTTGTTCCGGCTTTCAGGGTGAGCGCCTTGATGTCAAGATTCCGGGCAAGCAGCTGTTGGGCGAAGATGCCTATGACCATCTGGTGAGATTTACCAACATTCAGCTCGGTATTTATCCCAGCTTTGTAAAAGGTCAGCGCGGTATTGACGCTGTCAACCTTAAAGCAATGGCTGAGGGTGTAACCGTTATCGGTGGTTAATCGCTGGGCGGTGGCAAGGGCGGGATGCCCTAAAGCGTCTCACCCTGCCGCCGCCTTACTTTTTTACCCTTTGGGTCGCTCGACCGGGCCCACGCCGGATGGGCGGGGAATATTACCTTAGAGCGACCATTGGGTCATTGAGACAGCGCAGAAATACAACGTAGAATAGGCAAAAATTATATCTCAATGAAAGCGGCAAGTTATTGAGATAACAAGCAACGCATTGAGATATAAGGTGGTGATGGCAATGGCTAAAGCAGCAGACTTTGACGGCAAGGCTAATGAAACGGAAGTCGTTACGTCAGACAGCGTAAAAGGGAAGCGGAAAACTTCCATTTTGGGTAAGAAAGCGCGTTTGTGGTTGCTCACAATCAATAATCCACAGAATCATGGCATCTCGCTTGAGCAGAAAGAGATTCTTGAAAGACTCAAAGATGACATTGAGTCAGGGGCAGTTACTTATGTGTCGAGTATAATGGAACAAAGCCTAACGGTTGATGAAAATGGTAAGCATACGCCACATGGACACATAGCGGTTTACTACCCACCGCAAACACATGGCGGACATCTTCAAAAGATATTTCCCATGGCGGCACTGCAAGATTGCAAGGCTAATATTTTATCAGTCAGGCAGTACATGTTAAAGGACCCCCCTGGAGCATGGTATAAAAAGTATCCAGAAAAGTTCAATGAAAAGTTGCCAACTGATAAAGCCAACTTCTGGGAATGGGGCATTATTCCAGACGGAAGACGGAAATCTGCTGATACTCAATCATCAAAGACATTGAGTGAAGATGTGCTACAAGCTATCCGGTCAGGAAAAAGCGATGCTGAAATTGTGACGATGTTCCCTACCGTATGGAATCGTTCAGCTGAACTCCGCAAGATTCGGTTTGCGATGATGAGCCAAAAGTACCGCCCGATTTATCGTGAACTGAATTGCATTTACGTGGAAGCCAATTTTCCACCCAAGGAAACCTACAGGCTGTTTGCTCATACACCGGATACATACGTTGTAAGTGATTACACACACCCTTGGGATAGCTACTGCGCGGAAAAGACGGTTGTGCTGACGGATTATACGGGTCAATTCTCATGGTTCGACATTCGGCGGCTGTTGAGTGGCACTTACTGCACATTGCCTGCAAGATTTTCTGACGCTGTTGCCTGCTACACCAATATCATTATTATTTCTCCGCTGCGGTTTGCGGAAATGTGTAAATGCGGCAAAGGATATATTCCATCTATATTGATAAGCTATTTTACACATTCTCGCCGCTATCTTGACCTTGCCGACCTTGGAACCGACTATGTGCTGAATCCCACAACGGGGGAGTGGGAACAGCGTTATCTTCTGCCCCCTCATGTTGAACCTGAAAAGGAGACTAACCATGACAAATCTTAACAATAATGAGTTGAGTTCTCGCACCAACTTGCACAACTTCTGCCACACCGTAAAGGCAGGGCTGCACAATGCAACCACCTACCCCCGCAAGCTCTATGGCATGCTTGCACTTCTGCTGCTGGGTACCGTACTGTGTATGGCAATCTACTGGCCGTATCGTTTTCCCTCTGTTCTCGGTAGCATTATGACGATTCCTGCGGCAGTTACTTATATATGCTGGATTGCCATTAGTGCTGCTATCGTTGGCTATGTTCCGGGGGCGTTGGAAATGCAGCACAATTTTGCCCGCATTGGATTTACCAACAGTGCGGGAGAAGCCCCTTACTTAATCCAAAAAGAGCAGCAGGGCAATATTGTCACCTATACGTACCACTGTACGGGTTTCCCCGTTTCACTTTGGATTGATAAGCAGCTCGAACTTGAAAGCGCCCTTAATATGCTAATTGCCAGCGTTAAAGAGGGCGATGACCGCCGGACAATAAACCTTTGCTGCGTACCACCCGAACACGCTTTTGAAACCGCTGAATGGCATGACCGCTATATTCTCCGCAACGAGGATAATCAGCTAATCCTTGGCCGTGGCCTGACGGGTGATGTGATTGTTGATATTGACAAGACCCCGCACATTCTGATTGGTGGTAATACCGGCAGTGGCAAGAGCATCTTGATGAAGTGCATGCTCTGGCAGGCAATCCAGCAGGCAGATGTTGTATACGTGGCAGATTTCAAGGGTGGCGTTGACTTTTCGTGCGGTTGGAAGGAATTCGTTTACTTGGTTACCGATGAGAAAAAGCTCCTTGCACTCCTGAATCGGCTGGCAGAAACCTTGGAAGAACGCAAACAACTTTTCAAGAAAGTTGAAGCTGCCAACATCACCGAGTACCGCGAAAAGGCGGGGGACTATATGCAGCGTATTGTCTTTGCTTGTGACGAGGTGGCAGAACTGCTCGATAGAACGGGGGCGGATAAAGAGCGTAAAGAACTGCTGGCACAGATTGAAGCACGTCTTGAGCTGATCGCCCGTCAAGGCCGTGCCTTTGGTATCCATCTGATTCTTGCAACCCAGCGCCCTGATGCGAACATCTTGCCGGGACAGATTAAGAACAATATGAACATTCGCATCTGTGGCCGTGCAGATACTACGCTGTCTACTATCATCATCGGGGACGGACGGGCAGCCGAGCAGATTCCGCACGATGCACAGGGACGGTTCATTATGGAAGATGGTACGGTGTTTCAAGCGTACTATTTCAACGATGATGTCGTTTTGAAGTAATTCTGAAATGTTAACATCAAAGGGTAGGCTCTAATCAGTGCCTACCCTCTTATTTTTGTAAAACACAATTGCCGTAAACAGGGGTTTATGTTATGATAATGATAAAAACATGGTGCTATGAGGTGACTGCTATGACCGCTGCGCAACAGCAACAGGCCGCAAAAAACTTTGCCGCCTACTGGAAAGATAAGGGCTACGAAAAAGGCGAAAGTCAACCTTTCTGGCTATCACTGCTTCGTGATGTGTACGGGGTCGAACACCCGGAGCAATTCATTCAGTTTGAGGAGCAAGTTCACCTTGACCACACCAGCTTCATTGATGGAACAATTCCAGCTACCCATGTTCTGATTGAACAAAAAGGGCTGGGCAAAGATTTGAACAAGCCCATCAAGCAATCAGACGGGGCGCTGCTGACACCTTTTGAGCAGGCAAAGCGGTATATTTTGGAATTGCCCGTATCACAGCATCCGCGCTGGGTGGTAACCTGCAATTTCAGCACGTTCTATGTATATGATATGGAGCGCCCGCGCGGTGAGCCTGAAATCATCGAACTTGCCAATCTGGAAAAAGAATACTATCGGCTTCAATTCCTTGTTGATGCCGGAAACGAACACCTCAAGCGGGAAATGGAAGTCTCCATTGCAGCGGGCGAAATCGTAGGCTTGCTGTATGATGCCTTTTACAAGAAATATGCCAATCCAGAAGCGGAACACTCCTTGAAAAGCCTGAACAAGCTGTGCGTTCGTCTGGTATTTTGCCTGTACGCCGAAGATGCCGGGATTTTTGGGCATCGCGGTATGTTCCATGACTACCTTGCGGCGTTTAACACGCGGGAGCTGCGCAAAGCTCTGATTGACCTGTTCCGCGTGCTGGATACCAAGCCGCAAGACCGCGACCCTTATTTGAAAGATGACAACCCGGATTTGGCGGCGTTCCCTTACGTCAACGGCGGGTTGTTCTCCGATGAAGATATTGAGATACCGCCCTTTACTGACGAAATCCGAGATTTGCTGCTGGTAAAAGCCAGCGAAAATTTTGACTGGTCTGAAATCAGCCCCACGATTTTCGGTGCTGTCTTTGAAAGCACTCTGAACCCGGAAACGCGCCGCAGCGGTGGTATGCACTATACCAGCATCGAGAATATCCACAAGGTCATTGACCCGCTGTTCTTGGACGAACTAAAGCGCGAACTTGACGAAATTTGCACCATTTCGGTGGAGCGTACGAAGAATACCAAACTGCGAGCCTTTCAGCGCAAGCTGGCATCGCTCGCGTTCTTAGACCCGGCCTGCGGTAGCGGCAACTTTTTGACCGAAACCTATTTGAGCTGACGCCGCTTGGAAAACAAGATTTTGGTGGAACTTTCCCACGGTCAGGTTACGATGTATTCCGCCAGTGAAAGCCCGATACAGGTTTCCATCAGCCAGTTTTACGGTATCGAAATCAACGACTTTGCCGTGACAGTTGCAAAAACCGCGCTCTGGATTGCGGAAAGCCAGATGATGAAAGAGACGGAGAAAATTCTGCTCGTGCCGCTGGAATTTCTGCCGCTGAAAACGAACGCCTATATTGTAGAGGGCAACGCCCTGCGGGTGGATTGGGAGAGCGTGGTTTCCAAAAGCAAGCTGAATTATATTATGGGGAATCCGCCATTTATTGGGGCACGGCTTATGGACAAGTCTCAAAAAGACGATGTTGCTGCTATTTTCCCAGGCTGGAAGAATGTAGGAAATTTAGACTATGTTTGCTGTTGGTATAAAAAGGCTTCTGACCTGATGAAAGGCACTGCTATTCATTCCGCCCTTGTTTCCACAAATTCCGTATCGCAAGGTGAAAGCGTTGCTAATCTTTGGGAACCACTTTTTTCTGCGGGGGTTCATATTGATTTTGCTTATCGCACATTCCGTTGGGATAGTGAAGCAAAAATTAAAGCGCATGTTCATTGTGTTATCATTGGATTTAGCTCTGGCAGTACAACTTCTTCTAAGCGTATATACACTGACAACACATATAAAACTGTAAACAATATATGCGCCTATCTTGTTGATGCACCAAACGTATTTGTTGAGAGTCGAAAGAAACCCCTATGGAGTATGCCCCCTGTTGTTTTTGGAAACATGCCAAATGATGGAGGTTTCTTGAGCGATTACTCAAATGAAGACTATCAAAGTATAATTGAACAATATCCCGATGCAAAGCCCCTGTTTAAGAAGTTCGTTGGTGCCAGTGAATTTATAAATAATAAAACTCGTTGGTGCCTTTGGCTAAAAGATGTACACCCTAATTTGATAAAAAAGATTCCACCTATTGTTGAAGCAGTTGAAAATGTAAAACAGTTACGGCTTAAAAGTAATCGGGAGGCAACGAAAAAACTCGCCGCCGTGCCTGCTCTCTTTGGCGAAATAAGGCAGCCAACAACTACTTATATTATCATTCCACGTCATTCCTCACAGAATCGAAAGTATATTCCAATGGGCTTTGTATCTCCTGATATTATCTGCGGTGACGCAAATTTGCTAATGCCTAATGCTACGTTATATCATTTTGGCATTTTAATGTCAAACGCACACAATGCATGGGTCAAAACTGTTTGTGGAAGAATTAAAAGTGACTACAGATATTCCGTCAATGTTGTCTACAATAATTTTCCGTGGCCTAACTCTACTGATACACAAGTGCAGAAAATTGAAAGTACCGCAAAAGCTATTCTCGATGCGCGTGCTCTTTATCCCGATTGGAGTTTAGCGGATTTATACGATGAAAACTTTATGCCAAAAGAACTCCGCAAAGCCCATCAAGACAATGACCGCACTGTTATGGACGCTTATGGATTTACAAAAGGAACTGCTGCCAGAACCAGCGAAAGTGCCTGTGTTGCCGAGCTTATGAAGCTCTACCAACAAAAGGTATCTGCAACACAATTCAAATAATCTTTTTGAAAGGTTAACATCAAAAAGCTCCGGGTGCTGAATCGCTCCCGGAGTTTCCTCTGTATTGCACCAGCATTGGCTGCCTTGTCTGTCGTGTTCTCCGCTCCTTTGCTGTGTGGTGTGTAGCCGCCTGCTGTCCTCGCTTTTATCAATCTCAACTCATGTTATCCCATCGGGATAAGGAGATGTGGGTTGTTCCGCGATTAGCCCCCAAAAGAGGGATGGGGAAATGTCAAGGGGACTGTGGAATACCGCAGCCCAGTTTGCAAAGCGAGGATATGCCGCAAAAGCCCCTTGATATTTCAACACCCCTCTTTTATCCTCGCGCGGAGGAACAACAGCATCACTTCCGGGTGAGCAGCCGTGTGATGCCGATGCCGCCCGGATACACAAAAGTGTTCGGGTCTGCTCCCACATGGTGCACCAAAGAATGCCTTACACGAAAGTGTAGGGCATTTTTTTATTGCTCTTTTTCAAGAAGGCACTGCCTGGTGCACCGTCGGGTGACGAGAACAGCTCGGGCCCGCCGCCGGTCCGGCGGGCAAAAACGCCCCAGTGGGGCGTTTTTAGAGCGCGGGAGAGTCCCCGATGGTGCACCAGAAAAAGCCGCAACAAATGTTGCGGCTTTTTGGTTGCACCATTCCCTTCGGGACGGACTCGCACTTCGCGCAAGCGCTCGTGTTCGTCTCGCGGGGACTGGTCGCTAAAAATGCCCCACTGGGGCATTTTCTTAACGCGCCCACTGATGGTGCACCAGAGTATGCCTTACACGAAAGTGTAGGGCGTTTTTTATTGCTCTTTTTGCAGAAGGCTCAATCTGGTGCACCGTCGGGGATACTCGAACAGGGCGGCGGCACGTTAGTGCCGTAAGGAACGCCACAGTGCGGCGTTCCTTAGCCCGCGGGAGAGTCCCCGGAGCGTGGCGGGCGTGAAAAGGCGCGGCGGTGGGGGATGAGTGGAGCCTGGAATAGGATGCACAAGTTGCCGGAAAGTTTACGGCAGGGATGGCTTGCAGCGCTGATTGATAATGATAGATTTGTTTTAAGTTCGTTGCGAAATTTTTGAGATAGCGGAGGGATTTAGGTTGGCGGCGGGGTGGGGGCACCCCGCCCTACGGATGGGGCATGGTATGTTGCGGATTTTTCATGCGCGCTATGGCAGGCTGCGGCGCCAGAGGGCTGGCCGCCCTACCGCGCGAAGGGGGAGGTTTATTCCCTTCTTGCGAGATGTTGTTTGCAGGTTTCGGAACGGTCAAGACCGTTCCCTACGAGTAGGGAAAAGGCAACGGCAAAGGTTTAAGGTTGTATGTAGAGAAATGCGCGTATACGGGCTGATGACGGGCATTGGAACCTGCAAGAGGGAAAATGGATGCATCATGAGATTCTGACAACGAGCAATGGCGTGGCGATGGAATTTTACCTTTGAGCCGGCCGCGGATATTGCAGGTTGACAATTTGGGCGGGGGATGATACCTTTATGGTAAAGATGCCAGAGGGGGAGACGAAATGTTCAGCGCACAGGAGCTAAAAACGTTGAATGAGCTGGAAATGCTCGTCTACCAGTACGTTATGGAGCACCGGTCCGCGGTGCCGTACATGCGCATTCGGGAAATTGCTGCCGAAGCGCATGTATCCACCACCACCGTGCTGCATTTCTGCAAGAAAATGGGGTGTGAGGGCTTCTCACAGTTTAAGTGGAAGCTGAAAGAAGAGGACGGTACGAACACGAGGGATAAGGATATCCCGGACTCTTTGAACGAGCTGCAGACGTTTTTCTGGCGGGTGGGTACACCCGCGTATCAGGAAAAGCTGGAAGAAGCCGCTGCGATCGTTGCCCGCATGGAGCGCATTTTTATGGTGGGCATTGGAAATTCCGGCAGCATTGCCAGCTACGGTGCACGGTATTTTTCCAATCTGGGAAAATTTGCGCTGAGCGTATCAGACCCGTTTTACCCCATCACGCTGACAGATTGTTCCAACGCGGCGGCGCTGATTTTTTCCGTTTCCGGCGAACCGCCGGAGGTGCTGAAGCTGGCCCACGATCTGCGGCAGCGCGGCTGTGTGCTGATCGCCATTACGGCTGCGGACAACTGCACGCTGGCGCAGGTGTGTGACCTGACGTTGGCGTATTACACGACGATGCGGCGGAGCGCCCCGGAAAACTACGATTTGACGTCGCAAATATCCGCAGTCTATCTGCTGGAATCCTTGGCACGGCGGGTACACAACCGCCTGAACGAGTGATGCAGGTCATACTGAACAAAAAACAGGATGTTACCAGATAAAAACAGGTTACTTTGCAGAGTGACCTGTTTTTTTACGCCCAAAAACTGCTGACAAAGTGTTATTTTCCAGCTATACTGTAGTCAGTTCCCAAAAGCGCGCAGGGAACGGAGTACACCTCTACAAACTCCGTTAAAAATGATTGAGTAAGGAGAAATCACTATGGCTACAAAAATCCGCGATTACGCCAAACTTGCGGCGGACATTCGGGAAGCTGTCGGCCCCGACAACATTTTGAGCGCGGCCAACTGTGCCACGCGCCTGCGCCTTGTCTTGAAAGAATCCCCCTCGGCAGAGGTTACCCAGAAAATCTCGGAAATGCCTGCCGTTATCAAGGTTATGGAGAACGGCGGCCAGTATCAGATCGTTATTGGCACCCACGCCAAGGATGTTTATGAGGAAATGGCCAAAATGCTGGATGATTCCGTCACCGGCGGGCAGGTTGAAGCAAAACAGAATCTCTTCAACCGCATCATCGCGGCCATGTCCGCTGTGTTTGCACCGTTCATTTACATTTTGGCGGCTGCAGGCCTCGTGCAGGGCATGCTGATCATCATCACGCACTTCGCTCCGGCCTTTGCCGAAACGGGAACCTACTCCGTGCTCAGTTTCATCAGCTGGACGCCATTCACCTTTATGCCAATCATGATCGCGGTGACGGCTTCCAAGCATTTCAAGTGCAACACTTTCATTGCCATGTGGTGCTGCATGGCGCTGTGCAACCCCGACTGGGCCGCCATTGCCAGCCGCATTGCCAACGGTGAGGCTGTTAAATTCCTGGGGCTGCCGATGGCACAGACCACCTACACCTCCAGCGTGCTGCCCCGCTGTTCCTGGTTCTGGTGCTCAGCTATCTGGAACGCTTCCTGAACAAGTATATTCCTGATATTGCCAAGGCACTGGCGGTGCCGTTTATCAGCGCCATCATCATGGTGCCTTTGACCATCCTGGTCATCGGCCCCGTTTCCGATGCGGTTGCTATGGGCATTGCCAACGGTTACAACTTCCTG
Source organism: Acutalibacteraceae bacterium (assembly GCA_963626055.1). Lineage (GTDB taxonomy): Bacteria > Bacillota > Clostridia > Oscillospirales > Ruminococcaceae > Gemmiger. The sequence goes on from CAVFVI010000057.1 coordinate 12,142, forward strand.
GCCAACAATGTGCCCGCATTGGCGGCAGTGCTGGTCGGCGGTATCTGGCAGGTCTTCGTCATCTTTGGTGTTCATTGGGGCGTTACCCCGATGAACGTTGCCAACTTTGCAAAGTATGGCTGTGACTCGTTCCAGGCTTTCCAGACCTGTGCTGTAATTGCCCAGGCTGCCGCCTGCTTCGGTGTTATGATCAAGACCAAGAAGAAGGACATGAAGAACGTTGCGCTGTCCGCTGGCCTGACCGGTATCTTTGGTATCACCGAACCTGCGATCTACGGTGTTACCCTGCGCCTGAAAAAGCCCTTTGTGGCTGGCTGCATCGGCGGCGCAGTGGGCGCGCTGATCATCAGCTTCTTCAATACCAAGTACTATGTCTATGCAGGCCTGCCCGGTCTGCTGACGACGGTCAATGCCATCAGCGATGCAAACCCGAATTCCTTTACCGGCATGATGATCGGCGTTTTGGCAACGATCATCATTACCATCGTGCTGGTGCAGATCATCGGCTGTGACGAGCCGGAAGTGAAAAAGGCAGACAAGTAATTTGATACGGAGGGGTGCACAATGCTTCCTGAAAATTTCCTTTGGGGCGGTGCGGTAGCGGCGCATCAGCTGGAAGGCGCATGGAATGTAGACGGGCGCGGGCCGAGCGTCAGCGATGTGATGACTGGCGGCGCAGTGGGGGTGCCCCGCCGCATTACCGACGGCGTGCAGCCCGGCGAGCATTACCCCAACCATACGGGCATTGACTTTTACCACACCTACAAGCAGGATATCAAGCTTTTTGCTGAGCTGGGCTTTAAGTGCTTCCGCACATCGATTTCGTGGAGCCGCATTTTTCCGCGCGGTGATGAGGCGCAGCCCAATGAGGCGGGGCTGCGGTTCTATGATGAACTGTTTGACGAACTGCTGAAATACGGCATTGAACCGGTTATCACGCTAAGCCATTTTGAGATGCCTTATGCCCTGGCGAAAGAATACGGCGGCTGGGTAAACCGCAAACTGGTGGACTTTTTTGTGCGCTACGCAACCACTGTGATGGAGCGCTACAAAGATAAGGTCAAGTACTGGATGACGTTCAACGAGATCAACAACCAGTCCAATACCTCCAACGACATTTTCGGCTGGACGAATTCCGGCGTGTTGTATTCGACCTTCAATGACCCGAAAAAGGCGCTGTACCAGGCTGTGCATCATGAGCTGGTGGCTTCGGCGCTGGTTGTGGCCAAGGGGCATGAAATCAACCCGAAGTTCAAGATCGGCTGCATGTGCGCGTTTGTGCCGTTTTACCCCTATTCCTGCAACCCGGACGATGTGATGATGGCGCAGGAATCTATGCACGAGCGGTATTATTACAGTGATGTACACTGCCGTGGCCATTACCCCGCCTATGCCCGCAAGGAGTGGGTGCGGGAGGGAACGGCCCCCGACATGCTGCCCGGCGATGAGGAAATTTTGGCCAATGGCAAGGTGGACTATATCGGCATCAGCTACTATATGTCCAACTGTGTGCGCAGCGATGTGGAAGCTGAGAATGCGGGGCTTTCCGGCGGCAACGCCCACACGGTGCCGAATCCGTACGTCAAGGCATCTGCCTGGGGCTGGCAGATCGACCCGGTGGGCCTGCGGTACAGCCTGAACGCCCTGTATGAGCGGTATGAGCTGCCCATCTTTATTGTAGAGAATGGCTTTGGCGCGCTGGATGAGCTGAAACCAGACCACACCGTTGACGACAGCTACCGCATTGATTACCTGAAAGCGCACATTACCGAGATGAAGAAGGCCGTTGAACTGGACGGTGTTGATGTGATGGGGTACACGCCGTGGGGGTGCATTGATGTGGTGTCTTTCACGACCGGCGAGCTGCGCAAGCGGTATGGGTTCATCTATGTGGACCGCAACGATGACGGCACCGGAACGGGGGCACGGTACAGGAAAAAGTCCTTTGGATGGTATAAAAATGTGATTGCCAGCAACGGCGAAGATCTGAACGGATAAAGAAGAATGCTGCCTTTCCCTGATGTGGGGAAAGGCAGCATTTTTATTGGGCAGCTTTAGCAAAATGACAACCCCCAGCTCTGCTGGGGAGAGTAAAAAAG
>CAVFVI010000058.1:0-13832 GCA_963626055.1 Acutalibacteraceae bacterium
TAATGTGCCCTTCTAGGGCTTTCTCAAGCCCCCGGCTTGGCCGGGGGTCATGACTGCGTTTTTCGGAAAGAGGTGAGCAGCGGCCCCTGCAAATGGGGAATGACACCAAAACACCCCCGCCCGTGCGGTAAATGAACCGCATAGGGCGGGGGTGCTGTCATTTTACAAAGAAAACGTACAGAGCGGGAAGTTTACTGTTCTGCGGGTTCCGCAGTGCCGGTGGGCAGCTGGGGAACAGCGGTCAGGATGCGCATGAACTCTTCGCCGGTAATGGTTTCTTTCTCGTACAGGTACTTGGCGATTTCGTCCAGCTTGCCACGGTTTTCAATCAGCATCTGCTTGGCTTTTTCGTGCTGCTGCTTGACAACTTCCACAACTTTATCATCCACGGTGGCGGCCGTGCGCTCGCTGCAGGCCAGGCTGGCATCGCCGCCCAGGTAGGCGTTGTTGACAGTCTCCAGGGCAACCATGTCAAAGTCGTCGGTCATGCCGTAACGGGTGATCATGGCGCGGGCCATCTTGGTGGCCTGTTCAATATCGTTGGATGCGCCGGTGGTGATGGAGTTGAACACCACTTCTTCAGCGGCGCGGCCGCCGGTCATGGTGGCAATTTTGGCCAGGATCTCTTCCTTGGTCATCAGGGTATGGTCGCCGTCCTCCACCTGCATGGTAAAGCCCAGCGCGCCGGACGTGCGCGGCACAATGGTGATCTTCTGCACGGGGGCAGAGTGGCTTTGCAGCGCGGCAACCATGGCGTGGCCAACTTCGTGGTAGGCCACGATGCACTTCTCTTTGTCGCTCAGAATCTTATTCTTCTTCTGGGCACCGGCCAGGATGGTATCCACGGCTTCCTGCAGGTCGTACTGGGTAACGGCCATGCGGTGGTGGCGCACAGCGCCAAGGGCAGCTTCGTTGATGATATTGGCCAGCTCGGCACCGGAAGCACCGGGGGTCATGCGGGCAACCACGGCAAAGTCGCAGTCGGGGCCGACCTTGACCTTTTGGGCGTGCAGGCGCAGGATGCTTTCGCGGCCTTTCAGGTCGGGCAGTTCCACGGGCACACGGCGGTCAAAGCGGCCGGGGCGGGTCAGAGCGGGGTCAAGGGATTCGGGACGGTTGGTGGCGGCCAGGATGATAACGCCCTTGGCGGCATCAAAGCCGTCCATCTCGGTCAGTAGCTGGTTCAGGGTCTGCTCGCGCTCATCGTTGCCGCCCATGCCGGAAGCACCATCGCGCTTTTTGCCGATGGTATCGATCTCATCAATAAAGACGATGCAGGGGGCCTTTTCGTTGGCCTGTTTGAAGAGGTCGCGTACTTTGGAAGCGCCCATGCCGACAAACATTTCGACAAATTCAGAACCCGCAATAGAGAAGAAGGGAACACCGGCTTCACCGGCAACGGCGCGGGCCAGCAGGGTTTTGCCGGTGCCCGGAGGGCCGACAAGCAGAACGCCCTTGGGCATTTTGGCGCCGATATCCTCGTAACGCTTGGGGTTATGCAGGAAGTCAACGATTTCCTGCAGGCTTTCTTTGGCTTCATCCTCACCGGCAACATCGGCAAACTTGATGGACTTGCCGTCCTCAACGACATACTGTTTGGCACCGGATTTGCCGCCGCCAAAAATCATGCTGTTGGCGCCGCCGGTCATTTCGCCGACCCGCTTGCGCATCATGCGGTTGAACCAGACGATCAGGATGATCATGGGCAGCAGCGAGATGACCCAGCCCAGCAGGGTATCCACCCAGGTGGTCTGGTTATACACCTTGCCAAAGGAAACGCCGGCGCTTTCCAGCCGGTTGACCAGCTGCAGGTCCTGCGCAATGGAGTTGGTGCAGTAGGTGGTATCGTTTTTGTCCACAAAATAGATCTGCTGGTCCTGAATTTCAACGGTGCTCAGCTCGCCGCCTTCGAGCATGTTCAGGAAGGTGCCGTAATCGACCTGTTTGACCTGGCCTTTCATCATGGCGGGGAAGGCCCAGAAATTGAGCAGCAGCAACACCACAAGGATCACGGCATACACAATGCCGGTCGTCTTTTTGGGGTCGCGCGGCTGTTGGGTTTCGTGCATAACAATTCCTCCAATGTGGGGGCGGTAATAGGGGGCCCCCGATAGATTCTATCATGAAGAATAAAAATGAACTGCGGATGAACAGGGCATGAAATAGCTGGAAATTCCGGTAAACTTTGCGTGAACAATGGCAGTTTGTGGGCGAAAACAGGAATGCAGACCGCATAACGACAGGGAAAAAGCGAAATGAGCCTGAATGGTTTTCCACAAACAGAGGGGCTTCTTGTGGAAAACAAAGGCGCGGCAACCACAGTACAAAAGGATAGACGCTGCAAAAAAATAATAGAAAATTCCACGCAAACAAATATACAGGATACGGGAAGTATGGTAGAATCAGGGGAGCAGTAAGCAGGAGGAAACCAGCATGACGGAGAAAAGTAAGCGCTATGGCATACAGGTCCGGTTTGACAAACTGCGCGGCGGCATTGTGATGACCAATGAAAATACCTTTGAGCTGAATGATTTGGATGTCTGCATCCAGGAAGAACAGACAAAGCGCATTTACCATATCAATACACTTGGCAGTTTGGCCGAGTGGGAAGAAAAAATGCAGGTCGAAGCGCCCCAAACTGGAACGGGGCCGAAGCGTGCGGCGTTCCGTTCGTTCGGCTATTTTAAGGGGCAGCCGCACAGAATAGAGGAAACGCTTTTTAATAAAGAAACCGGAATCTATGAGGGAACACCCCATGATGCGCTTGTGTGGCCGGACAAGGACACAGACGATATGTGGCGCAAGAAGATTGCCTTTGCGGTGGAACAACCCTGCGCAAAGGTAACGGTCAGCTTTATTGCCAGGGGACCAAAAATGGCATTCTGCGGGCACAGTTTTACCGGGCTGTGGGACAGCGCATATTATTATTTCCGGGAACTGGCCAAAATGGGTGGCTGGAATGCCCGGGTGGCGTATATCTATTGGGGTGGAACCGGACTGGGACATTATGCAGGGCTTGTGCCGGGCTGCGAGGAGCGCGCCAAGCAATGTGAAGCCCTGATAAGCGGAAATGAATATTATGATTTCTTTGTTGCGGCAGGCAACAGTGACGAGGCAGTAGAAACCTGCAGCGGCAAAGTTGGGGCCACGGATTATAAGCAAAGGCCGACAATGCGGCGCGGAGCGGAGCTGATCCACAAAAAAGTGCAGAGCAAAGCAGGAAGAATGCTGCTTTGGGCACCGCACGCGTACCAATATGGGCTGTTGAAAAATATGCAGCCAAAGCCTTGGAAAGCAGGAACCCCTGGTGACCGTTATACCCTGGATGGGCAGGAATATACCCTGACGCTGACGCCTGAACAGATGGCACAAGCCAACATGGAATGCTATAAGGAGCTGGCACGGGAACTGGGAGAAGATACCGCGGTATTGCCGGTCTGCCTGGTGTATACAGAGCTAAGAAAGCAGTATGGACTTGCCATTAACCCGTACATTGCGCCGGAGCGCGGCGGAGATTACGGGCACCAGAATAATATTGGAAATTATATGGCGGCCTGCCTGCTGTATGCAGCAGTATTTGAGGAAAGCCCCGAAGGATTGGGCGTGCCGGTATCCCATACGTTCGGGATGGCAGGCGGCAGTGTGACCCAAGAGCAGGCGCAAATCATACAGAGGATTGCATGGAAAGTGTACGAGAGGGAAGCGGGCAAGGCAAAATAGAATGTTTTATCCTGTGCCATAAACAAAGACAAGTAGGGCGGCCAGCCCTCTGGCCGCCGGAAATGAGAAACAAACCCTTAAAATATAAAACAAGCAATAGATAAACAAAAGCGGGGCGCTGCCAATCAGCAGTGCCCCGCTTAATTTTGTGTTATGTAGTTTTACCGCCCCAGGCGCACCGGCTCCGGAGGTTCCTGGCCGGGGCGCAGGTCCATCCACCAATAGGCAAGGTCCAGCCATTGGCCGAACTTGTACCCGGTGCGGGGCTCCACGCCGATTTTTTTGAAGCCGAGCGCCTTATGGAACGCGCAGCTCTCTTTGTTCTGACCGGTCACAAGGGCAACGGCGTTGCAGTAGCCGCGCTGGCGCACACCGTCCAACAGAGCTTTGTACAGCCGCCCGCCAACGCCCTGGCCCACACAGTCATGGGCGCAGTAAACCGTCAGCTCCACATCCCACGCATAAGCCTGGCGGCTGTGCCAGGGGTGGGCGCAGGCAAAGCCGCATAGCTTGCCCGCCGCGTTGACAGCAACCAGGAACGGCGCCCGCTGCTGCACATAGGCGATGTTTTCGCGCTGGAATTCCTCGGTGCACAGGTCATACTGGAAAGTGGCCGTGGAGTGGGTGACATACCAGTTGTACAGCTCCGCCACGGCGGCAGCGTCCTCCGGCGTGGCATCCCGCAGGGTGATGGCGTTCTCGGCGGTCCACTGGGCGGCAAGGGCTTCCTTTTCGGGTTTTGGCAGCTTTTTCAGGGCGGCTTCCCGCTTCAGGGCGGCGCTTTTATCGGTGCAGCGCTCGGCGTAAGTCAGCTTAACGGCACCCTTGGCGTGGGTGTATTTGGCACCGGCTTTGCCGCCCTTGTGGGCGCGCAGGCGGCGGGCCAGATCGTTGGTCCAGCCGGAATACAGGCTGCCATCCGCACAGCGCACCATGTAGACCCAGGCCGAAGCCGGGTCCGGCTGGCAGTCCGCCGCGGTGCTGGGGCGGGGGCCGAACTGCTCTAATTTTTCGGCGCTCACTGTGCGCTCACCGGCTTTCCGGCGGCACGCAGCGCGCGGCGGCATGCCTCAATGGCATCCTCTTTGGTTTCCGCGGTGACAAGGAAGCGGCTGGGGTGGCAGAACTTGAGGGCCAGGCCGCTCTTTTCGCGCAGGATTTCCTCCGGCTGGCCGCCCCATGCGGGCGGGAACGGTACCTTGCTGCGGCGGGTCTTGTAATCGGTCACGCACTGGGCGCTGTAGCCGCCGCGCTGGCTGGGGTAGACAACAAACAGGGCATCGGTTTTGTACAGGCCGTTTTTCCAGGGCATATAGTCCGGCAGGACCACAATGCCGTCCTTGGAGTTTTTGTAGGCGTTCTGGACGGTCTCATCCGCGCGGTTCACGGCGTTGGCTGCGGCGATCTCGTTTTCCAGCACCTGCTTGGCAAAGGGAACGGCGCGCCAGAAGCAGGCATCGGAATCCTCGCCGGAATCCCACACGGGGTTAAAGCTGCCGATGGCATCGGCCAGGGAGTTCTGCTCGCCGGTGTTATCGTTCAGGTCCAGGGGCTGAACAAAATTTTCATCCAGCAGGCGGGCCTGGTGGGCACCCACCAGCTGGGCACCCAGCACGCGCCACAGCAGGCCAAAGGCCGCATAGGGCACGCCGTTGGGGCGGCTTTCGCGCGGTTCCTGGTGGTGGTCAAACATGCCGCCGCCCACATCGTACACAATGCCGTCAAAACCATCCGGCACAACAAAACCGCGGGTCACTTTGATATCCGGCCGCACGATCATCAGCAGCGCTGTGGCAAACACATCGTCTGCATGGAACTTGCCGCCGTGGGTAAAACCTTTTGCAGGGATTTTCATAGAATAGCCTCCGTCTATGGGGTAAAATGATGATTAACTAACATTATAGCATGAAAGCGCAGGATGGTAAATGAAAAATCTGCGCGGATGGGCCGGATTTGGAACAGGCGGCAGTTTTTGGCCGGAAAACGGTGATTCACAACCGGCACAAAATATGATATAATAACTTAATATGCCCATTTCACGGGCATACCGAACATTCGGCGTGCTGACGCGGAATGTTGACCGCAACAAGATGAAACAAACAAAGCGAAGGAACTGGATACCCATGCAAAACATCAAAAAAACATTAAAAAGCAAGCGCTTCTGGCTTGGCACGGTGCTGCCGTTTGTGCTGGCTGTGGCAGCGGCCTTTGTGGCGCGCTACCAGTTAGAAATTTCGGACGGCGTGACCCCCAATTATATGGCGGGGCAGTGGCCGGTATATGCACCGCTCAACGCGCTGACGGCGTTCTGCCTGACGCTGGTGGTGTTTGCACTGTGCGGCAGCTGGGGCATTGCAACCGGCGTTTCCGGCCTGATTTTTACCGTGCTGGCGTTGGTCAACTATTATACGCGTGACCTGCACGGCTCGGCCCTGATGCCGCAGGACATCCTGAACCTGGGCACCGCGGCGGAGGTGATGGGCAGCTACACCCTGCACATCACCCAGACCGTCGTGACCATTGCGCTGCTGTACATCCCGGTGCTGGCGGCAGCCTTTGTGCAGAAAAAGCTGGCCGGCAAGCATAAGCGCAGCTGGAAACAGCGCGGCGCCCATGCGCTGGCCTGCGCCTGCGGCATTTTTGCCGTGCTGTATCTGGGGTATTTCAGCCCCAACCCCATCAAGCCCGCCGCCACTTACGGCTGGGCCTGGCAGGAAACCTATTATAAATACGGCTACCTGGCCGGCAGCATTGAAGCCGCCAGCCTGATGATGGACCCCATCCTGCAGCCGGACGGCTACAGTGAGGATGCCGCCGTGCAGGCCGCCGCAATGGCGCAGGATTATCAGGCCAGCCCCGAAACGGCGGAAGAACAGGACTACCCCGATGTGTTCCTGATCCTGTCCGAAAGTTTTTATGACTTTGACCTGGTAACGGACCTGCAGGCCGACCAGGACATTATGCAGGTGACCAAGAACCTGCCCAACTCCATTTACGGCCACACCGTCAGCCCGCATGTGGGCGGCGGCACCAACTCCAGCGAGTACGAGATGCTTTCCTCCAACTCGCTGATGCTGATGCCCTCCATCACGCCGTTCAACTGGCTGAACCTGCACAAGGCAAACAGCCTGGTCAGCAACCTGAAAGACCTGGGGTACGCCACGCTGGCCGCCCACCCCTACACCAACTCCAACTACCGCCGCGATTCCGCCTGGCTGGCACTGGGCTTTGACGAGACCCACTTCCAGGATGATTTCCCAACTAAGGAAACCTATGGCAACCGCCCATACCAGACCGACAGCGCCACCTACCGTGACCTGGAGGGGCTGTATGAAGCAATGCCGGAGGATCAGCCGCGGTTCGTCTTCCTGGTTTCCATCCAGAGCCACGGCGATTACGATATGAACCCCCCGGAGGAGGATATCGTGCACGCCGCGACTGATTACGGCGAGTATGATTCCATCATGGATGAATACCTGAGCAACATCTATATGACCGACCGCGCCTTTGGCGAGCTGACCGAGTACCTGACCGAGCAGTACGAAAAGACCGGCCGCAAGGTGATCGTGGCGATGGCAGGCGACCACGCCCCCAGCTTTGTGGACCATGTGGCGGACCACACCCGCACCAGCGGGAACGACCTGCAGATTTTGGAGCGCAGCACCCCCTACCTGATCTGGGCAAACTATCCGCTGGAAAACGCAGGCCAGACCAGCGCTACCGATGAATACAACCGCATGGATATGTGCATGCTGGCCCCCACCCTGGTGGAAAACGCCGGGCTGCCGCTGACCCCGTATTACCAGTACCTGCTGGCGCTCAAGCAGGTGGCCCCGGTGGTAACGGCGGGCAACGACTATATGGATGCTTCCGGTGTGACCCACACCTATGGCGAGGATGCCGAGCTGGATGCCTGGGTACACGGGTATTTCTATCTGGAATACAACAACATCGGCGCAAAAGCGACCCGCCAGCAGAATTTGTTCCAGGTGGAAAAGTAAAAGGCTGATGCGTAAACACAAAAAACGAAAAACGGAATGAAAAAACTCCCCGCGGCATTTTGTGCATCAGCACATTGCAGCGGGGAGTTTTTTGATTTGTGATTTAAGATACACCCTAGGCCGTTACACAGCGGCGGGGGCTTTCAGCACAAAGGTCTGCACGCCCCAGATGGCCAGCACAACAATGCCGAGCGCGATGCGGTAAACACCGAACGCGGTGAAGGTGTGGCGCTTGACGTAATCCATCAGGAAGCGGATGGCGATGATGGAAACGATAAAGGCGACCACGCAGCCAACGATCAGCACAACACCCTGATCCAGCGTGAAGCTGTTGCCCTTGCCAAAGAACTTGACCAGCTTGAGCAGGCTGGCACCGGCCATGACCGGGATGGCAAGGAAGAAGGTGAACTGGCTGGCGGCCGGGCGGGACATGCCGCACAGCATGCCGCCCAGAATGGTGGAGCCGCTGCGGGAGGTGCCGGGAATCAGCGAAAGCACCTGCCAGCAGCCAACCTTGAATGCCTGCGGATAAGTAATGCGGGAAAGCTTGGTGGTGGTGGGCACCCGCGGGCGGAGCTCGATCAGGATAAAGGCAACGCCGTATACGATCAGCATCAGGGCAACCACCACACTGTTGTACAGGTGGGCGTCCATCCAGTCATCCAGCAGGATGCCCAGCACGGCGGCGGGCACGCAGGCTACAATAATTTTGAACCACAGCCGGACCACGGGCCAGCGCAGGTGGGCAGCAAAGCCGGTATCGCGGCCATTATCCTTGCAGAACGGCCACAGTTTGTGGAAATAGAGCACCACAACGGCCAGAATAGCGCCCAGCTGGATGACAACGCGGAACATCTCCATAAAATCTTCCGTGTAGCCAAACTTCAGCACCTGCTCGGCAAGGATCATATGCCCGGTGCTGGAAATCGGCAGCCATTCGGTAATGCCTTCGATCACACCGTAAATGACCGATTTCAGAATTGAAAGAAACAGTTCCATCTTTTTCCTCCCCTTGGCGGGATCGCTCCCGGTCAACAATACTAATATAGTAGCACACTTTGCGCAATATTGCACCCTGCCGCTGTATAATTTACACTTTTGTTCCAAAACGGCGGGCAAAAGCGGTTGCCGTTTTGGCAAAATGCTCCTATAATAGAGGTACGGCTTTGGCCGTATCAGTGGGGAAAAATAGATTGCGTATAAAAACAGAAGGTATTACAAAATGTATAAAACTGTAGTGTTTGACCTGGATGGTACGCTGCTGAATACTTTGACGGACCTTGCGGACGCGGGCAACCGCCTGTGCCGGAAATATGGCTGGCCCACCCATGAGCGCCAGGCATACCGCTATTTTGTGGGTAACGGCATCCCCAAACTGGTGGAGCGCCTGGCCCCGGCGGACCAGCGCACCCCGGCGGTGCTGGAAGCAGCCCTGGCGGATTTTAAGCAGGATTACGGCCAGCACCTGCGGGACACCACCGCACCGTACCCCGGCATCCCCGAAATGCTGGCAAAACTGAAAGCGAACGGCGTGCAGCTGGCGGTGTTTTCCAACAAGGCGGACGCTCTGGCGCGGGAAGTGGTCAAGGATTATTTTGGCACCCGGTATTTTGAGATCGTGCGCGGCCAGATGACTGGCGTGGCCCCCAAGCCCGCCGCCGAGGGCACCAACGCCCTGCTGCAGGCCCTGCATGCCGACCCGGCCAGCACTCTGTATGTGGGGGACAGTAACGTGGATGTGGAGACCGCCCACAATGCGAACCTGCCCTGCTGCGGGGCGGTGTGGGGGTTCCGCACGCGGGAGGAACTGAGCGCAGCCGGGGCGGAATACCTGGCAGAAAACAGCGATGAACTGTATGATGTTATCATGAAATAACTGCAAATTTGCGGTGGGAGGAACAGTAAAATGATTGCACAGCACTATAAAGATATGCTTGGCGGCAAGTCCGTTATTCGCCAGATCTCGGAGTGGAGCACGGCCCGCGGGACCGAGATCGGCTATGAAAACGTGTTTGATTACTCACTGGGCAACCCCTCGGTGCCCTGCCCGGAACACTTTACCAAAACCTGCATTGACCTGCTGCAGACCAAGGAACCGGTGGCCCTGCATGGCTACAGCCCCACGCTGACCATCCCCGCCGTGCGCAAGGCGGTGGCCGAAAGCCTGAACCGCCGCTTTGGCATGGATTACGGCATGGAGCATATCTTTATGGCAACGGGTGCAGCGGGTGCGCTGGCCCACGCCATGCGCTGCGTGGCGGTGCCGGGGCAGGATATCATCACCTTTGCGCCGTTCTTCCCGGAATACAAGCCGTATGTAGAGGGCGCGGGCCTGAACCTGAAGGTCGTACCGCCCCGCACGGAGGATTTCCAGATTGACTTTGACGCATTTGACGCGATGCTGGACGAGAATACCGCCGCCGTGCTGATCAACACCCCCAACAACCCCTCCGGCGCGGCCTACAGCGCCGAGACGCTGACCGGCCTGGCCGACCGCCTGCGCGCCGCCAGCGCCAAGTATGGGCATCACATCTTTTTGATCTCGGATGAGCCGTACCGCGAGATCATGTTCGGCGGGCAGCCCATCCAGTACGCTGCCAAGTTCTATGACGATACGCTGACCTGCTATTCGTTCAGCAAGAGCCTGAGCCTGCCGGGCGAGCGCATTGGCTATGTGGCCGCGAACCCGCGCTGCGAGGACGCCGAGTATATTGTGCCCATGTGCGGCCAGATCAGCCGCGGCACCGGCCACAACTGCCCGGCATCGCTGATCCAGCTGGCGGTGGCCGAATGCCTGGATGAAACCAGCGACCTGAGCGTGTATGAAACGAACATGGAGCTGATTTACGCCGAGCTGAAAAAACTGGGCTTTACCGTGGTCAAACCCTCCGGCACTTTCTATATCTTCCCCAAAGCGCTGGAAGAGGATGCCAATGCGTTCTGCAAAAAGGCCATGAAATATGACCTGGCGCTGGTTCCCGGCGACAGCTTTGGCTGCCCCGGCTACTTCCGCATGGCGTACTGCATTGATACCGAGAAAGTCCGCCGCAGCTTTGCCGCACTGGAAAAATTTGTGGCGGAAGAATACGGGAAATAAGTTCCGTTCGGGCGGAGCAAAGCCCAGAACATACGATTATGACACCATAAACGGGAGGTCTGCACAATGCCGCAACAAAAACGTCCGGCGCAGGGGCCCAAGCGCCGCCCTGCACCCGCTGCCAGGAGCAGCAATATGCAGCGCCGCCGCGCTGTTTCGCACAAACAGAACCGCCGCGTGCATGCCCTGATCACGTTGGTTTTCTGCATTGCCGTGTTTATTCTGGTGTGCGCAGGCTGCTTTTTGCTGGTAAAAACCGATGGCACCATCACCAACAAGCCCAACCAGAGCCAGGCGGATTCCAGCTCCACTGCGCCCGATGGTGCAGACAGCACCACGGACGGCGGCGACAGCCAGCAGGAACAGCCTGCCATGACCGAGGAAGAACAGCGTATTGCCGATGCCACCGCAACGGCGTCCGCAAACTGCACCAAGGACGCCCCGCAGGTGGTGGACCCGGCGCTTTGGGATGAGCGCGGCAAAGCCCTGATGGAACAGCTGGCCGCCGACGAATTTTACCAGAGCGAGGGGCTGAAATACAGCGCCAAAGATGGCTGCCCCTATATGATCGCGGTCAACCGCGCGGCTTCCACCGTGACGGTACTGGCACTGGATGACGAGGGTAATTATACCAAGCCGTATATGGCCATGGTGTGCTCCGGCGGCGCGGATACCCCGCTGGGATTTTTTGCAACGCCGGTCAATTATGACTGGCGGCTGCTGGCCGGGCCGAGCTATGGCCAGTACGCCACCCGCATCTGGGATTCCTATCTGTTCCACACCGTGCCGTATTACAGCCAGCACAAGGACGATATCGAGTATGACCAGTTCAACCAGCTGGGCACCCAGGCCAGCCTGGGCTGCATCCGGCTGCTGGTCTGCGATGTAAAGTGGATCTATGATAACTGCCCCATCGGTACCCGCGTGGTGATCTATGATAACGCCGATGACCCCGGCCCCATGGGCAAGCCCGGCACCATTTACACCGACCCGATGGATGAGAGCAAGCGCGGCTGGGACCCCACCGACCCGGATTCCGCCAACCCGTGGGATGCAGCGTTCCGCAGCGGTACAGCCATCCGCAGCGAGGAAGCCTGGAACGAGTGGAACGACGCCCAGAACGATGGCCGCTGGAACGGCTCCATCAACCCCACTGACCTGCAGGGCTGGAGCACCGATTCCAGCGTTGAGGGCACCCGCGGATAACACGCCATAGGGTTTAGGTTTTACCAGGTTTTCACTAGGAAGCACTTGTTCTGCCCGGCGAATTGGGATATAATAAGAGGGTTACAAACAGCTTTACCCGCCATGGAGGGCAATGAATGATGAAACTGGCAAAACGTGCAGCTGCACTTGTGCTGGCAGTGGTTCTGGCGTTCAGCCTGACCGCCTGCAGCCCCAAGGAAGTAGCAAGCAATCTGATTTTGAAAACGGCAGACCTGCTGGGCCTGCGTGAAGAAGGTTCCGATGACGATGAGGCGGACGAAATTGTGGCGCAGCCCGGTGGTGAGATAAACTTCCCGGATGGGCTGCAGGATACCTCGGTCCACTGGAACCAGCAGGTGCAGGATGGCGCGCTGTATGTTGCGTTCAACAGCATCCAGAACCGCAACACCGAATATTTTGTGGCGGGTTCCGATACTGTGCAGGTAACGGGTTATGCCACCACCGAATCCACCGGTATTCTGGAGTTCAAGGTGGCGCTGTGGGAACTTTCGGAGGATAAGGCAACCACTTCCTATGTGGCGGGTACCACGGTGTATTTCCCGACCGGCGGGGAGTGCAGCACCTATACCATCTCCGGCTTGACCCCCGGCAGGCTGTACAAGGCCAATGTCAGCTATGACTCCGGTATGTTCTATATTACCGGCGGCGTGAAAATTGAGGGCATTGGCAGCGAAGAGCTGGTTGCCCCCGATGAAGAATAATCCAAAATAAAGCGTGCCCCGGCGCAGCGGTCAACGCAGACCGACGCCGGGGCATTTTGCGGATATGACTGAAACAAAAAGAGGAATCAAAAAATGAACTTTGATAAAAAACAGCTGCGCAACACCCTGCTGCTCCTGCTGGGGGCGCTGATCTGGGGCACAGCCTTTGTGGCGCAAAGCGTGGGCAGCGGCTATGTGGGGCCGTATACCTTTTTGGCGGCCCGCAGCTGGCTGGCCTGTGCGTTTTTGATGGTGCTGATCTTGCTGCGCCGCGGCAAGGCACGCAAAGCGGACCCCGGCGTTCCGTTCTGGATCAACGGCCGGGTGCTGCTGCGGGGCGGTGTGTTCTGCGGCATTGCGCTGTTTGCGGCATCCGCTGCACAGCAGATCGGCATTGGCACCACCAGCACAGCCAAGGCGGGCTTTTTGACGGCGCTGTATGTGGTGCTGGTGCCGCTGCTGGGGGTGTTCTTTGGGCGGCGGCCGGGGGCTAAACTCTGCATCTGCGCCTGCATCAGCCTGGCGGGGCTTTACCTGCTGTGCCTGGCGGGGCACGATACCCTGACCCTGACCGGCGGCGAATGGATGCTGCTGCTCTGCTCGCTGCTGTTTGCGTTCCAGATCATGCTGGTGGACCATTACAGCCCCAAGCTGGACGGCGTGCAGCTGAGCTTTGCAGAATTTTTCGCAACGGCGATCCTTTCCACTGTTTTTATGTTTGTGTTTGAAACGCCGACCTTTGCCCAGATCCAGGGCGCGGCGGTATCCATTGCCTACTGCGGTATTTTGTCCAGCGGTGTGGCCTACACGCTGCAAATTGTGGGCCAGAAAGAACTTGACCCCACCATTGCCAGCATGGCCATGTGCATGGAAAGCGTGTTCAGCGCGCTGGCCGGCTGGTTGATTCTGGGCCAGACCCTTTCCGGCGTGGAGCTGGCCGGCTGCGCTTTGATGTTTGCGGCAATTATTGGGGCGCAGATGCCGGAGAAAGTTAGGAGTTAGGAGTTAGGAGTTAGGAGTTAGGAGTTAGGAGTTAGGAGTTAGGAGTTAGGAGTTAGGAGTTAGGAGTTAGGAGTTAGGAGTTAG
>CAVFVI010000059.1:0-12301 GCA_963626055.1 Acutalibacteraceae bacterium
CAATGCCGGAAAGGCTGATGACCGCCACTTCCGCCGTGCCGCCGCCGATATCCACAATCATGCTGCCCACCGGTTCAGCGGTCGGCAGCCCGGCACCAATGGCGGCAGCCATCGGCTCTTCAATCACCGTTACCTGGCGGGCACCGGCTTTGGCGGCGGCCTGGCGCACGGCGCGGCGTTCCACTTCGGTCACACCGGACGGCACGCAGATAACCACGCGCGGCCGCACAAACAGGCGGCTGCCGCATGCCTGGCGGATAAAACTTTGCAGCATGGCAGCAGTGATGTCAAAGTCGGCAATCACGCCGTCTTTCAGCGGGCGTACCGCTAAAATGGAGTTGGGCGCTGCGCCGATGATAGCTTTGGCCTCGTGGCCCACGCAGCGCACACGCAGTTCGTCGGTGCGGGCATCCACCGCCACAACGCTGGGCTCGCGGATGATGATGCCGCGGCCTTTCATATACACCAGCGTGTTGGCGGTGCCAAGGTCAATGCCAATATCACAAGTAAACATATTGCGCAGAGCTTCAAGCAGCTGCAAGATCGGATTTGCCATTTTTATCTCCCCATCGTGTGTTTGTGCGGGCGGGCCGCACAAAGAATGCGCGCAGCATGCCGCAGCAGCCAGGCCGCTGCGGCACTGCCGTTACAGCGCTCCGGCCTGGCGCAGTACCTGTGCCAGGCGGTGTACGGGCAGACCCATAATATTGTAATAACATCCCACAATGCCGCAGCACCACAGCGCAGCATGGCCCTGGATGGCGTAAGCCCCGGCTTTATCATACGGTTCCGGGGTGCGCGCATAGGCAAGCAGATCACTTTCCTCAATGGGCGCAAACTGCACGCGGGTGGTTTCGGTGGCAAGATATGCCTTGCCGCCATGCACAACGCACAGCCCGGTATGTACTTTGTGTTCCCGGCCAGAGAGCGCGTGCAGCATCCGCACGGCATCTTCCTCACCGGAAGGCTTGCCGAACACAGCGCCGTCACAGTCCACCACGGTATCACAGCCGATCACGGTATCGCTGGGGTGCTGCTGCGCCACGGCCAGGGCTTTGGCTTCCGCCAGGGCCTGGGCCAGCTGGGCAGGCGTTGCGGCGGTAATGCGGCTTTCGTCCACATCACTGGGGGCAACGGTGTAATTGGGCGTGATCAGCGCCATCAGCTCCCGCCGCCGCGGGCTGCCAGAGGCTAAAATCAAGGACATAATGGGATGTTCCTTTCGTAACAGATTCTACCGCACCATAGCGGCGAAACAAAGGGAAAAGAGGAAGTTAGGAAGTAGGAGGGAGGAGTTAGGAGTTAAATGTGCTTTTAAGGTTTGCAACAAAGAATGAAATAAATTGTAGGGAACGGTCTTGACCGTTCCGAAACCTACGGATTTATCTGGCAAAAGACCGATCATCCTAACCCCGCGGAACGGTCAAGACCGTTCCCTACAGGCATCTTTTTACGCACAGGCAGATTTTACAATTATCTGCGGCCCCAAAACTCCTAACTCCTCACTCCTACCTCCTAACTAACGACTTACTTTCCCGTCGATCCAAACCCACCCGCACCGCGGTCGGTTTCATTCAGGGTGGCGGCGGGCACAAAGGCGGCCTGCCACACGGGGGCAATGCACAGCTGGGCCACGCGCTCGCCGGGGGCGATGGTGTAAGGTTCAGTGCCAAGGTTGATCATGGGCACTTTCAGCTCGCCGCGGTAGTCGCTGTCCACAACGCCAACGCCGTTGGCCATGCACAGCCCGTGCTTGATGGAAAGCCCGCTGCGGGCATACACCAGCGCAACGCACCCGGCGTCCGGCAGCTCAATGGCAAGCCCGGTGGGTACCAGCACCCGCTGCATGGGGGCAACGGTCAGCGGCTCTTCCAGCGCGGCGCACAAATCGGCCGCCGCCGCCCCCGCCGTTGCATACGCCGGCACCTTGGCCAGCGGGGAAAGAACGGTGTATTTGACAGTTTTTTGTTCCATAGTACGTTGAGGGGAGTTAGGAGGTAGGAGTGAGGAGTTAGGAGTTATCTCAATTAGGAATTAGCAATGAGCAATTAGAAATTACGAAACCCCGTAGGGGCGCACATTGTGCGCCCGCTGCCTTGCAGTAAATCTCGTTACGGCATCTGTTACCAGCCTTGCCATATCCAAATTACTAATTCCTCATTTCTAATTTCTAATTAACTCCTAACTCCTACTTCCTCCCTCCTAACTCACCCCTTTCCTCCGATATTTTATCAGTTATTCGTGTAGTACAGTCCTCTCGTGAACTCCCCGTCAAAGGGCTGCTGACGGAAAAGGCGGGTCAGGATCTCTTCCACGCGGTCAGCGGGTTCCAGGGTGAACGCGGCCACGGCAAGGTCCACCGGAATTTCGGTCAGGCGGTCCCCCATATAAAGTGGTACGGGGTTGAACACAGCGCGCATTCCGGCATTGCCGGGGGCAGAGCACCGCACCGGGAAATCCCGCCCTTTGCGGTCCCGCAGTTTTCCCTTGTGGGTGCAGCCCGCACAGCTGGTGCGCACATTGCGCAGCGGGCAGGCGCGGGTCAGCATCAACGGCAGGTGGCCGTAACACAGGGCGGCGGTGGGCACCGGGGTGCCGTCTTTCTGGCGGGGTGCCACGGCGCGCATGGCGGTCAGGGCGGTTTCGGGCTGCATCAGCAGGCCGCGGGCACCCAGGCGCACATATTCCGCCGCAGACATCGGGTTGGTCACATTCAGCCCCAGCCCGCCGAACACCGGCAGGGGAGAGGCATACCCGAACTGCGCCAGATTGTTTGCAATCACGCCCGCAAAATCAGAGCCATCCAGCGCGGCCAGGCGGCGCATGGTGTCCGGTTCCACAGTGCCGAAAGCAGCGCGGGGCAGCTCCAGCAGCGTTTTGCAGCGCAGGTTCTGCGGCACCGCGTCCGCTTCCCGGATGGGCAGGATCAGGTAGCGCAGCTTGGCCAGATATTCGGCACCGGGCAGCTGGGCAGCGGTTTCAAACCGGGCGGCCAGCTGGGGCACTGCGCCCACTTCGTGCTCGGCATATTCCGGCAGGGTGATTTCCTTAGTGGCCAGCGGCGCGGGTTCGCTGCGCTTTTGCAGCAGCTTGTCCAGCGCTTCGCGGCGCATCTCGTTCCAGGCGGAACCGGGCAAAAAGCCGGGGCCGCCCTCGCCACAGTCAAATTCCACCCCGGCGCAGGTGAACGGCGTGCCGCCGGTTTTGCCCAGGGCGCGCTCAATGCCGGGGGTGGGGTCTTTCTGTGCGGGCTGCGGTTCATCGGCACTGTATACGTTGACACGGCTGCCATCTTCGTCAAAAGCCGTCAGCTTGATGCCGCCGTCCTCCACACCGCCGCTGACGCAGAAATGCACCGGAGTGCGCTCCAGTTCGCGGCGGAACAGCTCGCGGGCTTTCGGTGTGGCGGCGCGGGTGGCGGCTGCATCGGCTTCGGTGCGCACGCCAAACATCGTGCCGTCGTTGCGGCCCACCAGGTAGGCATCACTGAAGCCGGAGCGGGAAAAGATATCCCGCAGCAGCGCTTCGTCATAGGGCTGCCCGGCGCGGGCAGCGCGGCAGGCCGTTACCGCAGCGGCGGCATATTCCGGCGTGCGCAGGCGGCCCTCGATTTTAATGCTGGCAACCCCGGCGGCTTTCAGCTGCGCCATGTGGGGCACAAGGTCCATATCTTTCAGGCTCAGGTGGCAGGCTTTGCCCGGCTGGCCGGGGCGCAGGCCGTTGGTGGCATCAAACGGCAGGCGGCAGGGGCCCGCGCAGGCGCCGCGGTTGCCGCTGCGCCCGCCCAGGAAAGCACTCATCATGCACTGGCCGCTCATAGACATGCACATGGCACCGTGCACAAACACTTCGCATTCGATCGGGCTCGCCTTGACCACGGCTTCGATCTCCGCCAGGCTCAGCTCGCGGGCCAGAATAGCGCGGGAGTACCCCAGTTTTGCCAGCATTTTGGCACCCTCTGCGGTGTGAATGCTCATCTGGGTGGAGCCGTGCAGGCGCAGGCCGGGCGCAATGCTGCGCACCAGCTGCGCGGTGGCAAGATCATCCACGATGACGGCATCCGCCCCGGCGGCGGCAACGGCGCGCACGGCATCGGCCAGGCCGCCCAGCTCGGCGGCGTAAACCAGCGTGTTCAGGGTCACATGCACCGCAACCCCGCGGGCATGACAAAAACAGACGGCCTCGCGCAGGGCGTCCGGGTCAAAGTTCCCGGCGCTGCGCCGCGCATTGTAGCCGTCCAGCCCAAGATATACGGCGTCAGCCCCGGCAAACACCGCGGCCCGCAGCATATCGGCATTGCCGGCGGGGGCCAGGATCTCCGGGCGCTGCAAAACAGTCTGCTCCATCAGGCTTCGCTCGTCAGGGAACGGCGGTGCAGGTCGTCCACCTTTTTGCGCAGGGCGGCGTTTTCGCGGCGCAGCTCCTCAGCAGCCATCTTGGCGGAAGCAGCATCCTCCAGATAGTCTTTGATCTGGCGGCGCATATTATCCGCACTGCCGCTGGCTTTTTCCAGCTCATCGCGGTAGTTCAGCGCGGTCATGATGGCGGCGGTGGTGATGGAAACCGAATTGGAAGAGCTCATCAGCTCGTTCATATCAAGATTCAGGCGCTCGGCCAGATTCTGCATATAATCTTCACTTTCGTTGGTCGAGATCACATAGCTCGAACCGCAGATGGTCAGACGTACTTTGTTAGCCATAGTCGGGTTCTCCTTTGTTTGGTTGGTGGTGGTTTTATTAAGGTGTATCTGATACACCCTGGGAACACCCTGCACTTTTGCCGCCAAAAGCGGAGCAGACAAGGGCTTTTGCGCAGAAAAACCACGCACCAGCCCCCGCAGCGCAGGGAAAATGCTTAAAGTTACACACATATATTATAGTATAAAATGCCCGGAAGAAAAAGCCCCTTTTGTGTAAAATTGAAAAAATTGACGCGTGGGGGAAAAAAGCCTTGCACATATCGCCAATTTTGACTATAATGCTTAAGGTAAGTATTTTTATTGATTTTGAAAAATCAGTTTAATCCCAGAGGGTTCTGGTATTGATAAGCCGTAAGGAGAGGGATACTTTTGATGAAACTTACTAAAAAAGAATTTGAAAAAATTCTCAAAGACAAGGTCGTCAGCGAGTGCGGCGTCACGTTGGACGTTGCTTCCGCCGAGCAGATCTACCGCTGCATGGCAATGATCGTGCGTCAGATCATGTCTGACCGCCAGAAGCAGTTCCAGGCCAAGACCCTGGGCGAAGGCAAAAAGCAGGTCTATTACCTCTGCATGGAGTTCCTGATGGGCCGCAGCCTGCGCACCAGCCTGTTCAACCTGGGCCTGAACGAAGTTGCCGAGCAGGTTCTGGCTGACGCCGATATCAAGATCGACACCATTTATGAGCAGGAACCCGATGCAGGCCTCGGCAACGGCGGCCTGGGCCGTCTGGCTGCCTGCTACCTGGATGGCATGGCTACCGACTGCATCCCTGGCACCGGCTACTCCATCCTGTATGAGTACGGCATCTTCAAGCAGAAGATCGTGGACGGCTGGCAGCAGGAAACCGCTGACAACTGGCTGCCCGGCGGCCAGGTGTGGATCAAATCCCACCCCGACCAGGCACAGGAGATCCGCTTTGACGGCCAGGCCATTGAGACCTGGGAGGGCGGCTTCCACCATGTCAAGTACGAAAACTACAACTCTGTCATTGCCGTTCCCAACGATATGTACGTTGCCGGTTACGGCACGCAGGGCGTTTCCAAGCTGCGCCTGTGGCAGGCTAAGGCCCCCAGTTTTGATATGAGCAGCTTCAACGCCGGCAACTATAACACCGCCATCAGCCAGTCTGCTTCCGCAGAGCTGATCTCCAAGATCCTGTACCCCAACGATAACCACACCGAGGGCAAGATTCTCCGCCTGCGCCAGCAGTACTTCTTCAGCGCTGCTTCCGTTGCCGATATCCTGGGCAACCACCTGAACCAGTATGGCACCCTGGAGAACCTGCAGGATAAGATCGCCATCCAGCTGAACGATACCCACCCGACCATTGCCATCCCCGAAATGATGCGCATTTTGCTGGATGAGTGCAGCTATGAATGGGATGCAGCCTTCGATATCTGCCGCAAGGTCTTTGCTTACACCAACCACACTGTCATGAGCGAGGCTCTGGAAAAGTGGAACGTGGATATCTTCCGCTCCACCCTGCCGCGTATCTGGCAGATCGTGCAGGAAATGGACCGCCGCTGCCGTGCTGACCTGGAAAAGGCCTTCCCCGGCGACCAGGGCAAGATCGACTACATGGCAATCATTGGCGACAACCAGGTCCGCATGGCCAACATCTGCGCCTACACCTGCCATTCCATCAACGGCGTTTCCAAGCTGCACAGCGAGATCATCAAGGACAGCGTGTTCCATGATTACTTCCTGTACAAGCCGGAAGCATTCAAGAACGTTACCAACGGCATCGCTTACCGCCGCTGGCTGCTGGCTGCCAACCCCGGCCTGACCAAACTGCTGGAAGATTCCATCGGCCCCGGCTTCAAACAGGATGCTTCCGAACTGAAGAAGTTCGAGAAGTTTGCCGATGATTCCGCCATGCTGGATAAGCTGGCCGCCGTCAAGCGCGCCAACAAGGTGAACTTTGCCAACTATCTGGAAAAGACCACCGGCCAGGTCATCGACCCGGATTCCATCTTTGACTGCCAGGTCAAGCGCATGCACGAGTACAAGCGCCAGCACCTGAACGCCATGAACATTGCCGCTGAGTACCTGTACCTGAAGGCAAACCCGAACGCTGACTTTGTGCCCAAAACCTATATCTTCGGCGCCAAGGCTGCCCCCGGCTACTACATGGCCAAGCAGATGATCCGCATGATCTGCAAGCTGGGCAAGCTGATCGACAGCGACCCCGCCGTTAAGGGCAAGCTGCGCATCGTCTACCTGGAAGACTACTGTGTCTCCCTGTCTGAACGCCTGATGCCCGCTTCCGAAGTGTCCGAGCAGATTTCTCTGGCCGGCACCGAGGCTTCCGGCACCGGCAACATGAAGTTCATGCTGAACGGCGCAATCACCCTGGGCACCCTGGACGGCGCTAACGTGGAAATTGCCGATGCCGCCGGTAAGGATAACGAGATCATCTTTGGTATGCTGACCCCCGAAGTCAACGCACTGAAGGGCATGGGCTACCATCCGCAGGCATTCATCTCTGATGATAATGTTGCCATGGCAGTTCTGGATATGCTGGAAAAGGGCTGGAACGGCGAGAACTTCAGCGAGGTTACCAATAACCTGCGCAACTCTGACCCGTACATGGTCCTGGCCGACTTCAAGGATTACCGCCGTGCCCAGCACACCGTGCAGGAACTGTACAAGCAGAAGCAGACCTGGAACCGCATGAGCCTGATGAACATCTCCAACGCCGGCATCTTCTCCGCCGACCGTTCCATCATGGATTACTCCCGCGATATCTGGGGCGCTACCCCGGTTAAATAATCTGCAAAAAAGCAGAGCTTTAACCGCGGTGCAGGCGCGTGTGCAGTTGTGAACGTACACGCACCGCCCGTACTAATAAAATAAACGAACAGCCGCGATCCCGGCCGCCGACTTAAATTTGCCGGCGCCAGTGGGTCACGGCTGTTTTTGTACACTTGTTCAATATAAGGACTGATTTGTTTGCCTGAACAACCAACGCATACTTTTTTCAACTCTCGCTGTGCGGAGTATAAAACACCGTTTGGTGCAGTTCCCGCCGGGCAGACCGTTACCTGGCGCCTGACTGTGCCGGAAAGCTTGGGCTATGTGGACCCGCACCTGGTGTTGACCAAAGACCGCGAAAACCCCGTGCATTACCGCATGGATTTTGACGGCCAGACCCCCGGCGTGAACCATTTTGTGTTCCAGCTGGCCCCCACCACATCGGGGCTGTACTTCTACCACTTTGACCTGTACACGGATTTCCGCAAGATTTACCGCACCGCCAACGGGGAAGGTGAGTTGACTTGGGTGGACGGCCTGGACTGGCAGCTGACCGTGTATGAGCCGGACTTCAAAACCCCGGACTGGATCAAAGATGGCACCATGTACCAGATCTTCCCGGACCGCTTTTATGAGGGCGTTCCCAACAAGCCGCTGCCCTTTGCGGACCGCATTTACCGCCCGGATAAAACCGGCGAGCCGTACTTCTGGCCTAATGAGCAGAGCGAAGGCTACCTGAACATGGACTATTACGGCGGCGATTTTGCAGGCATCCAGCAAAAGCTGCCCTACCTGGAAGATTTGGGCGTTACCTGCATCTACCTGAACCCCATCTTTGAAGCCCACGCCAACCACCGCTACAATACGGCCAACTACCTGAAAGCTGACCCGCTGCTGGGCACCAACGAAGATTTTGCCGCCCTGTGCGCCGCGGCCAAAAAGCACGGCATCCGCATTATTCTGGATGGCGTGTTCAGCCACACCGGTTCGGATTCGCTCTACTTTAACCGCGAAGGCCGCTATGGCCCCGGCGGTGCCTACCGCGACCGCAATTCGCCCTACCGTAGCTGGTACGACTTTGATTCCGGTTATGTCGGCGGCTACCGTAGCTGGTGGGGCTTTGAAACCCTGCCCGAAGTGGAGGAGGAGGACCCCTCTTACGTCAACTTTGTCTGCGGCAAGGGCGGCGTGATCGATACCTGGCTGGGGCTGGGCGCTTCCGGCTTCCGGCTGGATGTGGCGGATGAACTGCCGGATGATTTTATCGAAAAGATCCGGGCAGCCGTCAAATCTCACGGCGAGGATAAGCTGCTCATCGGCGAAGTGTGGGAGGATGCTACCACCAAGGAGGCATTCGACCACCGCCGCACCTACCTGCGCGGCCATGGGCTGGATACCACCATGAACTACCCGTTCCGCAATGCCGCTGTGGCTTTTGCCCGCGGTGAGGACGCCAGCGCGGTGGGGGAGCAGATCATGTCCATCTGCGAAAACTACCCCAAACCGGCGCTGGACTGCGCAATGAACTTCCTTTCCACCCACGATACCGAGCGTGGCATTACCGCCATTGCGGGCGAACCTGCCAATGGCCGTGACCGCTACTGGCAGAGCAAGCGGATGATCCCCGGCGACCGTATTGATGATGCCCTGCGCCGTGTGCTGCTGGCTTACGCCATGCTGTACACCCTGCCCGGCGTGCCCTGCGTGTATTATGGCGATGAGATCGGGATGCAGGGCTACCGCGACCCGTTTAACCGCGCGTATTTTGACTGGAACTCTACCGAGCGCCGCCTGCGCGTGCCGCTGAGCAACCTGGCCCGCCTGCGCCGCAGCTGCGATGCCTTTGACGGCGGCAGTATGGAGCTGGTGGAGGCCAGCGCCGATGTGCTGCACTACCGCCGCGTCGGTAAGGAGCAGACCGCGGAGATCATCCTGAACAACGGCCCGCACCTGATTGCCCGCACCGCCTTTGGCAAACAGACCGAGGTGAACCCCGGCGGTTTTACCATCCTGGTGGAAGATAACCAGCCGCAGCATGTGGGGTACTTTAAGTACTACTGATTTGATGGGCTGGTGTTCGCTGGGCGAACGGTGCGTGATGATTAGCAATTAGGAATGAGTAATTAGAAATTAAAGGAAAAGCCACGGCTTTGCGTTTTGCGCAGGGCCGTGGCTTTTTAATTTTATTGGATTAAAGGGATGGCAGGGGAGCGGGGCGGAGCTTTTTGGCGGCGGTCAGCAGCAGGGTCAGGATGGCGATGGCGGACCATGCGCCGGAAAGATAGAGGAACCAGTTGCTGATATCCAGGAAAACGGCCCCGGCAGCGGTGAAAAGCAGATTGTACAGCTCAACGACTGCAATATACCCGGCGCTGAAACAGAACAGCCGCGCAAACAACCGCGGGGAAAGCTTTGGCGCCCGGAACACAAAACGGAAAAACATCAAAATGCCGATGCAGAAAAAGCAGAGGAACTTGAGGTAAGCGTGCGGGTCATACCCCTGCAGGCAGTGCAAAATGTTCAGCGGCGAAAGATCCCAGCAGACCTCCTTGCCCACAAGCCCGAAGCGGTAGTTCGCAAACCCTGTGCTGTGGTACAGCTGCCCGCCAAGGAACCAGAACCGCATAAAGCGCAGGTCATTGTAAGCACACACCCCCGCCGCCAGCAGAAAGTCAAAGATCAGGTTATAAATTTTGTGGGATTTAACCATGACGAACGGACACCCTTCCTGTTGCGGTATCACCATCGTAGTCGTGCGCAACGGCAACGTAAATCTTGTCACCGGAATTTACAGAAACATTTAATGAAGCCTCCATACGGTCTGTATACCGGCAAGATGTGACGGTGCTTCCATCTTGTTTATAGACATAAATGGAAATACTTTTGTTGGCTTTGTTAGCACATTCAAGGGATGCGCTAATTGTATAGGAGGAGTAACCAGTAAACATATAGCTTGTAAAAACGCGTCTTTGCATACTGAAGTCCGCACTATAGCTTCCATTTCCCCAATCCCAAACTTTGCTTGAAGGTGGGGGATTGCTCCCTCTTGGAGAGATTCGGGAGTTATCGACGATGTCAGTTAGATACTCAGATGGAACGGAAGAATCAAAATGAGGAGATTCAGCGAAAGCAGAAGTACAACAAGCGATGGCAAGACAAACACAAAGCAGAATAGAAAATAAACGTTGGAACTTCATAGTTAATCAAACCTCCATTTATATACTGAAAAATATACGGACACAATATTATAGGCAACACCTCCAAACTGAAGAAATATAAAGTGATGCACAAAAGATAGAGCAGAAGAATTCTTGGTGTGATTGAATCATAGCACGATAACAAGTATTTGTCAATGAAAGGTATTGACAAAATGAAAATACATCGGTATAGTTAAAGTGCACAAAAGCATAGATATAGAATGAGGAATGTAGGTTAAAAGTGAAAAACGAACGAAGCGGTACGCCCCAAGGCATGCAGGATATGTTGAAAAAAGCAACCACAGAGATGCTGGTTCTTTTTATGCTGCGGCAACGGCCCAATTATATTTACCAGTTGACACAGGAAATAGAAAGATTAACGGATAAGCAGTTGAAGTTTAATACTTTGTACCTTGCGGTATATCGTTTGGAAGCAAATGGACATATCTACATTTCAGAAAAACGTGCAGAAGGAAGCCATCTTCGAGTGTACTATGCAATTACGCCACAGGGAGAAGAATATTACCAGTCGTTAAAGGCGACATTTGTGTCTTTTACGGGCATTATTGATCATTTGTTGGCATTGGATGATGAATTGCGTGCGAAGGGAGAAAATAATGTTTGAAGTAGAAATAAAGAAGTATGTAAAAGAAGGACACAAAGGATTGCCGTGTAAAGCCGCCCAAAATGCGTTTGACAGCTACATAGAAATGGTTATACATGATATTACAGAAAATAATCCGAACTGTACGTTTGAAGAAGTACTGGAGCAACTTGGGGAAAGTCCGAAAAGTACAGCAGAAGAATTTTTGGAGAGCCAACCGACAGAATTGGTTGGACAATGGAAAAAACAAGGCAAAAAGAAAAAATGTTACAAGATAGTAGGGTACATTAGTATTGTTGTGGTGCTGGTTGCTATTATTGCAGGGCTTGTGCGTACAAATGGCGTATTGATTATAAATACTGAGACGACTATTGCTGAAGTACCCGACAGCAGCGACTTGGCGGGCCTTTCTTTAGAGGAACAGGCGAAAATTATTTGTGAAGCAGGAATCCCAGACACAGAGAGGAAGTAACCATATGAAAAAGAAAATTTTAACAATGATTTGTGTTACAGTCATGGTGTTTGCGCTGGCATTGCCATGTTTTGCTGAAAGTAGTACAAAAATTATCAGTACATATACAGAAAATCTAGGGAACGGGATTAGTGCGGTTGTAACGATTGAAGAAACAACAGTGCAGGGAAGAACCGCAAAGACGTATTCAAAATCAGAAAACTATTATAGTGGTGGAACCTACATTGGAAGAGCGGTTTTGGCAGCAACATTTTCGTATAACGGTTTAACATCCAGTGCAACAGGTGCGAGTGGATCTGGCATTGGCTCAAATGGATGGAGTTATGGTGGACAGAGTACGTGGACGAGTGGAAAATCTGCCCATTTGAGTGCAACCCTTTCAAATGGGGGAACCAATGTTGGTGTAAGTATTTCTTTGAGTTGTGATGCAAACGGAAATGTGAAATAGTCATGACCCCCGGCCAAGCCGGGGGCTTGAGAAAGCCCTAGAAGGGCACATTACAGACAACTCCCCTCAAGTAACCACTGATTAATTAAGGGAAAATCAGCAAGCAAATGAATTGAATCAATTA
>CAVFVI010000060.1:0-11569 GCA_963626055.1 Acutalibacteraceae bacterium
ATTATGGCTGGCCTACCCATGCGGTAAATATTGCGGCACGGCTGCTGCCAAGGAGCGTGTGCCGGAAATTCATGAAAAAGGTCAACGGATAGATAAACGGACAACTTCCAGTTTAGCAAATAGCTAGACGCCCCGTTACGAACCTATACGATTCGCAGCGGGGCGTCTACTTTTATTTGTTACACAAAATCTTCCCATCGCCAGCTGTCGTGCCAGCGGATCTCCGGCTTGCCGTCATTAAAGGTCAGTGGCAGCCAGACATAGGTGGAGCGGTTCGTGTTGTTGCGCTCCAAGTCGGGGCGGGCGGCGAACGCCTGCTCTTCCTCCGGCGTGGCTTTGTAGTGCTCAGCGTCATAGTGGGATGCCACTACGCGGCGGATGGCATCGGCCTCTTTGCTGTCCAGCAGGTGGTCCGGCATCCAGCGGTCGGCCACGGCGATATACAGCTCTTTTCCCGGCACACGGAATACCTGCGAGATCTGGCTGTTGAACGAGGCCATCGTGTTATCGTCCACATGCGGGTCGCCGATGGAGGTAAAGGTTTCTGCCCAGCTGCCTGCCACAGCGCAGTCGCTTTGGTTTGGTGTGTAGCCGGTTGTGCCGCTGGTGAGCAGGTACTTTTTGCCGCCGTGGGCAAAAAGTACCTGCTCACCAGCGGCAGAACGGCGGGGTCAGATTTTCGTACTGGCTGCTGACCTCCCTTGCGACCGAACAGTAATCCGCTGCCAGCTCAAACCCGGCAACACGCTTCGGGGTAGTGTCCACATAGAGATACGCTTTGCCGTCCTCGTCCACAACCAGGTCAAAATCCCCCA
This sequence comes from Acutalibacteraceae bacterium, assembly GCA_963626055.1. Taxonomy (GTDB): domain Bacteria; phylum Bacillota; class Clostridia; order Oscillospirales; family Ruminococcaceae; genus Gemmiger. The sequence continues at coordinate 816 of CAVFVI010000060.1, forward strand.
CGCTGTTGCCCAAGGGATAGTAATCCTCGGTCACGATGGTGTAAGGCCCGGTCAGCTTATTGGCCTGCAAAATCGTGAAGCAGCTTTCAGCGCTGGAAATCTTGACCCACATCACATATTTTCCCGTGGCAGCGCAATGGATAATGTGTGGACGGTCAACATATTTTTCGGGGAATAGGTTGCCGTTCGGGTTTGCCAGGTCCGGCTCGGCAACCAGCCCCAGGTCCTGCCAGTTGTAGAGGTCCTCGGAGCGGTACATGCGCACACCCCATGTCCAGATGGGGTTCTTGCCATCGGTAAACTCCTTGTTTTCGCCGTACCAATACCACGCGCCGTCCTCATAGTAGACTGCGCCGCCGTGGGTCTGGATGGGGTTGCCGTTGGTATCCAGCCATTCCTGCCCTGGGTGGAACGCATCATAATGCACGGCGCGTTCGGGGTGGGCTTCTACCTTACGGGTGGCCTGTATGGCGCGGTATTTTTCGATTTTGGCGGCCTCTTCCGCGCTCATTGGGCGGGTTTTGCCGTATTCTTTCAGCGCTTTGTCCAGTGCTCCGACCTGTGCGGTCGGGAACATCTGCGGTGCATAGCTTGCCGCCGTGCGGATAGCAATCCGCGCCGCGCCGGGGGCCTGCCCCGCCAGCATTTCCATGGCGGGCAGATACTGCCGTACCAGTGCCAGCGCACCAGCGTCATTTTGCAGGTCGTTCCAGGTTAAATTGATGCCGTATTTCATTGCGTGTCTCCCTTATACCGTGTGCTTGCCTGGGGAAAGGGTCAGCGTGCGCCCATCCGGCAGGGCGATGTCAGCAGTCATATTGACCGGGATTTCAAATTCATACGTTACGGTGTTGCCGTTGTACCGCCAGCCGCTCACAATGCGGCCAACCGGGGAATCATAGGCGGCTTTTGCCCATCCCAGCGCTTTATCCGGCGTGGGGGCAATGGTCAGCTGCCCATCTGCCAAATGGATGCCGCATACCCCGCCGAACAGCCAGCCGCAGATTGCGCCGTAACTGTAATGGTTCAGCGAATCGTGGGGCTTGCCCTCGGCGTCAATGCCGGTCCAGGTCTCCCACACGGTGGTGGCACCCTTGCTTACCTCATACAGCCAGCCGGGGGCATCCGGCTGCAGCAGCAGCTTGTACGCCGTGTCGATATGACCGTATTGTGCCAGCACGCTGCACAGGAACGGCGTGGAAAGGAAGCCTGTGTTCAGATGATAGCCGTTTTCCACGACCATCTTGTTCAGTGTGTCGGCTGCGGCTTGGCTCTCGTCCTCGCCCAGCAGCGCAAATTCAATGGCGCGGACATACTCACACTGGCGGTCAGAAGTAATTGCGCCGTTATCGGTGAACGCAGCGCGGTAGGCTTTGACGGCGTTTGCGGAAACAGCGCGGTAATTTGCAGCGTCCTCTTCCCTGCCCAGCGCCGCGGCAATCTCGGCCAGCAGCCGCCCGGAATAGGCCAGATACGCCGTGCCCACGCTCTTGCGCGGGTTCATCATGGCTTGCATCGGGGGCACGCCCGGCTCGCACCATTCGCCGTAGTCAAGGCCGTTCAGCACGGTATATTTGGCGTACTCGCCACCCTGCTGCTCTTCCGTGGTCTGCTGCGCGCGGCCCAACAGGAAGGTGTACCACTTTTGCATCATTGCATAATTATCGGCCAGAATTTTGCGGTCGCCCGTGCGTTTGTACATGGCATACGGCACCAGAATAGCCGCGTCACCCCAGCCTGCGGACATGCAGAGCATCGGGGTCATGTAGCTGGGGCGGCCGTTCGGCGGGGCAATGTTTGCCATGCGACCGTCCGGGTACTGGTTCAGGCGGCATTCAGCTAGCCATTTTTCCACAACGGGGTAGCAGTCCATCAAAGTCAGGCCGGTTTCAATAAACACCCCCATATCCCCTGTCCAGCCTGCGCGCTCGCGGGTCGGGCAGTCAGTGGGAACATCGCAGAAGTTGCCTTTCTGGCTCCAGATGCTATTTTGAACCAGCTGGTTTACCGCCGCATTGCCGCAGGTAAATTCGCCTGTCACGGCCATATCAGAGTAGACTGCATGGGCGGTGAACACCGCGCCGGTCAGGTCGGCATCCGTCTCGACTTTGGCATAGCGGAAGCCCATGATGGTGAAGCTGGGTTTGAAGTGGTTTTTGCCCTCCTTGCAGATCAGTTCCAGCATCTGCGCTGTGCCGCCCTCGCTGTGGCGGTTGCGGTCCTGGAAATTTTCCTGCGTAAAGTTGCCGTTTTCGTCCAGCGTTTCGCCGCAGAGCAGTTTGACGCGCTGCCCTGCGTGGGCGGTCAGGGTCATCTCAACATAACCGGCAATGTTCTGGCCGAAGTCGAGGACTGTTTCGCCGTTGGGTGTTGTGAGAGACTTGCCTGGAAATGCTTCTTTTTCACGGATGGGAACGGTGTTCATGCCAACAAGGGGCAGATCATTTTTATCGGTGCGCACGCCATGCCATCCGGTCAGCTCACCCTCCAGCCGGGCATCGTATACCTCGCCCTGCTGCATATCGTTCTGGCGGATGGGACCGCACTGCGTTGTCTGCATATCGGCATCGGAAATGCAGACCACTTTGCCGTCCACTTCCAGCTGGAACAGTACGCCGAGCGTATCGCCGAACAAATCACGGCCGCCGTCCACACCGCTGGTGCTGCGGTGCCAGCCATCGCCAAGGGCAATCAGCAGTTCATTTTCGCCCTTGTGCAGTAGTTCGGTCACATCATAAGTCTGTGCACCGAGGTGCTTGTCCCCGGTAAAGCTGCCGGGAGCCAGGACCATATCGCCGACACGCACGCCATTCAGCCATGCAACATACAGACCTTTGGCGGTGATGTACAGCCGTGCGTTCCCTTTTGGCGCGGCAAAAATTTTGCGCAGGTACGATGCCGGGCGGTGGGGCTTGTACGGTTCGGCTGTGCCCTTGCCTGCGGCTTTTTTCTCGGCCTGCTTGCGCTCCCAGTTCGGGCGAGCAAAGGCGTTGATGGCATCGTCACCGGGGATGTCGATTGCTTCGGTTTCAGGGTTCACCCATTGCGCCTGCCAGTCGGCGGTGGAAAGGCCGGTTTCAAACGCAGCTTCGCTCCAAGCGCCGGGGATATCGTTTTCATCCCACAGACGGATCTTCCATACGCCGCGCACGCGGGAATCGGCCACGGCGGGGGCATCGGCGTGCATGGCGCTGCTGTGTACTTTGCCGCTCTGCCATACGGTTTTGTTATTGGCGGTTACTTCAATTTCGTATGCCGTCTGGCGCACGCCATCGGTGCACTGCCAGGATAAAAACAGCGGCCCGGCATCCATGCCGATGGGGGCAGTGAGATAATTGGTTTGAAGGTTGGTTGCTTGCATTGCAGTGGTTCTCCTTTTCCGATAGTATCTTGTTTATTATTATATCGGAAAAGGTACAAAAACGAGATGCAAAAAACAAGAATCAAGGGCAAAAATTCGTGCAATATCTTGTAAAAATGAATTGTGAAACAGATTTCCCGGTGATGCTTATTTTTTACGGAGCCGAATGGAAATTTGGTGCATGCCGTTTTTGGGTTTAGACTGTTTGAAAGCGCTTTAACGCCGGTTTGATTCAAGGAATATCTTCTGCAGCCAGCCCGCTCCCCTCCCCTGCTTTACGCGCGATGGCGTTATCACTGTAATACCTGCGGAGCGGCCATAGGATTGACTTTTGCAGGAAGATACTGTAGTATGATACTATCATGAGTAAGTGTACCTTCTTCTAAATATTCTAGTAGTTCTGAGATGTATGGTTTTATTACAGGCGGGCTATTAGTTCCTAAAGAAAGGCGTGGACAAAACGGAGCACGGCATCCAAATGTCCAATCATAGCGTATGAAAAATAAAGATGAAAAGAATACAAATACAATGACGGAATCACCGGATGTTATCGTTGGTGAAGTTCTGCCGGATGAAAAGGCGGATGGCAAGAAAAAGCAGCTTGTGCCCAGGAAAAGTGACAATGTGGCGTTTGGCTCTTTCATCACAAAAAGCAACGATTTAATTCAAAGGACAAAGTATTCCCTGCCCCGCAACGAACAGAAAATCCTTTTTATGATGCTGTCCAAGATCGATCAGCGCCATGATATGGATGCATCGAAGTACTATACCATTTCGTTTGACGATTTTGCCAAGCTTACCGGGGTCAATGCGTTGGACAGCGGTTATGCAAATTATCTGCGCAAAACCATTGAAAACCTGGAAAACCGGATGTTCTGGGTTCCCCTTGGGAACGACCAGTACAAAACGATGTCGTGGGTGAACCGTGGTTCTATCGTCGATATGAAAAAAAAGACGATCAGCATGCGCTTTAACCCGGATATCTGGAAAGACATTGCACAGTTGACAAGCAATTATACATCCTATAGCATTGAATACCTGCTGATGATGCAGAGCACCTATTCCATGCGTGTGTATGAGATTATTTTGTCTTATGACAACGGAAACAGAGATTATTCCTATAATAATGGGCTGATTTTTGAACCTGTAACAGAAGAAGTTCTGCAAAAGTTCCCCAATAAGCGGGAAGAACTGAAAGGGTTCAAATATAAGCGGTTTGATATGGAAGAATTCAAGGGTATGCTTTCCATGCCCACCCGCGATGAAATCAACAGAAGCAAGGGCAAAAGCAGAGACAGTTCCGCACAAAAGTTCAGCCGCGATAAACCGCTGACGGAAAAATACAAAGTATTTTCCGATTTTGAAAAGAACGTTCTGGCAATGGTCAAAAGCGAGATCAATGAGATGACAGACCTGTGGTTTGACTATGAGCCTGTTCGCCGCCGCGGAGTTCGGAAGTACGAGTTCCTTTACATCTTCATCAAGTACAAAAACCGGGAAGAAATGAAGAGCGTCAGGGCGTTCCATCAGGAGCATAAAGGTGCTGATACAGAAGTAAGCAGAAAACCCAGAAAGCGCCGCAGCTCGGTCAGCGAAGAGGCACTGGAACAGTACAACCAGCCGCTGAATGAAACCATTTTGACAACCACCTATCGCCTGGCACGCAATGAACTGGCGGTAAAGGCACAATATCAGACCTATGAGGAAAAACTGACACCGGAAGAGCGAAACATCTTCATTGATATTTTCACATATACGTCAAAGATATTGACCAACACAAAAAAGCGTGACCAGGCAGAGGAAACGCTGGAAGCATTGAACCGGATCATCAAAGACAATGACGGGCTAAAAACCTGGGCGCTGGGAATGAGCGTTAAATATAAGGCGATGCTTGAACGCGCAAAGGAAAGAAAATCTGCGCAGTATTACCGCACGGTGGTCTATAATGATATTATAGAAAATTCTGCCGCAATCATCGCCGACGGCACAAAACGCGCAGCATTACTGGATGGCGACAGAACGGATCTTTTCAAGTTCGATTGGTCCCAGTTTGATGAGTAATAGACCGTAAGAAAGTATAAGAACAAAAAAGAGGTTTGCAAAAAGCAGACCTCTTTTTTATTTCAGAAAAAGCGCGGAAACAAGCGGATTGAAATATTGACAACAGGTACTTGAGTCGTGGCAGGTAAATCAAGAGGAAAAATAGGTGCTATCCCCCAGGATTCGTGTTGACATGACGAACGGGTATGCTATAATTAGCTTATGGAGATAAACACTTTACAGGAAAGAACAGAAGTAAAAGAAGAAAAGATTGCCAGCAACATCAAATAGCAACAGGTACGCAAGTCTCTGCATAATAGTTACAGCAAGGGCAAGAATTTTTGGTTTATGACAACATGTACCCAAGTCTTTCCACTTTATAATCAACCAATGAAATGAGGGAACGCCAATGGCAGCACAGATCATTACGATTGCCATCGAGAAAGGCGGAGCAGGAAAAACGGTTACTGCTTCTAACCTTGCCTATCTGATGGGCGATGAGGGCAAAAAAGTTCTTTGCATCGATACAGACCCGCAGGGAAACCTGACGAGTGCTTTGAGCGGCGGCAATGGAATAACCAGCGGCGTTTATAACGGACGAGCACTTTTTGATATGTTTGATGGCTTCCGCTATACCAAGACGAAGGACTATATCACCGAAACGGAATACGAAAATGTAGATATGATCCCCTGCAGCGCGCAGACACCGCGGATCAACCAGCGTATTCCGGGAATTTTTGAGGATGCGCAAACCTACTTTAAGCCGGGCGATCCGAAGTGCCTGACAAATATGGGAGAATTCCTCTATTACTTTTTGAATCAGGTCCGGGAGGATTATGATTATATCATTATTGATACCCAGCCGACCCGCGACTCACTTTTGCTGACAAACGCAATCAATGCGGCGGATTATGTGCTGATTCCCTCCCTTTGCGAGGCAAATTCGCAGGAATCGGCGTTCCGTACTTATGCACTCTGCAATGAGCTGCGGAATACCCCCGGCAGCCATTTGAAAGGCGTTGGCGTAATTCTTACGATGGTAGTGAAAAAAGCGGCTTCCACCAAAATTATCCGCGACCAGTGCAAACAGGTTTTAGGGGCTTCTCTTTATAAAACGGAGATTCCCAGCGGCCTTAGTGTGAATATGTCGGTCACAAAGCATCTTCCCGTATGCTATATGGCAAAAACACAGCCGGTTGCGGTGGCCTATGGCAAAGCTTACGAAGAACTAAAGGCTCAGCTTGCAAAGATGGGGGTGAACTGAAATGGCAATGAAAAAGAAGATGAAGGGGAACATAACCTCCCCTGCTCTCCCCGGCAAAAGCATTCTTGCAGAGGTAAACAACAACGAGGCGGGCAACATCTATAATAGTTTGTTCGCTAAAAACAGAAAGGTTGAATACGATAATAAGGATATCGCGCTGGTTAATATCCGAACCAACCCGGATAACCAGATTTTCCGTGTAATGGATGACGATGAAGACATCCGTATTTTGGCAGAAGATATTAAGCGCAATGGGCTGATGCATAACCTTGTTGTATTCCCTGAACAGCGCGAAGAGGGAATGGTATATGTTTTGCTTTCCGGCGAACGGCGGTTCCGTGCGTTGAATTACCTGCAAGAAAAAGGCGATGCAACATGGAATATTGTAAATTGCAATGTTGTGACAACACCTTTGTCTAAAAATGAAAGAAAAGTGCTGCTGTACAGTGCAAACCTGCAGGTCCGCGGCGGATTCAGTGATGAAGCAATTCGCCGCCAGGCGATTGCGGAATTTATTACCTGCCTGCAAAAAGAACCTTATAATATGAGCAGGGAAGAAGCCCTTGGCGCGACAAAAAGCGTCAGCACCGTAAATCCACGCACGATTGAGCGGGATGCGCGGATCGAAGAGAAGCTGGAGGGCAAGCTGAAAGAACTTCTGAATGATAAATTTTTAACGAGAAGCGAATGTGAGACTTATCTGCGGTTTGAAGAGGACAAACAGGATGAAATTGCAGAGCGGTTTGCCAAATTGCAGGAAGTGGATTGCCATAGCAGCGATACAGAAGATGCGGGAAAGAACTATGTAGAGGTTCTTCGGGACAATTTGCATGACGCATTCAGAGAGCTGCTATACGATGCACAGCGGCAGGGAACGACCAAAGAGTACGAAGCTGCTTGTAAAAAGGCGATCCTTTATTTTGATGATGGACTCGCCGAACTGAAAGGCAAAGCGGATGAATATGGCAAAGCTAAGGTAAGCAGCAAACCAGAAGAAATTTCTGCCATCGACTATGAGGGCAAAAAGGAAGCTGCCCGGGACCGTGCACGAAAAGAACACGAGGTTACAGAAACCAAGAGCAGCATGATCCAGAAAAGTGTTCCCCAAATGGTCAAAAAATTGAATAAGGCATACAGCAGTAAGGCGTTTGCAAAAGCGCTGAAAGGTGTATCCAAGGAATCCCGCGATGCAGATGTTGCGGCGCTGAATGAAATCATCGAAATTTCGATGAAGCTTAAAAACATCATAGAATCGATTGATTGATGCCGGTGGATACAATGAAAAAAGAAAGAGTTCTGATTCGTTTCCGGCCGGAAATATATGAATGCTTTGAATTGGAAGCCGCCTATCAGGGGCTTCGTGTGGGAACGATCGCCAATCAATTATTGATCAGCGAGCTCAACAAAGCAGCAAGCGTGAAACCAGAACACTGCGTTGTATTTGGATCGGAAGAATACACTGCGATTCCGGAAGACAAGCGGAGCAGCTATTATGTGTTGCCAGAAAGCAAAGATATTATAGAATATCTGCCGGAACAAACCGGAAAGCGGGGCGCAAAACCGATCAATAAGCAGGTTACATTTTATCTGACGGAAGATCAGCTTGAAACATTGAAAAAAATTGTCCGAATCCAGGATATTCGCAAATCAATGGACCGCGGGCAAATTGTAACCTATCGCTTTGCCGTGTTGGGGCTGCTGCTGAACAATGAAGCGCTAGATAGAAAGCCTCCGGTTATACATTAAGAGGTAGAAAGAAGCACGAAAAAAGCCGCAGGCATTGTGCCTGCGGCTTCTTTATTTTCTATACCATACAATAATATCAAGATTGACAACAGGTACTTGAGTCGGAGAATGGTGAAAAAGCTTTTATATCGGTATCGGAACATAAATTATGCTGCTCTTGTGTAATGCTGCCAATATTAAATAAACATCTGCAACTGTAACAACAATTTTTTTGGGGGAACGTTTTGCAATACAGTTGTACAACAGTGGTCAAATGCTGGCGAACTGTGAGCGGGTAAAAACAAGAAGCGCCGGGCATGGAAATGTCCTGCCCGGCGTTTGAAAATTCACAGCAATCCGTGTGCTTTTTCACAGATGGAGTAAATCTCGTCATATTTTTTCTCGATGAATGGTGTGACTTCCGCTGTCTTTTTGGCTTTTAGGTAACGATACAGAAAATAGGGGGCGATCCACCCGGCAAAGGCGGGAACTTCCAGCACCACGCACAGCGGTATGTTGGGCTGCGGTGCGACAACGGCAAACACCGCCCCGGTCATAAAGGCTGTGCCGAGCATGGCGACCGACAGCGCCGCGATCATTGCGGAGGTCGTCTTGGAACGATCCAAGGCGTCCAGTTCCCGGATGTTCGCCTCAAAGTTGCGCTGCAGGCGGGTCAACTCGGCCTTGTTGGGGCATTTCCGGTCGCGCTTTAACTGCAAAACGGTGTTGCCGCCGGATTCTTTGACAGGTAAGTTTTCGTCCTGCTGCCAGCCGAAATTTTCGTAGCTGTCCAAATAAAAGGAAGCCTGTGTGCGGGGAATGTTCAGCTCCAGATATTCAAACGCACTGAACTCATGCGGTTTGTTTTTCATAGTCATATGCTCCTTCGACGGGTCATTATTTCAGACCCTTGGTCAGCGGGATCAGCATCATCAGGGCGACGATGCCGACAAGGCCGACGACAACACCCGGCACCAGCTTGCCGAAAACCATGCACAGGCACATACCGACACCGAGCAGCAGCGCCCCGGCAACCGCCAAGGCGATGGCGGCAAGCGCCTTGCCGCTGATTTTGATGGGGGCTTTGCCCTCCATGCGGCGCCAGAGGAGCAGCGTTGCCAGCAAAATGACCAGCCCGACCACGCCGGAGATCTTACCCTCGTGCATCATGTTCCATTCGGGCAGCAGGCTCATGCACATGCCCAGTGCAAAGAAAACCGTGCCGATCGTGCCAAGGATCATAGCAATAAAATTAGACTTTTTCATCGTGAATTACTCCTTTAAATTTTATTATTGTTCATTGTTTTCGTCCTCGACTTTTTCGAGGAACCTGTCCACAAACGCCGTCTCGATGGCCTTGTAGGCGTCCACCACATAATTTTCGACACCTTTATAGGTGCCGACGGTCGCGCGCTCGATTTTCTTGTGTGTGTCAATGATGGACTGCCCGAGCTTGCCGACCTTTACTTTGTACTGTGCCATTGTGCTTCACCTCCAATCCCATTTGGCCCGTTTGTAAAGGGCCGCCCATGCGAATGCCGCCGCGCCGGTTGCCGTAAGTGCCGATAAGCATAACAGAATTTTTTTCATATTGAACACTCCTTTGTGTGTCTGTTTCCTGATGACGCACTCAGTATAGCCCCCGTTTGTTTGCCTTTTGCTTGGGTTTTGTTTGAGAAATGTTAATTCTGAAAAAAAGTAAAAAAAGACCGACACTGCGCGGCGTATCTGCCTGCACAATGTCGGTCTTGCTTATTTGCTCTCGGCCAGCACCACCGTAAAGGTCGAGCCTTTGCCGGGGCTGCTTTCTATCTGCATCTCTGCGCCGGTCAGCTCCAGAATCCGCTTGACCAGCGCCATGCCAAGGCCGTTGCCCTCGGTGGAGTGGCTCGTGTCGCCCTGGTAGAATTTGTCGTAGATATGTTTTATCGTCTTTTCATCCATGCCGCAGCCGGTATCGGTTACGGAAACATAAATTTTGCCGTCCGCCTGCGTCTGGCGCAGGGTAATACTGCCGCCCTGCGGCGTGAACTTCACCGCGTTGGAAAGCAAATTCGTCCACACCAATTCCAGCAATCCGGGGTCGGCCTGTGTGTAGGCGGCATCCTCCAGGTCAGCGTCAAATTCAATGTCCTTGCGCTCCCACGCATCCTCAAACTGCACGGCCACACTGCACAGCTGGGCGCAGACGTCGTAGACCTCCGCCGCGGGGCGGAGGGTCTGCTTTTCCAGCTTGTTCAATTTGAGCATATTCTGGATCAGATTTGCCAGCCGTTTGGAGGCATCCAGAATGTTTGCTGCCTGCTCCTGCCGGGCATCGTCGGGGGCAAGGCCTTTTTGCAGCAGTTCGGCGTTGCTGTGAAT
>CAVFVI010000061.1:0-10840 GCA_963626055.1 Acutalibacteraceae bacterium
GCGGTATCCTCCAAATCCGCATCAAATTCAATTTCCTTGCGTTCCCAGGCATCCTCAAACTGCACGGCCACACCGCACAGCTGCGCGCAGACATCGTAGGTCTCCGCCGCCGGGCGGATGGTCTGCTTTTCCAGCTTGTTCAATTTCAGCATGTTCTGAATCAGGTTTGCCAGCCGCCGCGTTGCACTTACGATATTTTCTACCTGTTCCTGCCGGGCATCCTCTGGCGCAAGGCCTTTTTGCAGCAATTCGGCATTGCTGTGGATGACCGCCAGCGGGGTCTTGAACTCATGGGAGACATTGCTGAAAAAGTCGGTTTTCAGTGTCTCGATGCTGCCCAATTCCTCCACCATCGTGTTGAAGTCCACGATCATACGGTCAATATAGTCGGCCTTGTCCGGCGTATGAACCGGAGCAACATACACCGAGAAATCACCCTCGGCCACCCTGCGCGTGGCCTGCGCCAGCCGCTGCATCGGTACTTCGTATGTTTTCTGTATCTGGCGGCGGGTGTACAGCGTCAGCCCCACGGCCACGGCACCCCAATACAGCATAGGAACGGCAATTTGCGCCCAGTCGGGCCACTCCACCGCATTCATGCCCACAATCAGCCCGACATGGATGCCCGACATCAGCAGCAGAACGACCAGATAGACAAAGAACAGCGACGGGGGAAAAAGGCTTTCCTTTTTGGATGGCTTTTGATCGGTGTTGTTCATACCAACACCGCCTTGTAGCCCAGGCCGCGCACGGTCTTGATGGTGAACCCATCGCAGGCTGAGAATTTATCCCGCAGGCGCGTAATATACACATCCACGGCACGCAGGCTTGTCTCGCTTTCCAGCCCCCAGAACTCGTCCATCAGCTGCGCACGGGTGAACGTCTTTTTGGGGTAGGAGAGCAGCTTATATAAAATGTTGAACTCCCGCGTTGCCACAGGCACTTCCTCGCCGTCAATTTCCGCGGTCATGGCGTCGGCATCCAGCACAAGGTTGCCCACCACCAGCCTGCGCTCCGTCTCAATGTTCGCGCGGCGCAAAAGCGCACGCACCCGCATTTCCAGTTCGGCCAGTTCCACGGGTTTGACCATGTAATCATCAATGCCAAGGCGGAAGCCCTTCTGCTTGGACGGAAGATCGTCCTTGGCGGACATGAACAAAATCGGGATGTGCTGATTGACCTCGCGCACGGTGCGGGCAAATTCAAAGCCGTCTACCTCCGGCATCATAATGTCGGAAATAATAAGGCTGTACAGGCTGTTGTACAGTTCATCATAGGCGGCATTTGCGTTCAGCACACCCTTGGCCGCAAAACCGCAGTCTGTTAAATAGGTGCAAACCGCCTTGTTCAGTTTTGCATCATCGTCCACTACCAGAATGTTGACCACAGCGTTTTCCCTTCCTTTGTATGGTTTTGCAAGAGGAGTATACCGGCATTTTGTTTGAAGAATATTTGTGTTTTGTTGCAGAAATGTTAATTCACCGCAAGCTGCACGGTAAAGCAGCTGCCGTTGCCAGGCTGGCTGTCCACGGTGATTTTACCGCCGTGCAGGGCGGCGATTTTTTGCGCCATCGCAAGCCCCAAGCCGTTGCCCTGGGTTTTGTGGCTGGTATCGCCCTGATAAAACTGCTCAAAAATATGGCGGCGGGTTTCTTCGTCCATGCCGCAGCCCTGGTCGGTGATGGAAACGACCACATGGCCCTGTTCTTTCCGCAGTGTCACACCGATGGCGCCGCCATCAGGGCTGAACTTGGCGGCATTGTCGAGCAAATTCAGCCAAATCTCTTTTAACAGCGTTTCACTGCCGTTGTAGGTGCAGGCGGGCAGTTCTGCTTTGAAATCCAGCGCCTTGCCGCGCCATTTCTGCTGCGTGACCAGCACGCTCTGGCGCAGCTGCTCGTCCAATGCAAAATCCGCGCGGTCGGTCAGTATCGTCTGGGATTCTACGCGGTTCAGCAGCAGTACGCTGGACGACAGCTGCGCCAGCCGCTTGCTCTCGTTGCGGATGATTCCCAGGTATTCGCGCTGTTCGTCAGGCGGCACATCATCGTCCAGTAATAACTCTGCAAAGCCGTTGATGCTGACGATAGGTGTTTTGAACTCGTGGGAAAAGTTGTTCACAAAATCCTTGCGCAGAAGCTCGGTGCCGGAAAGTTCCTCCGCCGCGCGGTGCTGGGACCATCCTCGGCAATCAGGATGCGAAACATGGTGTACCGAACTCCTTTTTTAGTAAATACGAAATAGCGTTCAGAGGGGGCCAGAAAGAATAATTGTGGTGAACCGCGGCATGTTTGCGCCGCTCAGAATATTAGGTGCATCACAATTTCAAAATAAGCGATGAACAACCAAGTGCTCTTTTAATGTTCGGCTTATATTATATCATACAAAGATAAACAAAAGATACCAACAATAAGAATCGTGTATAGGCTGTACAGCGGCTGGTTAAAGAAAACCGCAATCGGACTGCATCATCCCAACCACTAAAAGGCAATTCCCAAAATACTTTTTCGACGCTTGCAAACAAAGGCAGATTTACGCCTGAGTTTGCAGGCGTTTTTATCTATATGTGGAGAAATTATCAATAGATGGAGCAGGGGAGCGACCTCACCCCAAATATTGCATGGCGTCTACCTGTCAGCAGTAATAGCAGCGCTGCAGTGGATGATGCTGCGCGAATTTTGCGTGTTTTCTGCTTTTGGCAAGGGAAATAAGAGGTCAGTATAATTAGATAAATATTTTTACCTAACAATATTGACATACAAGACAAATGTGATATAATAGCCTCGTTGGCAATTAAGTCAATATATTTAGATAAATAATCGTGAGGTATAAACCATGAACTTTGAAGAACTGAAAGAAGTATTTGTTGACACCCTGAACTGCGATGCAGATAAAGTCACGATGGAAGCCAGCCTGACCGAGGACCTGCAGTCGGACAGCCTGGACGCGGTGGAGCTGAACATGGCGTTTGAGGACAAGTTTGGCATCACAATCGCCGATGAGGATCTGGGAACGCTCAAGACCGTGGGCGATATCTTCAACTATCTGGCTGCGCGGGCAGCCTAAAGGGTATGCAGGATGAGTGCCATTGAAAAGCTGTTCCCGGTCAGCCAGCAGGAGCGCAGCTTCCAGCTGAAAGCCCGCCGCGATGCCGGTACGGCCGCGCCCAGCTGGGTGCCGCCGCAATTTGTTGAATGTAAAAAGTGCGGCCGCCGCGCTACCCGCCAGGTCTGGACCAAAAGCTTGTATGTATGCCCCAACTGCGGGGTGCATCTGCCCATTGGGGCTTATTACCGGCTCAGCACGATTTTGGATCATGGAACCTTTAAGGAACTGAATCCGGACCTTGCCCCCAACGATGTGCTGCATTTCCCCGATTATCAGGAAAAGCTAGCCGCGGCTTCGGTCAAGACGGGCCTGAAAGAAGCCGCTGTCACCGCAACCGGCAGGATCGGGGGCGTGCAGGCGGTGGCAGCGGTACTGGACAGCCGATTTTTTATGGGCAGCATGAGCACTGCCGTGGGGGAGAAAATCACCCGTGCGATCGAGTATGCTGCTGATAAACGGCTGCCGCTGGTTATTTTTTCTGCCAGCGGCGGGGCGCGGATGCAGGAGGGCATTTTCAGCCTGATGCAAATGGCAAAAACCAGTGCCGCGCTGGAACGGTTCAGCCGCAGCGGCGGGCTGTATGTCAGCGTGCTGACCCACCCCACCACCGGCGGCGTCACGGCCAGTTTTGCCAGCCTGGGCGATATCACGCTGGCTGAACCGGGGGCACTGATCGGGTTTGCCGGGCCGCGTGTGATTGAACAGACCATCGGCGAAAAACTGCCCGCTGGTTTCCAGCGCAGTGAGTTCCAGCTGGAACACGGCTTTGTGGACCAGGTTGTGCCGCGCACGGAATTGAAAGAGGTTTTGACGCGGATTTTGCAGCTCCACACACAGGGGAGGAAATGCAGATGATCAAAGAGGTCTTGCAGCAGCTGGAACCGCTGGACGCGCAGATCGATGCGCTGTGCAGCAGTGCCGATGACGCCGAAATGGCGGATACGACCACCCATGCCGCCGAACTGGCAGAGCTTTCCGCGCAGGAAAACATGCTTTTGCAGCGCTGCGCAACACTGACGCCGGAGGACCGCGTTTTTTTGGCGCGCCGCCCGGACCGCCCGCATATCGGCGAAATCATCGATAACCTGTTTACCGATTTTTTTGAGCAGTGCGGTGACCGGCAATGCAAGGAGGACGCGGCCATTTTGTGCGGGATCGCGCGGTTCCACGGGATGCCTGTCACGGTTTTGGGGCACCGTAAAGGAACGACACTGAAAGAAAACCTGTGCTGCAACTTTGGCATGCCGGGGCCGGAAGGCTACCGCAAGGCCCTGCGCGTGATGAAGCAGGCGGAAAAATTCCGGCGGCCCATCATCACATTTATTGATACCCCCGGTGCTTACCCCGGTAAGGATGCCGAGGAACGCGGCCAGGGGGAGGCCATTGCCCGCAACCTGATGGAGATGAGCGGCCTGACCGTCCCGGTACTGGCCATTGTTACGGGGGAGGGCTCCAGCGGCGGCGCACTGGGGCTTGGCGTTGCCAACCACATCCTGATGCTGGAAAACGCCGTGTATTCGGTGCTGAGCCCTGAAGGATTTGCCAGCATTTTGTGGAAAGATGCCTCCCGCAGCGGCGAAGCCTGTACCATGATGAAACTGACAGCGCAGGACCTGTACGCGGATGGTATCGTGGAAGAGATCATCCCCGAACCGCTGGGTGGTGCACAGCGCGGGCGGCAGCTGCTTTTCAGCCGGCTGGATACCACCATTGCCGCACACCTTGCTGCCTTGTGCAAGATGAGCGGAAAGGCATTGGCTGACCAGAGATACAGAAAATACCGCCGCATCGGAGAAATGAGGGGCGCATGAAAGGTTTACAGCTGCTGGCCGCCGGAGGGGCGCTGCCCGGCCGTGTAGTAACGAATGAGGACTTGAGCCGACAGGTGGACACCAGCGATGAATGGATCACGACCCGCACCGGCATCCGCCAGCGGTATTATTGCACCGAAAGCGAGGATGCCGCCACGCTGGCCATTGCCGCCGCCCGCCAGGCTCTGGCGCGCAGCGGGCTGGCAGCAAGCGATATTGCCTGCTGTGTTGCGGCAACGCTTTCGGCACCAACGGCTACCCCCAGTATTGCCTGCCGTGTGCAGGCGGCCCTGGGCCTGCCGGAGGACCGGCCCGCTTTTGACGTAAATGCGGCCTGTTCCGGTTTTATTTATGCTGCTGCGGCGGCCCACGGGCTGCTGACCACCCTGGGCGGGCGCTATGCGTTGGTCATCGGCTGCGAAACGCTGTCCCGCATGATGGACCCGACCGACCGCGCAACCTGCGTGCTGTTTGGGGATGGCGCTGGTGCGGCTGTTTTGGAACTGGCCGAAGATGTGCCGTTCGCCGTCACGTTGGGCGCGCGGGGGAGCGAAGCCATCCGCGCCGGTGGCCCCGCGGCCTGCGATACAGCCCCAATCACGATGGACGGCAAGGCGGTTTTCCGCTTTGCGGTGGAAACTATGCCGCGCTGCCTGCAAACCGTGTTGGAACGCAGCCAAAAGACCTTGGCTGACCTGGATTGGGTCGTCTGTCATCAGGCCAACAGCCGCATTATTGACCATTGCATCAAACACTTGCACGCAGAACCGTCAAAATTTTACAAGAACATGGACCGCCATGGAAACACCAGTGCTGCCAGCATTCCCATTGCCCTGCATGAAATGGTGGAAAATGATTTGCTGCGCCCCGGCCAGACCCTGGCCTGCATCGGCTTTGGCGGCGGGCTGACCTGGGGCGGAATGCTGCTGACATATGAGGGTAGAAAATGAAGCTGCTCAATGAAATTTTAGGTACAAAATATCCCATGATCCAGGGCGGTATGGCCAATATCGCCACGGGCGAATTTGCTGCTGCCTGCTCCAATGCCGGTGTGCTGGGCCTGATCGGCTCCGGCGGAATGGATGCCGATACCCTGCGGGAAAACATCCGCCGCTGCCGTGCGCTGACCAACCAGCCTTTTGGCGTGAACATCATGCTGATGCACCCGCAGGCGGATGAATTTGCCAAAATCGTGGTGGAAGAGGGCGTAAAGATCGTCACCACTGGGGCAGGAAATCCGGGAAAGTACATGGCAATGTGGAAAGCAGCCGGCATCACGGTCATCCCGGTGGTAGCTGCTGCAATCTTGGCCAAACATCTGGAGCCGCTTGGCATTGACGCTGTCATTGCTGAGGGGACCGAGAGCGGCGGCCATGTGGGGGAGATGACCACGATGGCGCTGGTGCCGCAGGTCGTTGATGCCGTTCATGTGCCGGTCATTGCGGCGGGCGGCATTGCGGACGGGCGCGGGCTGGCCGCAGCGCTGGCGCTGGGGGCCTGCGGCGTGCAGGTCGGCACCTGTCTGCTGGCCAGCACTGAATGCCCCATCCACGAAAACTACAAAGCGGCATTGCTGAAAGCCCGCGACAGCGATACCATTGTGACCGGGCGGATCGGCGGCACCCCGGTGCGTGTGCTGAAAAACCACATGAGCCGCGAGTATGTCCGGCAGGAAAAAGCCGGGGCCGACAAAATGGTGCTGGAACGCTTTACACTGGGCAGCCTGCGCAAGGCTGTGTTTGACGGCGACACCGAAAACGGAAGCCTGATGGCCGGGCAGGCCGCTGGCCTGCTGCATGAAATCCGCCCGGTGGAAGAAATTTTTGCCGCCATGGCAAGCGAAGCAAAGACCTGCATCGCGGAGCTGTACAAGGAGACCATCTGATGAAACTAGCATTTTTATACGCCGGGCAGGGCAGCCAGCATGCCGGTATGGGCCAGGATCTTTACGAAACTTTTCCCGCGTTCCGTGCCGCCTTTGACGAAGCTGCCGCAGCGGTGGATTTTGATTTGAAAGAAGTCTGCTTTACCGACGCGGCAGGTGTGCTGAATGAAACGCAGTATACCCAGCCCTGCATGACAGCTTTTGCCGCCGGTCTTACCGCGGTGCTGCGGGAGCAGGGCATTACGCCGGACTATGCGGCGGGCCTGTCCCTGGGGGAGTATTCCGCTTTGGCCTGCGCGGGAGTGTTCGATGTGCAGACGGCGGTGGCTTTAACGGCTTTCCGTGGCAAAGCGATGGCTGCCGCCGCTGCCGGGCGCACCTGCGGAATGACGGCCGTTTTGGGGTTGGACGAAACATCCTTGCAGGCATGCTGCAAGGCAGCCGCCAAGGAGGGCGTTGTGCAGATCTGCAATTACAACTGCCCCGGCCAGCTGGTTATTGGCGGCGAGAAAGCCGCGGTAGACAGAGCTGCCGAACTGGCGCTTGCTGCCGGGGCGCGGCGCTGCCTGCCGCTGAATGTCAGCGGTGCGTTCCATACGTTGCTGATGCACCCCGCCGGTGATGCGCTGCGGGAAAAGTTCCAATCCATCCATTTTGCGCCGATGCAGTTCACCGTGCTGTTCAACTGCCTTGGGCATGAAATGGCAAAGAATGACACGGTCGCTGCGCTGCTGGAAAAACAGGTGCAGTCCGGCGTGCGTTGGGAAGCTACCGTCCGCCGCCTGGCGGAACTGGGCGTGGACACCGCCATTGAGATCGGCCCCGGCAGGGTGCTGACCGGGTTTGTGAAAAAGACGGTGGGCAATGCAATCTCGTGCTATCCGGTGGAAACTGCCGCACAGCTGCAGCAGCTGCTTTGCACTATGAAAGGAGCCTGACCATGCCGCAAACCGAAAATATGCGCCGTGCCGCCCTGGTTACGGGCGGTGCCAAAGGCATTGGCCGCGCCGTCTGCCTTGCGTTGGCCGAAAACGGTATGAACATTGCAGTCAACTACGCAGGCAGCGCAGCCGCAGCCGAGGAAACGGCAGCTGCCTGCCGCGCCCTTGGCGTGCAGGCCATCACGCTGCAAGCCGATGTGCGCAGCCCCGAAGCCTGCCAAAAACTGGTGGAAGATACCGTTACCACTTTTGGGCGGATCGATGTGCTGGTCAACAATGCGGGCATCACCGCGGATAAGCTGTTGATGCGCATGACCGAAGCCGACTTTGACAATGTGCTTTCCACCAACCTGAAGGGTGCGTTTTTCTGCACCAAAGCGGCTTCCCGTTTGATGATGCGCCAGCGGTATGGGCGTATCATCAATATCAGTAGCGTGGTCGGCCTGCACGGGAACGCGGGCCAGGCCAATTATGCCGCCAGCAAGGCGGGGCTGATCGGCCTGACGAAAAGTGTTGCCAAAGAGTATGCCGCCCGCAATATCACCGCCAATGCGGTGGCACCGGGATTTATTGAGACCGATATGACCGCCGCTATGCCGGAATCCACCCGCGCCGCAGCCGCAGCGGCCATCCCGGCTGGCAGAATCGGCCATGCCGAGGATGTTGCCGCGGCGGTGGCTTTCCTGGCAGGGGAACAGGCCGGTTACATTACCGGGCAGGTTCTTTGTGTTGACGGCGGAATGGGAATGTGAGGTGCAGCTATGAAGATAGAAAAGAAACGCCGGGTCGTTATCACCGGCCTTGGCACGGTAAACCCCACCGGCAATACCGTGGCGGAAAGCTGGGCCGCCGTGAAGGCTGGCCGCTGCGCCGTTGGGCCGATCACAACTTTTGATGCAACGGATTTTAAGGTGAAACTGGCCGCAGAAGTCAAGGATTTTGACCCCGCCGAACGCATTGACCGGCGCGAAGCCCGCAAAATGGCGCGGTTTACCCAATTTGCCGTGGCCGCCGCGGACGAAGCCATCCACGACAGCGGCCTTGCACTGGAAAGTATCGACCGCACGCGGTTTGGCGTGATCCTTTCCAGCGGGATCGGCGGCCTGCCCACGATCGAGGAAGAACACACCCGCGGCCAGCAGCGGGGCTTTGAAAAAGTCAGCCCCTACTTTGTCCCCATGTCTATCGGCAACATGGCGGCGGGGCAGGTGGCCATCCGCTTTGGCCCGCAGGGCATGTGCAGCTGCCCCACCACTGCCTGCGCGGGCGGCACCAATGCGATTGGGGATGCGTTCCACCGGATCCGCGATGGATACGAGGACCGTATGCTCTGCGGCGGCAGTGAAAGCTGCATCAGCCCGCTGGGGGTGGGCGGCTTTGCCAGCATGAAAGCCCTTTGCATCGCAGACGACCCGGCCCAGGCTTCGATCCCCTTTGATGCCCGGCGCAGCGGCTTTGTGATGGGGGAGGGCAGTGGTGTGCTGCTGCTGGAAGAGCTGGAAGCCGCCAAAGCGCGCGGCGCTAAGATTTATGCCGAGGTTGTGGGCTATGGCGCCAACTGCGATGCCTACCACTTTACCGCCCCGGCACCGGGCGGTGCAGGCGGCGCGGCCTGTATGCGGCTGGCGCTGGCCGACGGAGGGGTGAATCCGGAACAGATCGGCTACATCAACGCCCATGGAACCTCCACGCACCTGAATGACAGCTGCGAGACGGCAGCCATCAAGTCGGTTTTTGGCACCCACGCATACGAGCTGGCCGTATCCTCGACCAAGTCAATGACCGGCCACCTGCTGGGTGGTGCCGGCGGGGTAGAGGGCGTGTTTACCGCGCTGGCCCTGCACGATGCCTTTTTGCCCGCTACCGTCAACCTGCAGGAGCCGGACCCGGAACTGGACCTCGACTATATCCCCAACCGGGGCCGCGCGGTACAGGTGGATTATGCCATGAGCGACAGCCTGGGCTTCGGCGGCCACAACGCCTGCGTGGTGTTCAAACGCTGGGAGGAATAAGGATGAATGTTATACCCAATGAACCGCCCCGGACCCTGACGGCGGCGGAAATCGAAAAGATCCTGCCGCACCGCTACCCGTTTGCTCTGGTGGATAAGATCCTTGACTATACCCCCGGTCAGTGGGCACGCGGAGTCAAGTGTGTGACCCGCACGGAGCCGTTTTTCCAGGGGCATTTCCCCGGCCATCCGGTCATGCCGGGGGTATTGATTCTGGAAGCCCTTGCCCAAACCGGTGCGGTGGCTGCGTTAAGCCTGCCGGAAAACCGCGGAAAGCTCGCCCTGTTCGGCGGGGTAAAAAACGCCCGTTTCCGCCGCCAGGTCGTGCCCGGTGATGTGCTGACCTTGGAATGTGAGCTGGTAGAGCAGCATGGTCCGGTAGGCATCGGCAGGGCCACTGCCTGGGTGGACGGTGTGCGCGCGGCCAACGCCGAGCTGACATTTGTCATCGCGGATGCCTGAGGGCTGGTTTTGCATGGTGGATTGTGCTATAATAAATCCATTAACCTACAGGGGGATTCTCGCCATGCTGGACCAGACATTCGGGCAGGTATACACAAAATTCAAGCTGCATTTTTATAAACAGATCTTCAGCCGCTTTGAAGACCGCGAGGCCACGCTGACGACGGTAGAATCTTTCTGCATGGAAGTCATCATGGCACTGGGGGAACCCACCATCGCGCAGTTCAGCCACATGATGAACCTTTCCACCCCCAACGCAGCTTATAAGATCAACTCCCTGGTCAAAAAAGGCTATGTGGAGCGCATTCAATCCACCACCGATAAGCGGGAATACCGCCTGCGGCCGACCCAAAAGTATATTGATTACTATAACATCAGCTATTCCTACCTGCATCTGGTCATGGAGCGTGCCAAACAGCGGTTCAGCCCCGATGACCTGGCCAAGCTGGAAGAAATGCTGCAGATCGTATCCGATGAACTGATGCCGGAAATCCAGCTGCCCAAATAAAATATACATTACGATAGCAAAATGCGAACCACTTCGTACAACGTGGTTCGCATTTTGTGTTGGGCAGCTTTAGCAAAATGACAACCCCCAGCTCTGCTGGGGAGAGTAAAAAAG
>CAVFVI010000062.1:0-10776 GCA_963626055.1 Acutalibacteraceae bacterium
TTAACAACAAAAAATTGCCGTATTTATGCGGCTTTTGGCGTTTCGCAAACGCCTAAAATAGAATAAAAATAAAAGGAGAAATCAAACGATGAAAATTGCACTGATCAATGAAAACAGCCAGGCCGCTAAGAACGCCCTGATCGAAGCCACCCTGCGCAAGGTTGTGGAGCCGATGGGCCATGAGGTTATCAACTATGGTATGTACGCAGCTGACGATGCCGCCCAGCTGACCTATGTGCAGAACGGCATTCTGGCAGCGGTGCTGCTGAACTCCGGCGCAGCGGATTATGTTATCACCGGCTGCGGCACCGGCGAGGGTGCCATGCTGGCGCTGAACAGCTTCCCCGGCGTGATCTGCGGCCATGTGGAAGATCCCGTGGATGCCTACACCTTTGCCCATGTCAATGATGGCAACGCCGTTGCCCTGCCGTTCGCCAAAGGCTTTGGCTGGGGCGGCGAGCTGAACCTGGAATATGTGTTTGAAAAGCTGTTCGGTTTTGGCCATGGCCAGGGCTACCCGAAGGAGCGCGTTGTGCCCGAACAGCGCAACAAGAAGATCCTGGACGGCGTGCGCGCCGTGGCATTCCGCGACCTGTGCGATATCCTGAAAGACCTGGACCGCGATCTGGTCAAGGGCGCTTTTGCCGGGGAGCATTTTGCCGAGCATTTCTTTGCAGACTGCAAGGATGAAAAGATCGCTGCAACCGTAAAGGAACTGATGGCATAATCAGCCAAAAGCTGCTTTTACCGGGGCTGCCTTTGCACGGGGAACCGTGTGGGGGCAGCCCCTTTTTAATTGCGGCATTCAAAAATGATGTGCAGCGGGCGGATGCAGCGAGGCAAAAATACACAAAAAAGCGGTAAAAACAGGGCCGTGAAACCTGTAAAACCGAAAAACATCCCAGATTTACGGCATAATTCACAAATAGATAACAAATTATTTGTGCACAACTGATATGATAACCTTGTCAAGAAAGATAACTTGACGGTGCTGCAATAGAGGGCGGCACCTGCACCGCAGCCGGGAAAGCTGCCGTGCCGAGAGGAGCGTATATCAGTTATGAAGAAGTTTATGGAACGCATGGCTCAGATCGCTTACAGCATCAACCTGGTCAACGGCTTTGACACGGAAGTTGAAGTTTTTGCCTGCGCTGAAAACTGCTGAGCTAACCAAAGCTACGGCCCCTGCATCCAGGCGGATGCAGGGGCTTTTTTATGCTTATTTATCCCCAAAAATTCTGCGGCAGAAATGACCAGTCCGCCGGCATTATTTTTTTGTATAGAACGCGAAAAAGGGGTTGACTAACCCGCGGGGGGATGGTAAAGTTTAAATGGTCTCATAGCGCTTTTGCATCAAAAGCCGGAGCCGTAATGATAAAAATCCAACAAAAAAGGCAGGTGGTTAAGCATGGAGATTCCCGGTAGTCCTGTGAACCGATGTAAAACTGAATATAATGGCAACCGTTGTTTCGGTGCAGAGGTGCGGGCGGTGGCTCTATGCAGAGCCACTTGCTGTTCGTGCGCGTATTTTTAGCGCACGGCCTTTTTGAGATACACCCTGGATAGATTTCTTCCTCTCTGTGCGTCTGCGTTGAAACAACGGCTGCACAGGGAGGATTTTTTATGGCAAACAACACCATTGCTGTGCTGCGCCAGATGCTGGCCAGCCTTGACGATGCCAAAAAGTACCAGAGCCTGCGTGATGTCATGTCTACCATGAACGCGCCGGACCTTGCCGCCGTGTTTGAGGACCTGCCCGAAGAAAAAATGCCGGTGCTGTTCCGCCTGTGCCCCAAGGACCTGGCTGCCGATGTGTTTGCGGAGCTGAGCCCCGAAACGCAGGAAGCGCTGATCCGCGGCCTGACCGACCGCGAGCTGAAGAGCGTGGTGGAAGAACTGTGCGTGGACGATGCCACCGACCTTGTGGAAGAAATGCCTGCCAGCGTGGTCAAGCGTATTTTGGCCCAGGCGGAACCGGACACCCGCAAGATGATCAACGAGCTGCTCAAGTACCCCGAAGATTCCGCCGGCGGCGTTATGACCACCGAGTTCATGGAGCTTGCCCCTGATTGGACGGTGCGCAGTGCGATGGATGCCATCCGCCGCAACGGCATTGATAAGGAAACCATCAACAACTGTTACGTTACCCGCAAGGACCGTACCCTGGTTGGTGTGGTCAGCCTGCGCGCCCTGGTGCTGGAAAAGAACGAGCAGCGCCCGGTTGAAGAACTGATGAACCCCAATGTGGTCAGCGTTGTGACCAGCACTGACCGTGAGGACGCCGCCCAGCTGATTGAAAAGTACGGCTACCTGGCTTTGCCGGTGGTGGATAAAGAGAACCGCCTGGTTGGTATCCTGACGGTCGATGACGCTATCAGCATTTTGCAGGATGAGGCCAGCGAAGACATCGCCAAGATGAACGCTATGACCCCCAGCGATAAGCCGTATTTCAAGCAGTCCATGCTGGATGTATACAAAAGCCGTATCCCCTGGCTGCTGTTCCTGATGCTCAGCGCAACCTTCTCCAGCCTGGTCATCCGCGGGTATGAAAGCGCACTGGCCGCCGTTACCGTGCTGACCGCCTATATCCCCATGCTGACCGATGCCGGCGGCAACGCAGGCAGCCAGAGTACTTCTACCATCATTCGCAGCATGGCGGTGGGCGATGTGGCCCCCCACGACCTGCCGCGCATTATCTGGCGTGAATGCCGCGTGGCCCTGATGTGTGGCGTAACGCTGGCTGTGTGCAACTTCTTCAAAATGCTGCTGCTGGACCGCATCGCCGCACCGGTGGCGCTGGTCGTCTGTGTTACCCTGATCTTTACCGTGCTGCTTTCCCAGTTGATCGGCGTATTGCTGCCGGTGATTGCAGAAAAGTTCAAGATCGACCCGGCGGTCATGGCTTCGCCCCTGATCACCACCATCGTGGATACCACCACGCTGCTGATCTACTTCAACGTGGCCAAGATGGTGCTGCATATCTGATGCAGATTTTTTGAACACAAAGTAGAACAACTGTTAATTGTACCATGCCGCAAGGCATGGTATAATTTTTTATAGAACATAATTTGGAAAGAAACAATAGATACCCACTGCACGGCCCGGCGGCCGCCGGGGATGCGCTATTATGCTACTATATAAAAGGAAGGAAATGCTTTATGGATATTCAGGGGTTTTATACCGGCAGGGAGTTTGACGCGGATACCTTTTTTGGCGCGCACCCCTATGAGGGCGGGACCCACTTTGCCGTGTGGGCACCGTCTGCACGGGATGTAAAGGTCATTACCAGCGGCCTGAGCGATGGCAGCTGGGCGGAATGGCAGATGCACCGCAGCCATTCCGGCTGCTGGGAGGCAGATGCTGCCGGGGTAACGCGCGGCACCTGCTACCAGTACCGTATTTGCGGCGCGGACGGCAGCGTGGTGGACCACTGCGACCCTTACGGTACCGCCATGACGCTGCGCCCCGATGGCCGCAGCATTGTGTGGGGCACGCCCGCCTGCCAGTGGACGGATTCCGCCTGGATGGCAAAGCGCAGCAAGAATTTTGATGCCCCGCTGAACATTTACGAAGCACAGGCTGGCAGCTGGCGCTGCAAGGAGGATGGCACCCCCTATACTTATTCTGAACTGGCCAAGCTGCTGCCCGCTTACCTGAAAGAAAACGGCTACACCCACCTGGAACTGATGCCGCTGAGCGAATACCCCTTTGACGGCAGCTGGGGCTACCAGACCACCGGATTTTTTGCCCCCACCAGCCGTTACGGCACGCCGGATGAGCTGTGCACCCTGATCGATGCCTGCCACGCGGCGGACATCGGTGTTATTTTCGATTTTGTGCCGGTACACTTCGCCGTGGATGAATACGGCCTGAAACGCTTTGACGGTACTGCGTTGTACGAATACCCCACCGCAGCGGTGGGGGAGAGTGAATGGGGCAGCTGCAACTTCATGCACTCCCGCGGCGAGATCCGCTGCTTTTTGCAGTCGGCCGCTGATTACTGGCTGCGCACCTTCCACGCGGACGGCCTGCGCATGGATGCCGTCAGCCGCCTGATCTACTGGCAGGGCGACCCCGCCCGCGGCGTGAACGGCTCTACCCTGGAATTCTTGAAGAATATGAACCGGGGCCTGCAGTACCGCCACCCCACCGCCATGCTGATTGCCGAAGATTCCACCAACTTTGAAAAAGTGACCGCCCCCGTGGAATACGGCGGCCTGGGCTTTGACTACAAGTGGGACCTTGGCTGGATGAACGATACGCTGGATTACTTCAAAAAGACGCCGGAAGAGCGCAAATCCAACCTGGGCAAGCTGACCTTCTCGATGATGTATTTCTGGCGGGAGCATTACATCCTGCCGTTCAGCCATGACGAGAATGTCCACGGCAAGGCGACCATCCTGCAAAAGATGTACGGCGATTATGAGGATAAGTTCCCCCAGGGCCGTGCGCTCTACCTGTACATGGCGATCCACCCCGGCAAGATGCTGGACTTTATGGGCAACGAGTTTGGCCAGCTGCGGGAATACGATGAAAGCCGCGAGCAGGACTGGCTGCTGCTGGATTACCCCATCCATGATGCGTTCGCCAATTATCGCCGTACCCTGAACGAACTGTACCGGAAATATGATGCGTTCTGGAGCGGGGAATATAACCCGGACCACTTCCTGTGGCTGGACTGCGACCACCCGGAGCTGGATGCCTGCGCTATCCTGCGCAAAGGGCAGGAATCCACCGTATTTGCGGCGTTCAACTTTGGCGATACTGAACTGAAAGACTATGAGCTGACCCTGCCCGGCAAGGGCAAGATCACCCCGCTGCTGAACAGCGACTGGAGCTGCTTTGGCGGCAGCACCGCCCGCCCCAAAGCCCTGCGCGGCAAGGTAGCCGCCGGCAGCGTAAAGCTGACCCTTGCCCCCTACAGCGCCCAGCTGTACCGCTTTGAACCGGCAGTGGAAAAAGAAGCAAAGTAAATACAATCGTTCCCAATGGCAACTGGCACAAATCTTTTGGTTTGTGCCAGTTTTATTTTGACGGAACGTTGTTTTTGGCTGCAACCGCTTGCCTGTTGGCATGGAATGTGATAAACTGGTACGGTTAATGCAAGAGGGAACACTTGGACGCAGAAAGCGGAAAGGGGTAAAACGGATTGTTGAAACGAATGACAGCGCTGCTGTTGGCAGCGGCTTTTGCCTGCGGGGCGGCACTTCCGGCAATGGCGGAACAGGCCACGCCGGAAACCGCAGCCCAGCCCGAACCCACCGAATGGGCGGACGAAGCACAGCCGGAAGCACAGGATACGACTGAAGTAGAAGAAGCACCGGTATCCCAACAGGTGGATGCGGCGGAAATGGCAACCGGCGAGACCGCAGCATCGCTGACCGTTACGGCGGCGGGCTGCACGGCACAGTTTATTGACGAAGCCTACCGCCTGTTTTTGCCTGTTAATACGGATATGGCGGCCCTTACGATCGAAACCGGGGCTGAACTGGCCGCCGCGGATGCAGAGGGGCTGACGGTGGACGGAACTGCCGTCAGCGGTGATTTCACCAATATTGAAACCCTGAACCTGACCTTTGCAGATGGCAAGGTGGCGCGGGTGGAACTGTACAAATCCCAGCTGCCCAGTGTGTCCTTTACCCTGAACGGCGTTACCCTGGACGAGATCCATGCAGCATCCAAGAATGTAAAATATAAAGGGAACAGCGTGACCATCAGCCAGGCGGGCGGAAGCGATCTGACTGATACCGACGTTGAATTCAAAGGCCGCGGCAATACCACCTGGACGCTGGATAAGCGCCCCTATCAGTTCAAGCTCAGCAGCAAAGCCAAGGTGCTGGGCATGGATAAAGCCAAAACCTGGCTGCTCATCGCCAACCGGCAGGATACTTCCATGATGCGCAACAAGGCAGTGTACGACCTTGCCAACGCCATGGGCGAATGGGCTCCGGATGGCCGCTGGGTGGATGTGTGGATCGATGGCAGCTATCAGGGCTGCTACCTGCTGTGCGAAAAAGTGCAGGCGGGCACCAACCGCGTGGAGCTGGAGCAGGAGGACGGCATCCTGGCCGAGGCAGACAACATTTATTATAACGGCGAGGAATACTGGTTCACCGGCAGCCAGAGCGGCACCCACTTTACCTTAAAGGATTCCGCTGCCGATGACCTGGAGGAGCAGGACTCGACCGCTCTGAAAGCGTGGTCCGGCTTTGAAACGGCGCTGGATGAATTTGAAGATGCGCTGTACGCATCCGATAAAGATTGGGACGCCATCAGCTCCAAAATTGATGTGCAGAGCTTTGCGGACTATTACCTCATTTCCGAATGGGTCGAAAACTGGGATACCTTTAAGAGCAGTACCTTCTGCTACCGGGACGGAGCCGACGATGTGCTGCATATGGGCCCGGTGTGGGATTATGATTCGGCCCTGAACAATGAGGACGAAAGCTATGGTGTCAGCGACCCGCGCGCTGACTATGCCATGAACATTCAGGACCAACAGCGCGGGGAAATCTCGCTGACCTGGTTCACCGAGCTGATGAAGTGCCAGCAGTTCCGCGAAGTGGTGCAGGAGCGCTACCAGAACACCATGCGCCCCCTGTTGGAAAACTGGAGCGAAACCTGCAACGATTACCGCAGCACGCTGGAAAATTCCGCCAAGCTGGAATTTGTCCGCTGGGACCTGAAAGACCAGCCCGGCACCGCGCGTGCGGATGAAGGCGGTGCCTGGCAGCAGGATGTTGACAAACTGCAGGATTGGATCGCCCAGCGCACGGCGTATATGACGGAGCGGTTTGACGATGAATTTGTCCGCCGCGGCAACCGGGCTGACAGTATGACCCTTGGCGGCTTGAGCGATAACGCCGTTAAGCTGGGAGCAGGGCAGAGCAAAAAGTATACTTTCCGCTTGACCCCCGCCAGCGCCTGCGATACTGTGCGGGTGACGGTGGATGACCCCACGGTAGCAAAAGCTGAAATTGGTACTTACGCAGGGACTTTTGTGGTGACCGGCGTGCAGACCGGCGAAACGGCGCTGACGGTCCGTGCGGGCAGCGCTTCCGCTACCGTGA
This sequence comes from Acutalibacteraceae bacterium, assembly GCA_963626055.1. Lineage (GTDB taxonomy): Bacteria > Bacillota > Clostridia > Oscillospirales > Ruminococcaceae > Gemmiger. Next base: position 7,071 of record CAVFVI010000062.1, read on the forward strand.
ATGTCATCATCAATGATGGCGTGCGTAATGGCTGGTATGTGGAAAACGGCAAGCACCACTGGTATGTGGACGGCGAACGCCAGGGTCTGCAGGAAGGCGGCCTGGAGTTCACGGACCCCGATACCGGCTGCCGCTACTGGCTGGACCCGGACGATGGCGGCGCACGTGCAGAAAACCGCAAGGTGCAGCTGGATGAAGACCGCCTCTGCTTCTTTGACGAAGAGGGCCGCATGGTGTTTGGCGAGTGCCTGGAGCACGGCAGCTGGTACTATTATGATGAAAAGACTGGTGCCCAGTGCCGCGGACCCGTGGTGCTGCCGGATGGCCGCCAGGTGTTTTACAGCCTGACCAACGGCAAAATGCTGTATGGTAAACAGACGATCTGCGGAACGTCCTTTACCTTTAATACGGTGGATGGCAGCCGCAGCAGCGGCCCGGATGGGCTTTTCTGGCTGGAATGGGGCGGCAAGCGTTACTGGTTTGAAAGCTGGAAGCGCCAGGGCTATAACCCCTACGATTCCGATTACCGCGGCAAAGAAATCTATGACCCCGCCAGCGATGCCTGGTATTGGCTGGATAACATCCAGAACGGCGCAATGGCAGCCGGTAAGGATGTTTATCAGGAATCCAACGGCGGCAAGTGGGTGCGTTACGATGAAAACGGCCATATGGTAAAGGGCTGGGATAAGAACGAAAACGGAACCTACTACTTTGACCTGATCACCGGCGCTATGGCCAAGGGCGCTCTGCAGCTGGATGATGTGCAGTATGGTTTTGACCCCATCATGGGTACTTTGCTGGACTGCCAGTGGCTGCATACCGACATGGGCGACTACTGGTACGAGGATGGCATCCGCCAGGGGACCGAGGGCCGCGGCAAGGAAATCTATGATTTTGCCAGCAATGCCTGGTACTGGCTGGATGCGGTGGACAACGGCAAAAAGGCCGTGAGCAAAGATGTCTACCAGGAATCCGACGGCGGCAAGTGGGTGCGCTATGATGCAGACGGCCACATGATCAAGGGTTGGGATACCCAGGGCGTGGACCGTTTCTACTTTGACCCCATCACCGGCGCAATGGCAAAAGGCGTTGTGGTGATTGATGGCATCCGGTACTGGTTCGACAGCCGCACCGGCGCATTGATTGCACCGAAGTAAAAGATATCATAAATAATATAGGTAGATAAGTTGAAGTCAGGGTTATGCGGATAAGCGTGGCCCTGACTTTTTTGATTGTGGTTTGGCTGTGATGAATGTTTAGCGTGGCTACATCACGGGCTGATACGAGCATTGGCCCTTGCGAATGCTTTTTGGGTTGGATGCTGGGGGCCACATCTCAAAGGAAAGTTGAGTTTTGCAACAAGATTTTATGAGGAATTTATCATAAAAAGCTCTGGAACGGTCAAGACCGTTCCCTACAGATGATTTTATTGTGAGCAGGAAACATGGTAATTATCTGTAGGGCGGGATGCCCTCATCCCGCCGCGGAGAAACCTTGCCGATTGCAGCCAAACGCTGCAAATAATTTTGTAGGGGACGATGCTTGCATCGTCCCGTGAAACCTTGCGTTAATACACACACCAAAAGTTGACCAACCTGCGCCGAAAATGCACCAAAAAAGCTATAAATTCCAAGACAACAGAAAATGCACCATGCCAAGCAAAATATGCATGAAACGGCCCTTGCTTTTTGCGCAGGAACGTGTATAATATACCACGGTAGAAGATGATACCCTCAAAGAGGGAATGCCGGAAACGGCCGGAATGATGAATTTCGGCAAAATGCAGAATTTTTCAAAAAATATTTTACGATTTGCTGAAAAAACACTTGCAATTTACGGTATCTTGTGGTATCATACTTCTTGGCTGCGAACGGCTGGTGTAGAACGGGCGTTCGGCACCAGCCGCGATATGCGTTGATGCGGGAGGTTGCCGCTGCTCCCATAGGGGCGGACGGGTTTTTCCGTGGAGTATGTCCGATCTTAGAACCGGGCGAAAGAATTACGAATGCGAAGGGATATGTACGGCGCTGCATTCTGCGGCACGGACCAATTTCCATAGTTTTTGCGATGTATTTCTCCGGGGGAACTGCGGTGCGCGGTTCACCGGATTTTCTGATGCGAAACTATTGAACACCCGGAGGCGTGTGTAATTCATCGGCCGCCTAAGGCAACACAAATTTTTAGGAGGCGAATCTAATGGCAGTCAAAGAAAAAATCAGAATCCGTTTGAAGAGCTATGATGCATCCCTGATCGATGCCGCTGCAGCAAAGATCGTGGAGACCGCAAAGCGCACTGGCGCTCGCGTGTCCGGCCCGATCCCCCTGCCGACCGACAAGGAAGTCGTCACCATCCTGCGCGCTGTTCATAAGTATAAGGACAGCCGTGAACAGTTTGAGACCCGCACCCATAAGCGTCTGATCGACATTCTGAAGCCGTCCAACAAGACGGTCGAGGCTCTGATGAGCCTGCAGCTCCCCGCTGGCGTTGACATCGAGATCAAGCTCTGATGCAATCAGGCGGGAACCGGAACCCCGGCCCGAATGGCCGTGATCCATTAACCGCCGGACCCGCGTTCCCATGCTGAATGAATTCAGACACGATCCGAATAAAACGTTCATTAAGCGGAGAGGTCATGTTGGCGGACAACCCGCCGCCAACCAATAACCTTTACAGGAGGATTTACACAAATGCAAAAAGGTATCATTGGCAAGAAACTGGGCATGACTCAGCTGTTTGATGAAAACGGCAAGGTCGTTCCCGTAACCGTCATCGAAGCCGGCCCCTGCACCGTCGTGCAGAAGAAAACCGTCGAGTCCGACGGCTATGAGGCAGTCCAGCTTGGCTTTGGCGAAGTAAGCGCCAAGAAGGTCAACAAGGCAGCCAAAGGCCACTTCGACAAAGCAGACGTCGCTCCGAAGCGCACCCTTCGTGAGTTCCGTCTGGACGATATTTCCGGCATGAACGTCGGCGATATCCTCAAGGCTGACGTTTTCGCTGCTGGCGATAAGGTCGACGTCATCGGCACCAGCAAAGGTAAAGGCTATCAGGGCGTTATCAAGCGCTTTGGCCAGCACCGCCTGCGCGAGAGCCACGGCACCGGCCCTGTTGCCCGCCATGCCGGCTCTAACGGCTCCACTTCCACCCCGTCCCGCGTGTTCAAGGGCAAGCGTCTGCCCGGCCACATGGGCGCTGTGCGCGTGACCGTTCAGAACCTGAGCATCGTTAAAGTCGATGCCGAAAACAACCTGATCGCCATCAAGGGCGCCATCCCCGGCCCGAAGGGCTCCGTGGTCTGCGTCAGTGACAGCGTCAAAGCGTAAAGGAGGAAAACACAATGGCTAAATTTGATGTCGTTGATATGAGCGGCAAGAAAGTTTCCACCGTTGAGCTTTCCGACGCCGTGTTCGGTATCACCCCGAACGAGAAGGCTGTCCACGAGGCAGTCGTCAACTTCCTGGCCAACCAGCGCCAGGGCACCCAGAACACCAAGATCCGCAAGGAAGTCCGCGGCGGCGGCAAAAAGCCTTGGCGCCAGAAGGGCACCGGCCACGCACGTCAGGGTTCTATCCGCGCTCCGCAGTGGACCCACGGTGGTGTTGCTCTCGGCCCCAAGCCGCGTGATTACTCTTACACCATCAACAAGAAGGTCAAGCGCCTGGCTCTGCTCAGCGCCCTGTCTGACAAGGCTGCCAACGGCAACCTGAT
>CAVFVI010000063.1:0-4559 GCA_963626055.1 Acutalibacteraceae bacterium
GGGGATAACAGGCTGATCTCCCCCAAGAGTCCACATCGACGGGGAGGTTTGGCACCTCGATGTCGGCTCATCGCATCCTGGGGCTGTATTCGGTCCCAAGGGTTTGGCTGTTCGCCAATTAAAGCGGTACGCGAGCTGGGTTCAGAACGTCGTGAGACAGTTCGGTCCCTATCTGTCGTGGGCGCAGGATATTTGAGAGGCGCTGTCCCTAGTACGAGAGGACCGGGATGGACGAACCTCTGGTGCACCAGTTGTCACGCCAGTGGCACAGCTGGGCAGCTATGTTCGGATCGGATAAACGCTGAAAGCATCTAAGCGTGAAGCCGGCCTTAAGATAAGATATCCCACTGAGACAATCAGGTAAGACCCCTTGAAGACTACAAGGTTGATAGGCACAATGTGTAAGTGGCGTGAGTCATTAAGCAAGCGTGTACTAATAGGTCGAGGGCTTGACCCCATTTTCGATTGATACTTCATTTGCTTAGCAGTTCGATATTCAGTTTTGAAGGTATATGCCTTCTGAAAAGAGAAGCTGACGTTGGTCAGGTTATGGCCGGTGTCGATGACGGTGAGGAACCACCTGTTCCCATTCCGAACACAGAAGTTAAGCTCACTTGTGCCGAAGATAGTTGGCTGGAAACGGCCTGTGAAAATAGGTAGATGCCGGCTTCTCTTTTTATGGCCCGTTGGTCAAGCGGTTAAGACAGCGGCCTCTCACGCCGTTAACGTGGGTTCGATTCCCGCACGGGTCACCAGAAAAGCACCTTAGTTCGCGCTAGGGTGCTTTTTTTATATCTTTTATATGCAGAAGCAAACAATGCCGAACGCTTCAAATACATATGGAGTCTATTTATTTCATGCGGAAACAAATAACGACACAGAACAGATATAATATAAAAGCAGCCATAAAAAAGCAGGTATTCACATGGAAAACGATATCGTTTCCACATGAACACCTGCTTTTCTATTTATCATTTATTGGTGGAATAAATAGTGGTGGCCAAATATTCATCACTAACCCAACCGTAAATCCCATTGTAATACACAACAACCCAGTTGGGTATATCACTTCTGTAGCCGCATTCCCATACGATAGTACCATAGGGGATACTATCAATCTTTTCATAATCTGTACCGGGACCTTTACGTATAACCAGCCCATGATCAGCAGTGGCGTGGGTACAAAGGCTATCAATTCGACTGAGCGTTACATCTGGTGCAATGCATCCATCCGGCAGAGTAACGTCAGTATTGCTTTCGGTGTAATCCTGTACTTGCAGCAAGCCCCAAAGACCATTCTGTTTTGCCCATACGCAGCCATCACGCGCGGGTGCTAAATCCTCATATTGCCCAGCGGGGATTACCTCGTTGCCGTGGACATCCAGAATCAACTTTTCTCCGGATTGGTCTTTCACAACTACCATGCCGGATAAGTCTGCGTAAGGATATTCAACCGTTTCGTTCATGATAGAAATGCGCATTTGTGGCTGATAAATACAGGGGATAACGAAGGTTCCGTTTTGGTCGCAATATCCCCAGCTTCCGCTTGCATCTTTTACCGCAATCAAAGATTCACCGGCCATGCAAACGTCCTGGTAGTCGAAATCAGTTAAAATCGTACCGTGTCAGGCGCATACACCTGTTCGATGGGCGTGCCATCAAATTCATAGACGCCAATAAAGGAACGGTAAATCTGGCCGTTACCCAAAATCCATTGGATGCCATACCCACCGTGCCCGCCCAGCATAGTTGTAAAAGGCATATGCTGAGCAGTCAGTTCCTGGTTAATCTGTTCTTCCAGGGCATTCAGTTTCTGGTAATCGCATGTATCATCTACCCCAATGGAGAGCTCTTGCTCACCATACAGGTATGGGATACTTTCTGACAAATCTTCCAGAAAAACATTACAGCTGGCGGCATTAAACAGGCTCCAGCGTTCCCCCTTGCGCACAGCGTACAGATTTCGGGCAGCGGCATAACCGGCGGTGTGGGTTTCGCGGGAGTAGAGCGGGATCATCTCGTCAAAATCATATTGCGGCGGTAACTTCCAGTTGGCATTGTCGGTAAATGGCGCAGCTGTGGCAACAGGTTCACTGGTCGGGGAAAGATCGGCAGGGGAAGCAGGTTCGCTTTCTGACGCTGCAGCACAAGCGGTGAGCAATATTGCGGCCATAACACTGGCAGAAAATGAGAAAACTTTCCTTTTCATGGCTTTTCACTCCTTGCGTAAATGATTTTTAGGTAAGAAAAAGCGAATTCATAAACCCTATAATGTCTTATTTTATCAGAAATATCTGCTAATGGGAATAGCTAACAATTTTGAATGGATAAATTTGGATAGTATGACAAAAATTGCGGGATTGAAGCGAAAGTCCGAATTATGGGATAGGTGATCTGGTATAATAGAGAAAAGCAAAACAGAAGGGAGTTTGATTATGCAACAGGAGAAAAAGATGCTGGCTCATATCAGTGAAGACGGAACCCGCGTCCAAACGATAGCGGACCATTTGCAGGGAACGGCAGTCCTATGTGGGCAATTTGCAGCAGCCTTTGATGCCCAGCAACAGGGAACTTGGCTTGGATTGCTACATGATATTGGCAAATATAGCACAAAGTTTCAGAAGCGCCTGCAAGGCGGAGAGAAAGTGGATCACTCAACGGCTGGTGCACAGGTGGCTGCCCGATATGGTCAAATCCCACTGGCTTTTGCTATTGCGGGACACCATAGCGGCCTGCCGGATGGAGGAGGCCGAAGCGATACCGCGCAGGATGCGACAATGTTTGGGCGATTGAAAAAGAGCGTTGAACCCTATACCCAATGGACGAATGAGATTAAACTGCCGTCCATACCGCCCCAGCCGGAAATGATGAAGGAAAATCGCTTTACCCAAGCATTTTATACCCGGATGCTGTATTCCTGCCTGGTCGATGCGGACTATCTGGATACGGAAAACTTTATGAGCGGCCCTAAACCGCGCGGACAAAGCCAGGCAATGGATGAACTGCTGAAAAGGTTGAACCAATATACCGCAAAGTGGAGCCATCCCCAGGGAGCTTTGAATCAGCGCCGCAGTTCAATTTTGAGTGCCTGTACAACGGCAGGGCAAACAGGGGGGCGCGGCCTTTATTCCCTGACCGTTCCTACAGGCGGGGGAAAAACGGTAGCGTCATTAGCATTTGCGCTTTCGCTGGCGGTAAAGAACCATATGGACCGGGTTATTTATGTGATCCCTTATACATCTATCATTGACCAGACCGCGGATGTGTTTTCAGAAATATTAGGAGCAGAAAATGTTTTGGAACATCATTCAGGGGTGGACTACTCTGCCAAAGAAGATGATGAGCCGGCAGCCTACCGGAAAGCATTGGCGGCGGAAAACTGGGATGCCCCAGTGGTGGTTACCACATCCGTGCAATTCTTTGAATCACTTTACGGCAACCGTGCGTCACAATGCCGTAAATTACATAACGTTGCAAATAGCGTGGTCATTTTTGATGAAGCGCAAAACCTGCCGGTTCCTTATTTGCGCCCCTGCGTTGCGGCAATCGCGCAGCTGGTACAGCATTACCGTACAGCAGCGGTGCTTTGCACGGCCACACAACCAGCCTTGCAGCCATTGTTTGATGAACTGGCGCCTGGGCTGCAGATGACGGAACTTTGTCCACATCCCCAAGAGCAATACCAGGCATTCCGGCGTACAACGATAAAAATACGCGGAGAGTTGGAACAAAGCCAGCTTGGCGCAGAACTGGCAGCGCAGGAACAAGTGCTGTGTATTGTAAACCGGAGAAAAACAGCACAGGAATTATACAATAACCTGCCCAAAGAGGGCAGCTACTGCCTGACAACATTGCTATACCCCGCCCATCGCAAGCAGCTATTGCAGGAGATCCGGGAACGCTTAAAAGATGGGCTGCCCTGCCGTGTGATATCAACTTCTTTGATCGAAGCGGGCGTTGATGTGGATTTCCCGGCTGTGTACCGCGAGGAAGCAGGGCTGGATTCCATTTTGCAGGCGGCGGGGCGCTGCAACCGGGAGGGAAAACGCCCGGCGGAGCAGAGCTTGGTACAGATTTTCACATTGGAAGGGCAGCGTGTACCGCGCATGCTGGGACAGAATGTATCCGCAACGCAAAGCGTCCTGAAAAAATATGCAGATCCGGCATCTCTGGAAGCAATCGAAACATACTTTCTGTTTTACCGTACCTTAAAAGGTGATAAAAGACTGGATGAACAGCAAATCCTGCAAGGGTTCGAGCAGGATATGGAAGGGCGCGTTTTCCCCTTTGCAACAGCGGCAGAGAGATTCCGCTTGATTGAAACACCTGCCGTGACCGTATACATTCCCCAAGGGAAGGGTGAACATTTGCTTGCACGATTGCGTGCAGGAGAAGTAAGCAAAACTCTGTTCCGTCAACTGGGACAATATGGCGTTCCGGTTTATCCGGATCATCTGAAAACGCTGGAGAATGCCGGGGCGGTCTGCCAGATCAGCGAAGGCGTATGGGAATTAACGGATGGAAGCCTTTACGATGACAACACAGGCCTTGCTATGGAA
>CAVFVI010000063.1:4569-10590 GCA_963626055.1 Acutalibacteraceae bacterium
GAGCCTGCCCTGCCGTTTTTGTGCGATAAAGTAAAATCAACTATTTCTATCCACGGCATAAGCTGCCGACGCAACTTATTATAAAAGAAAACCGAATGAAAAGCAAACAAAAAGTATACATGATAAAGGGATTGACATTTGGTGCAAAGTAGCGTATATTGAAACCATAGCAAGAACACCTAAACTAAAAACAACTGAAAATTAAAATGCAAAGGAGTTGATGCAGATGATCCAGCTGGAAGTATGGGGGAATTATGCTTTAGTCTCGCGTGCCGAGCTAAAGGTCGAAAGGGTCTCCTATGAGGTACTAACCCCTTCCGCGGCACGCGGCATAGTGGAAGCAATCTATTACCACCCTGGCTTGCGGTGGAAAATCCGGAAAATCTATGTCATGAATCCCATCCGCTTTACAAATATCCGCCGGAATGAGGTGAAAAGTAAGATCCTTTGTTCTGACGTGCGCAGCGCGATGCAGGGAATAGGGAAAGAACTTTACCTTGCCACGCCCCAGCAAATTGTTCAGCGTGCGGCCATGGTGCTGCAGGATGTTCATTATGTGATTGAAGCGGAATTTGAGATGACCGACCGTGCAGCACCGAGCGATAATCCGGGAAAGTTCCAGGATATTGTTACCCGGCGCATGTCCAGGGGCCAGTGTTTTCATACCCCTTATCTTGGGTGCCGTGAATTTCCTGCCGCATTCCGCGCATGGCCCGGCGGGCCAATCCCGACCATTGAGGAAACACGGGATTTGGGATTCATGCTATATGACTTTGACTACACCGACCCGCAGAACATAACCCCGATGTATTTCCATGCAAAATTGGAACATGGTGTGCTGAATGTGGCAGACTGCGAGGTGTACCGATGATTTTACAGGCTTTGGTACAATACTATGAAGATTTACTGGCTAATGACAAAATCACGCGCCCCGGTTGGACAAGCGCAAAGGTTAGCTGGGCACTGGAACTGGATGAAAACGGCCAACTGATGGCACTGCATCCCTTGCAGCAAGAGGAAAAGCGCGGTAAAAAAACAGTACTTGTTCCGTTACAGTTGCAAGTTCCGGAACAGGTCAAACGCTCTAGTGGTGTGGCAGCCAATTTCTTATGTGACAACAGTGCTTACATGCTCGGCATTGACGGAAAAGGTAAGCCGGAGCGTGCGATCCAGTGCTTTGCCGCTGCAAAGGAGCTGCATCTTGCCATTTTACAAAATGTTCCCGGTCGGGCGGCACAGGCAGTGCGGAACTTTTTTATAAACTGGGACCCCAAAACGGCAGAGAAAAATCCCGTACTGGAGCCAAACATCAAGGAGCTTTATAAAGGCGGCAACCTTGTATTTCTCGTTCAGGGCTGCTATGTCCAGGATGATCCGGAAATACAGGAAGCCTGGCAGCGGCAGCGTGATAAGAGCACGGATGCACCGGAAATCCGATGCCTAGTCACCGGGCAAAAAGCGCCGCTTGCCCGCCTGCACCCGGCGATTAAAGGTGTGGCCGGGGCACAGTCTTCCGGCGCATCGATTGTTTCTTTTAATGCGGACGCTTTTTGCTCATACGGGCATGAACAGGGGGGCAATGCGCCGGTTGGCAGTTATGCAGCCTTTGCCTATGCACAGGCGTTAAACTATCTGCTGGCAGACAGAGAACATGTTCAGCGCGTGGGCGATACCACCATTGTCTGCTGGGCAGCGGGCGGTGAGACCGCCTACCAGCAGTTAGCAATGGATGCGTTGTTTGCCATGGATGCACCTGTTAGCGAAAGTGATGTGCGGAATGCAGTGGGTAAGCTGGTCCGTGGGCAGAGCGTAGAGTGGCAGAATGAGACACTTGACCCACAAAGGCACTTTTATGTGCTTGGTTTGGCTCCCAATGCGGCGCGTCTTTCTGTCCGCTTTTTCTGGCAGGATACATTCCAAACGCTGCTTGAGAATGTGCAGAAACACTATGATCGTTTGGAAATCGTGCGCCCTGCTTATGATAAATTCCCGCGGTTGGGGCTGTACTGGCTGTTGCAGGAAACTGTCAACACCAATTCCCGCAGCCCATCGGCATCACCGCAGCTGGCAGGCGATGTCCTGCGTGCAATTCTGAATAATACAAGGTACCCGGCAACCCTGCTGGATGGCGTTATGATGCGTATCCGCGCAGAGCAAAAAGTAACACGCGGCCGTGCCGCAATTATAAAAGCATACTACCTGCGTAATGAAGATCCCCGTTGCCCAAAGGAGGTATTAACCGTGGAAAATAACAAGGAAACAAACTATCAACCGTATGTTATGGGTCAGCTTTTTGCTGTGCTGGAAGCAATCCAGATGGCGGTAAACCCGGATATCAATACAACCATCAAGGATAGGTATTTTAATGCAGCAGCTTCCACGCCGGCCACTGTGTTCCCAACAATTCTGATGCTGGCGCAAAAGCATATGCAAAAAATGAGCAAGCCGCAAAAGATTTATTACGATAAGCAGATCGCTGCGCTGGCGGGCGGAAAACTGGAAGGAAGCTTTCCGGCACGGCTGACCCTGCCGGAACAGGGCTCTTTTATCCTTGGCTATTACCATCAGACACAGGAACGCTATACAAAGAAAGTGGAGGAATAACGATGACACAGGCAATCAAAAACCGGTATGATTTTGTAATTCTGTTTGACGTTGAAAACGGAAATCCGAACGGCGATCCGGATGCAGGCAACATGCCGCGCGTTGACCCGGAAACGGGATATGGCATTGTTACAGATGTCTGCTTAAAGCGTAAGATTCGCAACTATGTCGAAGTGGCCAAAGAAGATGAAGCAGGATACCAAATTTACATTAAAGATCAGGTTCCCCTGAACCGCAGCGACAAAAAAGCATTGGAATATCTGGGCATTGAGGGAGATTCCAAGGAGGCACTGAAAGCTGCCAAGAAAGATGACCCGGAACTGGACCGCAAAATCCGGGATTTTATGTGCCAAAATTTCTATGATATCCGTACCTTTGGCGCTGTTATGACAACTTTCGTAAAAGGCGCACTGAATTGCGGGCAGGTACGCGGCCCTGTTCAGTTGAGCTTTGCGCGCTCGGTAGACCCTGTTCTCCCGCAGGAAGTGACCATTACCCGTATTGCCATTACGACCGAAGCGGATGCAGAGCGAAAAGGCACTGAGATGGGCCGCAAGTATGTGATTCCGTATGGTTTGTACCGTGCAGAGGGGTATGTTTCTGCCAACCTTGCCCGCAAAACTACAGGATTCTCAGAGGATGACCTGCAGCTGCTGTGGCAGGCAATCCTGAATATGTTTGAAAATGACCACAGCGCAGCCCGCGGCAAAATGGCAGTTCGGGAACTGATCGTGTTCAAGCATGATTCGGAACTGGGCAATGCGCCGTCTTATAAACTCTTTGACGCAGTTCGTGTTACGCGCGCGGAGGGAATCGCTTTCCCGCGCAGTTACCATGACTATGTGGTGACCGTGGATGAAAATCTTCCGGCAGGGGTAACGTGTGAGAGGTTATCGTAATGGTCTCCCCGGATGATTACCTGCTGATGTCCGGTATCCAGCATTTCAGCTTTTGCCGCCGCCAGTGGGCGCTCATACACCTGGAACAACAATGGTCCGAAAACCAGCGCACCGCCGAAGGCCGCCTGCAGCATACCCGCTGCCATGATGTGACCCTGACGGAAAAGCGCGGAGATTTACTGATCGCTCGCGGCATGAAAGTTGTCAGCCATCGGCTGAAATTGACCGGGGACTGCGATGTGGTGGAGTTCCACGCGGACCCGGACGGCGTGCCGCTGCAGGGCCGCCGCGGCCTGTGGCGGCCAATGCCCGTGGAATATAAACATGGCCGCAGCAAAGTAAACGATGCGGACCGTCTGCAGCTCTGCGCACAGGCCATGGCGTTGGAAGAAATGCTGGTGTGTGAGGTGCCGGAAGGGGAAATCTTTTATGAAGAAACCCGCCAGCGGGAACATGTGCTCCTAACGCCGGAACTGCGCAGCACCGCGCAGACCATGGCGGACGAGATGAACCGCCTGTTTGCGCGCGGCTATACCCCCAAAAGCAAACCCGGCAAGCATTGCAAAGCCTGCTCGCTGAAAGAACTCTGCCTGCCGGTGCTGTGCCAGCAGGCGGACCCGACGGCGTATCTGCGGGAACATATTGAGGAGGGCGTGCCATGAGAAAACTGCTCAACACCCTGTTTGTCATCAATGAGGATGCCTACTTGACGCTGGATGGCGAAAACCTCGTTGTTACCCGCAATAAGCAGGAAACCCGCCGCTATGCCCTGCATACGCTGGAAGGCGTCGTCTGCTTTACTTATGCCGGTGCCAGCCCCGCTTTGATGGGAGCCTGTGCCCGGCGGGGCATTGACCTTTGCTTTTTTGACCCGTATGGCAGATTCCAGGCCCGCACCGTGGGGGAAGAACGTGGCAACGTGCTGCTGCGTCAGACGCAGTACCGCGTGTCGGATGACCCGGCCCAGAGCTGCCGGTATGCCCGGAATTTTATCCTGGGCAAAGTGTATAACGCCCGCTGGGTGCTGGAACGCGCAACCCGCGATCATCCCCAGCGCGTCCCGGTCGAAAAGCTGAAGAATACTTCCACTCAGCTCGCCGCCGCGCTGCCGCTGATACAGACCAGCGATGATCCGGAACAGCTGCGCGGCCTGGAAGGCGAGGCAGCCCAGCGCTATTTTGACTGCCTGAATGACCTGATTCTGCAGCAAAAGCAGGATTTTGTGTTTGAGGGCCGCAGCCGCCGTCCGCCGCTGGATCATGTGAATGCGCTGCTTTCATTTGCTTACAGCATGCTGGCGCGGGAGTGCGCGTCGGCCTTAACCGCCGTGGGGCTGGACCCTTATGTTGGCTTTATGCACCGCCCGCGCCCCGGCCGCAAAAGCCTGGCGTTGGACCTGATGGAGGAACTGCGGGCCGTTTATGCGGACCGGCTGGTCATCAGTTGCATCAACCAGAAAATCATTACGGCAAAGCACCTGCAAAAACAGGAAAATGGTGCGGTGCTGCTGACGGACGATGGCCGCAAAGCTTTCCTTACGGCATGGCAGAGCAAAAAGCGGGAGGAAATCACCCATCCGTTTTTGAAAGAAAAGCTGCCCTGGGGGCTGGTGCCCTATGTTCAGGCGCTTTTGCTGGCCCGTGCCCTGCGCGGCGACCTGGAAGTGTACCCGCCGTTTTTCTGGAAGTGAGGTGCTGTTATGCTGGTACTTGTAACCTATGATGTCAACACCGAAACAGCTGCCGGCCGCCGCAGGCTGCGCAAAGTAGCAAAAGTCTGTGTAGACCACGGCCAGCGGGTGCAGAACTCCGTGTTCGAGTGTCTGCTGGATGCCGCGCAGTACACGATGTTCAAAGCAAAACTGACCGAACTGATCGACCCGGAATCGGACAGCCTGCGCTTTTATCAACTGGGAAACCACTATAAAAGCAAAGTTGAGCATGTGGGCCTGCACCCGGATTTTGACCAGGATGGGATTTTGTTTGCTTAAGGTGTATCTGAAAACAAAGAAAATGACGGATATTTCGCAAGCACAAGCAGGATATAAGGCAAAAGGCAGCAGGGAGCCTTTGTGGATTCCAAGGCTTTTTAACGTGAAATCTGGCTGCGTTTGTAGAAATAGAGTGAATTTTCGACTTTTCTGATACCCCCTAGTGCGAGGGGGAGGCAACCATAAAATTCCCAGTTCCTTCGCACCAGAAAATATGGAAAAAACAGGGGCGGAAAGGGTAAAACGGACCCATTTCTGCCAGGATTGTAATGCCGATTCCATAAAATTTGTCTCTTACGCGCAAAAGTGCCCCACTGTTTTGTGCACTTTTGCTGTCGCTCTCCGCAAGGAGAGCGTGGATAGAAATTCCCACTCGGTCAGGTAATGGGTGCGGGTCTCATGTCGCTCTCCGCAAGGAGAGCGTGGATAGAAATTCATGCACACGGATCAAATTGTTCGTTGCCTCGGTCGCTCTCCGCAAGGAGAGCGTGGATAGAAATCGGTTCCCATACCAGATGAGCATTAAGG
>CAVFVI010000064.1:0-10473 GCA_963626055.1 Acutalibacteraceae bacterium
GGTGTATCTGAAAACAAAGAAAATGACGGATATTTCGCAAACACAAGCAGGATTTAAGGCAAAGAGCCGCAGGAATCCTTTGTGGATTCCAAGGCTTTTTAACGCAAAATCCGGCTGTGTTTGTAGAAATAGACTATATTTTCGACTTTTCAGATACGCCTTAGATTTTTACGCTGCATTTGCAGCAGGCACTGCACAAAACGGCAGGCGGTTGGCCCCACTTCCGAGAGGAGGTGAGAGCCATGCGTTTTACATTTACTTTCCATGTTGGCCGAAAGACCATCACGCTGAGTTTAGTGGTAAAAAGCAAGAACCGCCACCCTGGCCGGTGACGGTTCTTAGGTCTTTGACCTAAATCCTAATCACTGAAAAGGGCCAACCGCTTGTCGCAGTGCCTTTTCTATTTCTATTATACCATGCCCGGCGGGGCTGTCAATAGGTATGGCTACAGCACGTTCTGTTTGCGGAAAGCGCTGGGGGTCATGCCTTTTTCTTTTAGGAACACGCGGTTAAAGCTGCGGATGGTGCCAAAGCCGCACTGTTCGGCCACCTGGGTGATGGGCAGGCTGCTGCCCTGCAGCAGCGCGGCAGCGTGGCTGATGCGGTACTGGTTGATAAAATCCTGGAAGCCGGTGTGCAGGCTGTGGTTGAAGTAGGCCGAAAGGTAGGTGTAATTATATCCAAGGTCGCGTGCCATCTGTTCCAGCGTCAGGGTGTGGGTGTAATTCTTTTGCACATAGTCGATGATTTTGGAAGAAAGATGGGCGTCCACATCCGGAACGGGGCGCGGCTGCAAAAAGCACTGCTCCAACGCTGCACCGCAGATCAGGTAAAGCCCGGCCAGCTGCTTGCAGCGGTTGCCGCCCGGCCAGAGCAGCTCCATCAGGGGGGCGGCTTCCATGTGGAACACCGGGCTGATAAACTCCCGCTGGCCCAGCTGAGAAACAAATTCTGGCACCCAGTCGTTAGAAAATACCCATAACACGCTCTGGGATTCGCCAATGGTGCGGTAGCTGTGGATCTGGTCCGGCAGCACCAGCAGGGCTTCGCCAGGGTGAACTTCGTACTGCTCGGTTTCCAGCGTACAGGCAAGCGTGCCGGACTGCACACACAGGAACTCAAAGCTGTGGTGCAGGTGCGCCGGAAAATTAAAGTTATGGTCGCGCTGGCAGTACAAATAATTGTGCTGGTCAGAACGCTCAGACTCATAGAACAGCATGCGGGGGAACCTCACTTTCTTGTTACACGAAGTTTTGGCCGGGTGAAAACACCAAAACACCCAAACTTCTGTCTATTATTTTATACGCTCTTTCTTGCACTTGCAAGGGGAAGTTCGGTAAAATAAAGAAAAAGCGGAGGGAACCGCAAGAAAAAACACAACGCAAAGGAGAATGGCTCATGTACTACATTGGTATCGATCTGGGCACCTCGGCAGTCAAGCTGCTGCTGATGCAGGGCAACGGGCAGATCGCCAACATTGTAAGCCGCGAATATCCCATTGCATTCCCGCATCCGGGCTGGAGCGAGCAGAGCCCCGCTGACTGGTGGGACGCTGTCTGCGCAGGCATTCCGGAGCTGCTGAACGGCTTTGATGCTTCGCAGGTGGCTGGCATTGGTGCCGGCGGCCAGATGCACGGCCTGGTGGTGCTGGATGCACAGGACGAAGTGATCCGCCCCTGCATTTTGTGGAATGACGGCCGCACCCAGAAGCAGGTGGAATACCTGAACAACGTCATTGGCAAAGAGAACCTGAGCAAATACACCGCAAACATTGCATTTGCCGGCTTTACTGCCCCCAAACTGCTGTGGATGCGCGATACCGAGCCGGAGAACTTCGCAAAGATCAGCAAGATCATGCTGCCGAAGGACTACATCAACTACAAGCTGACCGGCGTACACTGCACCGATTACTCCGATGCTTCCGGTATGCTGCTGCTGGATGTGCAGCATAAGTGCTGGAGCAAAGAGATGCTGGATATCTGCGGCGTAAGCGAGACCCAGATGCCCAAGCTGTTTGAAAGCTGGGAGTCGGTTGGCACCCTGACCGCTGAAGCTGCTGCCAAGCTGGGCCTGCCGGAAGGTGTTAAGGTCTGCGCCGGTGCTGGCGACAATGCCGCCGCTGCAGTTGGCTGCGGCGCTGTGGGCAACGGCAAGTGCAACATCTCGTTGGGCACCTCTGGCACCGTGTTCATCACCAGCAGCACCTTTGGCGTGGACAAACAGAACGCCCTGCACAGCTTTGACCATGCAGACGGCGGCTACCACCTGATGGGCTGCATCCTGTCCGCTGCAAGCTGCAACAAGTGGTGGATGGAAGATATCCTGAACACCCAGGACTTCGGCAAGGAGCAGGAGCCCATCACCGCTGAAAAGCTGGGCGCAAACGATGTGTACTATCTGCCTTACCTGATGGGTGAGCGCAGCCCCCATAACGATCCCGCAGCCCGCGGTTCTTTCATCGGCCTGCGTATGGATTCCACCCGCGCTGATATGACCCAGGCTGTGCTGGAAGGCGTTGCTTTCGCCATTAAGGATTGTGTCGAGATTGCCCGTGCACAGGGCGTTGAGATCGCATCCAGCACGCTGTGCGGCGGCGGCGCCAAGAGCCCGCTGTGGCGCGAGATCATGGCAAACGTTCTGGGCATTCCTCTGGCACTGCCCCAGACCGAGCAGGGCCCCGGTTACGGCGGCGCCATGCTGGCAGCCGTTGCCTGCGGCGAGTACGCAACCGTGCAGGAATGCGCCGACAAGCTGATCAAGATCAAGAGCGTGACCGAGCCGGATCCGGCCCTGGTTAAGAAATATGCAGCCCGCTATGAGCTGTGGCACAAGCTGTACCCGGCCCTGAAGCCGCTGTATGCAGAGATGGAGGCATTGCAATGAAGATCTATTCTGTAAATGATCCTGAGTTCAAGCCCTATGGCCGTGTGGTAACCGGTCTGGAAGCTGCCAAGGCAGAGATCCTGCAGGCGCTGGCAACCACCCCGCTGCCGGAAGCTACCGACTATGTGGCCGAGGAGCCTGTTCTGCAGGAGCTGCCCGCTATGGTGGAAGTTTCCGAGCATCTGTTTGGCGGCATGCCGGTCCAGCTGGGCTGGTGCAACGGCCACAACACCAAGCTGAACTGCCTGGAATACCACCGCGACAGCGAGTTCAACCTGGGCACCGAGGATTTCATCCTGCTGCTGGCCAAGATGGACGACATCACCGACGGCAAGCTGGATACCGCTAAGGTCAAGGCTTTCCGCGCACCGGCAGGCACCCTGGTGGAAGTTTACGCCACCACCCTGCATTACGCACCCTGCCATGTGGACCCGGCCAAGGGCTTCCGCGTGCTGGTTGCACTGCCGCAGGGCACCAACACCGCCAAGCCGGAAATCAAGGCTGACGGCGGTGACGATGCCCAGCTGTGGGCCTGCAACAAGTGGCTGCTGGCCCATGCCGAAAGCAGCGAAGCTGCCGCAGGCGCTTATGTCGGCCTGGAAGGCGTAAATATCGACATCGCAGACGAACTGTAAAAATAGTTAGGAGTTAGAAAGGAGGAGTTAGGAGTTGTGAAAATGTGCGCGTAAGCGCACACCATAAACTCCTAACTTCTAACTCCTACCTCCTAACTTGATAATGAGCAGAGCAAAATTAAAAAAATAAACGGAGGGCAAACTTATGAAGTCTACCAACATCCCTGAAGTCAAGCTGGGCATTGTTGCCGTCAGCCGTGACTGTTTCCCCATTCAGCTGAGCGAAAAGCGCCGCGCCGCTATCGTGGCAGCCTGCCAGGCTAAGGGTCTGGACCTGTACGAGGCGAAGACCACCGTTGAGAACGAGAAGGACATGGAAAAGGCTGTTGCCGAGGTTACCGAGGCTGGCTGCAATGCGCTGACCGTTTTCCTGGGCAACTTTGGCCCCGAAACTCCGGAAACCCTGATCGCAAAGTTCTTCAACGGCCCCTGCATGTTCGTTGCAGCTGCTGAAGGCGACGGCGATATGATCAACGGCCGCGGCGATGCTTACTGCGGCATGCTGAACTGCTCTTACAACCTGGGCATGCGCCACCTGAAGGGCTACATCCCCGAGTACCCCATCGGCACCGCTGATGAGATCGCTGACAAGATGATCGAGTTCGTTCCCATCGCCCGCACCCTGCTGGGCGTGCGTGATCTGAAGATCATCACCTTTGGCCCCCGCCCGCAGGACTTCTTTGCCTGCAACGCCCCCATCAAGGGCCTGTACGAGCTGGGCGTTGAAGTGGAAGAAAACAGCGAGCTGGACCTGCTGGTTTCTTACAAAGAGCATGCAAACGATCCCCGCATTGAGGACGTCTGCAAGGATATGGCTGCCGAAATGGGCGAAGGCCATTACTATCCCGACCTGCTGGCCCGCATGGCTCAGTTTGAGCTGACCCTGCTGGATTGGGCTGAGAAGCACAAGGGCAGCAAGAAGTACGTTGCTTTTGCTGACAAGTGCTGGCCCGCATTCCCCTCTCAGTTCGGCTTTGAGCCCTGCTATGTCAACTCCCGCCTGGTAAGCCGCGGCATCCCCGTTTCCTGCGAAGTTGATATCTACGGCGCTCTGTCCGAGTACATCGGCATGTGCGCTTCCGGCGATACCGTCACCCTGCTGGACATCAACAACAGTGTGCCCCAGTACATCTACGATGAGGACATCGCAGGCAAGTTTGATTACAGCCTGACCGATACCTTCATGGGCTTCCACTGCGGCAATACCCCGGCCTGCAAGATGTGCAGCGACCGTGCCGTTAAGTATCAGCTCATCCAGCACCGTCTGCTGGAGCCGGCCGGCAGCGACCCCGACTTCACCCGCGGCACCCTGGAAGGCGACATTGCACCTTCTGACATCACCTTCTACCGCCTGCAGTGCGACAGCGAGGGCAACCTGCGCTCCTACATTGCAGAGGGCGAGATCCTGCCCGTTGCTACCCGCTCCTTCGGCGGCATTGCAATCTTCGGCATCCATGAGATGGGCCGCTTCTACCGCCATGTTCTGGTCCAGAAGCGTTACCCGCACCACGGCGCCGTTGCATTCGGCCATTACGGCAAGATCCTGTTTGAGGTCCTCAAGTTCCTGGGCATTCAGGACATCGCTTACAACCAGCCCAAGAGCCTGCCGTACCCGACCGAGAATCCGTTTGCCTGATCTGGCATAAAAAGCTGAACCAAAATCCAGCAACAAGAACGGAATCCACTATTTTGTTTCGGTAACAGTCACTATACTGTTAAGCGTAGGGAAGAACCGTAAGAAAACAAAAATCTAGGGAGGAACATTATGCTGAATCCGTCCGAACTGAAAAAGATCGACGCCTATTGGCGTGCCAGCAACTACCTGGCAGCAGGCCAGCTGTACCTGCTCGACAACCCGATGCTGCGCCGTCCGCTGACCCGTGACGACGTGAAGAAGAAGATCGTTGGCCACTGGGGCACCGTGCCTGGCCAGAACTTCGTTTACGTTCACCTGAACCGTGTTATCAAGAAGTACGACCAGGATATGATCCTGATCTCCGGCCCGGGCCATGGCGGCAACTTCTTTGTTGCTAACGCTTACCTGGACGGCACCTACTCCGAGGTTTACCCCAACATCAGCCGTGATGAAGAGGGCATGAAGAAGCTGTTCAAGCAGTTCTCCTTCCCCGGCGGCATCTCCAGCCACGTTGCACCCGAAACTCCGGGCTCCATCAACGAAGGCGGCGAGCTGGGCTACTCCATCGCACACGCATTTGGCGCTGTGTTCGATAACCCGGATCTGATCTGCGCAGTTACCGTCGGCGACGGCGAAGCTGAGACCGGCCCCCTGGCCACCAGCTGGCAGTCCAACAAGTTCCTGAACCCCGTGGGCGATGGCGCTGTTCTGCCCATCCTGCACCTGAATGGCTACAAGATCTCCAACCCCACCATCTTCGGCCGTATGACCCATGAAGAGATGGAGAGCTTCTTCCGTGGCTGCTCCTGGAAGCCGTACTTCGTTGAAGGCGACGACCCGATGACCATGCACGAGAAGATGGCCGAGACCCTGGATACCGTCATCGAAGAGATCCATGACATCCAGAAGCGCGCCCGTGCCGGCGAGGATATGGGCCATATCCAGTGGCCTATGATCGTTCTGCGCACCCCGAAGGGCTGGACTGGCCCGAAGGTAGTGGACGGCAAGCCCATCGAGGGCACCTTCCGTGCACACCAGGTGCCCATCGACATCACCCTGGGCACCCCGAACCAGGAAGAGCACCTGAAGGAAATCGAAGAATGGCTGCACAGCTACCATGCTGAGGAACTGTTCGACGAGAACGGCACCCTGATCCCCGAACTGCAGGAACTGGCTCCCACCGGTGACCGCCGTCTGGCTGCCAACCCGCACGCAAACGGCGGCAAGCTGCTGCGTGACCTGCGCACCCCCGATTTCAAACAGTATGCAGTGGATATCCCGTTCCCCGGCTCTGTCGAGAAGCAGGATATGATCGAGCTGGGCGGCTACATCCGCGACGTGCTCAAGCTGAATGCTGATGCTAAGAACTTCCGCATCTTTGGACCTGACGAGACCATGTCCAACCGTCTGTACAAGTGCTTCGAAGCTACCCAGCGTGATTGGAACTCCACCATCATCCCGGGCGACGAATTCCTGGCAAACGACGGCCGCATCATGGACTCCATGCTGTCCGAGCATATGTGCGAAGGCTGGCTGGAAGGCTACCTGCTGACCGGTCGTCACGGCTTCTTTGCTTCCTACGAGAGCTTCATCCGCGTGGTGGACTCCATGGTTGCACAGCATGCTAAGTGGCTGAAGGTTTGCAGCCAGCTGCCCTGGCGCCAGAGCATTGCTTCCCTGAACCTGATCCTGACCTCCAACGTATGGCAGCAGGACCACAACGGCTTCACCCATCAGGATCCCGGCTTCCTGGATCACATCGCCAACAAGAAGGCGGACGTTGTCCGCCTGTACCTGCCGCCGGATACCAACTGCTTGCTGAGCTGCTTCGACCACTGTGTCCGCAGCCGTGACTATGTCAACGTGCTGGTCACCTCCAAGCATCCGCGTCCCCAGTGGCTGACCATGGAGCAGGCTGTTAAGCACTGCACCCAGGGCGTTGGCATCTGGGATTGGGCTTCCAGCGATGCAGGCGAAGAGCCGGATGTCGTCATGGCTTGCTGCGGCGATACCCCGACCCTGGAAACTCTGGCTGCTGTCACCATCCTGCGTGACGCTATGCCCGACCTGAAGATCCGCGTTGTCAACGTTGTTGACCTGATGAAGCTTGAGCCGAACACCAAGCATCCTCATGGCCTGTCTGACGCTGATTACGATGCCCTGTTCACCAAGGATAAGCCGATCATCTTCGCATTCCATGGCTACCCGACCCTGATCCATGAGCTGACCTACGAGCGTACCAACCGCAACCTGTCTGTCCATGGTTACCAGGAAGAAGGCACCATCACCACGCCGTTCGATATGCGCGTGCAGAACGAGATTGACCGCTTCCACCTGGTTAAGGATGTCCTGCAGCACCTGCCGCAGCTGGGCAACAAGGGCGCTTACCTGATCCAGCAGATGAACGACAAGCTGGTTGCTCATAAGAACTACATCCACGAAGTTGGCCAGGATCTGCCTGAAATCATCGACTGGAAGTGGCATCTGCCTGAGAACAAGTAATTTGTTCTGAACTCTTTGTTTACTGACCCCAAGCCCTGAAAATATGCCGCCCGCCGCAGCCCCCGCAAGGGGACCGCAGCGGGCGGTTTTTGCGTGTTAATTCGCTTCTCTTTCAACCCGTTCCTTGTGCGGGCTGGCTGATGGCGGATGCGGCTCCACAGGAAAAAACAAAAACACCCCCGCTCCGGTGCGGCACTGCTTTGCAGCAGGCCATGCGCCGGGGCGGGGGTGTTACTCGTTACAACAAATCAAGCCTTAAGCAGCTTGTGCACAGAACTTGCAGCAGAAATTACAGCTGCGGGCCGGCAGAGACCAGAGCCTTGCCGTGCTCGTTGCCTTCGTACTTGGCGAAGTTCTTGATGAAGCGGCTTGCCAGGTCCTCAGCCTTCTTGTTCCACTCAGCAGCATCTGCATAGGTGTCACGAGGATCGAGGATAGCGGGATCAACGCCGGGCAGAGAAGTGGGAACTTCGAAATCGAAGTACGGGATCTTCTTGGTCGGGGCTTCGTTGATAGCGCCGCTCAGGATAGCATCGATGATGCCGCGGGTATCCTTGATGGAGATACGCTTGCCAGTGCCGTTCCAGCCAGTGTTGACCAGGTAAGCCTTAGCGCCGCTCTTTTCCATCTTCTTGACCAGCTCTTCAGCATACTTGGTGGGATGCAGCTCCAGGAAAGCCTGGCCGAAGCAAGCAGAGAAGGTCGGGGTGGGCTCGGTGATGCCGCGCTCGGTGCCGGCCAGCTTTGCGGTAAAGCCGGACAGGAAGTAGTACTGGGTCTGAGCCGGGGTCAGGATGGAGACCGGGGGCAGAACGCCGAATGCGTCAGCAGACAGGAAGATAACGTTCTTGGCTGCCGGAGCAGAAGAGATCGGGCGAACGATGTTCTGGATGTGGTCGATGGGGTAGGAAACACGAGTGTTCTCGGTCACGCTCTTGTCAGCGAAATCGATCTTGCCTTCGGCATCAAGGGTGACGTTCTCCAGCAGAGCGTTACGCTTGATGGCGTTGTAGATGTCAGGCTCAGAATCCTTGTCCAGGTTGATGACCTTGGCGTAGCAGCCGCCCTCAAAGTTGAAGACGCCGTTGTCGTCCCAGCCGTGCTCGTCGTCGCCGATCAGCAGGCGCTTGGGGTCGGTGGACAGGGTGGTCTTGCCGGTGCCGGACAGACCGAAGAAGATGGCGGTGTTCTTGCCTTCCATATCGGTGTTGGCGGAGCAGTGCATGGAAGCCATGCCCTTCAGCGGCAGGAAGTAGTTCATCATGGAGAACATGCCCTTCTTCATCTCGCCGCCGTACCAGGTGTTGATGATGACCTGCTCACGGCTGGTGATGTTGAAGGCAACGCAGGTCTCGCTGTTCAGGCCCAGTTCCTTGTAGTTCTCAACCTTAGCCTTGGAAGCGTTGTAAACAACGAAATCAGGCTCGAAGGTTTCCAGTTCCTCAGCGGTGGGCTTGATGAACATGTTGGTAACAAAGTGTGCCTGCCAGGCCACTTCCACGATGAAGCGGATAGCCATGCGGGTATCCTTGTTAGCGCCGCAGAAAGCGTCAACAACGAACAGGCGCTTGTTGCACAGTTCCTTCTTGGCGATATCCTTAACGGTAGCCCAGGTGCTCTCGCTCATGGGGTGGTTGTCGTTCTTGTACTCGTCGGAGGTCCACCAAACGGTGTCCTTGGAGTTTTCGTCCATGACGATGTACTTATCCTTGGGGGAACGGCCGGTGTAAACACCAGTCATAACGTTGACAGCACCCAGCTCGCTGACCTGGCCCTTTTCGTAGCCTTCCAGTTCGGGCTTGGTCTCTTCCTCGAACAGCAGCTCGTAGGAAGGATTGTACACGATCTCAGTCGTGCCGGTGATGCCATACTTGGTAAGATCCAGATTTGCCATGTTACAAATACCTCTTTCCTTAAGAATGGTCATGTGTATTCTGCGCTATCCAGCCATAGAATATCACAGAAAGCAGTTGAGATATACGGTTGCGTATTCTCCTACCTAACATTATACATAAAGATTCGCCAAAATCAACAAACTTGGCCTTAAATTCTCATAAAAGTAACAAATTTAATAGGGAAAAGAACAGGCGGGGACCGGGCGAGAGAATAAAATGAACAGGAGAAGGGGAACGCTGCGAGGGGAAATCGGAGAAAATAGGGATTCATGAGATGAGAAAGTGGGGGAGAATGGTCGAGAGGGTAGAGAGATAGGTGTTCTCTTGTTATATAATGTATAGGGAAGCATGGGGGCTGAACAGGGGGGGGAGAAAAAGGACTGAAATTGATAGGATAGAGAAACCACGTTAAGCCGTCCTTATGCACCTTACCCAAAAATAAATCGAAAAAATTATAGAAAAAATCGAAAAAAGGTGTTGACATTGCTTGAAAGTGTGGTATTATAAATAAGCTGTCGCGCAAGACAGCAGCTCACTGAAAGCCAAATAAAAGCGATACACCAAGCAAAAACGCAGCGGGGAACCGGATGGCGAGCCTGGGAGAAGCTTTTAAGAGGCAGCGGAAAGCTCAAAAAAATATCAAAAAAATGCTTGACAAAAAGTACGACCTTTGATATAATAAATAAGCTTTCTCAAAGAGAGCAAGCAGGACCTTGAAAATTGAACAATACTGAAACTTGTGGAACCTTAAACGTGATGGAAAATCACGATAAACAATTCCAAAGCCAAGAAATTGGCAAACAAGTAATTCATACAGGACGCAAGCGATTGTGTCTGAGTGAACGAGATTTAACACTTTATGAGTGATAAATACCATTTATAAAGAGTTTGATCCTGGCTCAGGACGAACGCTGGCGGCGCG
>CAVFVI010000065.1:0-9421 GCA_963626055.1 Acutalibacteraceae bacterium
ATCATGCTGATGCTGGTCATGCTGCCCATGTGGATGAACTTTTTGCTGCGCACCTATGCGTGGATGACCCTGCTGGAGAAAAACGGCCTGATCAACAAGCTGCTGGGCCTGTTTGGCATCGGCCCTTTTAATATGATCAACACCTCCGGCGCTGTGGTGCTGGGCATGGTGTATAACTACCTGCCGTATATGATCCTGCCGCTGTACACCGCCATGACCAAGATCGATAACTCTGTGGTGGAAGCTGCGCAGGACCTGGGGGCCAATGTGTTCCAGATTCTGGGCCGTGTGCTGATCCCGCTGAGCAAGCCCGGCATTGCCACCGGCATTACCATGGTGTTTGTTCCGGCGGTCTCCACCTTTATCATCAGCCGTATGCTGGGCGGCGGCGCCAACCTGCTGATCGGCGATTTGATCGAACTGCAGTTCCTTGGCAACTCTTACAACCTGAATCTCGGCTCCGCCATGAGCCTTGTGCTGATGGTCATCGTTCTGCTCTGCATGAGCTTTACCTCCAGCTTTGACGAAGAGGAAATGGAGGGTGTGATGTAATGAAAACACAGCATAAGCATTTGCTGCAGCGCACCTATCTGGTGCTGGTGTTCGGGTTCATGTACCTGCCCATCGCGGTCCTGATCGCCTACAGCTTTAACGAGAACAAGAGCCGCGCAGTGTTCACCGGTTTTTCCTTAAAATGGTATGCCAGCCTGTTCCATAACGAAATGATCCTTTCCGCTTTGGGGCTTTCGCTGGTGCTGGCGTTTGTTTCGGCCATCATTGCCACGGTGCTGGGCACCCTGGCCACCATCGGCATCAACTCTATGAGCCGCAAGGCGCAGCTGGTCATCAATAACATCAGCTATGTCCCGGTTGTCAACCCGGAAATCATCACCGGCGTTTCCCTCATGCTGCTGTTTGTGATCGTGCAGCAGCTTGGCATCGGCGGCGATGACGGTGTGTTCGGCTGGATCACCCTGCTGATCGCGCACATTACGTTCAATGTGCCGTATGTCATCTTTAACGTCGGCCCCAAGCTGCGCCAGCTGGATGGCAGCCTGTACAATGCCGCCCTGGACCTCGGCTGCACCCCGCGCCAGGCGTTCTTCAAGGTCATTCTGCCGCAGCTCAGCCCGGCCATCATGTCGGCATTCCTGATCTGCCTGACCTATTCCATTGATGACTTCATGATCTCCTACTTCAACTGCGGCACCATGCAGACCCTGCCCATTGCCATCTACTCCATGACCCGCAAAAAGGTCAGCCCGGAGATCAACGCGCTGTCCGCCATCATGTTCCTGGTGATTCTGGCCATCATCCTTACCTCCAACGCGATGGATTCCCGCGCTTACAAGCGCAACCAGAAAGCCATCCGCCGCGCTGCGGCCGAACAGTAAGGGGGTAAGCAGAGATGAAACAGTTTACCCGCGCGGCTGTCAGCGCCGCCTTGTGCGCTGCCCTGGGCCTTGCCTGCACCCTGCCTGCTTTTGCAGCGGAAGGGGAGATGCTGGAAGTCAACGAGGATATCTCGGTTTCCGCTGATTACGATTGGACCCGCTTTGCCAACGACCATCTTACCCTGAATGTATATAACTGGGGCCTGTATATCTCCGATGGTTCGGACGACAGCGTGAACGTGGTTGCCGCCTTTGAGGACCTGACCGGCATCAAGGTCAACTATACCACCTTTGACTCCAATGAGAGCCTGTACGCCAAAATGAAATCCGGCGGTGCCAGCTATGATGTGATCGTGCCGTCTGATTACATGGTGGGTAAGATGATTGCCGAAAACATGCTGGCCGAGCTGGATTACGATAACATCCCCAATATAGCCAACATCGGCGAGGATTACCTCGGCTGGAGCTATGACCCCGATAACGCTTACAGCGTGCCGTATACCTGGGGCACCACCGGCATTATTTATAACACCACCATGGTGGAAGAACCGCCCACATCCTGGGCAGACCTGTGGGATGTGGAGTACGTCGGCAATGTGCTGATGTTCAATAACTCCCGCGATGCTTACGCCATTGCGGCCAAAAAGCTGGGGTTTTCGCTAAACCCTTCCAGCGTGGAAGAAGTAGACGACGTAATGAAGGAACTGCAGGGACAGAAATCCGTGGTGCAGGCCTATGTTATGGATGAGATCTTCGATAAAATGGAGGGCGGCGAAGCTGCCATGGCCCCGTATTATGCGGGCGATGCCCTGACCATGATTGATGAAAACCCGGATCTGGCGTTCGTTTCGCCGGAGGAAGGCGTCAACTTCTTTGTAGACAGCATGTGCATCCCGGCTTCCAGCAAACATAAGGAAGCCGCCGAAATGTTCATCAACTTTATGTGTGAACCGGATGTCGGCTACCAGAACTGTGACTTCATCGGTTACTCCACCCCCATCACCGAAGTGTGGGAGCGGCTGGACGACGACCTAAAGTACAGCCCGATCGCTTACCCCAGCGACGAAGTGATGAATAAGGCAGAAGTCTTTGTGACCCTGCCGGATGACATCAACGCCGAGATGGACGCTAAGTGGAGCGAGATGAAGAGCTACGATGAATCCGGCAGCGGCTGGCTGATCGTGGTGTTCCTGCTGGGTGCCATTGCAATTTCCGGCTTTAACATCTGGCGCAAGATGCGCAAAAAGGTGCGGGACGATTATTAAAACGTTTTTGCTCCGCCTGAAAACAAATTAAAACACAAGCCCCGATTTGTCCTTTGTGATGAACCGGGGCTTATGTTATACTATAAAAAATTGTGTGCAAAAACAATGCAGATGAATAGGATAGAGGGCAGAAATATGAAATACACCCAGGAATATAGAATCTACGAGAATGATGTTGACTTCCGCCAGATGGCGACCCTTGGCACCCTGCTGCGCTACTGCCAGCAAATTGGTACCGAGGATGCAGAACATTACGGCATTACCCCGGAATTGTATGCCAGCACCCATACGGTCTATGTGCTGGCCAAACTGGCTTTGCATATTACCCGCACCCCGCGTGTGGAAGAAAGCATTACCGTGCAGACCGAGCCGGAAGCCCTGCACCGCGCCGTCAACCGCCGCTTTACCACCTTTTGCGATGCACAGGGCAGGGAAGAGGTGTGTGTGGACAGCCGCTGGGTGTTGATTGATACCGACAAGCGGATGATCCTGCGCAAACACCCGGAAGGCTTTCCGTCTTCTGGCTGGGTGGATAAGTTGGACCGGGAACTGCCCATCAAGCTGACCAAGGTCAAGCGGGAGGATTGCGAAGAGCTTGGAACCCACCGCGCTGTGTACAGCCGGTGCGACCGGAACGGCCACATGAACAATACCGTGTATGCGGACCTGATCTGCGATGCGCTGCCGCTGGAAGTATGGCGGACCCACACCGTGACGGATGTGATCCTGTACTATCACAAAGAAGTACCCATGGGCGAAAGTACCCGTCTCTACCGCGCCGCATTGGGCGAAAACCGCTGGTATATGGCCGGGTGGCAGGGGGATACCTGCAACTTTGAAGCCGAAATTACCCTGGCACCCTTGCAGGATAGCGCGGATTGACCGGGTAACAGGGGAAAGCATGAAGCGTTCACACAAAAAACACAAATTTGGTTACAAATCTTTTACAATTTGGCCTTGACAAAAGGTTTCAAAAAGGTTACAATTTAGTTGCAAGCGAAAGATAAATATTAACAAATCTTTTTCATGTGTTCTTCTCCTCCTTTCTCAAATCCCCGCCTTTCCCTCAGGCGGGGATTTCCTTTTGTGTAGGTTTTGCATGGCGGGAATCTTGCTGCCTGATTACGAAAAAAATCGAAAAATAACAGCGTTGTTCCGTAAGATACTAGTGGGCTTCCCGACATCTTAAAAGCACGCCGTGCAAAACCGCAGAAGCCAAAAGTGTAAAAAGCAAAAGTAAAGGGTGCGCAGCAAAACGTTCGCTGTGCACCCTTTTGTGCTTTGGTTAAGGTGGTTCCAAATTGTTACAATTTGCCGCTTAGTTGGCAGCTTTTACCAGGGCGGTCATTTCATCGGCAGTCAATCCGGTGCCGTCTTCGCGGTAAACGCCGATGGAATAGGTATAGTCCCCATCCAGCCAGGTGGCAAGCTGCACCTGGCCATCGCTGCCCTGCAGG
The DNA here is from genome assembly GCA_963626055.1 of Acutalibacteraceae bacterium. Classification (GTDB taxonomy): domain Bacteria; phylum Bacillota; class Clostridia; order Oscillospirales; family Ruminococcaceae; genus Gemmiger. The sequence goes on from CAVFVI010000065.1 coordinate 4,117, forward strand.
GTCACGCTGCGGCCGTCAACATCAACGGTATTGCTATCCGCATACTGGTTGTAATCCCCGCTGATATCATTGCTGCCGGGGGCTTTGCGCAGGCAAAGGCGGTCATTGCCTGCGGTGTACTGCACTTCGGTCAGCTGCTCGTCTGTCAATACGGTAATGGAAATATCGGTGTAGCCGTCCACGGAATCGGGTACCGTGAAATCGTACCCCGTCAGGGCGGCAGCGTCCGCCAGGGTGGCGCACTCCGTCCACGGGTTGGGGATTTGCGTTGTGTCGCTGGCGGCGGTGTCGGGGGTGCTGGCGGCATCAGAGGCAGCGGGCTGGCTGCAGGCGGCAAGGCTGACGGCCAGCAGCGCGGAACAGGCAAGCAGGGCAGAGCGTTTGATCATGTTGATGTTTTTCATGGTGGTCAATTCCTTTCTTGTGAACATACTGACTTTAATGCGTAAATAAGTTTGAAATGAGTTTTGTAAAATCAAAGTGGGGAAAGCACAGGCCGGCGATTGGCTTTCCTGCCGCCTTCACTAACAAAAACGTCAAAAAGGCCCGCGTTGTTACACGGCGGAATAAAAAAATAAGGGGAAGCCGTTGCCCACAGCTTTCCCACAAAACAATCTCTTCAATCAGGTTGCGCTTGCCTTTTCCACCGTGGCCTGTACCATCCGCAATTCTTCCGGGAAAATGCAGCTGTTCAGCGTGCCGTTCTCCACATCACGCAGGCAGTCGGCAAGGGGCATCCAGCGCACGGCACTAATCTCCTCTTTTTGCAGCGTAAAAGCTTCGGCATCACGGTCCAGCCAAAGCAGGTACACATTGCTGACCTGGTTATCTTTGAACGGCTTGCCGTGGAACACGGCGGAAAACTGGAAGCTGCGCTGCCCGCACAAAATCAGGTCCTGCGGCTGGGCGGTTACGCCAAGTTCTTCTTTCAGCTCCCGCAGGGCGGAATCCACAAAGCCCTGCCCGGCCGGGATATGCCCCGCGCTGGAAATATCGTAACAGCCGGGGAAAGAATCTTTCTCATCACTGCGCTTTTGCAGCAGCACTTCCAGCACGCCGTTTTGGCGGCGTACCAGCCACACATGGCTGGTGCGGTGGCGCAGCCCAAGGCGGTGCGCCTCGCTGCGCGGCACAGCCTGGCCGATGGGTTCGCCCTGCTCATTGACCAAATCCAGCATTTCTTCCATGGTGTTTCCTCCCTGTTCGTCAACATCCTATGTTCAAATCTTAAATTATAGGCATTATAGCACGCCGGGCCCCGCTTGTCACCCACTGGCGGCGGTGGCGCTGCGCGGTTCGGCAATGTTGGCGCAAAACACAAACACCGCGCGGCACACGGCGGTTGTGGCGGTAGTGCTGGCAAAATCGCGCTCGCTTTCGATTATTGCATCAGGGTAATCCTGCAATAATTGCAGGCGGGCGCTGCGCCGTGCCAGGGCCGCGGCGGCTTCGGGAGTGAAAGTCTGCTCCTGTGTTTCCCGCGCCCAACAGGTGGTCTCCTGCACGCAGCCGGGCAAGGCCAGCCGCCCCAGGCGCAGCGGCAGCCACCGCACGCGGGGCGGAACATCATCCGGCAGTGTACTGGAACCCGGCAGCAGCCAGCTGCGGCCCAGCAGGGTTAAAGTGCGGCGCTCTGTGTAAGCGCCGGTCAGAACAGGGCGCTGCTGGGTGAACGCCTGCTGCCCGGTGTAGGCCAGCCGCACCCGCGCTGTCACGGTGCCGCTGGCGGGCTGGGGCACGGGCGCCCCGCTGCGGTCCAGCTTTTCCGCAGCGGCCAGCAGCATGCCGGTGCCAACGTATTGGCCCGGCTGCACCTGCGCAAAACCGCTGGCGATGTTTACGGCCAGTACCTCGCCGCTGGCACGGGCATAAAGCCCATCGTTCTGGGCAGGTGGTTCCGCCTGTGCCTGCTGGCGGGGCGTGCCCTCGGCGGTCAGGCAGCCGCCGGTAAAATTCAGGCTGACCCAGCCAAAATCGCCGCTGGCTTCCAACAGCTGCTGCGCCTGGGCCAGCTCCGCCTGGCTGGGGCGGCAGCCCTCCCAGATGCCGCTCTGCGCCAACAGTGTGCGGATGCTTTCCTGTTGGGGAATGGTCAAAAGTTCCAGATCCATGCACCACAAAAAGCCGCCCAGCCAGTGCAGCAGCACAAAAAACAGGCCGATGCCCGCCAGAATGCCGGGGCGGCGCAGCATCCGTTCTGCAAACGGGCCGGGGCCGCGCCGCTGCGTTTGGGTGATCTGCCACCCGCCCGCACCGGCCAGCTGGCAAAGCTTTGCCCAGCCTGTTCCGGGTATTATGGCGGTAAAGCCATCAGTCTGCGGGGCAATGCGTTCCAGCTTCAGCCCGGCCTGGGCGGCCTGGCCCAAAAGGCGCTGCGCCCCGCGGCCGCGCACACAAAACCGAATGCTATCTGCTGCCTGAATGCGGCGCTTCATTGGCGTCAACCTCCCACTTGGGTGCAAAATCAATGCGGGCCACCCGCCCGGCAACCGTCAGCCGTTTGCCGTTCAGCGATTCTATTCGCAGCGCAGTGCCATAAAATGTAATGACCGTGCTGCCCACATCCAACGTGATCTTCTGCGGGGCAAAATCCAGCACCCGGCGGCAGCCATCGGTAACAATGCGCCCGGAGCAAATCTCCAAATCCGGCAGACGGTAAAAATCGGCGTCCGGCTGGCGCAGCAGGTCGTGCAGGGTGGGGGCCGGGATGCGGCGCTTGGACCGGCGGCGTGGGTGATGCTTCATACTAGACCGCCTCCTTTCGTCTGCCGGGGAACACACATGCGGGGATCATTCACCCCAATATACGGCAAAGGCGGTGCAGATATGAAGCAAAAATCAAGCCAAATGCGGTTTGCTCCCTGGCCGGTGGTGCAGGCTGCGCTGGCACTGGCGTTGGGCGGCCTGCTGCTGGCCCGGCCCCAGGCAGCGGCGCAGGGCTTTGCGGCGGGCCTGCAGCTCTGCGGCGGCAGCCTGCTGCCCGCGCTGTTCCCACTGTTTGTGGTGTGCGGTTTGTTGGGGCCGTTGGCACCCGCGCTGAGGTGGCCGCTGCGGCCCTTGATGCGGCTGTGCGGGATTCGCAGTCCGCGAGCTCCGGCGGTACTGGTGCTGGGCTGGTGCGGCGGTTACGCGGTGTGCGCCCAGCAGATTGCAGCATTGCGCAAAACGGGGGAGCTGACCCCGCGGGATGCCGCGCTCCTGCTGCTGTTGGGCTGCTGTTCCGGCCCCGGCTTTGTGGTGGGCTGCATTGGCGGGCAGCTGTTTGGCAGCGTGGTGCTGGGGCTGCTGCTGTATGGCTTGCAGCTGGCAGCCAACTTTGCTGCCGCAGCCTGCCTGGTGCCGTTTTTTCCCAAGCAGGAATTGCCAGCCGGGCAGGGGAGCAGCCGACAAAAGAGAGTGACCTTCCCGCAGGCCATTGGCAATGCGGTGCAAAGCAGCCTGACGGTGTGCGGCTGCGCGGTGTTTTGCCGCGTGTTGGGCAGTGTGCTGGGGCAGGGGATGCCCGGCGGTGTGCAGCCATACCTGAGCGCTGCGCTGGAAATCTCCGCAGGCTGTGCGGATTTTGCCGCCGCGGGCAGCGTGGCGGGGGTGTGCCTGTGCTTAAGCTTGCTGGGGGCATCGGTGTTTGCCCAGCTGGCGGAGCTGCTGCAGGGAGCAACGCCGTTGGGGTTGCTGCTGGCCGCACGGGTGCTGCATTTTGTATTTTTGCAGGGGCTGCTGCGCCTTTGCCTGCCGCTGGTACCGGGGCAGGTGGCTGTGTTCACCAGCCTGGCCCCGCGGGTGGTCGTCATGCAGCGTACCGCGTGGGATACGGCGCTGGCGATCATATTCTTTTTGTGCGCTGCACTGTATCAACTTTACAAAACCTGCCAAAGTTCTTATAATAATACTATTCCGGCAGCGCGCCGCAGCCGTGCAGACGGCCCGCGGTGAGCAGCTGCCAAACCTTGCAGCATTGGAGGAAAACGGATGTTCAAAAAGCCGCCCTATGGCACAAAAATCCCCCCGGCGTGTGCTTACTGTACCCACGGCTCCCCGGCGGCTGACCAGAAAATGGTCCTGTGCAAAAACAGGGGCGTGGTTTCGCCCTATTTTGCCTGCCGCAAGTTCCGGTATGACCCGCTGCTGCGCGTTCCGCACCGGCAGGAACTGCCGCATTATGACCCCAAAGATTTCAGCCTGGAGGACTAATATTTCATGCCCGATTTGAAAAACGTACCACCCCCGCCGCGCCCCCGTCGTTTGAACCAGTTGAAAGATGCCTGGAAGAACAAACGCTCGGTTACCATCGTTTACCTGCTGCTGCGTGCCTCGGTCATTCTGGTGCTGATTGCCCAGATCTTTAACCGCAACTTTGAAAATGTCTTTTTGTGTGTGCTGACGCTGTTCCTGTTTGGCGTGCCCAACATGGTGGAGCACAAACTGAACATAGAGCTGCCCAATACGCTGCAAATTATCATTCTGCTGTTTATTTATGCGGCGGAAATCCTGGGCGAGATCAACGCCTATTACGTTACCTTCCCTTATTGGGATACCGTGCTGCACACCCTGAACGGCTTTTTGTGCGCGGCCATCGGGTTCTCTTTGCTCGATATCCTCAACCGGGAAGAAAAGATCGGCTTTTCACTCTCCCCGCTGTACCTGGCCATTGTGGCGTTCTGCTTTTCCATGACGGTTGGCGTGATCTGGGAATTTTTTGAGTGCACTATGGACCAGCTGTTTTTGCTGGATATGCAAAAGGATACCGTGGTCAACACCATCGGCAGCGTGATGCTGGACCCCACCGGCGGCAACCATCCCGGTATCATCCGCAATATCACGGATGTGATCGTGGTGCAAAGTGACGGCACCCAGACCGCCCTTGGTCTGGGTGGCTACCTGGATATCGGCCTGCTGGATACGATGGAGGACCTTTTCGTCAACTTTATCGGTGCGCTCACGTTCTCAATTATCGGCTATTTCTATGTGCGCAGCCGCGGCAAAAATAAGTTTGCCAAGCGCTTTATCCCCGTGGTGAACGAAGAACCCCAGCCCCACGCGGAAAACACCACTGCAGAAGCCGCACCCGAAGCGGACAAAACAAAAGAATAATCAACAAAAAAGCGCCTTGCTGTGGAAAATACAGCAGGGCGCTTGAATTTTTAATGAATAAGTCAGACCAGGATGCCCATATGAAATATACAAAGTTTGAGGCAAAGAGTTGTACAATTTTTGTATTTGCGTAAATATATGAAATGGAGTATAATAAATTAGGTAATTGCGAAACAAGTTCGCAATCCTGATTGAAACTGCGGTAAAAATCCTG
>CAVFVI010000066.1:0-9277 GCA_963626055.1 Acutalibacteraceae bacterium
GTGCCGATGCAGAAGTCCATCATGTTTTTCATCAGGATGTTGCCGGTGTTCTTTGCGCGGGTCAGACCAGCTTCGCACAAAGCAAAGCCTGCCTGCATAAAGTACACCAGGAATGCCGCAACCAGCACCCAGATAACGGTTGATGAGTTGTACATATTCAAACCACTCCTCTCAAGATCAAACCACGACGCTTCCTCTGTTTTTCTTGCCGCATTAAGCCCTATGCTTAAATAACAAAAGCGCCGAGCAGGATGTACCTGCCCGGCGCCATTGCCGTGGTTTTGATTTGCTCACATTGTAACCCCGGCAAGCCCCGCCGTCAAGCAAAACTTTTCATTTTTTGCCAAAATGTGCGGTTTGCACAGCGTTTGTTGTTTGATTTCCGCATCCATTTGTGCAAGGTGCATTCTTCGCCCGGCTGTCAACTTTATTCTGCACAGTGTTTTGCGGATAAAATCACATTTTTCATCGTAAAGACACGGTTTCACAATATTTTTGTCACATTTTTTCAAAACCCGCTACCAAAAATCGAGCCACTGTGTTATAATAAAACCATACTTGGGTAAAATTTGCCCGGCCCGGTTTTTGTACCGTGTACGGGGGAAAATCAACGGTGCTGTGCACCGCAAGCTAAAGGAGGATACTGCCCAATGAGCAATTCTATCGCTCTGCTCGCCCTTGAGGCCGCTGACGGCACCGTGGTACTGACCAGTATCACGCTGGTGTTCGCCATGCTGATCGCACTTTGCCTCATTATCACTGTGGAAGGCAAGATTTTTGACGCCATCAAAAATAAAAAGAATGGCACCAAAGCTGCCCCCAAGGTCCCTGCCACCCCTGCAGCGCCCGCTGCACCGGCCGCGCAGAACACCGTTAAGGCGGCCCCCGCAGCACCCGCTGCACCGGCCGCTGACGGCTCCATCCCCGGCGAGATCGTTGCTGCCATTGCTGCAGCCGTTGCCTCTCTGGGTGAAAACCTGACCATCCGCGGCATTCACCGCGTTCAGAAAAAGACGGCTACTGGTTCCCGCCGCGGCGCCTGGGGTGACGCCGGCGTTACCCAGAACACCACGCCGTTTATGTGATGGAAAGGGGACGAAACAATGGGAGCAATTTTTACCAATATCGCTGAGATCTTTGCCAACTCCGGTTGGGCGCAGATTTTCTTTACCGAGGGCGGCTGGAAGTACGCCGTCATGATCGGCGTGGCCTGCGTGCTGCTGTACCTGGCCATTGTCCACCAGTTCGAGCCTTTGCTGCTGCTGCCTATCGGCTTCGGCATGCTGATGACCAACCTGCCGCTGGACGGCATTTTCCACATGGACATCTTTATCAACGAAACGCAGCACATCAACTGGGAGCTGCTGGGCACATCCGGCGGCATGGCGGACTATATTTACTTAGGCGTCAAGCTGGGTATCTATCCCCCGCTGATCTTCCTTGGCATCGGCACCATGACCGACTTTGAGCCGCTGATCGCACGTCCGTCCAGCCTGCTGCTGGGCGCTGCCGCACAGCTGGGCATCTTCTTCACCTTCGTTGGCGCCAAGATCCTGGGCTTCACCAACAAGGAAGCCGCTTCCATCGGCATTATCGGCGGTGCTGACGGCCCGACCGCTATCTTTGTTACCACCCGCCTGGCCCCGCACCTGCTGGGTTCCATCGCGGTTGCCGCGTACTGCTACATGGCGCTGGTTCCCGTTATCCAGCCGCCTATCATGAAAGCCCTGACCACCGAGAAAGAGCGTCAGATCGTGATGGAAAGCCCGCGCAAGGTTTCCAAGACTGAGAAGATCCTCTTCCCCATCATTGTTACCATCATCGTTTCCCTCACCCTGCCCGATGCAGCCATCCTGGTTGGTTGCCTGATGCTGGGCAACCTGATGAAGGAATGCGGCGTTGTTGAGCGTATCAAAAAGACCGCCGGCAACGAACTGATGAACATCATCACCATCTTCCTGGGCTTCAGCGTTGGCTGCACCACCAATGCCGCAACCTTCCTGAACATCCAGACCGTTGAGATCATTGTTCTGGGCATTGTTGCTTTCGGTGTCGGCACCGCAGGCGGCGTTATCCTGGGCAAGATCATGTGCGTTGTTACCCACGGCAAGATCAACCCGCTGATTGGTTCCGCCGGTGTTTCCGCTGTTCCCATGGCCGCCCGTGTTTCCCAGAAAGTCGGCCAGGAATTCAACCCCCGCAACTACCTGCTCATGCACGCCATGGGCCCCAACGTTGCCGGTGTTATCGGTTCCGCTGTCGCCGCCGGTATCCTGATCAACATGTTCGGCTGATCCTGATACCTAACCTCTAAAACTCAACCGCCCGTCACAAACGTGACGGGCGGTTTTCTTATATCTATCTCTTTTTCGGAAGCCTTTACGTCCCCCCCTTGTCCTTTCAGCGTCTTTTCCCGCCCGTTTCGCACCTTTCCCTAAAATAATTTCTAATTGCTCATTCCTAATTCCTAATTTCCCCCGCGTCTTGCCTTCGCCCCTCCGCCAACTCCTAACTCCTCCCTCCTAACTCCTAACTATCATCTCCCGTATCTCACTCCCGCCCCCGTCAACACATCCTCCTCCCACCGGATGCCCGGCTTGCGCCCTTTCTGGGCCTCCACCAAAAACAGCCAGGGTTTGCTGTGTTCATCCTTGCGCACCAGGGCCACCCGTTTGGGCTCCAGCCCCACGGCGCAGAGCGCCGCAAACACCGCCGCCATCTGTTCCGGGCGGTGGCACAGGGCCAGCTTGCCGCCATCGTGCAGCGCGCGGGCGGCGCAGGCGGCCACATCCTGCATTGTGCAGCTGCCATCGTGGCGGGCCGTGGCGCGGCGGGCATCCTGGCTGACATAGCCGCCGGTGAAATAGGGCGGGTTGCAGGCGGCAAAGTCGTATCTTCCCTGCTCCGGGCCGCTTTTGCAGAACTCCCGCAGGTCGGTGCAGAGGGCGGTAATGTGCTCCGCACCCGGCGTTTCCTGCACAGCGCGGCCGCATAGGGCCGAAGCATCCGCATCCAGCTCCACCGCCGTACAGGGGCCGCGGTGCCCGGCATCGTGCCAGGCCAGCGATACAATGCCGCACCCGCTGCACAGGTCCAGCGCCGTTTCTTTTCGGCGCGGCATGGCAAACCGGGCCAGCAACAGGGCATCCGTGCCAAAGGTTGCCCCCGGCCCGGTGAACACTTTGGTGCCGTTATCCAATATTTCCATTCCCTGTGCCATCTTGCTTTCCTCCGTGTAAACAGTTTGTTAAGATTGTGCGGATTTCCGCGCTTTTACTTGCGATATTTCACAATTCAGCGTATAATGATAAAAGATTGACAATTATTTACTGCCTTTACCACTGCCCTTATTTTGACATTTCTCCCATAAGGAGGCCCTTTTCATGATCTATACTGTCACCCTGAACCCGGCACTGGATAAAACCGTTGAGATCCCGTCCTTTACCACGGACGGCGTAAACCGCATTACTTCCATCCGCACCGATCCGGGCGGCAAGGGCATCAATGTTTCCAAGGTTGTTGCCGCGCTGGGCAGCACCAGCCGCGCCCTTGGCATTCTGGGCGGCAGCACCGGGCAGATGATCTCCGAAGCGCTTTCCGGCCTGAATATGACCTGTGACTTTTTGCCGGTGGAGGGCAACACCCGCGTCAACCTGAAAGTGGTGGACCCCATCGCCCACACCAGCACCGAAATCAACGAACCCGGTGCCCCCGTGGACCCGGCCACCCTGCAAAGCCTGCTGGACCACCTGCTGAAACTGCTGCGCCATGACGATATCGTGGTGCTGGCCGGCAGCCTGCCGGTGAATGCCCCCGCCGATACCTACCGCGTGTGGGGCGATGCCTGCCGCGAAAAAGGTGCCAAGGTCATTCTGGACTCTGACGGTGCCGGTATGGTGGAGGGCGTTAAGGCAAAGCCGTTCCTCATCAAGCCCAACAGCGAGGAGCTTTCCCACCTGATGGGCCGCGCGCTGGACAGCCAGCAGGAGCTGACCGCCGCCGCCCGTGAGCTGCTGCAGACCGGCGTGCAGAAGGTCATCGTCTCGATGGGCGACCGCGGCATGCTGCATGTTCTGCCGGAGCAGACCATCTTTGTGCCCGGCCTGCGCGTTCCCGTCAAGGATACCGTTGGTGCCGGGGATGCCGTTATCGCCGCTTTGGCCGTTGCCGAAGAGCGCGGCCTGACGCTGGAAGAAACGCTGCGCCTTTCCACCGCTGCCGGTGCTGCCAGTGTAATGTGCGCCGGTACCCAGGCCGCCAGCCTGGAAACCGTCCAGCAGCTGATGGAACAGGTCACCTACCGCGAACTTTGATTTCTGCCATTCACTTTTTACTTTCTTTCCACATAAAATGGGGCGCTGCCGTTTCACCCGGCAGCGCCCCATTCCTTTTTCTTTCGTTTGCCCGGCTCAGCGGCTGCGCTTGCTGCGGTGGCTGATCAGCATGGCAATGCACACCACCATGCCCAGCAGGGCGGCAGCGCCCAGCACCAGCAGCCCCAGCTCAAAGGCCTGGGCGTTAAAATCCGTTTTCAGCTTTTCGGTTGCGGTGTTCAGGGCATCATCCACAGCGTCCCCGCTGCTGGTCGATATTGTAGCGCTGGAATCCGCTTCCAGCGCGCTCTGTGCAGCGGAAGCCGCATCCCCATCGCCCAGCGCATTCAGGGCGTCCACAAGGGCCTGCCCGGCCATCGTGTGCATCAGGGTGCTGGATGCGCTTTTCACCTTTTCGCCGTTCACTGCGCGGCTCAGGTAATCAGCCAGCTCGTTGCAGGCACCGCGCAGCGCGGGTTCCGCATCGGCGTCCACCTGCCAGCCGCTGCTGGACCACATGCCGTTCATATACAGCAGCAGCTGCATGCCGGTGTCCGCCGTCATGGTGCTGTACACCTTGTTGCGGAACGCCTCGCTGTCGCTGGTGTTCATGCTGCCAAAGCTCATGGCAATAAACTGATAGCAGCGGTCGTAATCCGTCAGGTTGTTATAATAGTCCCGCAGCACATCGGCAACATTGCTGCCGCTTTTCAGCTCTGACCCCGCCACAACGGAGTCCAGGTCGGCGCGCAGGTCCTGGTCGCCAAATTTGGAAACACTGCCGTCATCCTCAATGGCAAAGGTCTGCTGCATCAGGCTGGCATAACCGTCTGCGTCACTGGCCTGCCCGGCATACACCTGCGCCAGCTGCATACAGTCGCCGCCCCAGCTGCCGGTAATGGGCATGCCGCGGTATACCAGGTTCATGGCCGCCAGCAGGTGGCCAAAATCGATCCCCTGCCCGTTGGGCAGTTCCACGGTGTTCATGCCCTGCAGATCCCACAGATCCGGGTCTGCATCGGTGGCGTACTTTTCAAATTCGCCGTCGCGGGTACCCGCCGTCAGCTGCCAGATGGTCGTGTTATAATCCCCCACGCGGGTAAAGCTCAGGGTCAGGTCAATGGGGTCATCACCGCTGTTCGTTTCTTCAATATACTGTTCCGCCAGCGCTTGCAGGCGTCCCAGGCGGTCCAGCGTTGTTTCATAGTCTGCGCTTTCCGCTTTAGCAGGCAGCGCCAGCAGCACCAGCAGCGCCAGCACCCCTGTGATGACCCACACCATACGGCTCCGAATGGCTTCCGTAACCACACACCTCCACATAGGCCGGCACATGCCGCGCACCAGCCCACTTTGTAACTATTTTGTATTTTTTAAGTATATCACAAACAGCCGGTGCCTGTCCACGCTTTTTTCCATTTTGTGCTGTTTAGGCGCACAATTTACAATCCTGTCATTTTCTTCCGCTGCGCCGCTGGGCACCAGATGCCGCGCCGCGTATCCGCCCCGCTCCGTGTGCTTTATTTCTCCTGTTCTGTGTATTCTCTTCTTCCGTAGGGGGCTCCCCGCCCAGCCAAAGAGCAAAACCCTTGTGGGTGTGCTATTTTCCGTAGGGGCGCACTCTGCGCCCGCCAACCTATGTCATCAACAGCTCTTTTAGGAATTAACCTTCCCGCCGGGCAAGCACTTTTTTTCACCCGTCCATCTCACCAAAAACAGCCGGGGCCAACCGCCCCGGCTGTTTTGCCAATATTCAATCTGTCCGCTTACAGCACAATGCGGAAGCTTACGCTGTGGTCTTCCTCGCCGGAAACATGGTAAGGCTCTTCCACATCGGTACCCCAGCTGTCAATGCCGCCAACGCCGCGCACTGCGCCCAGCACCGTCACACTGGTGCGGCCGGTCGCGGGCAGCTCCGTATCATGCTGGGCCGCCTCGATCTCCTGCGCTGTGTTGGGCAGCGCGCTGAATGCAAACGGGGCATCCACCTGCTGCAAAGTCAGCACTGCGGTCGTGTGGCCATAGGCATCCCGCTGTTCCAGCATGGCCTGCCGCGTCTGCATGTGCATGCCGCAGTCCTGCGGGACCAGGTGCGGCTCCACATGCGGGGTTTCCTCGTGGCAGCCGAACACACCACCTTTATAGCGGTCCGGGTAGGTTTCGCCGGAAAGCCCTGTCCACACCGTGCGGGCCACCGGGGCAAAGGTTTCAAACTTCACGCCAAAGCAGGGCAGCTCCGGTGCTCCGGCCACGCCGTGGTAAAGGGCATCCACCCGCAATGCGCCCTGTGCTTCCACAGTGTACACCAGCTCTGCGCCGGTCCCAGGCACGGTGGGGATGCCAAACTGGAACTGTACCTTTACGCAGTCGGGGCCGGCTTCCAGCACCTTCATGCCGTTGTATGTCACAAACACATCCGCCGCCATCCAGGCTGCTGCGCGCAGCGGGAAGCCGCACCCACGGTCATTGTCGGTGGAGGCCCGCCAGAACGCCGGACGCGGTGCGCGCCACAGCCATTCGGTGCCGTTCACCTTCAGCGATGCCGGGCCTGCCCCTGCAAAGGCAAAGAGGATCTCAAAATTCTTGCCCTTTACGCCCAGATTGCCGTCACCCTGGGTCACCACCAGCGGCTGGGCGCGGCGGCTCTGCCAGGCTTCGGCCAGCGTGCGGTCCGCCTGGGCTGCAGCTGCGGCGTTTGCGGCATCCTGCGCCGCACGGTCCGCCGGGCTGGCGTACCAGTAGCGCACATCCTGCATGGCGGGCTTCTCTGCGCCATCGGCGTACACAATGCCGTTGCCGCTGAAGTTGTAATCCGTCGTCCGTTCGCCAAAATCACCGCCATAGCCCAGCACCTTGCGGCCCATGACGTCCTTGTGCCAGATGGCCTGGTCCATGTAGTCCCAAATAAAGCCGCCCTGGTACTGCGGGTATTCTTCCGCCAGCTTCACATAGCTTTCCATTCCGCCCAGAGAGTTACCCATATCGTGCATGTATTCGCACAGGATGAACGGCTTTTCCGGCTTGGATTCCAGATATTCCCGGATTTCCCACGGCTTGGCGTACATCCGGCTTTCCATATCGGTAATGGCCGCAAAGGCGCGGTTGTGCACCACACCTTCGTAGTGCACTAGGCGGCTGGGATCCTTGGCATGGAAGAACTGGGTCATTGCCAGAATATCCTCGCCCGCATAGCTTTCGTTGCCGCAGGACCAGATCAGCACCGCGGCGTGGTTTTTGTCGCGCTCCAGCATGCTGCGGGCACGGTCCACCACACAATCTTTCCATTCCGGCAGGCTGCCCGGCACGTTCCAGCTGGGTTCAATGGCTCCCAGTTTCTGCCAGCTGCCGTGGCTTTCCAGGTTGGTCTCATCGATCATGTAAATACCGTTTTTGTCGCACAGGTCATACCACAGGCTCTGGTCCGGGTAATGACAGGTGCGCACGGCGTTGATGTTGTTGGCTTTCAGCACGGCCATGGCGGCGTTCATGTCATCCGCATCAATGGCGCGGCCCTTTTCGGGATTCCATTCGTGGCGGTTCACACCGTTGAACACCACGCGCTCCCCGTTCAGGCACATGATGCCGTCCTTCATCTCAAACCGGCGGAACCCGATGTCATAGGGCACCACTTCCTGCACGGTGCCCTGCGCGTCTTTCAGCACCAGCTCGGCATGGTACAGCACAGGGGTCTTGTGGCTCCACGGCTGAATACCTTCCAATTCAATGGTGTCCCCCGTCACGGAGCCCTCGTACAGGGCATAGCCCTCCGGGTCGGTCAGGCACAGGGTCACGCTGGCCCCCTCGGTCTCGCCGTCCAGCTTCAGCTCCGGGGTCAGCAGACCGGTGGTGTTGTCCTCGCTCAGGCCCGCTTTCAGCCAGATATCCGCCAGATGCACCGCCGGTTTGGCGTACAGATAGACCGGGCGGAAAATGCCGGAGAACCGGAAAAAGTCCTGGTCCTCAATCCACGCTGCGCTGCTGCGCTTGTACACTTCCACGCAGATGCGGTTGCCGGTCTCTTTGATGTACGGCGTCAGGTCAAATTCCGAGGGGGTAAAGCTGTCCTCGGCATAGCCCACAAACTTGCCGTTGCACCACAGGTACATGGCCTGTTCCACGCCCTGGAAGCTGATGCACACCCGCTGCCCGCGCAGCCCGGCATCCAGGTCGAACTCCCGCACATAGCTGCCGACGGGGTCATCGTTCAGGTCCACCTGCGGCGGCCGCAGCGCGCTGCGGCCATCCCACGGGTACAGCGTGTTGGTGTATTGCAGCTGGCCATAGCCCTGGGTCTCCATGTGGCCCGGCACACGGATGGTGCCAAAGCCCGAAAGGTCCGCTCCTTCGCGCCAGAAATCCGCTGGGCGCTGGGCCGGGCAGCTGCTCCACACAAAGCGCCACATGCCGTCCAGCGGCTGGCGCAGGCTGCTGTGGCACTGTGCGGCTTCCTGCACAGTGCGGTAACATACATGGTCCGAATGGGCATCCAGCCGGTTCACGGCAAACACAGTCGGGTCGCTCAACCAGTTCAGTTCCGGTGTCATGATCATATCGCTCCTTTTATTTCTGCCTAAGGGATATCTGAAATGGGCCAAATGTTCGCCGTTTCAGATACACCTTAAGTACAGAATTGATTTTTATCCGTTCCTCATTGCGGCAAAACAATTTTGATACTTGCATCCGCCGCCGCAATGTGGTAATATGATTAAAGCGTAATCTTTCGCTCCGCCTGCAATGCTTTTTGCGGCGGTTTACGCCTGCTTTTGTACGTTCTACTGCCAGTCTAACACACAAAATGTACCCGGTCAACAACGGTTCGTTTTCTGTACAAAAAGCCGGTATTTTTCTCCATACAGAACACGTCAGCATGGCGTTTTCTACTATATGCGATCGTAGCTCAGCTGGATAGAGCGTTCGGCTCCGACCCGGAAGGCCAGAGGTTCGAATCCTCCCGGTCGCACCAAGAA
>CAVFVI010000067.1:0-9217 GCA_963626055.1 Acutalibacteraceae bacterium
TCCAGCCCCAAAATTGCCCAGTACAAGCTGCTGACCACCGGCCGCGACAAGCTGGCCGACCTGGCCCAGATCATCATCAGCAAGGATTACAAGCGCGTGATGGTGTTCTGCAACACCAAATACAACACCGGCATGCTGGCCAACCAGCTGGCCCGGCTGAACTTTAATGTAGACTGTCTGCATGGCGATTTGAGCCAGGCAGAGCGCAACCGCATTATGCAGCGCTTTAAGGCCGGCGAGATCGATGTGCTGGTTGCCACCGATGTGGCCGCCCGCGGCATTGATGTTTCGGATGTGGATGCCGTCATCAACTATGATGTGCCCGAAGAGAACGAGCATTACACCCACCGCATTGGCCGCACCGGCCGCGCCAAGCGCGAGGGTGCCAGCTACCTGTTCTATACCAAAGACGAGCAGAAGCGCGTGGACACCCTGCTGCGCCTGACCCGCAACACCGATGACTGCCGCAGCGTGCATTTTGACTTCAACCATGAAAAACTGGTGGTGGAAGAAAAGCAGAACGTGGACAAGTTCAACATCAGATGCTATTTCTGATGTTATTTCCGGCTTTATAAAAGAACGAGGGGCGATGCCTAGGCATCGTCCCTCGTTTTAAGTGATTCGTAGGGGCGCACATCGTGCGTCCGCTGCCGTTTGCCATGCGCAATGCGTTCTGGAAAGTGTGTTGCAGCGCGGAGTTGGCGTGCGCACGATGTGCACCCTTACATACTCTACAAGGTAAAAATGGAATTTTTCGATAAGCCAGAACGCAGGGCGATGGTAAGCATCGTCCCGCGTTTTGTATATCTTTCAGCAGTTGACAGCGTGCACTTTTCATTCAGTGCAGGGGCTGCCCAAAGCCAAAGCTTTTATTGTACGCCGCAGATCTTATTAAACCGCAGTGCCAGGCCCCGTGCAAAGCAGAGCACCATGGCCACAACGGCACCCACGGCAGCCTGCAAGATCTGGAACGGCAGTTTCAGGAGCGCGTACTCAACCGTGCTGTAGATAAACGCACGTCCCAGAGAGTAGCCCACCACCATGATGATGGCCCCCAGCAACACGCCGATGCCCGCGCCAACTATCGGCTTTTTCTGGAACAGGTGATGCGCGCAGAGCGAGATGACCACAGCCTGCAAGCCATGTGTTACGAGAGAAACGAACATCGGGGTGGGATAGAAGAAGAAATCCCCCAAAAATGCACCGATGCCGCCCACCACAAAGGCCGCGAACGGGTCCAGCAGAATGCTGGCCGTGCAGATGACCACATCGTTCAGGTACAAATGCCCGCCGGGCACCGGGATGCTGAAAGAGCTCAAGGCAACGTTCATGGCCAGCAATACCGCCGTCATAGTCAGCCAGAGAACGGGCTTTTTCTGCGCAAGAGTATTTGTGTTTTTCATCGGTAAATTCCCCCTATCAAAAGATATGACAAGATAATACCGCGCGTTCTGGCATCATGCAAGTGCCAATTATGTATATTTTTATAGTGCCAGTTTTCGTTTTTGTCATGCCGCCCGCTGCCGCAACGGCGCAGCAAACCGCCCCGCGCAATCCTCGATCTCCTCATACTCCATAACAAAAAAGGACCAAAGCCTGCCGCTTTTCAGCGGACAGCTTTGGTCCTTTTCTAATTGTAGTTTTACTCTGTTTTCGCCAGCGGAACTTTCTACGGCGCTGACGGCCTTTTTGCGGTTTACTCGCTCTTGCCTGCGGGCAGGGTAAAGGTGAAGCGGCACCATTTGCCCATCTCGCTTTCGGCCTTGATTTGGCCGCCGGACAGGGTGATCAGCACCTTGCAGATATGCAGCCCCAGGCCGCTGCCGCGGGTGTTCAGGCCACGGGAACGGTCCTCCTTATAAAAGCGCTCAAACACAAAGGGCAGGGCATCCGGCGCAATGCCATCGCCGGTGTTCTCGATGGTCACCCGCACCATGTCGTTTTCCTGCTGGATATCAAACTTGATGACGCCATCCGGCGGGGTAAACTTAATGGCGTTATCCACAATGTTGTAGACCACCTGATGGATAAAGTCCGGATCGGCATACACCATGGTGCCCGTGGGGCCAAGGCCCTGAATATCGATTTTGCCATCCTCAATGCGGCGCTCGTCCGAAAGCACCACATCCGTAACGGTGGACCAGATATCGTAATTCTTGGGGGTGCCTTTCACCTCGCCGGATTCCAGTTTGGTGATGTCCAGCATGTTCTGCACCAACCGGGCCAGGCGGCCGGTTTCCTGCGATACCACGCCAAGATAATGCTTGTACTCGCTTTCCGGAATGGTGCCGTCCAGCATGCCGTCAATAAAGCCCTTGATGCTGGTCATGGGGGTGCGCAGTTCGTGGGCGATGTTACCCATAAACTGCCCGCGGGAGTTATCAATATTCTGCAGGCGGCCCGCCATGTTGTTAAAGGTCGTGGCAAAATCTGCCAGCTCCTGGCAGCCAGTTACGGGGGCGCGTGCGGTGAAATCACCGCCGCCCAACCGCTTGGCGGCCTGGCTGATCTGCTCGATCGGCCCGGTAATGCGCCGCGCCAGCACCACGCACAAAATGCCGCAGACGATCAGGATGACCGCCGAGGACAACAGGAACATCGTCAGGATGGAGCGGATATAGACCGCCAGCGCATGTACCGGCGTTGCGGCAAACAGATAACCCTCGCTGCCGCCCAGATTCACGCGGCGGCCTGCAATATAATATTTATTGTGCAGGGTATCGTCCATGGTGCCCACAAGGAAAATGTCCCTGCCGCTGTCCATTTCTTCCTGCAGCTCCTGCGGGATCTTGGCACTTTCGGCTACATCTTTGCCGGTGTGCATCAGGATGTTGCCATCCCGGTCTGCCACAAACACCAGTGCGTCCGATGAGGTATTGAACAGTTCAAAGCCGGTCTTGGCGCGCTCCACCAGCTCGGTGTCCCCGCCGGGCAGAGTCACAATGTTCCCCTCCGAAGCATAGGTTTCCGCCATGGCGGTAGCGCCGTCCAGCACAGCAGTCAGGGCACTTTTGCGTTCCTGGGCAAAGTATGCACAGGAAAGCCCCGTTTGCAGCATGCACATCAGTACCAGCGCCACCAGCAGCAACGAGGCAAAGGTAGTAAACACCTCCCCGCTTACGCTGCGCAGCGGGGCTGCACTGTTATTCTCTTCTTTTTTGGCGCGGCACATTATTCTTTAACCTCAAACTTATAGCCAACGCCCCACACGGTTTTCAGGTTCCACTGTTCCGAGGCCCCCTCCAGCTTTTCGCGCAGGCGCTTGACATGGACGTCGATGGTGCGGGAGTCGCCATAATATTCAAAGCCCCACACTTCGTCCAGCAGCTGGTCACGGGTGTAGACCCGGTTGGGGTGCCCGGCCAGGCAGGCCAGCAGTTCCAGCTCTTTGGGCGGCGCATCCACCACTTTGCCCTTCACTTTCAGTTCATAGCGGTTCATATCCAGGTGCAGGTTGTCAAAGTCATAAACGCCTTTGTTTTCCTCGTCCTTGCTGCCGCAGCGGCGCAGAACAGCCTTGATACGGGCGGTCACTTCCTTGGTTTCAAAAGGCTTTACGATGTAATCATCTGCGCCCAGTTCCAGGCCCAGAACCTTATCATAGGTCTCACCTTTTGCCGTCAACATAATGATGGGGGTCTGGTTGTTCTGGCGGATCTTGCGGCAGACTTCCCACCCATCAATGCCGGGCATCATCACATCCAGCAGCACAAGGTCCGGGTGCAGCTTATCAAATTCCTGCAAGGCAGTAGCGCCGTCGTTGGCAATCGTCACGCTGTATCCCTCTTTGACCAGGTACAGGCGCAGCAGCTCACAGATGTTTTTATCATCATCCACAACCAGAATTTTCTCGTTTGACATGGGTTTTATGCCCTCCTACTCTATGTTTTCCCGCATCGGACAGGGCCGGTGCAGGGGTATTTTGATTTGACCTTTTAACATTATAAGGCATAAATGTGGAAAAATAAAGAACAACCGGTGGTCAAAACAGGTAAAATGTGTAGAATTGCGCAAAATTATAGGCCTGGCCGCGCCCTGCCCTTGCACCCGGCGCGCTGGTTGGGTATAATGATAGACAGTCAAAATATTCCGTTAAGGAGATTTGTAATATGAAATTAGGTATCGTCGGTTTGCCCAATGTTGGCAAATCCACTTTGTTCAATGCGCTGACCAGCACCCAGAATGCTCAGGCAGCCAACTATCCGTTCTGCACCATTGAGCCGAACTCCGGCATTGTTCCGGTGCCTGATGCCCGGCTGGACAAACTGGCCGAGATCTGGCAGACAGACAAAAAGACCCCCGCTATTGTGGAGTTTGTGGATATCGCCGGTCTGGTCAAAGGTGCCAGCCAGGGCGCCGGTCTGGGCAACAAGTTCCTGGGCCATATCCGCGAATGCGATGCCATTGTCCATGTGGTTCGCTGCTTTGACGATGACAACATCATCCACGTTGTGAAGGATGTGAACAAACCGGAAAGCGTTGACCCCATCCGCGATATTGACGCCATTGACCTGGAGCTGATCCTGGCCGACCTGGAAGTTGTCAGCAACCGCCTGGGCCGCCAGCAGAAAGCCGCCAAGACCGGCAACAAGACCGCTGCTGCCGAAGCCGCCTGGCTGGCAGAGCTTGCTGCCCATCTGGAAGGCGGCAAGCCCGCCCGTTCCTTTGCCTTTGACCCGGATGACGACAGCCAAAACACCGCCCGCAAAGAGCTGGGCCTGCTCTCCGCCAAGCCGGTGATTTATGCCTGCAACGTGGGCGAGGATGACCTGCTGGGCGGGTTGGACGAGAACCCGTACTATCCGCTGGTTGCTGCCCGCGCTAAAGAGGAAAACGCACAGGCGATCCCCATCTGCGCCAAGACCGAAGAGGACATTGCCGGTTCCAGCCAGGAAGAAAAGCTGGCGTTCCTGCACGAGATGGGCATTGAATCCACCGGCCTGGACAACCTGATCAAGGCAAGCTATGACCTGCTGGGCCTCATCAGCTTTTTGACGGACGGCAAAAAGGAATGCCGTGCCTGGACCATCAAGCGCGGCACCAAAGCCCCGCAGGCTGCCGGCAAAATCCATTCTGACTTTGAGCGCGGCTTTATCCGCGCCCAGGTCATCAGCTATGATGCCCTGGCCGACAACAACTTTGACTATGCCGCGGTCAAGGCCAAGGGCCTGCAGCGCACCGAGGGCAAGGAATACGTTGTGAATGACGGCGATGTGATCGAATTCCTCTTCAACGTCTGATAAAAAGGAGCAATACCATGATCATTGGCATTATGGGCGCTATGCCCGATGAAGTTGACCAGCTGTGTGCCAAGCTGGAGCAGGTGACCAAAGAGACCTACGCCGGGGTGGAATACCACCAGGGCATGCTGAACGGCCGCCAGGTCGTTGTGTGCTGCGCCGGTATGGGCAAAGCAAACGCCGCTTCCACCGTGCAGGTGCTTATCACCAAGTACGGTGCCGAGAAGATCATCTTCTCCGGCATTGCGGGCAACATGACCAGCAAGATCGGCATTGGGGATGTCTGCGTGGGCGAGACCGTGGTATACCACGATGCCCAGAACGATATGATTGCCCAGAGCGCACCGTTCACCGCGGAATACCACGGCGACCCGGCCCTGGTCAAAGCCGCGCTGGATGCCTGCAACACCTGTGGTGTTAAGGCCATTGCCGGCAAGATTGCCACCGGCGACCTTTTTGTGGGCGATGCCGCCACCAAAAAGGCCATTGAGGACAAGTGCCAGCCCGACTGCGTGGAGATGGAGGGCGCTGCCGTGAGCCAGGTTGCCGCCCGTAACGGCGTGCCCTGCGTCATCCTGCGCGCCATGAGCGACAATGCCGATGAGAGCGGCTATGAAGTTCTGGTCGTGAAAAAGTTCAGCATTGGCGAGTACATCAAAACCGCCACCGCCATTGTGGCGAATATGATCGAAGCGCTGTAATTGGGGAAAGCGCTTTTGGGGAAAGTACAAAAAGATACAACGGTCAAAAGATGAAGATTACACGCGAAGAAGAAAACAAAGTAAAAAGCACATCTGAGGTTTCTGCTCCGTCCCCGGCTGAAACGCCGGAACAGCCCGCAGCGACCGCAAAACCTGCCACGCGCTGGGCGGCTATCCCACTGTGGGGGCGGGTATTGCTGATTCTTGGCATCGTACTCCTCTTGTTGGTATTCGTTAGCTATACCGCTTTGCAGGGTATGCTGGGGCGCATCCGGCATTCCTCTGCCGTCACGGCGATTTCCCAGCAGGAGGAAACGTTTGAATCGGACGAAACCATCGACGACACCTTGAGTCCGGAGGACGTGATCTGGAACGGGGCCGATACCAGCGTGATGCAGGATAAGGACATTGTAAACCTGCTGTTGATCGGCCAGGACCGCCGCGAAGGGCAAGACCGTCAGCGGTCCGACAGCATGATCATGGTCACACTGAACAAAAAGACCAAACAGATCAGCATGACCTCCTTTATGCGAGACCTGTATGTGCAGATTCCCGGCTACAGTGACAACCGCATCAACGCGGCTTATGCCTTTGGCGGCATGGACTTGCTGGACAGCACGCTGAACACCAACTTTGGTGTGGAGATTGCCGGGAATGTGGAAGTTGATTTCGGTGAATTCCAGACCCTGATCGACAGCATTGATGGCATTGATTTGGAACTGACCCAGGATGAAGCGGATTACATCTGCGGCAGAAAGCGGGATGTGACCTATCCGCAGCAGCTCCGCATGGACTGGGACCTGCACGAAGGGGTAAACCATCTGACCGGTGAGCAAGCCCTGATCCATGCGCGCAACCGCTCCCTAGGCAATGATTATGCCCGCACCGACCGCCAGCGCGCTGTGCTGATGGCCATTATCAACAAGGTGGAACAGATGGACACGGTTTCCATCGTCAGCTTTATCAATCGGGTTCTGCCGCTGTTGACCACCGATATGACCTCCGGCGAGATCCTGGGGTATGCGATGGAAGCTTTGCAGATGAATTTTGACAGTGAGCACTCTTACCGCATCCCGGCAGAGGGCACCTACACCGGCGCGGTGATCCGCGGCATGCAGGTACTGGTGCCAGACCTGGCCGCCAACCAGACCTACCTGATGGATACCCTGTACAACACGAACGATTCTCAAAAACCGCCCGGCTTGGAACTGCAGTGTTCCCGCCGGGCGGTTTTTGTTTTGTATTGCGTTATGCGCCTGCCCGCGGCATGATGAGGACGGCGGCAAGGTACATGAGATAAAGCACCAGGCATACCCTGCCCTGCCAGCGGTAGAGCCGCTTTTTGACCAGCGGCGGCAGCAAAAGAACCAGCGCCATCGCGATGCAGAACGGGATATCATACTGGCGGAACTGTTCGCCCACCGGCAAGCGGCGGCGGTACATCAGGCTGGAAACAGGAAGCACCAGCGTGATGCTCAAAATAGCGCTGTTCAACACCTGCATGGGCAGCGCCTGCGGCGGGTAGATGCGGCATTTTTCCGCAAAGCGCTTCCAGGCGGAACCAAGGGGATGATCGAACACTTCCACCAGCAGAGGCAGGCAGAGGCCGAAAGAGATCAGGGTTGCAGCCCACTGGGCCTGGATGGTGCCGGTCAGGTTGGCCAGCGCCACGGCGCTGTTCAGCAGGGCCCACGCCCCCACGCAAAGCACCGCCATGCCGCCCACCACCCCGGCCAGGTTGCGCAGGCTGGTGCGAATGCTCATGGCCGGGAACAGGACGGTCCGCCCGGATGGGTCTTCTGGCGGGGTCTTTTCGCCTTTTTCCCGCTGGACGGTGATAAGCTCCAGCCCCTCCCGGAACGCAAAGCGGTACTGGTAGGCGATACTCTGCATGACAAACAGAACAAACAGGCCCATCAGCAGGCCGGTGCCGGTATAGCTCAGGGTGCCATCCCGCACAAACAGCGCCACCACGCCGCAGGCCACCAGCAACAGGGCGCATTTGCGCAGCAGCTCGCCGCGGTCCACCGTGACATTGCGGCGCAGCAGGCAAAGCGCCAGCACCAGCCCCAGCTGGGTGACAGCGCCTGCCAGAGCCGTGCCGACAGCCAGCGCGGTAACGGACATACCTGCCGCCAGAAACGCCAGCACCAGCTGTGGCAGCGCTGTACACACCGCCACCAGCGTGCCGCCCACCATCCACATTGGCAGCCCGCACAGCGCCCCGCACCACGTTGCACAGCGCGAAGCAAGCCTGCTGCCGACACCAGTCAGCAGCAAGCCCAAAGCATAGAGCAGCAATGTGGGAAGAAGAAGCATGGCTTTTAGTTAGGAAGTAGGAGTGAGGAGTTAGGAGTTTTTATGGTGGGGCAAGGCACAGCACGGGAAAATTAGAAATGAGGAATTAGAAATTAGAAATTTTTTAGGGGCAAGGTTGCATTAAAAACTTGAGATAAAAGAGCAATTTTATGGGTAGGGCGGGGTGACCTCACCCCGCCGGGGGCCAGATATGGCTGCTCATTGAAAATTTGTGATAAATCAAAGGGCTTGTCTGTAGGGGGCAGCGTCCCCGACGCCCCGGACGGGCCTTGCGGCAAACACAAAAAACGGCAGTGCCGCATAAAGACAGCACTGCCGGATTGGCTTAGTATGCGATGCCCCAGACGACCATGCTCTTGGCGGGCTTGCCGCAGACCGGGCATACGTCGGACAGGTGCTCCTGCTCGAACGGCATGCAGCGGCTGGAAAGCCCTGCTTCAGTCTTCATGGCTTCCTCACAGGCCAGGTCGCCGCACCACATGGTTTTGACAAAACCGGTCTTTTCGGACACGATCTTTTTCACTTCGTCCATGGTGGTGGCGCTCCAGGTGCGGTTTTCGCGGTTCTGCAAAGCGCGGTCATACAGGTCCTTAGCCAGGGCTTCCATTGCGGCAGGAATTGCGGTGGCCAGATCCTCAAACTTCACAAACTGCTTTTTGCGGGTATCGCGGCGGACCAGCACGCACTGGCCGTTTTCGATATCGCGGGGACCGACTTCCAGGCGGACAGGCACGCCCTTCATTTCCCACTGGGCAAACTTCCAGCCGGGCTGCTTGTCGGAATCATCCAGCTTTACGCGGGCATACTTACCGATCTCGGCGGCCAGCTCGCGGCACTTATCCAGAACGCCGGGCTTATGTGCGGCAACGGGAACGATGACCACCTGCACCGGGGCAATGGCCGGGGGCAGGATCAGGCCGTCGTCATCGCCGTGGGTCATGATGATGGCACCGATCA
>CAVFVI010000068.1:0-8065 GCA_963626055.1 Acutalibacteraceae bacterium
CGTTCCTATTGTACACCATGCACGGCATTCTGGGAAAA
The DNA here is from genome assembly GCA_963626055.1 of Acutalibacteraceae bacterium. Taxonomy (GTDB): domain Bacteria; phylum Bacillota; class Clostridia; order Oscillospirales; family Ruminococcaceae; genus Gemmiger. Next base: position 39 of record CAVFVI010000068.1, read on the forward strand.
TTTAATCAGTGATTACTATAATAGACCATAAATAAAAACCGCCGCCCTGGCGGAAAGGAGAACCCAATGAAAGATTCCATCAAAGCTCTGCGCGAGCTGGAAAAAAGACTGTATGCCTACCAGTACGCAATGGCCGTTGCCGATTATGACAGTGAGACGGTAGCCCCGCCGGAAAGCAGCGCGGGCCGCGCCGAAGCCATGGAGGTGCTGAGCCGCGCCTACTTTGACCAGCTGGTCAGCGCCGACACCGCTGCCCTGCTGCAGCGCGCCGCCGCTGATGCCGAGACGGAGCAGGAAAAGGCCGAAGTGCGGGAGCTGCAGCGCAGCTATGACGAGATCGGCAAGATCCCGGCGGAAGAATACGCCGCGTTCACCAAACTGACGCAGGAAAGCATGCCCGCATGGGGCAAGGCAAAGCGCGGCAATGACTTTGCCGGTTTTGCACCGTATCTGGAAAAAATTGTGGAATCTCTGCGCGCGCAGGCCCACTATTTTGCCCCCGACCGTGACCCGTATGAGGTCTGGCTGGACCGCTATGAGCACGGCCTGACCATTGCCCAGTGCGATACCTTCTTTGCCGCCCTGCGTGAAACCATCGTGCCGCTGCTGGCCGCCATCAAGGAGCGCGGCAGCGCCATCCGCACCGACTTTTTGTATCGGGATTGGCCCATTGAGCAGCAGCGCAAGCTTTCGCAGAAGATCATGGAAGTGTGGGGGCTGGACCCCGACCACTGCGTTCTGGGCGAAACGGAACACCCCTTCACCTCCGGCTTCTGGCACGGCGATGTGCGCATTACCACCCACTATATGCCGCAGGATATGTTCTCCAACCTGTACAGCGTGGCGCACGAGGGCGGCCATGCCCTGTATGAGCTGAACGTTGACCCCAAGTATGATTATACCACCTTGGCTGGCGGCGCAACTACCGGCCTGCACGAAAGCCAGAGCCGCCTGTTTGAAAACTATGTGGGCCGCAGCCGCGCGTTCATCCATTATCTGTATCCCACGCTGCTGGAGCTGTTCCCCCAGCAGCTGAACGGCGTGACCGAGGAAGAGATCTACCGCGCCGTCAACCGTGCCGAACCCAGCCTGATCCGCACCGAGGCGGACGAGCTGACCTATTCTTTGCACATTATGGTGCGGTATGAGCTGGAAAAGGCCCTGATGCAGGGCACCCTGACCGTGGCCGACCTGCCCGCCGCCTGGAACGCCAAGTATAAGGAATACCTTGGTGTTGAGGTACCGGACGATACCCACGGCTGTTTGCAGGATATCCACTGGGCAATGGGCGATATGGGTTACTTCCCCAGCTATGCGCTGGGCAGTGCCTACAGCGCACAGGCGGTGGACGACCTGCGCAAAACGATGGACCTGGATGCCCAGTGGGCGCAGGGCAACATGCAGCCGCTGAAAGACGCTCTGCGCAGCCGCGTGTGGCAGCATGGCCGCGCCAAGGAACCGCAGTGGCTGGTACAAAGCCTGTGCGGCGGCGCGTTTGATGCCACCCACTACACCAACTATCTGAAAAAGAAGTATACCGAGCTGTATGGTCTGTAAGAACAGCCGGTAAAAAACAAAGCGGGCGCGCCGTCTGTTGCATGACGGCGCGCCCGCTTTGCGATATAAGTTGGAAAGAAGAGGTGTGATTTTATTTTACGGTGTCATCTGGTTTGGCGGTTTCCGCAGGCTGCGCCTGGGCGGCAGCCTTTGCAGCAAGCTTGGCCTGCTTTTTCTCCGCCCGGAGGGCCTTGCGGCGTTTGAGAGCGGGCCGCGCCACCAGTAGGATGGCAAGCACGATCAGCACCACCGGCCACAGGTAAACCACCAGCAGGATGAAATCTTCGGCTCCATCCACAAAGCCGCGCCAGCCGCTGGTCACAGCTTCCACAAACTTTTCACCAAAGGTGGTGGCGGTGGGGGTCAGCACCCGCACTTCCCGCAGGGAAATGTCCACAGTGGAATAGCTGACCTGGTTGTCCATCAGGCGCATCTGGCTGGTGTAGCTCTCCAGCTGGTACTGCACATCCGAAAGCTGGCTTTCAATTTCCAGCAGGTCGGCGGTGGTCTCGGCTTTGTCGGCCAGGGCATTCAGGCGGTCGCGCTGGTCGTTCAGGGCTTTCAGGCGGGCTTCCACATCCACATACTGGGTGGTAATGTCCTGGGCGTTTTCGTTCAGGGAGGTCACGTTCCCCGCTTCCCCGGCGGCAGTCAAAAAGCTGCGGTAGTTTTCGGCGGGAATGCGCGCGGTGTAATACGTATAACGGCTGCCGGAATCCTTGCTGCCGCTCTGCTCCGTGCTTTCCAGGTAGCCGTTTGCAGCGTCCACAGCGTCCAGCAGGGCGGTGCGGGTAGAATCATAATCGGTGGTTTCCATCCGCACGCTGGCGTTATACACGATCTTGCGGCTGCTTTCCACTGTGGAAGGGTCCAGCATCGAACTGGTCAGATCGTCCGAAGAAAAGCTGCTGCCATCCCCGGCTGCGGCGCTTTCGGTGCTGTAATATTCATAGTCTCCGGCATCCTGGCTGCTAAAGGCAGCGGTATCGTTAGAAACAGCGGCGGAGTAGGCACTGCGGCTGGTGGAACCGCAGGCGGCAAGGCTGAGCGCCAGCGCGGCGGCTGCGGTAAGGCTGGCAAAACGGGATAGTGTTGTATGTTTCATGGGGCACGCTCCTTATTGTGTTGTGTGGTAAGGGGTAAGCCAGAAGCAATCTCTGCTTCCTTTACCAATATAACACGGAAGCGGCACCGGAATGTTACAGCTTGATGTCAAAAAAAGCGGGATGCACCGCAAAACCGGCACACCCCACAAAAATGTTTCTAATTATTCAGCTTTTTGACCAAGGCGGATTTGAAAACAAAGAAAATGACGCATATTTCGCAAGCGCGAGACGGATTCAAGGCAAAAGGCCGCAGGAATCCTTTGTGGATTCCAAGGTTTTTTAACGCGGAATCCGGCTGCGGTTGTAGAAATAGGCTAAATTTTCGACTTTTCAGATACGCCCAAGCGTTTTGATGTCATCGTTATCAGCAAAAGCCACAGCGTTGTAACCGGCGGCTTCCAGCGTGCCGAACTGCTTGCCCAGCTTTTTGGCCTGGGGCAGAACCGTCACATCATAGGTCGCGCGCAGGGCATCGGCCTTGGCCAGCACAGCGGCGAAATCGGCATCCTTCAGGTACAGCAGGGCCAGCTTCTGCTTGGCACCGGGGATCTGGTAATCCTGCTCCAGCAGAATGCCGCAGACACGTTCGAACCCGATGGAGAAGCCAACGGCGGGTACTTGCTGGCCAATGAACTTGCCAACCATGTTGTCGTACCGGCCGCCGCCTGCAACAGCGCCGCTGAACTGCGGGCAGGTCACTTCAAACACCATGCCGGTATAGTAACCCTGGCCGCGCACCAGGCTGGGGGCATAGGCAATGCCATAACGGCCGTTGGCGATCTTTTCGGCGGTGGCGATGACATAGCGCAGGTCGGCGGTCAGGGCCTCATCGCCCACGCGGGCGGTCACAGCGTCCAGGCTGAAATCCCCGGCGCGCAGGAACTCATCCAGCGCTTCCACAGCGGCGGCGTCAAATTCTTTTTCCAGCAGCTCTTTCTTTACGCCGTCTGCGCCGATCTTGTCCAGCTTGTCAAAGCTGATGCAGACAGAATCCAGCTGGTCGGCGGCAAAGCCCATCTTTTCCAGCATGGCGCGCAGGATGCGGCGGTCGTTGATGTTGACGGTGAAATCCTTGAAGCCGATGCGCAGCAGAGCGCGGGTGGTCACATCGATCAGCTCCACCTCGGCATTGGGGGAAGAATCGCCCAGAATGTCGATATCACACTGCACAAACTCGCGCAGGCGGCCCTTCTGCGGGCGCTCGGCGCGGTAAACACGGTCGGTCTGGATGACCTTGAAGGGGTTCGGCAGCTCGTTGCGGTTGGCGGCGTAATAACGGGAAAGCGGCAGGGTCAGGTCATAGCGCAGGCCCATATCGGAAAGCTGCTTTTCATCGCCGGAGCGCAGGGCAGCGGCCAGCTTTTCGCCGCGCTTGAGCACCTTGAAAATCAGGTTCAGGTTGTCGCCGCCATCGGATTTATCAAGGTTTTCCATATCCTCCAGGATGGGGGTGGAAATGCGCTGGAACCCGGCAGCGCGGTAAGTATCCAAAATCTGGCCCTGAATGTAATCACGCAATGCCTGCTCGCGCGGCAAAAGGTCACGCATGCCCTTCAACGGCTGTGTTTTCATGGTTGTTCCTCCCTATTATCTGCGCGGGCAGCAGCCCGCGGAAAAATCAAAAGATATACTTCTTTATCATATCTGTCCCGGCGTTTTTTGTCAACCAAAACGGGGCATACTGAACAGTACGGAAATGCAAAAAACAGGGAGGGAACGCTATGCCAAAACAAAACGGCAACCCCAAAATTCTGGCCGCCGGTGCGGCTGTGCAGCTGCTGACCGGCATCCCGGCGGCGTGGGGTGTGTTCCAAAAGCCGGTCATGGCGCAGTATGGCTTTACCCGCGGGCAGGCTATGCTCAGTTTTGCCATTCTGGTGGCGGGGTATGGCATCGGCTGCGCCATCGGCGGTTTTGTGCAGGATCAGCGCGGCCCGCGCTGTGCGGCCCTGTGGGGCACCGTACTGCTGGGCGGCGGCAGCATGGGGGCGGCGCTGGTGCCGCAGGGCAATGCCCCGCTGTTTTTCCTGGTTTACAGCATCCCGGCTGGGGTGGGCAGCGCCTTTCTGGCCCCGGCGGTGCTGGCCTGCGCCCAAAAGTGGTATGCCAGCCGCAAGGGGCTGGCAACGGGGGTCAGCGGTGCGGCCATGGGGCTTTCCGGCGCATTTTTAACCGTTTTTGTGGGTTTTGTGGAAAAACGCTGGGGCATGCGTATCTGCTTTGCCGCGCTGGGCGTGGTGGTGCTGGTGGTGTGTGGGGCATCCGCCGCGGTGCTGCAAAACCCGCCCCAGCCCGCCAGCCAGCCGAACACAAAAGCGGCAAACGACCTGCCGCCCCGCCAGATGGTGCGCACCATGCAGTACCGCCTGTGTGTGGCGGGCGTGGCGCTGGCGGCCCCGCCCATGCTGCTGTTCAGCCCGGAGATCCTGACCATCGCGGCGGACCGGGGCCTGCCGGAGCAGTGGGCACCCTTGTGCGTGGCGGTTGGCAGCGCAGCAAGTGCGGCGGGGCGGCTGCTTTGCCCCGCGGCCAGCGACCGCTGGGGCCGCAAGCCGGTGCTGTACGGCGTGTATGCGGCGCTGGCAGCGGGCAGCATCGGCTTCGCTTTTGCGCAGGGGTGGTGGGTGCTGGCGGCCTACTGCGTGCTGACCTGCTTTTACTCCGGCGGCGCGGCGGTGCAGCCCGCCCTGAACACGGACCTGTTCGGCCTTGCCCACGCGGGGGTCAACTATGGCTTGATTGCCCTGGGCATGAGTGCCGGCAGCCTATTGAGCTATGCGGGCAGCCAGTTGCTGGAACTGCCTGCCCGGCATATCCTGGCGGTGGCCAGCGCCGCGGCAGGCGGAATATGTTTCCTATTTGTAAAACCTGTATCAACGGTTGAAAAGCAGCAGGGGAACGGGTAAAATAATACCGTACTGTGGCCCGCGTTCCCGCTGTAAGGCGCGCGGGAAAAATGACCCGGAGGTAATTTGAACCATGCGTTCTGCCCAGCAGCAAGCGATCGACCGCTTGGCGGGCACTTCGGCAACCGCGTTCCTGTGTGCGGTGCTGTGTGTGTATCCGCTGTATATTGATAAATTTTCCAACCTTGGCGTGACCAAGTTTACCGGCTGTTTTACCCTGTTTCTTCTTTTCCTGCTCTGGCTGGGGGCCTGCACGGCCATTGGGGCCCGTGCGCCCCGCGCGCGCAATGCCAACGCCGGGCGGGATATGACCCTGTGGGGGGTGCTGACCTTTTCAGGCACCACCCTCATTTCCACCTTTACTTCGCTTTCGCCTACAGCGTCCACCTGGGGGCTGGGCGGCTATTACGGCGGGCTGATGCTGGTGCTGTTTACCGCCGCCGGGTACTGGGCCGTGCGCAGCTATCTGGATTTGGAAAACCTTGATTTTGTTTTCTGGGTGCTGGGCATTACCGCAAGCATTGTGGCGGTTTTGTATGTGCTGAACATCTTTAATATTGACCTCATCGGCGCTTATGCCGATACCGCCGTGGTGGAACGTGCGCAGTTTTTCTCCACCCTGGGGCAGAAGGATTTTAACGGCTGCTTTTTCTCGGTGGCGCTGCCCATTGTGTTCTATCAGTTCCTGAACGCGAAAGATACCAAAACCGCCGTATGGACCGGTATCCCGGCGGCATTCGGTGCACTGGCGCTGGCGGTCGTGGATTCGGAGGCACTGGCGCTGGGCATTGGCGCGGCGGTTATGGTGCTGGTCTGCCATAAGAACTTTACCACCCGCTGCCTGCGCCGCGCGGCGCTCATTGCTGCGGCGTTCTTCGGCTGGGCTGCCTGGATGCACTATATGCGCGCCAGCGTTTACACCCAGGGCGGCACCGCCCTGCTGGCCAAACTCGGCGCATGGCAGGTGGCGCTGCCCTGCATGGCGGCCAGCCTGCTGCTCTGGCTGGTGCTGTTTGTGCTGGCACGCAAAGGCACTGCCGCCCAGACGCCGCTGTACCTGCCGGGGCGGGTCATCACCATTGCCGTGCTGGCGGTGGGCGCAGGGGCTTTTGTGCTGGCAAACGCGATGCCAAACCTGCCCCTGCCGGAAAGCCTGCATAACCTGCTGGTGTTCAATGATGACTGGGGTACTTACCGCGGCGTGGCCTGGCGGGCTGCGTTTGGCACCTGGGCGGATGGCAGCCTGCTGCGCAAGATCCTGGGCATCGGCCCCGGCATGATGCACACCGCCGTGGCCGCCTGGGCGGGTGACGCCATGACAGCCCGTATGGCGACATTCTATGCTGCACATAACGAATACCTGGAGCAGCTGTTGACGACCGGTATCCTGGGCCTGGCCGCCTGGCTGCTGCTGGTGGCGGCCCACCTGTGGCGCGGGGAACGGAACTGGAACAAACCCGGCGTGGCCCCGGTCATGCTGGCGCTGTGCAGCTATCTGGCGCAGGCAGTGGTATCCATCCGGGTTTCCATGGTGTTCCCGCTGGTCATGCTGCTGTTTGGCGCGCTGGCCGCCCTGACAGCCCCCGAACTGCCGCAGCCCGCAGCAGCCCCCGTGCCCCGCGGCAAAAAGCAGCAGAAACCGGAACTGCCGCCGCCCAGGAACGGCTGGTATTTTGCCAAAATCGTGCTGGCCGCTGTGCTGTGCATGGCAGCGGCAGGCGGCATTGCGCCGCTGCTGTTTGGATTTTTGATCGGATAATTTTTGCGAGAAATAGAGATGAAAACGCCGCCCCGCAGGCAAAACGGGGCGGCGTTTTGCTGGATATGCAGAAAATGGCAAGAAAAATTTATCAAAAACAGAGGGTTAGAAAAGACTAACATCTTGAAAAAAGGCTGCTACCCTCGTATAATGAAATTAGCTGTGAAAAGCTTGACAATGGACGGCCGGAACGCACAGCCCCCGCGCAGGCTTGCTGATGTTTGTGCGGTGCAAATGGCACCGGCTTCCGACAATAATGCAAAGGAGAGAATATTATGATCGAATACTCCGCACAGGTCAACAATATGTGCCCGATCACGAAGGGTCCGAAGCACGGTCCCGCTCCCATCCCCGAAGAGGGCGAATGGGTCAAGGCCTATAAAATTGAGGACATCAGCGGCTATACCCACGGTGTGGGCTGGTGCGCACCCCAGCAGGGTACCTGCAAGCTGAGCCTGAACATCAAGAACGGCATCATTGAGGAAGCTCTGGTCGAAACCATCGGCTGCTCCGGCATGACCCATTCTGCTGCTATGGCTGGCGAGATCCTGCCCGGCAAGACCGTCCTGGAAGCACTGAACACCGACCTCGTCTGCGACGCTATCAACGTTGCAATGCGTGAGCTGTTCCTGCAGATCGTTTATGGCCGCAGCCAGACCGCTTTCTCTGAGAACGGCCTGCCTGTCGGCGCTGGTCTGG
>CAVFVI010000069.1:0-8007 GCA_963626055.1 Acutalibacteraceae bacterium
AGGGCGAAATGGCAAACGCCATCAGCAGCCCCGCAATCCCCGTGGGAATGTCTTTCTCCACACACAGCAACCGGGATAATCTTCTGTTGGCTCAATCGCACCAATAATTGTGGTTTCATCGTAGCCTTCATGTTTTGCGGCTGATTCTTTGATAGGAAACGCCCATGTGTACTTCCAGTGCTTTTTGCCAGCCTTTTCAAAGCGGACACCGTAGGCTTTGTGGACTTTTCCGCATTTGCAAAGGGCAATCGCTGCTTCTATGCCATCCATCATAACTTTTCCTTATTGCTCAATTGTAAGAGTGCCGTTTGTGTGAATTTTATGTAACAATTATAATGCTTTTACAATAGAGCGCCAATGAGAATGCAAATATATTCCATTTTGCATTCAAAATATTTTGAAATTTATGTTTTTACATCAATTTGTAGTGCTAACTTATAAACATAAGAGGGGCAGATACCAAGTTATACGGCATCTGCCCCTCCGGACATTATGCAAAGATCAATTCGGCCTTAATAACTTCCTCCGCTCGGTTCTGGATACTGTTCATCCTACGTACCCATTCCATTTGATTTGCGGCTTTTAATTCTTCGTTCACCCCCTCACGTTCAGCCATCTGCCGGGTAAGCAACTCCAGCTGTTCCTCTGCCTGTGCATCAATGTCTGCCAGATAGGTGTTCAACCTGCCGGACAGCAGGAGAGCCTGATACCGTGCTGGATGATGTTCTTTAAGATACCGTTTGTACATTCTACTCCAACGACCAACAGGGCGAAAATCTTCTGCCAAAATCAAGGTAGGAAAGTAGCAATCTCCGACCAGCACATAGTCCAGCCCTTTATCTTTATCATACAAGTTGGCGTTCGGCTTTTCCATTGCACACCTCAAATCTTTCTCTGCTGGCGCAGGTACTCTTCAAAAATGCTTCTCCGAATCAGAATCTTCCGGCCAATCTTATAGATAGCCCCACATTCATGTGCCATCCGGGTGACAGGTTTCAGTCCCAGTCCATAATAATCGCTTGCCATGCTGTAAGTCACGAACTCATGCCGCATAAAATCCATATCTTCATCGTCGATTTGGTCGGAGAACACCCACACACTGCCGCTCACTCGTCCTCGACCTCCTCCACGGTAATTTTTCTTGCAGGTTCATGGAAGCGTTCCAAATAGGCATCAAAAATCTCCCGGTTGATAAGTACCGTGCTGTCGAAGCGGTAGATAGCCCCAGCATCGCTGGCAAGTTCCAGCAGCTTCTTGTGAGAAAGGCTGTATACGATTTCCGCCTGCTGGTAGCGCAGAAATTGGCGGCGCAGCTTGCGAAGCTGGTCAGGGACTTCTTTCATGGGTTTGATGGGTTTGATGGGCTTGTAGTCGTTTTTCATAATGTTATCCTCCGTTTTTTGTGACTGTCTGACAGAAGGTGGCCGCAGGAGCAAACAAAAAGAGCACTTCTCAGATGATTCCAAGAAGTGCTCTTACAGCTTTGTTCAAGCCTTGTGCGTTTTTATCTGAGATCCGTCACGCTTCATAACGGGACATGATTCTTCAGGATTTTGCTGTCAAATTGATGTCAAAACGGGGATGACACAGCTTTTGCAAGAATTTCAATATGAAAATCTTTCGATTTATCATCTATTTTCTTGCCGTTTACTGGTCGATGGGCTTCATCGTCGGGAACAGCAGAACATCGCGGATGGAGGCGCTGTCGGTCAGGAGCATGACAAGACGGTCAACACCGAAGCCGAGGCCACCCGTGGGGGGCAGGCCGTACTCCAAAGCGGTAACATAGTCGTAATCGACCTGGGCCTTGCAGTTGGGCTCAATGGCCTTGCGCTCAGCAACCTGGCGCTCGAAGCGGGCTTTCTGGTCGATGGGGTCGTTCAACTCGCTGAACGCGTTGCCGTACTCGGTGCAGTCAATGAAATACTCAAACCGTTCGGTGAACGCCGGATCATCGGGCTTGCGCTTGGCCAACGGGCTGATTTCGACGGGGTAATCATAGATGAAAGTGGGCTGGATGAGCTTATCCTCAACAAAAGCATCGAAGAACTCGGCCAGGATCGCGCCCTTGGTCGGGACTTCGGGCAGCTCCACATGGTGCTCCTTGGCGGCGGCGATGGCATCCTCATCAGTTTTCCAGTCATTGAAATCAACGCCGGAATACTTCTTGACAGCCTCCACCATGGTCAGGCGCTCCCAGTGGCCCATGTCGATCTGCTTGCCCTGGTAGGTAATCTCCATGCTGCCGCAGACCTTGAGGGCCAGGCGCTTGTACAGCTCTTCCACCAGGTCCATCATGCCGTGGAAATCGGTGAATGCCTGGTACAGCTCAATGGTGGTAAATTCGGGGTTGTGCTTGGGGTCCATGCCCTCGTTGCGGAAGATACGGCCAACCTCATACACACGGTCCATGCCGCCCACGATCAGGCGCTTGAGGTAAAGCTCAGTTTCGATGCGCAGCACCATATCCATATCCAGCGTATTGTGGTGGGTATAGAAAGGACGGGCAGAAGCACCGATCTCGAACGGGGTCAGGATGGGGGTATCGACCTCCAAAAAGCCCTTCTCGTCCAGGTAAGCGCGGATTTCTTTCAGGATCTGGCTGCGCTTGACAAAGGTATCCTTGACTTCGGGGTTGACGATCAAATCAACATAGCGCTGGCGGTAGCGGGCTTCACGGTCGGTCAGGCCATGGAACTTTTCGGGCAGGGGCAGCAGGCTTTTGGAAACCAGGGTCAGCTCATGCACGCGCACGCTCAGTTCGCCCATTTTGGTGCGGAACACTTCGCCGGTGCAGGCGATGATATCGCCCACGTCCATCTTTTTGAAAGCGGCGTATGCTTCATCGCCCAGCAGGTCACGCTTGACGAAGATCTGGATATCGCCCTTTGCATCGCGCAGGTGGGCAAAGCTGGCCTTGCCCATAACGCGCTTGGACATCATACGGCCGGCCAGGCTGACCATACGGCCGGTATCTTCCTCAGCGGGCAGATCTTTATATTCCTCTTTCAAATCAGCAGAGAAAGCATCCTGCTTGCATTTGGTGATGGTAAACGGGTCGTGGCCGGCGGCCTTGAGGTCGGCCAGCTTCTGACGCCGTACTGCCGCTTCCGATGCGGCGTTCTGGGGGGCGGACTGCTTGTTCTGTTCCATGGCGCAGGTTCCTTTCCTGTTTTTGTATCCGGGGGTGATCAGCGGCTGCGGCTGACACCCAGAATGGTGTATTCCAAAATATTGCCGTTGGGCAGGGTAACGTCAACCTTATCGCCAGCCTTGTGGCCGATGAGGGCAGCGCCGACCGGGCTTTCATCGCTGATGCGGCCCTGGTCGATATCAGCTTCGGTAGAACCGGTGATATCGTACTCTTCAGCTTCGTCCGGCTCATCGCCCTCTGCCAGGATGCGCACATGCATACCGATGGAAACGGTATCCAGGCTCAGGTCGCTGTCATCCATGATGCGGGCGATCTTCAGGGTTGCTTCCAGGTCGGCAATGCGGGCTTCAACCACAGCCTGTTCTTCCTTGGCGGCATCGTATTCCGCGTTCTCGGAAAGGTCGCCGTAACCGCGGGCAACCTTGATCTTTTCAGCGATTTCGGAACGCTTAACGGTTTTCAGGGTGTTCAGTTCTTCTTCCAGCTTTTTATAACCCTCATGGGTAACAACAACTTCTTTGGCCATTGTCAATATCTCCTTAGCAATTAAAAAGTCGTGCGGCCCGGTGGGAGCCGCACTAGCTTTAATATTTTATCGTTTTTTCCTGTCGCTGTCAAGTAGATTTTAGCGCTGCGGCTCCGTTTTCTCTTTTAGGAAGCCACGCTGCGCCGGTATTTTTTCCAATGGTGGCTTTTGGTGCAAATTGCTGCTTCCGCCGCACATTTTCAGCATTTCTGCGCTGTTTTTTGCTTTGTTTTGTCTGGACCATCTGCTTTTTAGCCGCTTTATATTGACCATTGGCGCAAAACGTGGTAACATATAGATGTTATATAGCATACTGGCGCAGGGGTACTGCCGCCGGCGGTTTTGCATGTATGTATGGTTTTTGTACCCATTGGATATATTATTTTATGCAAAAGGGAGGTTTTACGCCGTTGAAGCGTTTTTTGTGCGCGGTGATCGTTGCCGCGCTGCTGTTGTTCTGTGTTGCCTGCGGCAGCCATGCGGCCGCCTCCGCTGATTCGATCGCAACTGCCGCACCCACGGCATCCTCATCCCGCAATGTTCGCAGCGAGCCCATTACCGTAAACAGCACCGTGGCTGACGCTGACACCGTAAACAATGCACAGACCGCAGCCCCCACCGCGGAAGCAACCGAAGCTCCGGCGGAAAGCGAGGCTGAAGAGGTGGATACCCCCGCCACCGGGGATATTCCGGTGCCTTATCTGGCTGCTGTGCTGGGGTTGATCCTGGTTTGTTCCGCGGGCCTGGTTATGCTCAAGCGCATCTGATTTTATTCGTCCGTTCCAAAAGGGAGGCCGCGCGGCTTCCCTTTTTTCTTTACTTTATTTTTTATGCAAGGGGGTGTTTGTCTATGCCGCGCCGTTTTCCTCACCTGCGGGGGGACAGCCGTTTGTATCCGTTTGCCGCACGCACAGCGCTGCGGCGGCGCCAAAAGCACCGGGCCTGGGCATTGCGCCTTTGCGGCGCTGCGGTGCTTTGCCTGGCTGCCGGGCTGATCCTGCGGGATACCGTATTCCGCGGCGGCCAGCCGGAAGCCCCGGTCATCACCGCGGAACCAACTGAGCAGCCCTCCCCCACCCCGATTGCCATCACCCCGCGGGCCGCAACGGTGGATGTGCTGGCTGCTGCCGAAAGTGCGGACAGTGACGCACATTCTTCCCCCGCGCCGCAGCCAAGCCCGGATGCCGCCCAGGCGGCGGATATTCTGCCCCAGTATCAGGAGCTTTATGACCAGAACCCCGATCTTGTGGGCTGGCTGTGCATTGACGGCACCAACATTGACTATCCCGTGGTTCAGGCAGACAACAGCTATTACCTGCGCCGCGGGTTTGACCGGCTGTATTCCACCGCCGGAACGCTGTTTTTGGATGAGCGCTGCCGCCTTGCCACGCCGGACGCCGCCGGAACAGCCAACGCCCTGATTTACGGCCACAACACCGCCAGCGGCAGCATGTTCAGCCAGCTGCTGAACTATGCGGACGAAGCGTTTTACACGGCCCACCCCACCTTCCGGTTTGATACACTATACGAAGAAGGCACCTGGCAGGTTGCTGCCGTGCTGCGCACCGAGCTTGGCGCGGACGCGCTGCCCTATTATTCCTTTTTTGATGCTTCCACGCAGGAAGAATGGCAGCAGCGCGTGGATGCCATTCTGGAACTTTCGCTTTATGATACCGGCGTTGTGCCCCAATATGGGGACCAGCTGCTGACCCTTTCCACCTGCGGCGTTGCCACCGTTACAACCAACAGCCGCTTTGCCGTGCTGGCTGTAAAAATAAACTGAGGTGCATCTATGAGCATTCTGGCACAAATCATTGGTCTTGCCTGCCTGCTGTTCTGGGGGTTCTGGCTTTGCTGCAAGCTGCGGCTGCCCGCCGGGTTTGCCCCGCTGTGCGGGCTGAGTTTTTGCATGGTGGTGCTGCAGCTGGCCGGCAGCTGCAACCAGCTTTGGCTGGGGGCCCAGCTGCTGCTTGTGGGGGCTGTGCTCACCCTGGTGCAGCGCCGCCGCCATGAGATCTTGCCCCAGCTGCTCACCCCCGGTGTGCTGGCCTTTTGCAGCGCCGCCGGGGTTTTGATGGCGGTGTTTGCCATCCGGCAGCCGGAGTTCCAGACCTGGGATGAATTCAGCCATTGGGGCATCTATTTCAAAAGCGTATTTTACCAGCACAGCTTTGCCGTGTGGGATACTGCCCGCAGCCTGGCCCACCAGGCATACCCCCAGGGCCTGCCGGGGCTGTATGCCCTGTTTGCGCTGCCCGCCGCCCAATACCGGGAAGCGGATGTGCTGTTCGTCACCGCGCTGCCGCTGGCTGCGGCGGCTTCCGCACTGTTCGCCCTGCCGCAGATCACAGCCCGCCGCCCGCGCATTGGCTATACCATCTGCGCCTGCCTTGCCGCACCGGTGCTGTTCTGGCTGTTTGCCCCCGATACCCCCTATACTACCGCTTATATGGACACCCCGGTGGGTGCCCTGTTTGCCGCGGTGCTCTGTGTCAGCCTGCTGCCTTGTGCTGCTAGCAGCCGCGTGCAGCGCGGTCTGGCACTGGCATTCCTCTGCGGCGCATTGACCACCGTGAAAGAGATCGGCACCGTGTTTGCGCTGTGCGTGGTGGGCATTTGGTTCCTGCAGTGCCTGTTGGATGCGCTGCGGGACAAAGGCGGCATTCTGCGCGGTTTTCTGCTGCCCTTTGCCGCTGCGCTGCCCTGTTTTGCCATGCCGCTTGCCTGGAAGCTGCTGCTGAAAGCCCTGCACCGGGCCGACGATCAGTTTTCCTCCATGGGGCCGGGGTATTTTTTGCAGTGCTGGCAGGAGGCCCGCACCGGGTTTGACCGCTACTTTTACGATGTTTGGGACCGCTACTATGCCCGGCTGCGCAGCTACCCGCTGCTGTTTGGGGCCAGCACCTTCAAGCTGGGCTGCCTGTGCGCTGCGGCTGCGGTGCTGCTTCTGGTCGTTCTGGTCTGGGCCATGGGGCGTCGGCAGGGGCTGCACACGGCGCTGCCGGGGCTGTGCATGATTTTGTACTGGCCGCTTTATCAGGGCGTACTGTTCTATGTGTACATCTGCGGCATGAGCCCCTATGAGGCGCTGGAGATGGCCAGCTGGGAGCGGTACTTCTGCTGCTTTTTCATCGGCTGGTTTGGTGTGCTGGCAGGTGAAGCCCTGCTGGCCGGTTTTGCCGCAGCCCACCGCCTGCCGCGAATGGCCGGGCGCACGGTACCCGCCATTGTGCCCTGCCTGCTGGTTTGCAGCGCACTTTGGGGCATCTGGCAGTCGGGCGGTGCCGCATCGCTTTTCTGCCTGCCGAAAGCCGACTGGCGCGCCGAGCAGCAGCAGACCGCTGCAGACCTGCTGGCCCGCATGGACGGCGCACAGGATGGCAGCATCTGGCTGCTGAGCGCCGATGATTCGATGGCCGTGCAGAACATGTGGTACTACCAGTACGAGCTTTACCCCGCCGTTACCGCGGTGGAAGCCCAGAGCAGTGAAAACGACGTGGACCTTGGCTACAACATCGGCGAGCATGATGTAACCTGGCTGGTATTGTTTGGCGTAACCGATGATTTCGCCGCACGTTATACCAACCTGGCCGATGATGCCCTGCGCAGCGCCCAGGGCACCGCCCCCGCGCTGTATGCCGTAACCAATGTGGATGGGCAAATTTATCTGACTGCAAAATGAAAACAGGCATGTGCTGCATGCGGGAGATGATGTTCCCGCCGTGCGGCACATGCCTTTTATTTTATAGTTCGCACTCCATGGGCAGGTAAGCTCCGTGTTCGTTCGGGATGCGCTGGCCGGTCAATACAAAACCATTTTTCTGCCAGAACGCTTTGCTCTGGGGGTTGCCCTCATCAATGGCAAGGCGCAGCATTGTGAATTGTTCGGCCCGCAATGCCTGCTTGCAGTCCGCAATCAGCGTACTGCCGGTGCCCCTGCCCTGTTGGGAGGCATCCACCATAAACAGGCCGATGAACGCTGTAGCCGGGTTGGGGTAGCCGATAATCAGGTCCATCATCGCGGCCAGCGTTTCGCCGTCATAAAAGCCGACAAAATATTTATCCGCCAACGTTTTGCCCGGCGGAACGGCCTGCAGATCATCCAGAATACTGGCGTTGGTGGCCATGGGCGGGTGGTAGCGGTAGAACTGTGGGTTGCCGCTGCACAAGGCCAGCATGGCATCCACATCTGTTTCCGTCAGCCGCCGGACGGTGTACCGGCGGGAAAGGGATTGCAGCTGCATGGGGGTCTCCTTTTGGTTTTGATTTTATTAGGCGTTTGCGAAACGCCAAAAGCCGCATAAATACGGCAATTTTTTGTTGTTAA
>CAVFVI010000070.1:0-7552 GCA_963626055.1 Acutalibacteraceae bacterium
ACGCAGTTCAGACCGGAGCCGCAGACAACGTTGACGGTGACAGCGGGGGTCTCGATGGGCAGGCCGGCTTTCAGAGAAGCCTGACGTGCAACGTTCTGGCCCAGGCCAGCCTGGATAACGCAGCCCATGTAAACGTGGTCAACCTGCTCCGGCTTGACATTGGCGCGGTTCAGGGCTTCCTTGATAACGATGGAGCCCAGCTCAGCAGCGGGAACATTGGCCAGGGTGCCGCCGAACTTGCCGATAGCAGTACGGCATGCGGATGCGATAACGATTTTCTTCATAAGAAACAGCCTCCTAAAAAATATGGATCTTATTTAGACGGTTGGGAATCCTTTGTATCTTTACAGGCCTTAGCGGCCCAGACAAAGCGCTTTTGGTGGTTCAGACCTTACCCTCTTGGATTTTTTTCTTCAGGGCAGCTTCCACATTGGGGGTAACAAACTTGGAAACATCGTGGTTGTAATGGGCGGCCTCCCGCACAATGGTGGAGGAAAGGTAGCTCCATTTCAGGGACGTTGACAGAAACACGGTTTCGATCCCCGGGCAGAGCGCGTGGTTGGTGTGCGCCAGCTGGATCTCGTTTTCAAAATCCGTTACGGCGCGCAGCCCCCGCACCATTACGGTGGCGTGCTGCTGTTGGGCAAAGTTGACTGTCAGGCCGTCAAAGCTCATCACCTTGACATTGGGGATATCCTTGCAGCATTCCCGCAGCATCTCTTCCCTTTCCTTCACGGTAAACAACGGGGTTTTGGCGCTGTTGTTCAGCACGGCAACGATCAGGGTATCAAACATGCGGGAACTGCGTTTGATAATATCCAGGTGGCCGCGTGTAACGGGGTCAAAGCTGCCGGGATACATTGCAATGGGCATAATCTTTAATTCCTCTGTAGCGCCAGGCTGTTAAAAATCTAACAGTCTTGGGCGGAAATAAAAGCACCATGCGCGCTGCGCGTTTGATGGGCGGGCCTTAACCCCGCCGCAGACCGTACCGCCTGCCTGGTGCCGCAAGTGAGCCCCGGTCCCTGTTTTGGGGGTCCGCTTAACTCACACTTATAGTTTTACACTTTTGTTAAGCTTTTGTCAATGGGTTATCTGTTAAAAATCCGACAAAAGTTTCTGGACGGTTTCAGTGGAATGTACAAAATCCACCCGCTTTGCACGTTTTGGGGGCAAAAAATGAACTTTATTGGTTGACAAGCGGCAATATAATGTTAAAATAATATCAATGGTTGTGGTGCTGTGCTGCCATTTTCCCGGCGGGGTTCCCCGCTGCAGGCAGCACGCCACACCACCGGGCGGCTGATTTTCAGGCATCCGCACTGCGCACTCCGCCAGAGCAGCGGGGCCGCGCAGCATACCGCCCTGTAAATATTATATAAATAGGTAAGCAAATCCGCAAAGATTGCATAAGCAGTTTTTGTGGAATGAACAAAGGAGCTGTTTGTAGAAATGGATTTTAATGCTGTTTATGCACAGAAACTGACAACGGCCGACCGCGTTGCCGCTTTGGTCAAGGATGACGACTGGGTCGATTACGGCTGGGCTATCGGCACCCCTGTCAGCTTTGACGCTGCTTTGGCCAAGCGCCTGCCGGAGCTGCACGGGATCAAGTTCCGCGGCGGCATCCTGTGCCATGTGCCGGAAATCTTCAAGATCGAAAACCAGGCAGAGCATTTCTGCTGGAACAGCTGGCATATGGGCGGCATTGAGCGTAAGGCCGTTGCCGCCGGTTACGCTTACTATTCTCCCCTGCGCTACTCCGAGCTGCCGCGCTACTACCGCGAAAGCCCCGACCCGCTGAACATTGCCGTGTTTGTGGTTTCCCCCATGGATAACCACGGTTATTTCAACCTTGGCCCCTGCGCCAGCCACCTGGCCGATGCTGCCCGCAAAGCCGATAAGGTATTTGTGGAAGTGAACAAGAACATGCCGGTCTGCCTGGGCGGTTATGACAACTGCCTGCACATTTCTCAGATCGACGGCATCATTGAGGGCGATAACCCGCCGATCGACCAGCTGGGCGGCGGCGGTGCCCCCACCGAGGTTGACCAGGCTGTTGCCCGCCTGGTGGTGGACCGCATCCCCAACGGTGCCTGCTTGCAGCTTGGCATCGGCGGCATGCCCAACGCCATCGGCGCTATGATCGCCGAAAGCGACCTGAAAGATCTTGGCGTACATACCGAGATGTATGTGGACTCCTTTGTGGATATGGCAAAGGCCGGCCGCATTACCGGCCGCTGCAAGAACATTGATAACGGCCGCCAGGTCTATGCGTTCGGTGCCGGCACCCAGAAGATGTACGACTACCTGGATAATAACCCGGAGTGCATGTCTGTGCCCGTTGATTACACCAATGATGTGCGTGTGATCAGCAGCCTGGATAACTTTATCTCCATCAACAACGCCATTGACGTTGACCTGTACGGCCAGGTGAATGCCGAAAGCAGCGGCACCCGCGCCATTTCCGGTGCAGGCGGCCAGCTGGACTTTGTGCTGGGCGCTTATCTTTCCAAGGGCGGCAAGAGCTTCATCTGCCTGTCCTCCACCTTCTTTAACAAAAAGACCGGCCAGAACGAAAGCCGCATCCGTCCCACGCTGCACCCCGGCAGTGTTGTGACCGATACCCGCGCCAATACCGATTATCTGGTGACCGAGTACGGCGTTGCCCGCCTGAAGGGCCTGACCGCCTGGGAGCGCGCCGAAGCCCTGATCAACATTGCCCACCCGGATTTCCGCGAGCAGCTGATTGCCGATGCCGAAAAGATGGGCCTGTGGCGCAAGAGCAACAAGCGCTGATCCGTTGGTTTTTATTCTGTCTGTATCCGCCAAAAATTGGCTTGACAAACTGTGCGCCGGTGTGATACAGTAACAGTAACGCAGGGCCGCTGACTGACGGAATCTGGTGGGCACAACCACCGGGGAAGCGGGCTATCCCCTGCATTAAGCCGACCGTCTGGGCTGCATACACTGATGTATGGTGTACGCAGCCCTTTATTTTTTGTAAACGGAGGAATTGCCATATGCTGAGCGACATTGAAATTGCACAGGCAGCCAAAATGCTGCCCATTGCCAAGGTAGCGGAAAAGCTGGGCCTTGCAGACGAGGACCTGATCCCTTATGGCCGTTACAAAGCCAAGATCAACCATAAGCTGATCCACAGTGACCGCCCGGACGGCAAGCTGATCCTGATGACTGCCATCAGCCCCACCCCCGCCGGCGAGGGCAAAACTACCACCAGCGTTGGCCTGGCGGATGCCCTGAACGCCATGGGCAAAAAGACGATGCTCTGCCTGCGCGAACCCTCCCTTGGGCCTGTGTTCGGCGTAAAAGGCGGCGCTGCGGGCGGCGGTTACGCTCAGGTTGTGCCCATGGAGGATATCAACCTGCACTTTACCGGCGATATCCACGCCATTGGCACCGCAAACAACCTGCTGGCTGCCATGATCGACAACTCCATCCAGCAGGGCAACCCGCTGAACATTGACCCCCGCCGCATTGCCTGGAAGCGCTGCATGGATATGAACGACCGCCAGCTGCGCTTTATTGTGGACGGCCTGGGCGGCAAGGTGAACGGCACCCCGCGCGAGGACGGCTTTGACATCACCGTTGCCAGCGAGGTCATGGCCATCTTCTGCCTGGCCACCGACCTGGCTGACCTGAAAGACCGCCTGAGCCGCATTGTGTGCGCTTATACTTACGATGGCCAGCCAGTCACCGCCGGGCAGATCGGCGCAGCGGGCGCAATGGCTGCCCTGCTGAAAGACGCCATTGACCCTAACCTGGTCCAGACGCTGGAAAACAACCCCGCCATCATCCACGGCGGCCCCTTTGCCAACATTGCCCACGGCTGCAACAGCGTGACCGCTACCAAGCTGAGCCTGAAGCTGGCTGATTACGTTGTGACCGAAGCAGGCTTTGGCGCTGACCTGGGCGCTGAAAAGTTCCTGGATATCAAGTGCCGCATGGCGGACCTGCATCCCTCTGCGGTGGTTCTGGTCGCAACCGTCCGCGCGCTGAAATCCCACGGCGGCGTTGCCAAGCCGGATCTGAACAAGCCCAATGTGGAAGCTGTCCGCAAGGGCGCTGCCAACCTGGAGCGCCACATTGACAACATCAAAAACGGCTTTGGCCTGCCGGTCTGCGTTGCCATCAACGCCTTCCCCACCGATACGCCGGAAGAAATGGCCGTGATTGAGGAAGTATGCGCCAAGGCAGGCGTCAAGTGCGCCCTGTCCGAAGTATTCGCCAAGGGCGGCGAGGGCGGCAAAGCTCTGGCCGAAACCGTTCTTTCCATCATGCCGGAAGAGCCTCAACCCATCCAGTACACCTACGATCTGGGCGCTTCCCTGCCGGAAAAAATCGAAGCAGTTGCCAAAAAGATCTACCGTGCTGACGGCGTGACCTACACCCCCGCCGCCAAGAAGATGCTGGACGACCTGGCCGCCATAGGTTATGGCGAGCTGCCCGTCTGCATTGCCAAAACGCAGTATTCTTTCAGCGATAACGCCAAGCTGACCGGTGCCCCCACCGGCTTTAAGATGAACGTGCGCGAAGTGCGCCTTTCCGCCGGTGCCGGGTTCGTGGTCGTCATCTGCGGCAGCATTATGACGATGCCCGGCCTGCCCAAGCATCCCGCCGCCATGGATATTGATGTGGATGCAGAGGGCCGCATTACCGGGTTGTTCTGATTGAATCTCTGTTCCGGAATGAACCGCATATAAATCCCGCATAACACGCAAAAAGCTCCGCAGCAAAGGCAAAGCGCCAAGCTGCGGAGCTTTTTATTTGTTTTTGGCGATGTAAGGGGTTATTCCGTGCTGTCCCCTGCATCCTGCTTTTCCAGCTGCTCAATATCCGGTGCCTTGCGGCCGCCGGGCATGGTTGCGCCGAACGCCGGAACAAACAGGAACTTGCGCACAAAGAAGATGAGCGCAATGGATGCCACACTGATAAAGTTTTCCACTGCCGATTCATGCCCAACGATCATATGGCGGGCGATGGCATACAGCAGCACTTCCAGCGCGCTGCCGGGGCTGTGCTTTGCCAGCATCTTGATAAACTCGATGCCGATGACGATATCCAGCGCACGCTGCAAAAACAGGCTGATTTCCACATCGTTGGTATCCACCAGCAGGCCGGGCAGCATTTTGATCAGCGGTACCACTGCCAGCATCAGTGCCACCACAACCAGCAGCGAAATGCCCACTTCCAGCAGACCGGCCAATTCGGCCAGCTGGTCACGGAAGATGCGCTTTACGCGTTCTTCCCCGTTATGCAGCACCGTGCGGGAAAGACGGGGGTGTTTGTTGTTTGTATCCATGTTTTTACTCCCTTGGGGTGTATCTGAAAAGCCAAAAACACAGCCTGTTTCTCTGTTTTCCGATGCACCCGTTTTGCTTGTTGCTTGTATTATAACAGATAACCGCTGCCGCGTACTGCACAAAATTTTATATCAGGTGTTATGCAAAACGCCCGCCGCACAGCAACGTGCGGCAGGCGCTTTTTGTCTGCTGTTTGTTCTTTATAATCCGGGCGTATTATCTGCCTCTAAAATGGCATCGTTTTCTTCTTTATACTGGGCTGCGGTATCACTGTCCAGCACATACACATTCACGGCGATCACCGCATTATCAACGCTTTCGGAGTAAGTCTCGTAATACAGGTCAATAAATGCGCTCCCCGTCATCATAGCCGTGCCGGTATCCGCCGCATAAGCATAACCGTACACAAACCGGCCATCCGTGGAGGTAATGTACATCAGGCTGCCATAGGGGATCACACTGGGGTTGACCGCCACCGTGCCATAGGTCAGCCGCCGCCCCGAAGAGCCTTTTGCCGTCGGCGATGCCGAATACCCGGTGGAACGCTGTGCGGTATAAGTCGCCGCAATGCCCTCGCACGGTTTGCCGTCCACGATCTCCGGGCCCTTGAAGGAGCTGACGGGTGCCTGCTCGCCATAGCGCTTTATAATGGTGGGTACCATTTCCGTCACGGTTTCGCGGTCTGTCTCTGTTGTGTCAGTCAGTTCGCCATCCACATAGGTTTCCCGGTAGCTCACACTGCACAGACCGTCACTGCCCTGCTGGATCAGCTGTTCTTTGCTCTGCTTGCGGTAGAACAGGCTGGTTTCCACATACTGGGTCTCGGTGGGCACAACCTCGTCCTGTGTGTACTCCTCATAGCGCACCCGCTGGATGGTCACCGCGGTGTTTTCTTCCGCCGGGGTATCCAGCGCCGGTTCGATCCAGTCATCCGGGCCAAGGGTAATGCCGCCTTCTGCCAGAACATCCCCCACGGTGCCGCCGGTCACTACAACCTCCTGCACACCGCCATCCACCGTGACGGGCACAGTGTAAGCACGCAGAATGTGGATCTGGTCCAGGCCCGTATCCTCGGTAATTTCCAGCTCGTCCTCGGTATCGGGTGCCGCAATGCCGGTTTGCTGCATCAGTGTTTTGATATCATGTGCCGAAGTGATGGCCATGCCCTGTGCACCGTGGGTATCGGTAATTTTAACCACATGCAGCTGGCTGCCGGTGAAGGCCACACAGCCCGCCAGTGCCCCCAGGCTTGCCAGCAGGGTGCCCCACCGCGGCAGCACAAGCGCGGCACGGCGCCGGATATGCTCTTTTGTTTTTGTTGATAACATAAGTTCCCCTTCCACATCAAGTCCAACCGCCTGAACGGGCAGGCATTATGTTCCTGACTGTAACAGAAAACACGCCATAAAAAATGTCGGCCCAAAATGAGCCGACATAATAAGAATCGGATTGAATAAATCAGCGCTTGCTGAACTTATGCGGCGCAAACGGTGTGTTATTGATATTTCAGTCTTTGCGTTTTCGGATTGAAATAATAACACAAAATCGTAAGTTTTGCAAGTCTTTTGACAAAATAGCCGCACTTGTAACAAAAATCAACTATGCGCCTTGCTTCTTTTGTGCTTCTTACCCATGGCAGCTCAGGGCTGTGGAAAGAATCGCGAGGGTCGCAAGGCACACCTAAATTAAATCGGGAGGATTCGATTATGAATAAATTTGATTTTCACGCTTTAACTGCGGGCAAACCCGCACAGTTTGGAAAATACGGCAGCCTGCGGCTGCGCTATCTGAAAGAAAACAAGCCTGCACTGTATCAGGCTTTGCTGCAAGGGAATTTTCTCAACACCCACCTAAACGAGATTGACCGGCAGGCCCATAAAATGGTGGAGCAAATCGTGCAGCAGCTTATTCGTGGCGAGCAGTTTGATGAATCGGTCAAGTTATCAAATCCTATTTTGTGGGTACAAAAGATGGATTCTTTCAAGGATATTGCCGAAGAAACTGTTATGCATGATTTAATCTATTGCTAATTTGAGAATCATCGGATGCCCTTGCTGCGGTGAGGGCATCCGATTTTTTATTACCTGCAAGCATTCCCGATTAGCCGCAAACACCCCGGACAGTACGAGCAAGCACGGCATTTGGTACACCAAACGCCCACTTGTTGGGGAAAGCCCCAATCCCCTGCCGCACGGAAGATGTCATAATTTGCCTTATGAGAAGATCGG
>CAVFVI010000071.1:0-6620 GCA_963626055.1 Acutalibacteraceae bacterium
GCATGATTCAAAAAGGCTGAGCGTGTCAGAGTCTATATAGCAATCTTACTTTTACTACTCTTTATTGACCGTTTCACAAGTCTGCGCAGCTGACTGCGCAATTTCATGGTTGTAAAGGAACCAACTTATAAAATTTGAGCTTTTAACTCAATCAATAAGGCAACCAAAGTTGCCGATCGGCAGTGGACCCGGCTGTCCGTATGGCCATGGGGCAAACCAAAAACGCTTGCTTTACCCCGCCCCTGTTGGGCGGTCCGTAGGTAAATTGCTTTGAAAAACTCTTACAAACACGATTCGTCTTTCAAAATCGAGACGAAGTATAACATAGATTATTTATGCTGTCAACAAAAAGTTCAAAAATGTCCAAATGCACCCTTTCGCCGCCAGCATCCGCCTGGGGAATTTATTCCCCATAGAACTGGTCAGCCAGGCCGCTCATTGCGGTATACAGGTCGCCGCCGCCACCATAGATTTCGCTGAAATCCAGTGCAAACACTTTATGGTTTTTGATTGCATCAATATCCTGCAGCGCTTCGTTATCATACAGTGACTGGATCATCTCGTCCATATCGGGACCGCCCTCATAGTCAAACAGAACAATGACCTCCGGGTTTTCGGCAATTACCGTTTCAATGCTGACCTGAGCGCCGTCACAGTCCTCGTTGATATTATCCAGGCCGATCATGGCAAAGGCTTCATTCTGCAGGCTTTCCGTGGCTGCGCTGCCAAAAACGGGCATGCCGTCCTCGATCCAGGAAACTTCTGCCATTTTGGTCGTTTTTCCCGCCCAGCGCGCATCATTTTTTAGCGCTTCAACGTAATCCTGATAGTAGGCTTTCAGTTCATCGGCTTTATCCTGCACATTAAAAATAACACCAAGGTTATCAATATCGGCCAGGAAGGATTCAAAGTTGGCTCCGGTTTCGCCCACATGGGTAATATAGCTGGCGATCCCTGCAGCAGCGAGTTCTTCCGTTGTGCCAACGCCATAATCGCCGTCTACAAACAGGTCACCGCGCCCGGCCACAAAATCGGGGTCCACGCCGAGCACGGCTTCTTTGGAAGCATAGCCCTGGGCGATCACCGGAACAGCATCAAACTGCTCCGCCACATCGGCGGGGGCAGGGCCGTAAACAGCAGCAACACCCACCAGTTTATCCGCCAGCCCCAAACGGATCAGCAGGTTGGCAGTGCCCTGGTTATTGGCCACAACGCGCTGCGGCTCCGCAGTGTACTGCACAGTAACAGGGGTCCAGGTCGCGCCGTCCGAAGAGACGGTATAGGTATCCGCACTGACGGGGTAATAATTTTCCTCTGCTGCTTCCGGGGAAGTGGTTTCTTCCGTTGCTGCCTCGGATTCAGAGCTGGCCGATGCAGCGGAAGAATCTGCCGTAGTATCCGCTGCCGAAGCGCCGCAGCCGGCCAACAGCGCTGTGCTGAGCAGCAGGCTGGTGCCAAGGGTCATAACATTACGAAGTTTCATTGGAATATTCCTTTCCTGATTTGTAAGAATTTGTAAACTAAAAAAATGTTTTCTTTTGGGATGGGATATGATATAATCCCGGTTAGTCTTAGCTAATCGCAACGAGTGGTTACTATACCACAGTTTTTTGGAGGTGTCAACAGGAAAGTTGAAAAAAAGCAGCGAAGCAAAAAAGCTTGTTTATATCCCTGCCCTTGTGGTTTTGCTGGTGCTTGCCATTTTGGTTTCAGCATCCATCGGGCAGGTTGAGATCCCGTTAAATCAAACCGCAAAAATCTTGGTAGAAC
The DNA here is from genome assembly GCA_963626055.1 of Acutalibacteraceae bacterium. GTDB lineage: Bacteria > Bacillota > Clostridia > Oscillospirales > Ruminococcaceae > Gemmiger. The sequence goes on from CAVFVI010000071.1 coordinate 1,771, forward strand.
GCATATTTCATATAAAATTATCTGGATTTGATGAAATTCCATCCGCCTATTTTAACGTTGTATGGATGATCCGGTTCCCCCGCGCGCTGATTGCTGCAGCGGTTGGCATTGGGCTTTCGCTGTGCGGCATTGTGATGCAGGCAGCTGTTGAAAACCCACTGGCAGACCCCTATATCCTGGGCATTTCTTCCGGTGCAACACTGGGGGCAACCTTCGCCCTGATGGTGGGCGTTGGTTCGTTGCCACTAATCGGTCAGGCCAGCGTATCCGTCTGTGCTTTTGCCGGAGCATTGCTTGCCTCGTTCCTGGTTTTGTTCTTTGCCAACATCGGCGGGCATGCCACAGGGGCCAAGCTGGTTCTTTCCGGTACCGTGATCAACTCCATGTTCTCGGCGTTTTCCAACATGATGATCTATTTTGCCAACAACGCGCAGGCATTGCAGAATATTACTTTCTGGATCATGGGCAGCACAGCATCCGCCACATGGAGCAAAGTCCCCTCGATTTTGACCGTTGTGGCGCTTACCGCCGTGTTTTTCTTAACGCAGAGCAACACGCTGAATCTGATGCTGATGGGGGAGGAAGCCGCCACAACATTAGGCATCAACCTGACTTTCTGGCGCAGGATCTATCTGATCATTGCCAGCCTAATCACCGGCATTCTGGTTTCCGGCTGCGGCATGATCGGCTTTGTGGGGTTGGTGATTCCCCACATTGCACGGGCAATTTTTGGGGCCAACCATCGGGTTCTGACGCCCTATACCATCCTGTTTGGCGGCATCTTTATGGTCATCACCGACCTGTTATCCCGTTCGCTGATCAGTGGATCGGAGCTGCCGGTCGGCATTATTACCGCCGCATTGGGTGCGCCGGTATTCCTGTATATGCTGCTGAAAAAAGACTATGGCTTTGGGGGAAAATAAATGGAACTGATTGTGAATGACGTTTGTGTTACCCTTGGCAAAACCCGCATCGTGAACGGTGCTTCGCTCTGTGTGGGGAACCACCAGAGCGTGGGGATCATCGGCCCGAACGGCTGTGGTAAATCCACCCTGCTGAAAGCCATTTATCGTGTGAACCCGATCGATTCGGGAGAAATTTTACTGAACGGGGAAAGCGTAACCAAAATGAGCCCCAAAGAAGCCGCCCGCCACATTGCTGTGGTAGGGCAGTTCAATGAGCTTTCGTTTGATTTTTCTGTACAGGACATGGTGCTGATGGGGCGCTCCCCACACAAAAAGATGATGGAAGGCTACAACGAAAATGATTACGCCCTTGTGGAAGACACACTGCGAAAAACAGAGCTGTATGCCCTGCGCAACCGCAGCTATCTTTCACTTTCCGGCGGCGAAAAGCAGCGTGTTATCCTGGCCCGTGCGATCGTTCAGCAGCCCGAATTGCTGATTTTGGACGAACCCACCAACCACCTGGACATCAAGTTCCAGTTTGAAGTGCTGGATCTTGTCCGTGACCTGAACATTTCCACGCTGTGCGTACTGCACAACATTGAATTGAGCGCCCGCTATTGCGATTATCTCTACGCCATGAAAGGCGGGCATATTGTGGACGAAGGACGCCCGCAGGACCTGATCACCAAAGAAACCATCCGCACGATTTACGATGTGGACAGTGCGATTTATACCAACCCAATCACCCACGACCTTGCCGTGGCGTTCCTGCCCACACAGCGTAAAGTTTCGTAAATTTGGCCCCATCTGGCAGCTGAATCAAAATTAAAACTCCGTATCCGTTGAAACTTTCAACAGATGCGGAGCTTTTTGTTGATAACCGGTCCGTGGTTTCCGTGCCGGGCCGTACTATGCTAAATGCGCATGATTTTAATGAAATAATACTATTTTACATATAAGTGTTCCTGCGGTATGATACATAATGCCGCGTGGGGCGGGCCCACGCGGCATTCCAGGATATCTGAAAAGTTTTGAACAATTTACACAGCAAAAGGTGGAAAACAAAATGGATCAACGCAGCCCCAGCCGCGCGGCAGGGCTTTGCCGGTTATTTTTCAGCACACTTTACATCAGCAGCTTTACGTTTGGCGGCGGGTTTGTGATCGTGACACTGATGAAAAAGAAATTTGTGGATGAACTGCACTGGATCACCGAGGAGGAGATGCTGGACATGACCGCGCTGGCGGAAAGCGCCCCCGGAGCCATCGCCGTCAATGCGGCGATCCTTGTGGGGTGGCAGGTGGAAGGGCTGCTGGGCATGGTAACAGCCGTTTTAGGTACCATTCTGCCGCCCATGGTCATCCTGTCCATCATCTCTTATTTTTACAGTGTGTTTGCTTCCAACGTATACATCGCGCTGGTGCTGAAAGGGATGCAGGCCGGGGTTGCGGCGGTGATTCTGGATGTGGTATGCAGCATGGGCGGCAAAATCGTTACCTCCCATTCCGCGGTATCGCTCTTTTTGATGGCGGCAGCATTTGCGGCCAACTATATTTTTGGCGTCAATGTGGTGCTTATCATTCTGGCTGCCGCGGCGTTTGGGCTGGTGCGCGCGGTGCTAAACCGCAAAAGGACGGTGTGAGGATGATTTACTGGCAGTTATATCTCAGTTTTTTGCAGGTTGGGCTGTTCAGTGTGGGCGGCGGGTACGCCGCCATGCCGCTGATCCGCAGCCAGGTGGTGGAGCTGCATCCCTGGATGACCTTGCAGGAATTCACCAATCTAATCACCATTGCCGAGATGACCCCCGGCCCGATTGCGGTCAACTGTGCTACCTTTGTGGGGCTGCGGATTGCCCAGCTGCCGGGGGCGGTGATCGCCACGCTGGGGTGCATTACCCCCGCGCTGGTGCTGGTCTCGCTGCTGGCGTGGTGCTACCGGCGCTGGCGGGATCTTTCGGTTTTGCAGAGCGTACTGGCCTGTCTGCGGCCGGTTGTGGTTGCCCTGATCCTGGGGGCAGGGCTTTCGATTTTGGGGATCGTGGTGTTCCCCAACGGTATCTTGGGGCTGGGCAGTATTGACTGGATCGGCACGGGCAGCTTTTTTGCCGCGTTTATCCTGCTGCGCAGATACAAGTGGAACCCCATTTTGACAATGTGCCTGTGCGGCGCGGCAGGGCTTGGGTTGCATTTATTGACGGGAACGGTGGGGTAATATCATCGTTCCTATATTAAAAATTCACGTTTGTTCTTTGTTGAGACCGTAGGGGCGCACATTGTGCGCCCGTTGCCCCAAAAGATCGTGCATTTTCGGGAAAGGTTCATTACACGGCAAACGGCCGCGGGACGATGCGAGCATCGTCCCCTACAATTCAGATTAAGATTATTGCAAAATTTATAATGTGCAATCATGCAGGGGTGCGGCGGGATGAGGGCATCCCGCCCTACAGAGCATTTGTTGGTTGGCCACGCATGCCAAATTGTTCTGTAGGGAACGGTCTTGACCGTTCCGGGGCTTTGTTGTATATGCCATCATGGGATATACGGCAAGGCGCGCCCGCGGGACAATGCAAACATCGTCCCGTACAAATTGTGTGCAGAGTTTGGCCATAACCAACAAAGTTTCTCCACGGCGCTTCCGCGCCGCGGTCCACCACAATTCTTCATTTTTCTTTATTATTTATTCTTTTTTCACTGCTTTTCTGCTTCCTCTGCGGCGCTGCGGCAGAGGGTGATGAAGCGCCGCATGGAGGCGGTAAGGTATTTTTCCTTATGCCAGGCGATGACATGGCGGCGGGTCATGGCGGCATCCTGGATGGGACGGATGCACACAAGGCCGGTGCGGGCATCCGCGGCGGCCAGCTGTTCCGGCAGAATTGCCACGCCCAGCTGCTGGGCCGCAGCCTGAATCAGCGCCGCGGTACTGGTGCTTTCCCATGTGGGGTGCAGGGCAAAGCCCTGTTCCGCGCAGGCGTGCTCCAGCACTTCCCGCGCGGTGCTGCCGGGCTCCCGCAGCAGCAGGGGGCAGCCGACCAGCTGCTGCAAGGTCAGGGCATCCTGCTGCGCCAGCGGGTGGGCCGGGGCCAGCACGGCGCACAGGCAGTCGGTTCCGATCGGCTCGGTATGCAGGTCGGGCACCGAAACGCCGTTTTCCAACAGGGCAAGGTCGAGCTGGTTTTCGCACAGCGCCTCGGCCAGAACGCTGCCGTTGGCCACCTTGGCCTGCAGCTCAATGCCGGGGTAGAGCGCCGCAAAGCGGCGGGCCAGCACCGGAAGGATAGTGCTGCCCAGCGTGACCGTTGCCCCCACCCGCACCACGCCGAGGGAATCCCAATCCCGCATGGCGGCTTCCATATGGTCAAAGGTATCCAGCAGGTAAACGGCCTGGGCATACAGGCGCTGGGCGGCCTCGGTGGGGGAAAGATGGCGGTAGAGCCGCTCAAACAGCCGCACGCCATAGTGCTGTTCCAGTTCCTGGATGGCACGGGTCACGGCGGGCTGGGTCATGTGCAGGTTCTGGGCCGCATGGGTCACGTTGCGGGTGCGGTATACCTCCGCAAAAATGCGCATATGGCGCAGGGTCATAGGTCGTTTCCTCCTTAAACGCAGTGCTTCTGCTTTTAATGGTACGCAAATAAGGCAGATTTTGCAAGTTTTTTTGCAAATGCCCGCACAAACAGCAAAGCCCCCGCGGCACATCCAGTTCGGATATGCTGCGGGGGCTGTTGCTGTTCAACAAGCTATGGGAGGATAAAGTCCTTTAGCGTGTCTCTGTTCAGCGCTTGACGTTGAAAGCGGCCATGCCGGGGTAAACGGCAGAAGCGCCCAGTTCTTCTTCAATGCGGAGCAGCTGGTTGTACTTGGCCACGCGCTCGGTACGGCTGGGAGCACCGGTCTTGATCTGGCAGGTGTTCAGGGCAACGGCCAGGTCGGCAATGGTGGT
>CAVFVI010000072.1:0-6107 GCA_963626055.1 Acutalibacteraceae bacterium
ACTCGCTACCTCCACCTTGGCAAGGTGGCGCTCTACCAGATGAGCTACGGCCGCACATGTTTCAATCGCTTCAAGCGACGTTTGTTATTATAGCCGACCTTTCCCAAAAAGTCAAGGGTTTTCCTGCATTTTATTCCACATTTTTTCAAATCTTTTTCCTTCCTGAGTTCCGGTTCGCCGGGCCCTTCACAGAGGGTTTCGACATACGCACCGCTTACTCTTATTATGTGCATCTTATCCTCTTTTCCTACATTCCCGGAAGCAAATAAACCGCTGCCTTCTCGGTTCCCTCTTTAGATTTTGTTCTCCTTTTCAAAAAAACAGCTTGACAAGCGGCTTTGTTTTGATTATAGTATAACTAACGAACGTTAGTTAGTGAGGTTGGCATGAAACAGGAAGATACCAAACAGCGTATCCTTGAAAAATCACTGGAGCTTTTTGCCTCCAAAGGGTATGATGCCGTCAGCGTGGGGGAAATCGCAAAGGCCGTTGGCATCAAGGCGCCCTCCCTCTACAACCACTTTGCCAGCAAACAGGCCATCTTTGATGCCATTGTAGAAAATACCGCCGCCCATTACGAAAAGGACACGGGCGAAATTTCCATCCATGTACAGGATGTCCAGCAGGACTTTGCGCTGTTTGCCCATATTTCAGAGGATATGCTGGTTGAAAAGGTTCGCCAGATTTTTCTTTACTCCCTGCACGACCAAACCGTCAGTCAATTTCGCCGGATGATGACGCTGGAGCAGTTCCGTTCCCCGGAGCTGGCTGAACTGTATTCCCGGCGGTATGTGGACCGAATGATCGACTATCATGCGGACATCTTCCGCACTCTTATTTCACTGGGCATTCTGCGGGCAGAAGATCCCGACACGTTGGCGCTGCAATACGTTTCCCCTGTTATTACCCTTCTCAGCGTTTGTGACCGCCAGCCGGAGCGTGAGGCTGAATGCCTGGAAAAGCTGGACGCCCATGTAAGGCTGTTTTTCCGTACCTTTAATATAAAGCGAGGTGAACCATGAATCCCAACAAAGAACATTGGATTTTGTGCCCCGCCTGCGGTGCCAAAACGCGGGCACGGCTGCTGCCGGATACTGTCCTGCGCAACTTTCCCCTGTTCTGCCCAAAGTGCAGGCGCGAAAGCATTATCAACGTGCAGAATTACAAAGTAAGCACGGTCCGCATTTGTGAAGCGGGCCAAACCACGGCAGAGCCCCCTGTTCGCAGTTCCGCCACGCACAGGCTGGCGGAGAAGCCAAAACAAACCGCATTACAGCCAGACGCATAGACGCAGTGCTGACCACAAAATTTGTGGTTCGTACTGCGTCTTTTTATTATAGGAGGTATTGATATGAAGCTTTATTTCGGGAACGCCGTAACGACCATTACAACGGTCATGGTTCTTGCGCTGCTGGGTTTCATCGGCTATTCGGCATGGAACCGCGCCAGCATCCTGTATTGGGGCCGCAGAACTGCATTTTTGTTTGCATTTGGATTGGTTGTCTGCTGCTTTGCGGCAACGCGGGACGGGCTGGATAAAACGGTGCAGTGCGCCATTGATGGCAGCTGTGCGCCCGGACTTTTTGCACTTGTCAGCATCCCCACGATCATTGGCTGCATTGGTGCATTCCTGATCCTTTTGGCTGCGATTGCAACGCCGATTGCCAAAACACAGCAGATGCGCCAGTTCTGGTTTTACCTGATGTCCGGCGGCATCGTTTTGAAAATTGCTGTGATGGAAGTTGCGCGGTTCCTGCTCCGCTGAATATTGAGCTGCATCTTAAAAAGGAACGCACTGCAGCTATTATCCCAAATTCACTTTTTCTTATATAGAAAACAGAAACGGAGATTTTTTTGAAGCTGAAATTATTTGTACTGGAGCTTGTGGGCTGACCGGGAGGTCTGGCTGCATCCACAAGCCATTCCTCCCGAAGTTGCTTTCCCACAAAACTTCAGGAGGATTACAACATGAACCGCGAAAACAAACGCAAAACTTTTGAAAAAGGTTACTATAAAACCCATAATTGTACTGACAGCTTTACCTGCAAAGTCTGTGGGCGGCTGTGTACGCCGCAGGATGCGGGCAGCGGGCACCGCAACCATTGCCCCAACTGCCTGTCCAGCCTTCATGTAGATGAAAAACCCGGCGACCGCGCAGCCGACTGCGGCGGCATTATGGAGCCGATTGCCGTCTGGGTGCGCAAAGGCGGTGAATGGGCCATTATCCACCGCTGCAAGCGCTGCGGCAAGCTCAGTTCCAACCGGGTAGCCGCAGACGACAACCCCATGAAGCTAATGAGCATTGCCATGAAGCCGCTTTGTGAGCCGCCGTTCCCCTTGGAACGCATTGAGGAAATGACCGCCCTGATGGGCGGCGATGGGCGGATGGAATAACCGCTTTTGGCGCGCTTCTCTGTTTGTTAAAAAGCGTTTGATGCACCGGGGATGAATAATCGTTCATTTATCATTGGGGCACGCAGGTAGTGATGCCGCTTCGCTGTTGGAATAGATGAAAAGATAACAGACAAATGGCACATTATTACCATGCCGGCCTGTTGGCCAGGTTGACGATCTATTTATGTAAAAACGGTCAGCTGTTCCCACATCGGGCAGCCGACCGTTTTTATTGTTATAACAGATCCGCACTAAAAACGCACCAAAATCCCTATAAAGTGGATTGTAAAAACCTGCATAAAATTTTTGCACCATGAATGTACCATGAATAATATACATTTTGATACGCTTTGATACAAAGAAAAAACCGCCAAGCATCACTGCTTAGCGGCTTTCTTTCGTTGAAAACTCAACTCACTGTTTGGTCCGAGTGGCGAGAGTCGAACTCACGGCCTCTTGAACCCCATTCAAGCGCGCTACCAAAACTGCGCTACACCCGGTCGAACGTGGGCTGCTGTCATCAACAGGTATTATTATAACAGACTTCTAAAGAAAGTCAAGCTTTTTTCTGAAAAAATTTAATTTTTTTCGTATTTTTTCTTTTCAGCTCTCTTTTCATCGTTCTGCCATACTTTTTCATCTGCTGGCAGCAGCCCACCTGATTATTGTGGCTGCGTTTTCATGCGATTAGTGCCTGCATTAGGCTTTCGTGTTCTCCTGCTGCAGCTGGCCCTGCGGCTTTTCGGGCAGCAGGTTCGTCATGCTCTTCAGGCTGATGCCGATGGTGGAAAGGTTATGCAGCATGGCCGAGGTTGCCGGCTGCAAAATGCCCAGGGCGCCCAGAATGATCAGGGCAAAGTTAAAGCTCAGCACAAAGCGATAGTTGCTTGCCACACGGCGCTGCATGGCGTTGGCAATGCTCTTGAGCTGCACCAGTTCCTCCAGGCTATCGGCCTTGATGGTGATATCGGCAATTTCGCGTGCAATGGCTGCGCCGGAGTTGATGGCGATGCCGACATCGGCAGCAGACAAAGCCGGGGAATCGTTGATGCCGTCGCCGATCATGACAACGGTATGGCCTTCTGCCTTTGCTTTTTGGACATACTCTGCCTTATCTTCCGGCAGAACCTCCGAGAAATACTGGTCAACGCCCACCTGGCGGGCAATCGCGGCTGCGGTGCGGTCGCTGTCGCCGGTCATCATCACGGTGTTGGTAATACCGATGGCGCGCAGCTGACGCAGCACACGGCGAGCTTCGGGGCGCAGCGGGTCCGCAATGCAGATAACGCCCACCAGCTGGCCGCAGGCAGCCAGATACAGATGCGAATATTCCGGTTCCAGATCGTCAAACTTCTGCTGTTCCGCAGCGGGAATAACGCACTTTTCATCCTCGAACACAAAGTGATGGCTGCCGATCACAACACGTTCCCCGCGCACGCGGCTTGCAATACCATGGGCCACGATGTACTCCACTTCGGTGTGCATCTCCTCATGGGTGATGCCGCGCTCCTTGGCAGCACGCACCACGGCGTTTGCCATGGAATGCGGGAAGTGCTCTTCCAGGCAGGCGGCCAGCTTGAGGACTTCCTCCTCATCGCAGCCGGAGAACGGCACAATTTTGACCACTTTGGGGCTTGCATGGGTCAAGGTACCGGTTTTGTCAAACACGATGGTATCTGCCTTGGACAGGGCTTCCAGGTACTTGCCGCCCTTGACGGTGATGTGGTAAGAACCGCATTCACGCATGGCAGAGAGAACGGCCAGCGGCATGGAAAGCTTGAGCGCGCAGGAGAAATCGACCATCAAAATCGAGATGGCGCGGGTAACATTGCGGGTGAGCGCATAGGTCACGACCGTACCAGCCAGGCACCACGGCACCAGGCGGTCCGCCAGCTCCAGGGCGCGGTTTTCCGTGCCGGATTTGAGCTTTTCGGACTCTTCGATCATGGATACGATCTTATCGTAGCGGCTGGCACCATCCACGGCGTTTGCAGCAAAAACACATTCGCCTTCCTCAACAACGGTACCTGCATAAACAGTTGCACCCGCAATCTTGCGCACCGGCATCGACTCACCGGTCAGGGCGGCCTGGTTGATCATGGCTTCGCCCTCGATCACGGTACCATCCAGCGGCACCATGTTGCCGGAGCGCACAACGATCTCATCCCCTGCCTTGACCTTGGTGATGGGCAGCAGGACCTCGGTGCCCTGGCTGCGCACCCAAACGCGGTCAACGTTCAGAGACATACTGCGAGCCAGGTCGTCCAGGCTCTTTTTGCGGGTCCATTCTTCCAACAGTGCGCCCACGTTGAGCAAGAACATGACGGAACCGGCGGTATTAAAGTCACCGCGCAGCAGCGATACACCGATGGAAAGTGCATCCAGCACTTCCACTTCCAGCTTGCGATGCCACAGGCAGGCCAAGCCGCGGCGGATAAAGCCGACTGCCTTAAACACCGTGATAACCGCCCGCACCGGAGCGGGCAGGAACAGTTTGCGGAAGGCGCGGAACACCACCAGATTGACAAAGCGCTCCTGGTATTCCTGGTTGATCTTGCGGCTGTCCGCCGAAGTAACCAGCGCATCCAGATCCGGGTCATCAAATTTATAGTGGCTCAACACCGCAATCGCATCCGCACGGCTGCCCTTATACTCGATGAGAACGTCACCGGTGCGTTCATACACTTTGGCATGTTCAATGGCATCCGAATGGTTCAGGTATGCTTCCAAAACGTCTGCACGGTGCAGGGTCATACGCACGGCATTTACATGCACGCGCATACGGCCGCGGCCTTCATGTAAAATTGTACATTTCATAGTTGTATTTCCTTATTCAGCTTTCCCAAATGCTACATTGATCCGGGCACAGCACTAATGGCATCATCCGTTTAAGGTGTATCTGAAAACAAAGAAAATGGCGGATATTTCGCAAACACAAGCCGGATTTAAGGCAAAGGGCCGCCGGAATTCCTTGTGGATTCCAAGGCTTTTTACCGCAAGATCTCGCTGTGTTTGCAGAAACAGACTATATTTTCGATTTTCTGATACACCCTGGCTGCTGTACCCCGCCACATAAAAAGGGCCGCCCGCAGGCGGCCCAAAAGAAGCAATTATTCTGCGGCGCTTTCAGCAGCGTCGTCAGCGATAACTTCCTGTTCAGCAGCGGCTGCGCGGGCTTCGTTGATGGCCTTTGCATCTGCCAGAATGTCGCCAGCCTCTTCCTGAACGCGGCTGACAGTCTCCATGGTGCAGTCCTTCATACGCAGAACGGCTGCGGTGGTCTGGGTGTAGACCTTCTTGGCATCCTTGCTGGCCAGGATCTTGAAACCAGCGGAACCAAACAGCATACCACCAACAAAAATTGCTACCTTCTTTACGTTCACCATAATACGTTGAACTCCTCTCTATTTAATTCGACATCCCCAGGGGGCGCAAGTTGCTGCACACATCCCTGGGCTACAGTTAGTGATGTTTCACAAGGTTAACTTCTTGCAAAAATCTTTACCTGCAAGTATAACGTATTTTACATTTTCTGCAAGCGCATTTTGGATAAAAAATGTGCCATCTGGTTTTATTTTTGAAAATTCTATGTTTCACCCAGTTTCAGCCCACCGTTGTTGTGCGCTTTGCTGCGCTGCAATTCAACATCAAGGTGTGTCTGAAAACAAAGAAAATGACGGATATTTCGCAAACACAAGCAGGATTTAAGGCAA
>CAVFVI010000073.1:0-5872 GCA_963626055.1 Acutalibacteraceae bacterium
CCAGCTCCGGTGCCCAGTCCAACCATATCAACCATGTGCAGACCCAGATGCAGTATGCCTTTGTGGTCATTGGCGTGTGCATTGTTGGCTACCTGATTGCCGGCTTTACCGAAAACTGGTGGCTGACCCTGCTTTGCTCGCTGGTGATTTTGACCATCGTATTGCTGGAGATCCGCAAACGGTCAAACGCCGCAGCAGAATAACTTATAATCTGAACCCAAGGGGGACCCACAACGCCGTGGGTCCTTTTTCTTTAAGAAATATTTTTGTTTTTTGTGTGGAACGTGAAGTTTTTTCTTGTCCAATTCTCCCCACAGGAATATAATAAAAAAGACAAAATTCAAAAGGAGCTACTGACATGAATTCCACGCAAGACAGCACAGCATCCCCAAAATCACTTTTTGCACGGTATCAGGAGCACATCACCAGCGCAATTTTTATCGGCCTGGTGCTTGGCATCCTGACCGGGCTTTTTCTGGCAAACCGCTTTGAGGTGGTTCTGACCGTTACCACATTGCTTGGCAGCATTTACATGAATGCGCTGAACATGATGATCTTCCCGCTGGTGTTCTGCTCTATCGTGGTGGGCATTACCAGCATCGGCAACGCCAAAACCACCGGCAAAATTACCGGCGGCGCCATGATGTTCTTCCTGTTCACTACAGCGCTGGCAAGCTTTGTGGGGCTGATTATCCCCAGAGCCATCAACCTTGGCAAGGGTGTCCGGTTTGAAATGGCAACCTCCGATATCGAAGCCAGCAAAATGACCGGCATTCTGGATACTGTCAAAAACCTGATCCCCTCCAACCCGGTGGCGGCTTTTGCTAACGGCAATATGCTGCAGGTGCTGACTTTTGCGGTCATTATCGGCTTTACCCTTGTTGCAATCGGCGAAAAGGGCGAGCCGCTGCTGAAAGTAATTGAATCCGGCAACGAAGTCTGCCTGAAAATCATCAGCACCGTGATGTACTTTACCCCCATCGGCGTTTTCTGCACCATTGTTCCGGTGGTAGAAGCCAACGGCACCGAAACCATTCTTTCCCTCGCAACGCTGCTGGTCGTTCTTTACGTTACCTTCTTCTCGTTCGCTGCTATCGTGTACGGCGGTTCCGTTAAGTTCTTGGGTAAGGCGAGCCCGGTAAAGTTTGTCAAAGCCTGCCTGCCGGCAGCCCTGAACGCCTTTGGCACCTGCTCCAGCTCGGCCACCATCCCCCTCAGCAAGCAGTGCATGGAGGACGAGATGGACGTTTCCGATAAAATCACCAGTATCGCCATCCCTCTGGGCGCAACGGTCAACATGGATGCCGTTTCCATCGTGATGTCGTTCATGATCGTGTTTTTCGCCAATGCCTGCGGCGTTGAGGTCAGCACCTCCATGATGATTGTGATCCTGCTGGCAAATGTGATCCTGTCCGTGGGCACCCCCGGCATCCCCGGCGGTGCTATCGCCTCGTTTGCCGCGCTGGCCACCATGGCGGGTCTCCCGGCGGGCGTAATGGGCGTTTATATCAGCATCAATACCCTGTGCGATATGGGCGCTACCTGTGTGAACGTCATTGGTGATATGGCTGGCTGCGTGGTGCTGAAAGAGAAAATCAAGCTGGATGACTGACACATTCCCCTACAAAACAAAATAGCATGTTACATTTGGGCGGGCAGCGGTAAAGACGGCTGTCCGCCTTTTTGCTTCCTGCTTTACTTTCAGCGGAAAAAGATGCTAGAATAAAGCAGTTGAAAATCGCACCGGAAGGGGAGCACGCAAAAACGCAAGATGGACGATAAAATAAAGAATCCCTTAAAGCCCGGCGTGGCATATTACCATCTGCCGGGGTTGTTTGAATTTTATGAGCTGTACCGCATGTTCCTGCCGCTATACTATCATCACAGAGAATATTTTTATGACTGGTGCGCCATCGGCTCCATTTATGGTGCCCCGGCTGACTGCATCTGGGGCGGCGGCCGCACAAGCTTTGGTGTGCAGGAACCCGAAGATGTTCTGGCCCTCATGCGCGAATATGAGATATCCGCTCGGCTGACGTTCAGTAACTCCCTGCTGCGGAAAGAACACCTGGCGGACAAAAAGTGCAACGCCCTATGCAAGCTGTTTGAAAACAGCGGCGGCGCACAAAACGGTGTCATTGTCCATTCGGACTTGCTGCTCAAGTATCTGGAAAGCCGCTATCCGGGGCTTTACTTTGTCTCCTCAACAACCAAGGTGCTCACGGAGTTCCCGCAGTTACAGGCAGAATTGAACCGGGACGACTTCCGCTATGTTGTGCCGGATTTCCGGCTGAATAAGAAGCTTGAACAGTTGAACAATCTACCCCAGCCCCAGAAAGACAAAGTGGAATTCCTTTGCAATGAATGCTGCTGGTTTGGCTGCAAGGACAGGAAGCGCTGCTACGAAAATGTAAGCCGTAAAAACCTTGGCGAAACCTGCCCCGACCACCGCTGCGCAGCCCCCGGCGCACAGGAAGGGTACCGCTTTTCAAAAGCAATGGTCAACCCCGGTTTTATTGGCATCCAGGATATTCAAAATATTTACCTGCCCATGGGCTTTTCCAACTTCAAAATTGAGGGCCGCGGGCTTGGCAGCGCCTTGATTTTGGAGTTCCTGCTTTACTATATGACAAAGCCGGAATACCAACTGCGCGTCCGCGAAGAAATTTACCTTGATAATATGCTGGACCTGTTCTGAACGAAAATCTGAACAGAAACCACATTTTTGCAGGCATACTGGCATGGTTTGTGATATAATAGACAGCATACAAATCAAAGAGAGGGGAAAGCTTTGATGAAACTGCAAAAAGGCCGCCCGGCGGATACCACCGGCAGATTGGCCAAAGAGATCCGCACCTATGATTTACTGGATCGTCTTGGAATCGAATATGACCGCATTGACCACGCCCCGGCCATGACGATGGAAGTCTGCCAGGAAATTGATAAAACGCTGCAGGCGGTCATCTGCAAAAATCTTTTCCTCTGTAACCGTCAGGAAACTGCGTTTTACTTGCTGATGATCCCGGATACCAAGGTGTTCCACACCAAGGACCTGTCCGCCCAGATTCACTCCGCGCGCCTGTCCTTTGCCAAGCCGGAATATATGGAAAAATTCCTTGATATCACTCCCGGCTCGGTCAGTGTGCTGGGGCTGATGAACGATACCGAAAACCATGTGCAGCTTTTGATTGATGAAGATGTGCTGAACAGCGAATATGTGGGCTGCCACCCATGCATCAATACTTCCAGCCTGCGCCTGCGCACAAAAGACCTGGTGGAAACCATTCTGCCCGCCATCCACCATGAGTTTATCCGGGTCAAACTGTAATTCCATGGGGATAAAAGCAGAATGACTTTGATTATGGCAAAATAATGTGATGATTTCGCCGATTTTTTCACATGAACCGCTTTACAAATCCAGAATTATACCCTATAATAAGACAACAACAGGACAACACAAGGCAGAATACTGCTGCCAGCCTGTTTGACAGAATGAACATTTTATCATTACAACCGCTCCTGCATGAACAGAGAGGATGCAGAATCCTCTTTCAAATACGATGGAAACGTTGAAGCGCCGCGCTTATTTGGGCACCTGTGCGGCGTAGAATCAGTGGTGCAACCGGCCAGGGAAGTTTTGCTTTTTTGAGTAATTCAAAAAGTGAAGTGTCCCTGGCATTCTTTTTGGTTTTTTCTATGCCTGCGGCAGGCAAAACTTACCGTAATATCGCAGTTGGCGCCAGGGGATGGCCGTTACAAAACAGCCGTTCCCGCTGGGCTTTGATTATAAGAAAGGTTGGATCGCTGTGCAAAGAGGTCTCTTGACATTTGTTATCGCAGTTCTGGTAGGGGGCGGTGTGCTGACAGCCTATGCGCCGGATACCCTCTCCATGCTTTTTATCATTATTATGGAGGTTGTTCTGATTGCCGGCGTGTTTGGCGGTGTGCTGCCTGTCATCCGTTATAACCAGGCGCTGCTGCACGGTACCCGCAACATCCAGCGGGCGACCGAAGTACAGACCAGTTCCACCTGGGCGGCAGTGCTGGGGTATGACAGCTTTTTCCAGCAGCGCACGATGGATGAATTTTTTGACGAGTACCGCAGTAAGGTTAAAGACCAGCAGGCTTCCGGCCAGATCCTGTGCGATATCACCGAGTATATCAACGAGGATGTTCTTGCCCTGCACAGCTGGCAGACCCTGGTTTGCCAGATCCCCGGCATGATGACGGGCCTTGGTATTTTGGGCACCTTCATCGGTTTGTTGATCGGTATCCGCGGCATCGGTTTCAGCACGGTCAGCGATGCCCTGACCAGTGTGCAGACACTGCTTTCCGGTATTCAGGTTGCGTTCTATACCTCCATTGCAGGCGTTATCCTTTCACTGCTTTTTAACATTGCTTACCGCTTTGCCTGGAACATGATGCTGCGCAATTTGGGTGTCTTTACCGATTCTTTCCATAAAAACGTGATCCCCTCGGTCGAAGAGCAGACCCTTTACCGGGAACGCAGGGAATACAGCCGCATCGCAGACCTGCTGGAGCGCCTGCCCAAAATCCCGGAATACTCCACTTCCAACCCGGCGGCTCCCGCTGTGGGTGGGGATCACGAAAAGATCCTGATGCCGCAGATCCTGGCGGGATTACAGAATAATGAATTCACTTTCCAGCTCCAGCCGAAGTTTGATATCAATACCCGCAAAATTATTGGTGCCGAGGCCCTTGTGCGGTGGAACCACGGCAAAATGGGCGTGGTGCTGCCGTCCGTGTTTATTCCAGTGCTGGAGCAGAACGGCTACATCACAAAGCTGGACCAGTATATCTGGGAGTCAGTCTGCAAAACGCTGCGCCAATGGATCGATGCCGGGCTGCGCCCCGTACCGCTTTCCATCAATGTGACCAAGATGGATATTCTGGCAATGGATGTGGTGGAGTACTTTACCGGCCTTGTCAAAAAGTACCGCATTCCGCCGCGTTACCTGGAAATTGAAATTGCCGAAACCGCCTACCTCAACGCCGCACATTCTGTGATGGAAATTGAGGAAAAGCTCCGGGCCGAGGGCTTCCGCGTAGTGATCGATGGCTTTGACGGCGACTTTATTGTGCTGAAAGATATTGATACCGTTTCGGCGGATGCCATCAAGCTGGACCTGCGCCGCTTTACGGGCAAGCAGAGCGCCGAAGCCATTGCAGAACTGTTCACGCATGCCCGGCGGCTGAAACTGAACCTGACCGCAGAAGGCATTGAGACTATGGAGCAGCTGACCATGCTGCGCAAGAGCGGCTGCTCCGAAGGGCAGGGCTTCCTGCTTTCCAAGCCGCTTTCCATCCAGGAGTTTGAAGAGCTGACGAACAAGGAGACAACGAAATGAAGCCGAAAAGAAGGCGTCCCGATGACGATTTGAATTTTTGGCAGCCAGCAACCGATATGTTCAGCGGCCTGATGCTGGTGTTGATGCTGGTGATTCTGCTGCTGGCCCTTTACCTTGTCAACATTCCGGAACACCAGGAAGTGGACTCCGAACCCGGCAATGTTATGGCAACGCCGGAGGGTGCCCACGATGGTATTGGCGCGGTGATCAAACGCCCCGAAACCAACACCGGCGGCAATCTGGATGACAATGGCGATGGCGGGAACGAAAAGGGCGATGATGGCGGCGACCAGGAATATGACGGCACCGGCGGAGAACAACCGCACGATGGCGGCACCGGTGGCGGTGGTGGCGGTTCCGGCACCGGCCATGGTGTTGGCCCCGGCGAGGGCATGAAATCCGCTGTATATGTGGTGATGGTGGATGCCGAAACCGACCGAACCATTAAAGTAACCACTGATTAATTAAGGGAAAATCAGCAAGCAAATGAATTGAATCAATTA
>CAVFVI010000074.1:0-5126 GCA_963626055.1 Acutalibacteraceae bacterium
GTAACATCGGTGCAGACAGCCGGGATGCGGCCCTGCAGCAGCGGCGAAATGACGATGGTACACTTGGCACCCTGTGCGGCATCGGGGTGGCCGCCCTGTGCGCCGGTGATAACGCCGTCCGAGCCGACAACAACGTTGCAGTTGAAATGGGTATCGACTTCGAGTGCGGCCAGGATAACATAATCCAGCTTATTGACGAACGCACCCTTGTTGAAGGGGTTCGCGTAAGCGCCGGCGGAGATGCGGTGGTGCTTCGGGCGGCGCACACTCTCAACAGCTGCGGTATCAAAGTCCTGTGTATCCAGCAGGCAGCCGACAAGGCCCTCATCGAGCAGGTCGCACATGCCCTTGCTCATGCCGCCAACGGCAAAGCCCATGTGGATGCCGCGCTCTTTCATGATCTTGCCCAGGGACGCCGCGGAGGCGATGGATGCGCCGCCTACGCCGGTCTGGTAGGAGAAACCGTCCTTAAAATAGGGCGTATTGACAACGACCTGGGTGCAGTAATCGGCCATCATCAGCTTGCGCACATCGGTGGTGGGCTTGGCCGCGCCGGTGGCAATTTTTTCCGGGATGCCGATCTGATCCACAACGCAGACATAATCGACCTTGGTGCAGTTGATATCTGCCGGGTAGTTGGGGAAGGGAACCAGGCAGTCGGTGACGGCCACGACCTTGTTGGCATGGTTGCCGTCCACGAAAGAGTAGCTCAGCACGCCGCAGTCACTCTTGCCGCCAACGCCCTTGCAGTTGCCATAGTCATCGCAGGTGGGGGCGCCGATAAAGGAAATATCAATGGTCGTCTCGCCGGTCTGGATGGCACGGACGCGGCCGCCGTGGCTGCGCATGATGGCAAGACCTTTCAGTTTGCCCTCCGAGATGGCCTGGCCGATCTTGCCGCGCACGCCGCTGGACTGGATATTGGTGATGGTGCCATCCTCGATCATCGGCACCAGTGCATCATGTGCCTTGCCCAGGGAGCTGGCGCAGATGGTCACATCCTTGATGCCCATCTTGTGAACTTCTTCCATGACCATGTTGACAACAAGGTCGCCGTCACGGAAATGGTGGTGGAAGCCCAGCGTCATGCCATCGTGTGCGCCGCACTTGACCAGTGCTTCATGGATGGAACCAACGAGCTTGCTGGTGTCGTGGTTCATCACGACCTTGGTGATGGGGCCCTGTTTGCGGAACTCGGTTCCATCTTTATAGTTGTTGCCCTGAAAGACTTCCTTGCCGGTCATTTGCAGAATCTCTTCCGGAATTTCTCTGCCTACTGCATTTTTCATTTTACAGATCCCCCTTATACACGCCGGAGGCTTTTGCCAGCGCAATCGTGCGCTTGGCGCCGTCGTAGAATGCAATGTCGATCATCTTGCCGTCCACAGTGAATACGCCAATGCCCTTTGCTTTCTTGTCATCGATCTCGCGCACGACCTTCTCGGCAAAAATAATGTCTTTCGGCTTCGGGGTGAAGATCTCATGCACGATCGAGATCTGGCGCGGGTTGATGATGGATTTGCCGTCAAAGCCCATCAAGTGGATGGCCTCAACGTCCTTGCGGAAACCTTCCATGTCGTCCAGGTTCGTGTAAACGGTGTCAAAGCACTGCACGCCGGCGGCGCGGGCGGCAATGATCATATTCTGGCGTGCGCCCATCAGCTCAATGCCGGTGCCGGTAATATGGGTCTGCAGATCCTTGGTGTAGTCGCCGCCGGAAAGGGCAATACCGAACAAACGTTCCGATGCTTCGCAGATTTCCAGCGCTTTCATGATGCCGCGGGCGGATTCCAGCGCGGCAATGATGAGAGTGCGGCCCTCCGGAATGTTGAACTCTTTCTCCGCCGCCGTGATGGCATCGGCTACCAGCAGAACATCCTTGGCGCTCTCGGTCTTGGGGATGCGGATGGAATCGCAGCCGCCCGCTACCGCCGCGCGGATATCTTCGCGCCAGTAGGGGGTATCCAGGCCGTTGATGCGGACAACGCGCTCAACGTTATGGTAATCAATTTCCTGCAGGGCGTGGTAGAGAGAAAAGCGCGCGGCATCTTTCTCTTTTTCGGCCACGGCATCCTCCAGGTCCAACATGATGGAGTCGGGCTTATAGATGTAAGGGTCTTTGATCAGGCCCGGCTTCTGGCAGTTCAGGAACATCATGGTGCGGCGCAGCCGCTTTTTGTTCGGATTGCTCATTGGATAGCACCTCCCCACGGCAGGTTTTCATTCTGCCCTACAGCGCGGTAGACCGCGCACTCCACACGGGCTTTCAGCGTGCAGTCCAGCGCGCCTTTGTCCACGATATGGATCTTTACATCGTCAACGCCGAGGTTATCCAGTGTTTTCAGCACCGTGCTGCGGATGGCGTTGCCGTACTGGTGGATGACCGAACTTTCCAGCGTGAACTCCACGCTGCCCTCGCCCGGTTCAACCGTGACCATTGCGTCGCTGGATTCCAGCGTGCCGGCAACGGCGTTCTTTTCAATTTTCATAACCATGCCTCCTTGGCCGTTATTTACTGTACCTTTATTGTATCGCCCACAAAGTGTTTTGTATAATCGACAAAATGAATGCCTTTATAACATTTGGTTATGTCTGTAGAAACAAAAATACGCCCCGCGGAAGCGAGGCGTATTTTGTGATGAAACGTTTAGTTTTTGGGGTGTATCTCTTTTTTTACATGGTCGATGAAATCCAATACGCTGGGGCTTAAATTGCGGGATTTCGGCGACCAGACCAGCCAGGTCCGGCGCTCCACAGGGGTGCCGTCCGGGTTCAGCAGCGGCGTTAAGCACAGGTCGTTGGGGTTTTCAAAGCTGGCGGGCAAAAAGCACAGTGCGTAGCCAAGACCCTTGTAAATCAGCTCCAGCGCCACATCCACATAGCCCACGTTCATTCCGGTGGGGGCATCGGTGCCAAACTGCTGCTTCCACCAATTATCGAACAGCTCGTGCGTGCGGTCGTTCATATTGTAGGCGATGCGCTGCATGGTGGGGATGGAATCCAGCTCCATGGGCTTCCATGTTACCAGGTAGCCGGGGTCGCTGCCAAGGCAGCACTGCTCCACCGGGCCTTCATAATCGCCGCGGATGATGCCCACATCCACTTCGCCGTCAATCACTTTGCGGAACAGCACGTTGCTTTGGTCCGTTACAACGGTAAAGCGCACATCGGGGTGGTGGCGGCTGTAGCGCAGCATCAAATCAGGCAGCTCGGTTTTGACATAGCTGTAAGCCGAGGCCACGATGATTTCCTGCCCGCGTTTTTCCTTCATGGCTTTCAGGTCGTTTTGCAGGTCATCCATAAAGTCAAGGTAAATCCGCGCGCGCTGCGCCAGCAGCTTGCCCTCCGGCGTAAAATCCAGCCCCTTGGAGGTGCGGTTCACAATGGTGATGCCGAACTCCTGCTCCATATGCTGCAGCCGTTTGGTCAGCGAAGGCTGGGTAATGTACATCTGGTTTGCTACCCGTGTGAGGTTGGGGTTCAGATAAAGCTCATGCAGTATCTTCCAATCGGAATCTTTCATGCGTCTGTCCTCCGTTCACAATCTATTTTCAGTGTAGCACACCAGCGGACAGATTTCAAATGCTTTAGCTGCGCAGCTTTTCGATGGTATCGATCAGATAATCGGTGAACTCGGCAGCGCTGGCATCCTTGGTTTCGGTGGTCAGCACAACCTTGCGTTCGGTCACGGTGCAGATGTCCATTGCCTTTTCCAGAATTTCGTTGCGGTCGGCCAGGCCAATGTGGATCAGCATCTGGCCAACAGCTCGGATCAGGCTGCTGGGGTTGGCGTATTCGCCGCGGCCATGGCTCATCAGGTAGGGGGCGGTGCCGTGGATGGCCTCAAACAGCGCGTACTTGTTGCCAATATTGGAAGAGCAGGCCGTACCCAGACCGCCGGAATGCTCGGCAGCCACATCGGTAACGATATCGCCGTAAAGATTCGGCAGCACAACGACCTGGATCCCCTCATTGAAAGCCGGGTCAAGCATCTTGGCGCACATGGCATCGACCAGGCGCTCCTGAATTTCGATTTCAGGGTATTCCTCGCCAACCTTGCGCACAGCCTGGATGAAGTTGCCATCCACCAGTTTGACAATGTTGGCCTTGGTGACGATGGTCACATTATGCTTATGGTTCTTGCGGGCAAATTCAAACGCGGCGCGGGCGATGCGCTCGCTGCCCTGTTTGGTCTGCACCTTGAAGTCAACAGCCAGGTCTTCATTGACCTGGATGCCCTTATCACCCCAGATGTACTCGCCCTCAATGTTCTCGCGGAAGAAGGTCCAGTCGATATTTTTGTCCGGGATGCGGATGGGGCGCACAGCGGCGAACAGCTCCAGTTCGCGGCGCAGCAGGCTGTTGGCGCTGATGAGGTTCGGCAGGCCATCGCCCGCGCGGGGGGTTACCATCGGGCCTTTCAACAGCACATCGCACTGTTTGACTTCGGCCAGAACCTCCGGCGGCAGGCTTTGCAGCTTGGCAACGCGGTTTTCAATCGTCATGCCCTCGATCTCGCGCACTTCCACCTTGCCGCTTTCAATTTCGGGGGCGGCAAGCACACGCAGCACGCGCAGCGCCTGTTTCATAATAATGGGGCCGATGCCGTCACCGGGCAGGATGCCGATAACGATTTTTTCTTTTTTGGTAAAGTCGGTGGGCTTTTCCGCCTGCTTCATGCGGTCAATGCGGTCACCCTCATTTTTTATCAGCTTGCCGAACGTTGCCTCTGCGGTCAGAATATCTTTTGCGTCAATGCTCATGGTATTTGCCTCCTGTTTTTTGTGGTTTTCCGGGGTGCTTTGGCCCCGCTTGTTGGTTTCATTATAGCGATTTGACGTTGCAGAATAAAATATCAGAAAGCTATGCAGTCATTCCAAAAGGGAATACAGTGCATGCAATTTTTTACCACACAGGCAGGATGAAACGCATCTATTCCATTACGGAATGGATGCTCATTATTTTTTCGTATTTTACAAATGGATGCCGCTGTGGTTTGATAGAGGCAAAGAGATGAAACCTACCATAAAACAGCGCAGCGCCCCGGCCGGGTTTCGGTCGGGGCGCTGTGTTGGGCAGCTTTAGCAAAATGACAACCCCCAGCTCTGCTGGGGAGAGTAAAAAAG
>CAVFVI010000075.1:0-3946 GCA_963626055.1 Acutalibacteraceae bacterium
TAATTGATTCAATTCATTTGCTTGCTGATTTTCCCTTAATTAATCAGTGGTTACTTGAGGGGAGCTGGACGCGAAGCGGCCTGAGGGGTGGCTCCTTACGCAGGGCCTAAAAACAAGCAAAATTTATGCCAGGCCCCCGGCGGCCAGAGGGCTGGCCGCCCTACCGAGCAATAATCCAATAGTACATCATAATATTTAAATTGTGCATGAAAGTTCATGCCCGTCCGGGGCGTCAGGGACGCCGCCCCCTACAACCAATTTGTTGGTTTGTTACACATTTTTCATGGGAAATTAGGCAAAGTTCCAGCATGGTCAGGTGACCACGCCCTACAGAAAGGCAGGGCATCCCGTAAATTTTATCGCTTGCCATACAGCAAAAGTCAGCGGGCCGATGGGGAGCATCGTCCCCTACAAATGTTTGCGGCGTTTGCGGTAAACAACAAGGTTTCTCCACGGTGCGATGAGAGCATCGCGCCCTACAGAACGGTTTATCATTGGCGGCAAACGGCAAAACACTTTGCAGGGCATGGTCTATCTCCGGCCTGATTCCCGCCCCTTGTGCAAACCATACAAACACACCGCCGCTTTATTCGCAGTTATGACAAAGTTCGGGTTAGGGTATTGACTTTCAGAATAAGGAGTGCTATATTCAAGTTGTCAAATGGATACAATATCAAACATCAAATATCTTGATTTGAAAATCCAGATGACGCCCCTCCGCAGCCGGAAGCGGCTGCACTCCTCTGGAATCACCTGGTCATGGGCCCGGCCGGGTATTTTATAAGAGCATAAATTGGATACAATATCTTATATCAAAAATGAGGAGGCATCCATTCGTGAGTCCCACAGTTATCACCCTCTGCTTTCTGGCATTTGCAGTCATCATGTTTGTGCTGGAAAAGATTCCTCTGGGCCTGACAGCCACCATCGTATCGGTGGGGCTGTGCGTAACCGGCGTGTTGGAACCTAAGCAGGCTTTCGCCGGGTACGTTGATTCCAACGTCATCCTTTGCGTGGCCATGTTTGTGGTTGGGCAGGCATTGTTTGAAACCGGCATGGCCAACAAGATCGGCGGCCTGGTAACCAAATTTGCCAGGAGCGAGCGCCAGCTGATCGTGGCTATCATGGTCATCACTGCTGTGATGTCGGGCTTTTTGTCCAACACCGGCAGCGCGGCGGTGCTTATCCCGGTGGTGGTTGGCATTGCGGCCGAAAGCGGCTACAGCCGCAGCCACCTGCTGATGCCGCTGGTATTTGCGGCGGCGCTGGGCGGCAACATTTCCATCATCGGCGCACCGGGCAACCTGATGGGCGTCAGCGCCCTGAATGAACTGGGCATTGAGACAAACTTTTTCGAATATCTCATCGTCGGCGGCCCCATGCTGATTGCAGGCATCCTGTTCTTTGCCCTCGTCGGCTACAAGCTCCTGCCCAGCGATTCCGGCACGGCAAAGCTGGAAGATGACCAGTTCGCCGTGAAAGATTACTCCAACGTTCCCAAGTGGAAGCAGTACATGTCGCTGGCGGTGCTGGTCATTGCCATTCTGGCCATGGTGTTTGAAAAGCAGATCGGCATCAAATTGCAGGTTTCCGCTTCCGTTGGTGCGGTCGTCCTGATCCTGACCGGTGTTATCAGCGAAAAGGCGGCGCTCAAATCCATCGACCTTAAAACCGTGTTCCTGTTTGGCGGTTCGCTGGCGCTGGCCGCAGCGCTGGAACAGAGCGGTGCGGGCAGCCTGATTGCCGATACCCTCATCGGGGCCATGGGCAATGAAGTTCACCCGCTGGTGCTGCTGCTTGTGATCTTTGTGATCACCTGCGTGATGACCAACTTTATGTCCAACACCGCAACCACCGCCTTGATGGTACCCATTGCCGTATCCCTGGCACAGGGGCTGGGAGCAGACCCCCGCGCCGTGGTGATCGCAACCGTCATTGCCGGGTCCTGCGCGTATGCAACGCCCATTGGCATGCCGGCCAACACAATGGTGGTTGGCATTGGCGGCTACAAATTTACGGATTACGTCAAAGCGGGTCTGCCGCTGATTCTGGTCAGCTTTATCATCTGCATGGTGATTCTGCCCATCGCGTATCCGTTCTTCCCGTGAGCGGGCAGCGGTTACAACCTCATTTTACCGGCATTGTGCGGGGCGTCGGGGACGCCGCCCCCTGCAACATTCATAAACGATCCTTATAAATTTATATAGGAGGCATCTATCATGACCAAAGAGCAAAGTGTAGAACTCATGACCGACAAGATGGCTAAATTTGTTGCCTATGTCGGCAAAAAGCTGCCCGACGATGTCGAGGAAAAGCTGGCGGAGCTGCGCAAGCAGGAAACCACACCCCTGGCAACGGCCATTTATGACACGATGGCCCGCAACCAGAAGCTGGCTGTTGACCTGAACCGTCCCTGCTGCCAGGATACCGGTGTGCTGCAGTTCTGGGTAAAGTGCGGCGTCAACTTCCCTCTGATGGGTGAGCTGGAAGCCCTGCTGAAAGAAGCTGTGGTCCGCGCCACCTTTGCCGCCCCGCTGCGCCACAACAGCGTGGAAACCTTTGACGAGGTAAACACCAAGCGCAATGTCGGCAAGGGCACCCCCACCGTGTTCTGGGATATTGTGCCCAATGATGACCACTGCGAGATCTACACCTACATGGCAGGCGGCGGCTGCACCCTGCCGGGCAAGGCCATGGTGCTGATGCCGGGCATGGGCTATGAGGGTGTGACCAAGTTTGTGCTGGACCAGATGACCAGCTATGGCCTGAACGCCTGCCCGCCGCTGCTGGTTGGCGTGGGCGTTGCCACCAGCGTGGAAACCGCCGCGCTGCTTTCCAAAAAGGCATTGATGCGCCCGCTGGGCAGCCACAACCCCAACCCGCGTGCTGCTGAAATGGAAAAGCTGCTGGAGGACGGCATCAATTCCATCGGCCTTGGCCCGCAGGGCATGAGCGGCAAAAACTCCGTGATGGGCGTGCATATTGAGAACACCGCCCGCCACCCGTCCACCATCGGCGTGGCAGTCAATGTTGGCTGCTGGAGCCACCGCCGCGGCCATGTGGTTTTTGATAAGGACTTGAACGCAACTGTAACAACTCATTCGGGGGTGCAACTGTAATGGTAGAAATCAGAGACGGTAAAAAGGTATTGGTCACGCCTGTCAGCGCCGAAGATCTGGCTGACATCAAAATTGGTGACATTGTGTATCTGGACGGCGATTTGATGACCTGCCGCGATGTGGCACACCGCCGCCTGGTGGAAGGCCACCGCGAACTGCCCTATGACATCCGCAACAAGGCCATCTTCCATGCCGGCCCCATCGTCCGCCCTATTCAGGGCCAGGACGATGCTTACGAGATGGTTTCCGTTGGCCCTACCACCTCGATGCGCATGGAAAAGTTTGAGTATGAGTTTGTACAGCATACCGGCGTCCGCGTGATCGTGGGCAAAGGAGGCATGGGCCCCAACACCGAGCGCGCCTGCAAGGAGTTTGGCGCGATCCACTGTGTGTTCCCCGCAGGCTGTGCCGTTGTGGCGGCCACCGAGGTACAGCGCATTGCCGAACACCACTGGGATGAACTGGGTATGCCGGAAACCCTGTGGTGCTGCAAGGTCAAAGAGTTTGGTCCGCTGATCGTTTCCATTGACGCAAACGGTGATAACCTGTTTGAAAAGAACAAGATCACCTTTAATGAAAAGAAAGACGCTGCAATCGAAGAGATCTGCAAGCATGTCAGTTTTATCAAGTAAGCAGAACACCCATTATTACCCAAGTATCATTGCATAAAGCAAGACGGTTATCATAAGATTCTCTTACATTTCTCTTTCCTGCAACATACAGCCATAGCAGCAGGCGGGGCCCCCTTGAAGCAGGGGCCCCGCCTGTTGTTTTGGGCAGCTTTAGCAAAATGACAACCCCCAGCTCTGCTGGGGAGAGTAAAAAAG
>CAVFVI010000076.1:0-3716 GCA_963626055.1 Acutalibacteraceae bacterium
GTCTCCAGCAGCCAGTCAAAGAACTCCCAGCTGCCCATGTTGTTGGGGCAGCGCAGCCAGATGTACGGGCTGTTTTGGCCGCCGCAGTACCACACACCGGCTTCGTCCAGTGCTGCTGCAATCACGGCTGCGTTCTGGCGGTAGTAGTCCAGGTTGTGCTGGATCTCCTTCATGCCTTCCTCGGTGAACACGGCCTCAGCGCCGCGCTGCACCACATAGGCAACGCCGTTGAACTTGGTGGTCTGGCGGCGCAGCCACATTTTGTTCAGGCTCTGGCCGTCAGATACAATGGCCTGCGGCACAACGGTGTAGCCGCAGCGGGTGCCGGTAAAGCCTGCAATCTTGGAGAAGCTGCAAACCTCAACGGCGCAGTCCTTAGCGCCCTCAACCTCGTAAATGCTGCGGGCCAGACCCGGCTCGCTGACAAAGCATTCATAGGCGGCATCAAACAGGATCAGGGCGTTGTTGGCCTTGGCCCAGCGCACCCACTCTTTCAGCTGGTCCACGGTGTAGGTGGCACCGGTGGGGTTGTTGGGGCTGCACAGGTACACAATGTCGGCATGAACATTGTCGTCCGGCATCGGCAGGAAGTTGTTCTCAGCGCTGGCGGCCATGTACAGGATCTTGCGCCCGGCCATCACGTTGTCATCCACATAAACGGGGTAAACGGGGTCCGGAACCAGCACGGTGTTGTCCACATCAAACAGGTCCAGCAGGTTGCCCAGGTCGCTCTTGGCACCGTCGGATACAAAGATTTCGGCCATGTCCAGCTCCACGCCGTGGCCGGCATAGTATTTCTGGATGGCGGAGCGCAGGAACTCATAGCCCTGCTCGCTGGGAATATAGCCGTGGAACGTCTCTTTCCTGCCCTGCTCCTCAACGGCTTTCAGCATGGCATCCGTCACGCTTTTGGCCAGCGGCAGCGTTACATCGCCAATGCCCAGGCGGATGATATCCTTAT
This sequence comes from Acutalibacteraceae bacterium, assembly GCA_963626055.1. Taxonomy (GTDB): domain Bacteria; phylum Bacillota; class Clostridia; order Oscillospirales; family Ruminococcaceae; genus Gemmiger. Next base: position 962 of record CAVFVI010000076.1, read on the forward strand.
CCGGGTTGGCTTTCTGGTAAGCGGCAACCTTGTGCGCAATGGTGCTGAAAAGATAGCTTTCGTTCAGCTCGGAATAATGCTTGTTCAGTTTCATCTTTCGCTCCCTCTGCATTTTAACATGATACTGTAGCGGTTAGGAATCCTAAATGATATGTCTGTATGGTATCATAAAACGCCGCCACATTCAAGAAAAACCGCGAAAATCCCCCCTTATAATAAAACGAAATTTCCGCCCTCATTCTTTGTTTCATATGGCTCTTGAACATTCATCTCTGGCCCTGCCATACATTCAATTTCTAATTCTTCATTGCTAATTCCTAATTAAAAAAACTCCTAACTCCTACTTCCTAACTCCTAACTAACTTCACACTTCCACGCAGCCCACAAACGCCGTCTCCGCCGGGCCGGTCATCAGGATGTTGTCATCCGCTGTGATGGTAATGGAAAGGGTGCCGCCCAGCAGGTGTACATCCACCGGAACATTGCGGGGGCACACGCCGCGCAGCACCAGAGCGGCTACTGTAGCGCAGGAGCCGGTGCCGCAGGCGAATGTTTCGCCGCTGCCGCGCTCCCAAACCCGCATCACCACACTGGTGGGGCTTTCGATGTAGACAAACTCGGTGTTGACCCCTTCAGGGAATGCCGGGTGGTGCTCAAACTCCGGGCCGATGGCGGCCAGCGCATGGCCGGTGGGCAGGGTATCGCGGTCCGGCCACTCAATAATGCAGTGCGGGTTGCCGGTGCTGATGCAGGCGGCGTCCCAGGTTTTGCCTGCGGCTGTCAGCGGGGCGTGGACCAGCGGCCCGGCCCCCAGCCCAACGGCGGGCAGGGTATCCGCCATCGCGGAAAAATGCCCCATCTCGGCCTGCCACAGCCCTTCGCCCTTGCGGCGCAGCGTTTTGCGGCCCGCCATCAGGGTGTCGATCTCAATCACATCTTTCGGTACGCCGTGGGTGTACAAAAACTGCGCCACGCAGCGCACCCCGTTGCCGCACATCTTGCCCTCGGAACCGTCCGCGTTGAACATCCGCATGGTGGCATCGCCGTCCGCCGTCAGCGGCGGGCAGATGCAGATAATGCCGTCCGCCCCAATGGAAAAATGCCGGCGGGAAAGTTTCTGGCTCCAGGCGGCAATCTCCGCAGGCAGACCGGTTTCGCGGCAGTCCAGATAGATATAATCGTTGCCGCAGCCGTGCATTTTGGTAAAGTGCAGTTGCATAAAGTGCCTCCTTGTTGTGCGGTGGGGAAAGAATAAAGAAAAAAGAATAATGAATAATGGTTGTGTGACGCCCACGGCGTCACATTTTAATCAGGCCAGCAAAAAGTATTCCGGTCAGAGCAGCCAACCTATTTTATTCGCGCCGCCGCGGGCGGCGCACCGACATTATTCTTTATTCATTATTATTTATTACTTTATATATTATAGCATCCCGCTGCACCGGCGTACAGGGATGGATGAGCCTCCAGATAAAAAAGTTGTCGGGAAACTTGACAAGGCTGTGCAGATACGATATAAAAGTACTATGACATTCTGTATATGTGTGCCCTGCGTGCTGATACCGGCACGGCAGAAATACGATATTGATACGGGTAAGGAGTAAAAGCTATGGAATCCGAAGTTTTTGAGCGCATCCGCGATTATCTGGCTGACCAGCTTGATGTCGAGGCTGAAAAAATCACCCCCGAAAGCGATATTATCAATGATTTTGGCGCAGACAGCCTGGATGTGATCGATATGATCACCACCCTGTCTGATGAGTTCGGGGTCGAGATCCCGGACGAGGAGATCGAAAATTTCCACACCGTGGGCGATGTGGTTGCCTATGTGGAAGAGCATATGCAGTAATGCGGCATGGCAGCATGCAGTTTTGTAAGAAAGTGTGAGGGAACCAATGGCAAACGATAAGAAAAAAATGGTCGAAGCGATCACCGCGCAGGAAGTTGATTTTGCGCAGTGGTATACCGATATCTGCACCAAGGCAGAGCTGGTTGAGTATTCCAGCGTCAAGGGCTTTGTTGTGCTGCGCCCCTATGGCTATGCAATCTGGGAGAACATCCAGAAAATCCTGGATGGCCGCTTTAAGGCAACCGGCCACGAAAACGTGGCCATGCCCGTGCTGATCCCCGAAAGCTTGCTGAAAAAGGAAGGCGAGCTGGTAAACGGCTTTGCCCCCGAAGTTGCCTGGGTCACCGCAGGCGGTTCCGACCCGCTGGAAGAGCGCCTTGCTGTGCGCCCCACCAGCGAAACGATGTTCTGTGACCATTTCAGCCATGTGCTGCATTCCTATCGTGACCTGCCCATGCTGTACAACCAGTGGTGCAGCGTGGTCCGCTGGGAAAAATCCACCCGCCCGTTCCTGCGCACCCGTGAGTTCTGGTGGCAGGAAGGCCACACCATCCACGAGACTGCCGAGGAAGCCAAGGCTGAGACCGAGCAGCAGTTGAACTGCTATGCCGATTTTGCCGAGCATGACCTGTGTATCCCCGTGCTGAAAGGCCGCAAGACCGATAAGGAAAAGTTTGCCGGCGCCGAAGCTACCTACACCATCGAAGCCATGATGAAGGACGGCAAGGCCCTGCAGAGCGGCACCAGCCACTATTTTGGCGATAAGTTCAGCCGCGCCTATGACGTTACCTTCACTGGCCGCGACAACACCCTGCAGTATCCCTTCCAGACCAGCTGGGGCGCTTCCACCCGTTTGATCGGTGCCATCATCATGACCCACGGCGATGACGACGGCCTGATCCTGCCCCC
>CAVFVI010000077.1:0-3714 GCA_963626055.1 Acutalibacteraceae bacterium
ATCAAACAGGCCGTGGCGGGCAAAGCCGTCCAGCATGTGGTCAAAAAAGCCGATGCCGGTGTGCAGGTCAGCTTTTCCGCTGCCGTCCAGGTCCAGGGTGACGGTTATATTGGTTTCCCGCGTTTTGCGGGTCACGGTAGCAGTGCGGCTCATGGTTGCATCTCCTTTGGATGGTCCGGCCAGTGGGTGCCGGATACAAAATAATCCGCATATTTGGTCGAAAGCTCTTCCCCCAGCCGCGTTACGCCGCCATACAGGTGGCGGGAACACTGTGCCTGAATGGCGGCGGCATCGTTGCGGGCAATGGCATCCAGCAGAACATCATGCTCCGCCACAATATCACCAAAATCGCCAACGGCCACAAGGTCCAGCATGCGGAACCGCGAATAACTGTTCTGCGAAGTCTGGATCAGCTGCCACAGCTGGTCTTTGCCTGCGGCAAGGAACCAGCTTTCGTGCAGGCGGCTGTCCAGCTCATAAAACATCCGCGGGTCCGGGTGGGGCTGGGCCGCCAGACGGCGCAGCGCATCGTTGCGGGTTTTCAGCTGGGTTAGCTGTTCGGGGGTGCAGGCCGCGGCAAAATCCGTCATCACGGCGGATTCCACCGCATTGCGCAGGTAGATCTGCTGGCTGATGGTGTCAAAATCCAGCTGGGTGACCCGCGTGGATTTGTAGGGGGTGACTTCGATCAGCCCGGCAATGCGCAGCTCCTGCAAAACGCTGCGCACCGGTGTGCGGGAAACCCCAAACTGCTCGCACAATGCGTTTTCCCGCAGGGTGGAGCCGGGCTTTAATTCCAGCGACATGATCTGCTGGTACAGCGTTTGGAAGATGTCGTGGCTGGAAAGTGCCTGCATGTCCGGAGCCTCCTTCTCTTTAGTATACTAAAGAATATAGCACCGTTGCCCCCGCCCGTCAACGATACACCCCAACATTTGGATGATTGTCCGATAAGAGTTTACGATTTTGCAACACATTCCGGCACTTTGCGCGCTACAATAATTGTAAACAAACCGTAAGGTGGGCTATATGTTGCACTTTACTGGTGTTCCCTGTGTGACCAGGGCTGGCAAACCCCTGAACCTATTGCCAGCTTGTGTGAAAGGACCAAAGCAACATGGGTAAAATCATCGGAATTGATTTAGGAACAACCAACAGCTGCGTGGCTGTGGTGGAAGGCGGACGCCCAACCGTCATCCCCAATGCCGAAGGCCAGCGCACCACCCCGTCGGTCGTTGCTTTTGCAAAAAGCGGCGAACGCCTTGTGGGCGACCCGGCCAAACGCCAGGCTGTTACCAACGCACCGCGCACCATTGCCAGCGTTAAGCGCAAAATGGGCAGTGATGAGCGCATTCCCATTGACGGCAAGTGCTTCTCCCCGCAGGAAATCAGCGCCATGATCCTGCAAAAGCTGAAAGCGGATGCAGAAGCTTACCTTGGTGAGCCGGTGACCGAAGCCGTCATCACCGTACCGGCTTATTTTAACGATGCCCAGCGCCAGGCCACCAAAGATGCCGGGCGCATTGCGGGCCTGAATGTAAAGCGTATTATCAACGAACCTACCGCGGCCGCCCTGGCCTATGGCCTGGATAACGGCAAGACCCAGAAAGTGATGGTGTACGACCTGGGCGGCGGCACGTTCGATGTTTCGCTGATCCAGATCGGGGACGGCATTGTGCAGGTGCTGGCCACCTGCGGCGATAACCACCTGGGCGGCGATGACTTTGACGCCCGTGTGGCTGACTGGCTGGTGCAGAACTTTGCCGCCGAAAACCAGGTGGACCTGACCCATGACCCCGTTGCCATGCAGCGCGTGCGGGAGGAAGCCGAGAAAGCCAAAAAAGAGCTTTCCGCCGCCACCCATACCGAAATCAACCTGCCGTTCATCACCACCGGCCCCAACGGCCCGCTGCACTTGCAGGCGGAGCTGACCCGCGCCAAGTTTGATGAGCTGACTGCCGACCTGGTGGAGCGCACGGCCCTGCCGGTGCGCAACGCTCTGCGGGATGCTCACCTGGCCGCCAACGATCTGGACCAGGTGCTGCTGGTAGGCGGTTCCACCCGCATCCCGGCGGTGCAGGCCAAGGTCATGCGGATGATCGACCTGGAACCCTCCAAAACGCTGAACCCGGACGAATGCGTGGCCCTTGGTGCTGCGGTGCAGGGCGGCCGCCTTGGCGGCGAAAGCCTGGCCGCTGGCGGGCAGGACCTGCTGCTGATGGACGTTACCCCGCTGACCCTTTCGATTGAAACCGTTGGCGGTGTGGCAACCCATTTGATCGACCGCAACTCCACCATTCCCACCCGGTATTCCAAAATCTTTACCACCGCTGCGCCGTTCCAGAGCACCGTTGAAATCAAGGTGCTGCAGGGCGAGAGGGAGTTCGCCAAGGATAATAAGCTCATCGGCAACTTTACCCTCAAGGGCATCAAACGTGCCTGGGCCGGTGTGCCGCAGATCGAAGTGACCTTTGATATTGACGCCAACGGCATTGTGACGGTGAGCGCCCGCGACCTTGGCACCGGCAAACAGCAGAGCATTACGATCACCGGTTCTTCCAACCTGAGCGAGCAGGAAATCCGCCGTGCCATGGACGATGCCGCTGCCTTTGCCGGGCAGGACCAGGAGCGCAAAGCCGCCATCGAAGCCCTGAATGCCGCAGAAGCCGCCATCTACCGCGCCAATTCTGCCCTTGGCAGCAAAGAGGGCAAAGCGCTGGATAAGGATACCAAAAACCGCATTAAAGAAGCGGAAAAGAACCTGGAACGCCTGACCCGCCACAAAAAGCCCGAAAAAATGACCCCTCAGGACACCCAAGCCCTGAACGCCGCCCGCGAAGCCCTGCAAGCCCAGACCAAAGACCTGGTAGCACGGTGGGAAGCGACAAGGGAGAGGTAGGAGTTAGGAAGTAGGAGTTAAACGGTGATTTGAAGATTCGCCGCAAACCCATAAAATAATCGTAGGGAACGGTCTTGACCGTTCCGGAACCTCGAAATTATCTCCTGTAATGGGATATGGTTTCAAGGCAACGGAACGGTCAAGACCGTTCCCTACATTTTGTTTCAATATTCAGGCAGGATTTTTTGGCACCTGCGGCCCAAAAACTCCTAACTCCTACTTCCTAACTCCTACCTTCACAGGTAGCTCGGTTCCTCCCGTCTGGTCCCTGCCAGATCGGGATGGTCGAGGACGGCACCGGCGCCGAGGGCAACGCAGTCCAGCGGGGCTTCGGCAATGTGTACCTCAATGCCGGTTTCGTTCTGAATCAGGGTATCCAGCCCGCGCAGCAGGGCACCGCCGCCCGAAAGCATGATGCCGCGGTCAATGATATCGCTGGAAAGCTCCGGCGGGGTGCATTCCAGCGTGTCCTTGATGGCTTCCACAATGCGCATCAGGTTTTCGTTCATCGCTTCGCGCACTTCTTCGGAGCGGATCAGGATGTCTTTCGGCAGGCCGTCCACCAGGTTGCGGCCCTTGATCTCCATTGTGGTTTCGCCGTGCTCGGTGTCGGTGGGGTCCGGCGGGCAGGCGGAGCCGATTTCCAGCTTGATCTGCTCCGCGGTGCGTTCGCCCACCAGCAGGTTGTATTTGCGCTTGATAAAGCTGGTAATGCTCTGGTCCAGCGCGTCGCCGGCACAGCGCACACTGCGGGATGCCACAATGCCGGAAAGGCTGATGACCGCCACTTCCGCCGTGCCGCCGCCGATATCCAC
>CAVFVI010000078.1:0-3586 GCA_963626055.1 Acutalibacteraceae bacterium
TAGAGATGATAGAACAATCCGGGTACTTACTTCTGATGGCTCGGATGATGGACTCATAGCTAGCCATATGCCAAGAGCAATACCAGACTGTGTTTTATATTTTGCTGGAACTTTCAGGTTTCCCTTCTCCGCGTAATACACAGCCGCTGCCGCGTAGCCCTGTTCCCATCGAGCATTTACGGTATCCCATACCATACCAATCGCTTCCAGCTGCCGTATCTGCGCTGCTGTCAGCTCGCCATCAAGATATTTCTGACGGCGGATCGTGATCCATTGCCCAAGAGCAAAACCTGTTTCATCCTTATACCGGCTGGGGATCATCAAATCGCCGTGTTCCCTATAATAGCTTTGGGCGCTGGCATAAGCGCGGTTCCAGGCCAGTTCCGCTCTTCCATCCCACTGCATTCCGATGGAATCCAAGCGCTCTATCTGCTGCTGTGTCAGCTTACCGCTGCGCTTTCCTTTTCGTACAAGACGTTGAATCTGCAGCCAGGAACCAAGGCTGAGCCCTGCGGGGGTTGTGTACTGCACCGGAATTTGGAGATTTCCATGTTCGGCATAATACATACTGGCCTGAGAAAAGTAGTAGTCCCAAGTAGAGGAAAGTGCCTGCTCGAGCTGTTCAAACAGAATGCGGCAATCCTGCACCTGCTCCACTACCTCAAAATGCCCTGTTACTACTTTTTCCCCTTCACCGTTGGCATACAGGCGATGCACCGCGGCTTCCATCTCGCTTTGAACTCCCGAAATGCTGGAAAGGGCATCAAAGTTATTGACTACATCCAAAATCAGCGGTACCGCTGTATCGCCTGCCGTCAAAGCCCGGCCGATCTGTTGCTTATAGACAATAGGTGAAACTGTTGGGCGGAACAGGATTACCCCGGCAATATCTGCCACATGCACCCCTTCGTTCAGCATATCAATACAGAACAGCAAGCGCAGAGCATCCGTTTCGTCTTGCTTGAAGGCCGCAAATTCCTTACTGGCAGCTGGATCTTCGGAGCTGGTACGGTAAATCTTGATTTTCTGGTTGACGCCGGCAAACCATTCCGGTACTTGCACAATCATTGATTTCATATGTTTCTGATTGGCACAGAATACAATATACTTACCGCTGCGATTTTCCATATGGCGTGCAAAGACCCGACCCAGGCCATCGGCCTGTTCCAATGCGCGGCGCAATTCGTCCAGATACTTCTGGTTCACATCTTGTACGCCGGGGGTGCGCACAGCATCCACGCGCGTTTGCAGTTTTTCCAGCTCGTTCTGATACTGATAAACTGTTGTAACATATTTCGGGGCAGGCAAAATTCCCCGGACGATTGCTTCGCCCAAGGTCATTTCTGATGCAATGTGACCATCAAACAGTTCTTCGGCCATATCGCGGTTATTGTCAAGATAACGAATGTTCGTTGCCGTCAAGCCAAGAAGTGCCGCGTTCGGGCAGCGCCGGATCAGTTTTTGTACTCCTTGCCCCCAGCATTCCGCCCCAACGCGGTGGAACTCATCCAGAATGATATACTGCGGATGTTTGGCCGCAATTAAGTTTAGTTGTTCCGGTGTGCAGCAGAGCAACTTTGCATAGGTATAAAAGTGACACCCTGCAGCGAAAGTTCCGGTGCCTGGTGCTGCACATTTTCCACCTGTGTTTTGAAGATATACTCGCTGGGTGAAAGCCACAAAATGATTGCATCTGGGTGATCCGCAACCAACTGGAAAGCAATATAGCTTTTGCCCGTACCCGTCGGGTGAACGATTGCCGCTTTGCCATACTTAGCCAGCATTTCCGCCGCAGCATGATAAGCCTTCGCGTTATGTTCAAACAGCTGCAGTGCCATATCGTTCCTCCCTTTCGCAGTGGAGTATCTTCCATACTGCTAATGGAGGATACCCCGCGTTCATACTACACCCAGAGTACAACATATTATTTAGTTATATTCTACCATATTGTGCTGTTTGTTTCAATGGATAATGAGCAACAAATCCTAAATAGACTTAAATTCAGACGTTTTTTCAATTTTGCGCGATAATATTCTTATTATTTTCCGCACATTACATGAAATAGGGGGTCAGCCAATCCGTCATGAAATCGTGCGGTAATTCAGGAGGAAAAGCAATGGCAAAGCGCGGTGAAAATATTCATTTGAGAAAGGATGGCCGGTATGAGGGACGATATATTAAAGCACGTACAGCTGACGGAAAGGCTGTTTGGGGGTATGTTTATTCAAAACAATACGCCGAGGTAAAAGAGATTTTATTGCAAAAGAAAGCCGAAAGTTCGTTTTACGCTTTACGTTCAGATAATCCAACTTTTGAGTCTCTTTCATGCATGTGGTTATCCTCAATTTCCGCCAGTATCAAAGCATCAACGATTTCGCACTATCGGTACACTTTACATCATTACATTTTGCCTGTATTAGGTGCCTATTCTATCAAAAGCCTAACCGAAGCTGTTTTGGAACAGGGGCTTTTGCAAATCATAGTTCCGGCCAGCACCGTGCATAAGCCGTTGGGCAGCTGTATGGCTCGTGAATGTCTGACAATGGTACGGCGAATTTGCCGTTATGCCAGTCACTTGCGTCTGATCCGCCCTATGGAGATAGACATCAAGCTCCCATGTGTACCATTAAATAGAGAACGTACTTTGACACAAAAACAGCAGCAGATACTGGTTCAATATGTCCGTTCTGTTCCTACACCACGCAGGCTGGGACTTCTGTTTGCCCTGCAAATGGGCTTACGCATTGGTGAAATATGCGGTTTGAAGTGTGGTGATTTTGATCTTGAATCCGGCACACTATACATTCGGCGGACCGTTACACGCATTACAAAAGAGGACGGCCACACACAGGTCCTTATTCAATCTCCTAAAACAAGAAGCTCTGTAAGAGAACTACCCATTCCCAAGCTACTGCTAACACTGCTTCAAGGAATGTATAAAAATAATGTGCCAGCTGAAGCCTGGTTTTTATCCGGGCGCTTGGATAAACCTGTTGAGCCAAGGACTTACCGTAAAAGTATCCGCGTATACCTGCACCAGGCTGGTCTTCCTATAATCAGACCACATCTGCTGCGGCACACTTTTGCTACCACATGCTTGCAAGCAGGCTGCGATATAAAAACTGTTAGTGAGTTGCTAGGTCACTCCAACAGTAGTATTACCCTCAAACGATATGTACACACTGACATGAAACGCAAGAGATATGAGATGGAGCGCATATTTGAAGGAGGTCCGGTATACGTTCCAGCAGATAAAGAGTCAATAAGGTGTAAAAGTATGATGTCAACGGACGAATAGCCGCTAAAAATTAGATCGCCGTCCTCCATTAGCAGTATGGAAGATACCCCGCGTTACTATTTTGTCTGGATGATTGGTTCCTGTTCCGCAAAAACGCATTGCGATATGCCAGAGTCATGACCCCCGGCCAAGCCGGGGGCTTGAGAAAGCCCTAGAAGGGCACATTACAGACAACGCCCCTCAAGGGGCCTCGAACGGTTCGGCCAACTGCATTGCCGACTCGTGGCAGGCCCCTTAAGGGGCGTTTTACTTATGCCTTGGTATTCTTGCTACCCGTAAACGGGTCAA
>CAVFVI010000079.1:0-2875 GCA_963626055.1 Acutalibacteraceae bacterium
TGAAAACAAAGAAAATGACGGATATTTCGCAAACACAAGCAGGATTTAAGGCAAGGAGCCACAGGAATCCTTTGTGGATTCCAAGGCTTTTTAACGTAAAATCCGGCTGTGTTTGTAGAAATAGACTATATTTTCGACTTTTCAGATTCACCCTAGGCAATCGTTTTTTCTTCCGGCAGCTGGTCGGTGCGCACCCGGCGGCATTCCCGCGGGGTGATCCCCTTTTCGCGCTTGAACATTGCCGCAAAACGGCTGGGGCTATCGTACCCGACCCGCTGTGCGATCTCCAAAATGCTCAAATCCGTTGTGCAAAGCAGCTGTTCCGCATGCTGCACACGGCAGCGGCGCAGGTAGGTATCGATTGGCAGGCCGTACACCTGTTTGAATGCCCCCTTTAACGAAGTAAGGGAGATATGAAACCGCTGCGCCAGTTCCGCCTGGGTTACGCGGCTGTCGAGATGTTCCACAAGATACTGGTGCACCTGCTGCACGCATTCGGCCTGTTCCTTATATAAATAGGCCGAGGCTGCGGACATGGTTTCCTGTTCATTCACTTTCTGGCTGCGGCTCATTTTCTTCCACCTCCGTTCCGGCAAAGAGCGCATCAAAATGTTCCCTGTAGTCCCGGTCCGGAAGCGCCGCAATCAACGCTAAGGCCGCATTGCGCCGTTCATCCGCACTGACCGGGAACGGGTATTCCGGCATGGCGGCAAGGGTTGTTTCCAACAGGCGGCGGTAATAATTTACCGTAAAAGCCCCACGGTCCGTCAGATAAATTTTGCCATAGTGCCGTTTTACCACCATGCCGTCCCGCATCAAAATATTCAGGATATGCACGACCGAGGGCTTAGTGACCCCCAGCGCGCTGGCAATCTGGCGGGAAGATACATCCGGGGTCGCTGCAGCTGCATCGCTGATTGCAAACAGATATCGCAGGTGGGCATCGCTCAATGCCATGTTCATCACTCCATATCAAGCAGCCCGCACCATAGTGCAGCTGATAAAAAATGCGGCGGGCCGCGGGCATTGCTGCCTGCGGCCCGCCGCGCTGGGGTTCAGGAAAGTTTTTAGTTTTCCTTTAAGATTCAATGTACCTGGCTGGCATTGGCTTTCGCCTTTTCTTCGGCGATCCGTTTGAACTTTGCCAGTTCTTCGGCGTTCTCCTTACAGGAGCCATTGCAGCCGCCGGAACAGCCACACTCACCGTGGCAGCTGCCACCGCAGTCGCAGCCAACGCCGCCATGTTTGTGAGAGTGCCACATAATCAGGCCCGTGCCCCCAAACACAATAACCGCACCAATAATGGTAGGCAGATTAAAATTTGTGGCCAAGAAATCCATCATAGCGAAACACCTCTCTTATAAAAGGAACATTAAATTTTAAATGATTACTTGGAAGCAGCAACCTTCTTGACATCGATCTTAACTTCGTTATCATTCAGGTACTTGTTGGGGCGAACCAGCATGTAAACGGTGAATGCAATGATAGCGACAGCAACGATGGTGAAGATGTTGAAGCCAACCTCGCCGGTGATCAGGCCGCCGATCTGGTAAACAACCAGAGATGCGCAGTAGGCCAGCAGGCACATATAACCAATGGCGATAGCAGTCCACTTGCCGTTGTTCATTTCACGCTTGATAGCGCCCATAGCTGCGAAGCACGGTGCGCACAGCAGGTTGAAGATCATGAAGCTGTAAGCGGAGATTGCGGTGTAGTCGTTTGCAACTTCGCCCCAAATTTCGTCGCCGTTCTCAGACAGCTCGCCGCCGAAGTGATACAGAACGCCGAGGGTACCAACAACGTTCTCTTTTGCGATCAGGCCGGAGATGGAAGCGACGGTTGCACGCCAGTTGCCGAAGCCCTGAGGAGCAAAGATCCAGGCGATTGCGCTTGCAACGGCTGCCAGGATGGAATTGTCCTGATCTTCGACCATGCCGAAGACGCCATCCTCAAAGCCGAAGCCCTGCAGGAACCACAGAACGATGGTGGAAGCCAGAATGACAGTGCCGGCACGCTTGATGAAGGACCAGCCACGCTCCCAGGTTGCACGCAGAACGTTGCCCCATGCAGGTACGTGGTAAGCAGGCAGCTCCATAACGAACGGAGCAGGATCGCCAGCGAACAACTTGGTCTTCTTCAGGATGATACCAGAGATGATGATGGCTGCAAAGCCGATGAAGTAAGCGGAAACAGCAACCAGGCTGCTGCCGCCGAACAAAGCACCTGCAAACAGGCCAATGATGGGCATCTTAGCGCCGCAGGGGATGAAGCAGGTGGTCATGATGGTCATACGACGGTCACGCTCGTTCTCGATGGTACGGGAAGCCATAACACCCGGAACGCCGCAGCCGGTGCCAACCAGCATGGGGATGAAGCTCTTGCCGGACAGGCCGAACTTGCGGAAGATACGGTCCATGATGAATGCAACACGGGCCATGTAACCAATGTCTTCCAGGATGGAAAGCAGGAAGAACAGAACCAGCATCTGGGGAACGAAGCCCAGAACCGCGCCGACACCGGCGACAATGCCGTCCATGATCAGGCCGTACAGCCAGTCAGCAACGCCAACGCTCTCCAGGAAACCGCCCAGTGCATTGGGAACGATCTCGCCGAACAGAACATCGTTGGTCCAGTCAGTTGCGAAGCTGCCGATGGAAATGCCGCCATCTGCAATGGAGGTACCCATGGACAGAGCGTACATGAGGAACATGATCAGGGCGAAGATCGGCAGAGCAAAGATACGGTTGGTAACAACCTGGTCGATCTTATCGGAGATGGTCAGGTTCTCAACGCGGGCTTTCTTTCTGACAGCCTTCTCAACCACGGTGTTGATGTAAGCATAACGCTGGTTGGTGATGATGCTCTCGGCGTCATC
>CAVFVI010000080.1:0-2780 GCA_963626055.1 Acutalibacteraceae bacterium
ATCTGGGGGTTTAGCTCAGCTGGGAGAGCGCTTGCATGGCATGCAAGAGGTCACCGGTTCGATCCCGGTAATCTCCACCAAAAAGCACCGTACTTGGTTCAGGTACGGTGCTTTTCTTTTTGTTGGTTGTGGGAGCGCGGTGCGGCATGGCGGTCTGCGGCTTCTAGGTTATTTGCTGTATGGCGGAGTGAGATATTAGGAATAGGCCGCTTGCGGGACGATGCGATCATCATCCCCTACAGATTGTTTTTTTGGGTTATGGCAAATGATTTATGTTTCTCTGCGGCGGGGTCAGTGACCCCGCCCTACAGGATGATGGCAGGTTGGCAGCACCTAACATACATTCAATCATAATACGGTGCCAGAGAGCTCTGCGCCCGCAGGCGCGTTTCGGAGGCCAACCGGACCGCAGGTCCGGCTCTTAGGCCGGAGATGGCCGCCCTACCGCGCAATGATTTTATCTTATCCAAATAGATAGAAAAAACTCCCCCGGCAAAGTTCCGCAAGGCAATGTGGAATCTTTTGCCGGGGGAGTTCTTCTTTTTATAAACTTTTTATAGACTATATCTTCTATCAGGTTTCTTCTTCCGGTTCCGGCTGTTCTGCCGGGGCGGGGGCCACCATGCGCAGGAACTCGGCTTCGTCAATCACGGGGATGCCGAGCGTCTGGGCTTTGGTCAGCTTGGAGCCTGCCGCGGCACCGGCCAGAACATAGGCTGTCTTTTTGGAAACAGAGCCGCTGGCCTTGCCGCCGTTCTGCACGATCATGGCTTCGGCTTCCTGACGGGAAAGGGTGGGCAGTGTGCCGGTGACAACGATCGTCATTCCGGCAAGGGCTGTTCCCTTCTTTTCACCATGCCACTGCATATTCACGCCCGCATTGGCCAGGCGGTGCAGCAGGTCTGCGGTGCCGTCTTTGGCAAAGAACTCCACCACGCTCTGCGCCATCACGCCGCCAAAGCCGTCAATGCTGCTGATGTCCTCCGCCGAAGCGTTTTTCAGGGCGTCCATACTGCCAAAATGCTCGGCCAGCAGGGCGGCAGCTTTATCGCCAATATTGCGGATGCCAAGGGCGAACACCAGTTTATCCAGGTTGTTCTGCTTGGAGGAATCAATCGCTTTCAGCAGGTTCTCAGCGCTTTTGGCCTTGAATTTGTCCAGCGTCAGCAGCTGGTCTTTGGTCAGGTCGTACAGGTCCGCCACCGAGTGCACCAGCTGGCGGTCGATCAGCTGCTGGGCGACTGCTTCGCCCAGGCCGTCAATGGCCATGGCGGTGCGGGAGGCAAAATGGATGAGGTTGCGCAGGCTCTGGGCCGGGCATTCCGGGTTGACACAGCGCAGGGCAGATTCATCCTGCAGGTGCACCACCGGTGCCCCGCAGGACGGGCAGACCCGCGGCATATGGTACGGCACCGAGTTTTCGCCATGGCGTGCCACGCCGATGACCTCCGGGATGATATCCCCCGCTTTGCGCACCTGGATGGTATCGCCGATGCGGACATCCATCGCTTCGATAATATCCTCATTATGCAGGTTGGCGCGGGAAACGCTGGTGCCCGCCAGGAAAATGGGGTCAAAGACCGCCGTGGGGGTCAGCACGCCGGTGCGGCCAACGGTAACTTCGATATCGCGGACGGTGCTCTCCTTAACTTCGGGCGGATACTTGAACGCAATGGCCCAGCGCGGAAACTTGTTGGTGCTGCCAAGGGCCTGACGCGCAGTAAGGTCGTTGACCTTAATGACGGCGCCGTCCATATCAAAATCAAGGGTGCCGCGGGCTTCGCCAATGCGCTGGATCTCGGCAATGGCGTCCTCGATGTTGGTATAAACGTTGTACCGCGGGGACACCGGGAAGCCGAGGGATTTGATATAGTCCAGCGTTTCGCTGTGGGTGGTAAAGGTTTTGCCCTCCACCTGCTGCAGGTTGAACACAAAGATGGAAAGCCCGCGGGAAGCCGTGATCTTGGCATCTTTCTGGCGCAGGGAGCCCGCCGCGGCGTTGCGGGGGTTCTTGAACGGGGTTTTATCCTCCAGTTCCTGCTGCTCTTTCAGGGCAAAAAATGCTTCGTGCGGCATGTAGACTTCGCCGCGCACTTCCAGAAAATCAGGAGCGTTGGGGATTTCTTTGGGGATGGACTTAATGGTGGCAAGATTTTCAGTCACATCCTCACCCACCAGGCCATCGCCGCGGGTAGAGCCACGGGTCAGGCGGCCGTTGCGGTATTCCAAACTGACTGAAAGGCCGTCGATCTTGATTTCGACCACATATTCCGGCGTAACGCCCGCTTCCCGCACGCGCTGGTCAAACTCGCGCAGTTCATCCAGCGAGAACGCATCCTGCAGGCTTTCCATTTTAACGGCATGGGCCACCTTGCTGAACTTGCCGCTGGGGGTGCCGCCGACATGCTGGGTTGGGCTGTCCGGTGTGACAAGCTGCGGGAACTGAGCTTCGATGGTTTTCAGCTCGCGGGTCAGCTGGTCATATTCGTAATCTTCCAGTTCCGGGGCGTCCTGGTCATAATACAGACGGTTGTTCTTTTCAATCACAGCGCGCAGTTCTGCTGCGCGTTTGCGGGCCTGCTCCAGTTCCATGGTATTGTTTCCTCCGTTTGCGCGGTCATTCGGCTTGCTCTGCCGAGGCTGTTTTCCAAGGTGTATCTGAAAACAAAGAAAATGACGGATATTTCGCAAGCACAAGCAGGATTTAAGGCAAAGAGCCGCCGGGATCCTTTGTGGATTCCAAGGCTTTTTAACGCAAAATCCGGCTGTGTTTGTAGAAA
>CAVFVI010000081.1:0-2314 GCA_963626055.1 Acutalibacteraceae bacterium
TTTTCACTCCCGGTGAATTTTTATGCCTCTATTTTACCAAAAAACTGTTACCTATGCTATTTTGTTTGCTTTGCGGATATTATGATTTACAAAACAACCATAATACTTTTTACCACACCGCCTTCTCCAGCGCATTTGCATCGGCAAAGGGGCCGGGGATGGGGGCCACGCCGCGGTGGCTGCCAAAGTAATCGCTGTCAAAGATGATGGCGGTTCCATCCGGGTTTTCATAGCGCTCTTCTGGCTCAAATGCCTTGCCCAGCACATCGCTGGTGATCACGCCGCCCTGCATGCCGTCCAAATAGTCATACAGGTTGTTTTTCAGGGTGTACTTGCCATCCTTTTCTTCCAGCTCTACCTTGATCTGGTGGTCGGTATCCACCAGGTTGTGCTGCTCTTTCTTCCACGCTTTGGCACCGTTGAAGTAGGCGTTGCCCGCTGCCCAAACCGGCAGGTGGGCAAAGTGATACTTGGTCAGGGCCATCATATCGGCGGGCTTGTCCATCTCAAAGTTGGCGATCCACTCGTCATAGGTCGGGTAATCGTCAAACACATCGGTGCCAACCACCTGGTTATCCCGCATCATAAAGCCCATATCCTCCTTGGCCTCGCCCTCTTCCGGCTGCCAGTTCTGGATAAAGATGTTGTTATAGAAGCGGTCATCGCCATGCAGGATGCTCATAAAACCGGCGACCTCGGTGCGGTGCGGGATATGGTACGGGGTGTAGCGCGGCTGGTTGATGCCCTCCACCGTCATATCGGTACCGCCGCCCACAGCGGTCAGCGCGCCCAGCATCAGGTTATGCACCAGGGCCACGCCCTCGGTTGCCATGCGCACGGATGCCTTGGACAGCATGATGTTGTTATCAATCAGTGTGGGGCCGTGGCCGACTTCGATAAAGATATCCTGGCTCATCATTGCGCCGGGTGCCATCGGCACGCCGTCCGGCTGGGTGTTGTCATGCAGCAGGTTCTGGGTAATGCGGGTGCCCTGGGCCTGCCAGTCACACCAGATACCCATGGTGGAATGATGGATATGGTTGCGGCGGAAGATGACATCAATAGCGGCGTGCAGCTTGATACCGGCAATTTCGGCGCCGCCCAGCTGCTGCATGTTGTTGATGTTATGGATATGGTTATCCTCAATAATGCTGAACACGCAGCCCATGCGGCCCACAATGCCCGCCTGCTCGCAGTGGTGGATGTGGCAGCGGCGCACAATATGGCTGCCCACGTTTTCTTTCAGCCAGCCATGGTACTGGCCGCGGCACACAGCATCGCGCTCCATCTGGGTGGGGCTCTTTACGTGCTTGTGGGTAAAGTAGTGGTCGTTTTCGGGGTCATAATATTTGCCCAGCGAAATACCGGCGCACTTGCTGTTGCTGATCTCGCAGTCCTCAATGATCCAGCCCTTGGACCAGTGGGGGCCAACCATTCCGTCCTGATAGGCGGCGGGCGGTGCCCAGGTGGTTGCGGCCTTGTTGACATTAAAGCCGCTGAACGTGATGTAGGAAACGCCGGTTTTGGACGGCATAAAGCAGTTACGGCGCACGTTGATCTCCACGTTTTCCGCGTTGGGGTCCTTACCCTGGAAGTTGGCATAGATCACGGTATCGTCGCCTTCCTGCTCGGTATACCACTTATAAACCGAGTATTCCTGTTCCCAGGAGGGGGCGTACACTTCGCCCTTGATGCACTCTTCCAGCGTTTCGGTCTCGTACAGCTGGCGGTCGTTCAGGTAAACGGCACCAGTGTGGCGCACCACGGGGGCAAAGTACCAGTCGCCGCCCACAAAGGTGGTATAGGGGTTATAGCTGCCGAACACACCGTTGTTGATGCGGCACACCCACACATTGCCCTGATAGGGTTTCCAGCTCTTGACCGGTTCACCGCCGGTGATCACGGCCCCCAGCGGTTCCACGCTGCGGTAGGTAATGCGGGCATCCTCGGTACCGGCGTACTTGGGGTCAACATATTCGCGGTACACACCGGGGGCAACCAGAACTTCATCGCCCGGTTTGGCCACCTGTGCGGCGGAATTGATATGCTTGAACGGCCGCTGCTTGCTGCCGTTGCCATCACGCTCTGCATGTGCGTCTACATAAAGTTTCATAGCGGGCCTCCTTGTTTTTTGTTTTGGCAGTGCCGCACAATTCCAAACCGCCAGGCCGGAATTGTGCGGGGCTGCCTTTTCTTTTATTCTGGGGTGAATCTGAAAAGTCGAAAATTTAGTCTATTTCTACAAACACAGCCGGATTTCGCGTTAAAAAGCCTTGGAATCCACAAAGGATTCCTGCGGCTCTTTGCCTTAAAT
>CAVFVI010000082.1:0-2198 GCA_963626055.1 Acutalibacteraceae bacterium
TTTCATTCACAATCTTGCACAACATCTTCCATCCTAAATTGTTCTGTTTATCCACATTCTTCCCTGAACTCAGTTAATTCTTTCAATCGTAAACATTCGGTAAACAATCCCCCTGCCCCATTGCAGCGTCCAGACGGATGGAGTACAATAAGGAGCGATTACATTAAAGGTGGTTTTCATCATGTTACAGCGTTTGCGTGCTTCTATGATTCGCTTTATGACCGGACGAAACGGCGTGGATCAGCTGGGGTGGTTTCTGCTGATTCTGGGCGTTGTGCTCAATCTCATCGGTTCCTTTGCCCGGCTTCCCATCTTCCAGCTGCTGGCCTACATTCCGCTGGTGCTAACCCTGTACCGCACCTTCTCCCGGAACGTTCCAAAGCGGTATGCGGAAAATCAGCGCTTCACCCAGTTTTTTGCCCGCATCAAGGGTCGGAAGAACTATTGCTATTTCAAATGCCCCAGCTGCAAAACCCGGGTCAAGGTACCCAAGGGAAAAGGCACCCTTCGGATCACCTGCCCCAGCTGCAAAGAGAAGTTTGTAAAAAAGACCTAAGCCCCAGCCGCGTCCGATTTTCATTGGACGCGGCTTTTTCCTTGCACTTTCGGCAGAATTATGCTAAAATGTCCTTAGATATTTAGGAGGCGAAAGAAAATGGCAAGTAAATCTTCCGACTCGCTGATCCGGGATCTTACCCAGGGCAGCGTCACCCGGCTTCTTTTGATTTTTGCATTTCCCCTGCTCTGTTCCAACCTGCTGCAAACCGTCTACAACATGGTGGATATGATTGTAATCGGGCAATTTGTAGGCCGGGAAGGACTTTCGGCAGTCTCCATCGGCGGCGATGTGCTTCATTTTCTCACATTTCTGGTTATGGGCTTTTCCAACGCCGGTCAGGTCATCCTGTCTCAGTACATCGGCGCAGGAAACCGTGACCGAATCCGCGGCACCATCGGCACCATGTTTACCGTAACATTCCTCTGTGCCGTGGGCTTGACCATCGTATGCTACTTTGGCCTGGACGCCTTTCTCACCGCCATGAACACCCCGCAGGAGTGCTTCGACTATGCGCGGCAATACGGCATGACCTGTGTACTGGGGCTGGTGTTCATCTATGGCTATAACCTGGTCAGCGCCATTCTCCGCGGCATGGGTGATTCCAAGCATCCCTTTATTTTTATTGCGGTTGCCACCGTAGTAAATCTGGTGCTGGACCTGGTGTTTGTGGCACTGTTGGGCATGGGTCCCTTTGGTGCCGCCCTGGCTACCGTCATTGGTCAGGCCGTGAGCTTTCTCTGGGCGCTGTTTTATCTCTACCGCCACAAGGAAGCCTTTGGATTTGATTTTCACCCCGCCAGCTTCAAGCCCGATCCTGAGGTTTTGCCCAAGCTCATTAAGCTGGGCCTGCCCATGATCCTCCAATCTGCTGCGATTAACTTCTCCATGCTGTTTGTAAATTCCTATATCAACAGCTACGGTGTGGTTGCTTCCGCAGTCACCGGCGTTGGCAACAAGCTTGGCTCCATCACCGCAGTCGTCACCAACGCACTTTCCACTGCTGGCAGCTCCATGGTGGGCCAGAACCTTGGCGCCGGAAAATATCACCGGGTACCGAAAATCATTGGCGTCTCTCTGGTGGTAGATTTGGCCTTTGCCGCGCTGCTGTCTTTCCTGACCATTTGCTTCCCCAGAACCATCTTTGGTCTGTTCAACGACGATCCTCAGGTGCTGGATATGGCAATGACCTATATTCCAGTGGCCGTGCTGCTCTATGTGGGCTTCGCCATGCGCTCCCCGTTCTTTGCGCTGATTAACGGCAGCGGCAATGCAAAGCTGAACCTGATTGTGGGCCTGCTGGACGGCGTCATTTGCCGGGTTGGCCTGGCAATGCTGATGGGAATCGCCCTGGGAATGGGCATTATGGGCTTCTGGCTGGGCAATGCCTTTGCCGGATATATGCCCTTCCTGATCGGCGGTGTGTATTTCCTTACAGGAAAGTGGAAAAAACGGATGGTGGATTAACTGGCATCAAATATAGAAATATGGCTGGAAATCGAAGGTTTCGGTTTCCAGCCTATTTTATGGCAATACCGCATAATTCGGCAAGGAGATTTGGCGAGGGATTTTACGTCACAAATTTGTTGCGAAAACGCCGGAATACTTTGTGTATTTCAAGGTTTCGCAGCGGATTTGTGGG